>NZ_CP041217.1:2192500-2800000 GCF_006542275.1 Saccharibacillus brassicae
TAAGCACCGCGATCACGATCAGGCAGATCGTCGCCGTGACGTCGAGCGTCTTCGTGGCCGATCTGGAAATGTTCGTTTTGAGCTTGCGGCTCGGCCAGACGACGGCGAGCGCCGCGCCGATCAGCAGCGAGAACAGGCGCGTATCCGTGCCGTAGTAGACACGGCTCGGGTCCTGCCCCGGCTGGTACATGATGCCCATCGCGAGCGCCGAAGCGAGCGACAGGCCGGCCAGCACGAGCGCCAGCTTGCCGCGGTTCTTCTGCGCCAGAATAAGCCCGATGCCGAGCAGTACCGGCCAGAAAATGTAGAACTGCTCCTCGACCGCGAGCGACCACAGATGGCCGAGCGGCGAGAGCGGGCCGAAGCTCTCGAAGTAAGACACTTCGTGGAAGATCAGCCACCAGTTGCTGTAATACAGCAGCGCAGCCGGCACGTCGCCGAGCATCGCCGGCAGGCGGCTGCGGTCGACGAGAATCGACCACAGCACCGTCGCCAGCACGACCGCGAGCATGGCCGGCAGCAGTCTTTTGGCCCGCCGGACCCAGAAATCTTTCATGTCGAAGCGACCTGTCCGGTCCCACTGCGCCAGCAGGATATCCGTGATCAGGTAGCCCGACAGCACGAAGAACATCGTGACGCCGAGCAGTCCGCCCGGTGCCCACTGCGTATGCAGATGATAGAAAATGACGGCGAGCACCGCGAGCGCGCGCAGTCCGTCCAATCCCGGCATGTAGCGGCCCGCGCCCGGCTTGGGGTGCTCGGCCGCCGGTTCGCGGTGCCGGGGCGGGGAATCGTGTCCGGCATACCGCCGATTTTCGCTGTTCGCCTCGCTGCCTGCGTATCTTCCATTGCTCATGGCCTCTGCCCTTTCGACATCTCGAATAGTCCGATTTTTGAAAATCCCGTCTCTTTTAGAATCCAATCTCTATGTAAAATCTAATCTCTATTATAGCAGGACGCCGGTGGATATCTAGAACAGGAACGGAGAAACTCGGCAGCGGAGACCGCATTATTTGAATTGTTAGGCAGGAATGGGTAAGATCAACGGGATTGCCCCAAATACATATAGCGAAAGCGAGGTTCGGGCCCATGTTCGAATGGATTAGGGAATTGGACGTAGTGTGGCAGTACGCGGCTTTGTTTCTGCTGGCAGCCGCCCCGTGGTTGGACATTTTTCTGGTCGTGCCGCTCGGCATTGTCTGGGGCTTGTCCCCGGTCGCCGTGTCGATCATCGGCTTCGCGGGCAACTTCCTCATGGTTCTGCTGATCGGCCTCTTCTTCACCCGCATCTCCGCCTGGCTGGAGCGCCGCAAGGTCAAGCAGGGCCGCACGGCTTCTTCCAAAAAAGAAACGCGGGCCAGGCGGGTGTGGGAAAAATACGGCGTCCCCGGCCTCGCGCTCGTCGCTCCGGCGCTCGTGGGTACCGATATTGCCGCCGTGCTCGCCTTGTCGTTCGGTTCTTCCCGCCGCTGGGTGATCGGCTGGATGGCGGTCAGCCTGGCCGTCTGGACGGTGGTCATGGCTGTTGGCTCGGTGTACGGCTTGAGCTATGCGACGCAGTAGATTTAAGATGTCCGTCAAAAAAAGAACGAAAAAAATCCCGTCCGCGCTTCTGCGCGAACGGGATTTTTCGTCGTGTGCCGTACGTGGTCCCTTTTCCATTTACATTTTGCGTTTTGAGTTTTGTGTTGAGGATGCTGCGCTTTAAGAACCGTTCATTTTGAACTGCAGGAACAATTCGTTGTAGCGGACCAGCCATTTTTTGCCCAGATTCTCGTACACTTCAAGCTGATTCGTCAGCTCGTCGGACGGATAGAAACGTTCGTCGCCCGAGATGTCTTCCGGCAGCAGCGCAAGCGCGGCGTCGTTCGGCGTCGAATACCCGACGTATTCCGTGTTCTGCGCGTTCACTTCCGGATCGAGCATGAAGTTGATAAACGCCATCGCCCCGTCGACGTTCTGCGCCGTTCTCGGAATGACCATGTTGTCGAAGTACAGGTTGGACCCTTCCTTCGGCACCACGTAATCGAGTTCTTCGTTCTCGCTCATGATCTCCGAGGCGTCGCCCGAAAATACAAGGCCCGCCGCCGCTTCGCCGTTCGCCAGCAGCAGCTTGATCTCGTCGCCGACGATCGCTTTGACGTTCGGCGTCAGGTCCATCAGATGGTCCAGCGCCTGCGCCAGATGCTGTTCGTTCTTGTCGTTAAGCGAATAGCCCTGGCTGACGAGCCCGGTGCCGATCACTTCGCGCGCCCCGTCGGTCAGCAGAATGTCGTTGCGAAGCGTCGGGTCCCACAGGTCTTCCCAGCTCTCGAACTTCAGGTCGGTCAGAGTCGGGTTGTAGACGACGCCGAGCGTGCCCCAGAAATACGGCATCGAGTACTCGTTGCCCGGGTCGAACGACAGATCGAGGAACTTGGGATCGAGATGCCGCATATTCGGAATCTTGGCGTGATCGAGCGGAATAAGCAGATTCTCTTCCCGCATCTTCTCGATCGCGTAATCGGACGGGATCGCCACGTCGAACGTCGTGCCGCCCTGTTCGATCTTGGTCAGCATCGCTTCGTTCGAATCGAACGTCTGGTAGATGACCGTGATGCCCGTCTCTTCCTGAAAGCGGTCGAGCAGTTCGGGGTCGATATAATCGCCCCAGTTGTAGATGGTCAGCGTATTGCCGCTGCTGTAGCCTTCGCTGGAGTTCAGCCGGTTGGCGAGAAACATCAGCGCAAAAGCCGCGACCAGTATCAGGATCAGCGTGCGCGTCATCGATTTCATTCCGGCACCCCCATTCGCGCGGCCGCGTCGGCCAGCTTGCGCTTTTCGCCGCGGCGCATCGAAATGTAGTACGCGACGACGAGGAACACGGTGAACAGGAAGATCAGCGTGGACAGCGCGTTGATCGACAGCGAGACGCCCTGTCTGGCCCGCGAGTAGATTTCGACGGCAAGCGTCGAATAGCCGCTGCCTGTCACGAAGAACGTGACGGCGAAGTCGTCCAGCGAATACGTCAGCGCCATGAAGAAGCCGCTGAAGATGCCGGGACGGATAAACGGCAATATGACTTTGGTCAGCACGTCGCGCTTGCTCGCGCCGAGATCGCGTGCCGCGTCGAGCAGCGTCGGGCTCATCTCCTGCAGCCTCGGCAGGATCATGAGCACCGTGATCGGAATGCTGAACGCCACGTGCGAGATCAATACCGAAGCGAAGCCGAGCTTCACCCCGACCATCGTGAACAGGATCAGGAACGAAGCGCCGATGATGACGTCCGGGCTGACGATCAGCACGTTGTTAAGCGACAGCAGCGTGTTCTTGAGCCGGGCGCGCCGGATATTCTCGATCGCGAGCGATCCGAATACCCCGATGATCGTCGCGATCGTCGAAGACAGCAGCGCGATGACGAGCGTGTTGATCACGATGATGATCAGCCGCGTATCGGCGAACACTTCCTTGTAATAATCGAGCGTAAAGCCTTCGAAGCCGTGCATCGTGCCGCCGCTGTTGAACGAGTAGAACATCAGGTACAGGATCGGCGCGTACAGGACGGCGAAGACGAGGACCAGATACAGATTGGAGATGCCGTTCTTTTTCCTCATCTTCGCACCCCTTTTCCGGTTCCGCCGGTCAGGAACATGATGACGGCCATCGCGACGATCAGGAACACGGCGACGGTCGAGCCCATGCCCCAGTCCTGCGTGACGAGGAAGTGCTGCTCGATCGCCGTGCCGAGCGTGATGACCTTGTTGCCGGCGATCAGGCGCGTGATCATGAACAGCGACAGCGCCGGGATGAATACGGAGATGCAGCCCGATTTGACCCCGGAGAGCGTCAGCGGGAAAATGACCCGGCGGAACGTGATCCAGCTGGAAGCGCCCAGGTCGCGGGCGGCGTCGGTGAGCGACACGTTCAGTTCTTCGAGCGCGTTATAGATCGGCATGATCATGAACGGCACGAAGATGTAGATCGACACGAACACGAAGCTTCCGCTCGTGAACAGCAGCTGCTGTTCGCCGAACCCGATCGAGCCGAGCAGGGCGTTGATCGGGCCGTACGTGCCGAAGATGCCGATGAACGCATACGTCTTGAGCAGCAGGTTGATCCACGTCGGCAGGATGATGAGCAGCAGCCACAGCTGCTTGTGCTTGGTGCGCGTCAGCAGATACGCCGCCGGATACGCGATCAGCAGCGAGAACAGCGTAATAAGAAACGCGTACCAGAACGAACTCAGCGTCATGCTCAGATAGACGGGAGTGAAAAAGTCCGCGTAATTCGACAGCGTCAGATTGCCTTCCACGTCGAACAGCGAATAATAGACGACCAGCACGACAGGCGCGATAACGAACAACGCCACCCACAGATAATAAGGAATGTAGGCGAGCGACCGCGCGTTTCCGCTGCCCTTACCGTTCATGGACCGGCACTCCCGCGTCTTCGTCTTCTTCGTACGCTTCCAGGCGGCGGTCGAATTCTTCCTCCGTTTCGCCGAAACGCATGACGTGGATCGCTTCCGGATCGAACGTCAATCCGATCTGCGCGCCGACTTCGGCCCGTTTGGTCGAATGCACGAGCCATTCCTGGCCGGAATCGTCGTAGCAGCTAATCTCGTAATGGACGCCGCGGAACAGCTGCGAATCGACGCGGACTTGCATTTTGCCGGCTTCCGGCGTCGTGATCTCCAGATCTTCCGGACGAACGACGATCTCGATCGGCTCGTTCGGACGCAGTCCCGCGTCGACGCATTCGAAGCGCCGGCCGTTAAATTCGACGCGGTAGTCTTCGATCATGACGCCGGGCACGATATTCGATTCGCCGATAAAATCGGCCACAAAGCGGTTGATCGGCTCGTCGTAAATATCGTTCGGCGTGCCGCTCTGCTCGATCCGGCCCTGGTTCATGACGAAAATATAATCCGACATCGCCAGCGCCTCTTCCTGGTCGTGCGTGACGAAGATGAACGTAATGCCCAGCCGCTGCTGCAGCTCGCGCAGGACGTACTGCATCTCGGTCCGCAGCTTGAGGTCGAGCGCGGACAGCGGCTCGTCGAGCAGCAGCACTTCCGGCTCGTTCACGATCGCCCGGGCGATCGCCACGCGCTGGCGCTGGCCGCCGGACATCTCGGTAATCGCGCGGTTCTCGTAGCCGTCGAGATTGACCATGTTCAACGCTTCCGTCACTTTGGCCGCGATGACGTTCGGCTTCATTTTCTTGATCCGCAGCCCGAACGCGACGTTCTCGAACACGTTCAGATGCGGGAACAGGGCGTAGTCCTGGAAGACGGTATTGACCTGCCGTTTCTCCGGCGGCACTTTGTTGATGACCCGTCCGCCCAGATAGATCGAGCCTTCCGTCGGTTCCATGAAGCCCGCGATCATGCGCAGGATGGTCGTTTTGCCGCAGCCCGAAGGACCGAGCAGCGTGTAGAACTTGCCCCGCTCGATTTCGAAATCGATCTTTTTGAGCACGGTGAGCCCGTCGTCGTACTGCTTCGTCACGGACTCGAAACGAATGATGTGTGGATCTGTGATGATGAAACCCCTCCTCTGGCAACCGGATGCCCGGACCCCGATCGGCTCCGGTCTTTTCCCGATATTTAACGGTATCTTTAACTTCTTTCTAACCGCTATTCTATAGAAAAAAACGCATGAAGGCTACATTTCTATGTATGCGGACGTCGCTTTCTTGATTAAAAAGCAGGGAAAAGATCGGCTGCGGCAGCCCGATCTTTTCGGCGGAAGCCAGGCGCGGATCGCGAAGGCGATTCCCGCTCCGATTCCGTCAAAATTTATATTTGTGCATGATCGGCACGCCGACCCGGTTGAGCAGCGGCGACAGCAGCGCCCAGCCGGCCCGGCGATGCGGCGGCAGATGCCGGTCGTACACGGCGCTGTATTCGATCTCCGCGACCGCGCCGCGGTTGCGCTTGAACTGCGCCGCTCCGGCGCTCTCGTGCAGCAGGCAGCCTTCTTCGGCCGCCAGGCGCAGCAGCACCGCCGACAGCATGCGGTACAGCCCGATCTCCTGCGGCACGCCCGTGTCGTAGCCGAACACGGGCGTCGTCATGATGCCGCCCTGCGCGTAATAGCCGAGCACGGCGTCCAGCCGGCCGCTTGCCCGCGAGCGCAGCGCATGCAGCTTCAGCAGATTCGACCGCAGCGCCCGCTCAAAAAAGCGCGGCGTGAACGCCGGATTGTGCGCCGAATATTTGTCGAGGTACAGCAGCCGGTACAGCTCGGCCAGCCGCGGCGCGTCGGCTTCGCCCAACTCTTCCGGCCCGCACACGTCGTAGCCGTGCTTGTCCAGCAGGCCGTAATCGCGCTTCTGCAGCCAGCGGGCTTTGGACGGAATCCGGTCCGGCGCTTCGTACAGATACACCTGGCGGCTCGGCACGAGCCGGAAGCCCATCTCCGTCAGCGCGTCGAGACAACCGGGCGTCGTGCGGCGGTTGAGCGAACGGAATACGATCGAGCGGTCCGGGAACTCCCGGAGCAGCAGGGCAACGGCCGATGCAAGAGCCGACCCGTCAAGCGGCGGATACAGATTCGTCGACAGCAGCCGGTTGTTGACCTGGACCGCGCGGTTGAACCGCGACGCCTTGAGCAGCCAGCCGGCCGGCGTCAACAGCACGCCGAGCAGGGCGCGGGCGGCGCGCGATTCCAGCAGCGACAGCTCCTCGCGCGCGTAGCTGATGTAATGCGTGTACGGCGAGAACACGTAGGAATCGCCGTATTCGCGTTCGCCCACGCTCAGCGGAAGCGTCACGCCGAGCGATTCGCAGCGCAGGGCGCGCAGCGTCGTATCGACGTTCGCGATCAGCGCAGGCACGCCTTCGCCCTGCATGGCGGACAGCCAGCGCAGCGTGGAGGCGTCGTCCGAATCTTCGTTAGGGGACGCTTCATTATAAGATCCTTTATTGTCAGGTTTATTATTGAAAGATTCCTTACTGTAAGTAATCTTACTCTTCGCGGATTTGGCGTCCGCAGCTTCGCGGCGGGATCGTTGTTCCGTCAGCCAGCGCTCCAGACTGTCCCCTTCATACAGGTTCCATTCGGTCATTCACCGCAAACCTCCTCTGCACCCGTCTCAATTTGACCGCTCCGGGCACGAAGGCGTACGGCGCGAACGCCGTCTCCGGCATGGCCGCGCCGATACGCGCGCACAGCGCAGCCAGCGCATTTTCCACGTCGGATTCGGTCTGCGCCCGCGCCTCCGTTCCGGCTGCCGCGGCCGTATCCAGTTCGATCTCAAGCCTGTCCGGCGCGTGCAGGACGGCGCGGTACGCTTCGACCCGCTCCGACGCGCCGATAATCGCCCGCGAGACGTAGTCCGGGAACAGCGTGACGAAGCCCGTCCCGTTTGCCGCCGGCAGCACGAACAAGTCGTCGCTCCGCCCTTCAATCCGCTCGATCGCCGTAAAGGGCGAGCCGCAGGCGCAGGACACCGGACTTTCGGTCAGCAGGTCGCCGAGCCGGTAGCGCACGATCGGCTGGGAGAAGCGGACGAAATCGGTTACGATCGGCACGAACGTTTTGCGCTCCGCGTCCACGTATTCTTTTTCGATATGGACGACGTCTTCGTTGAGATGCAGCGTCCCGTGGCTGCACGACGCGCCCAGAAAACCTTCGGTGCACTGGTACACCTGATGGATACGCAGACCGAAGCTCTCTTCGATCATGCGCCGGTCCAGCGGATCGAGCACTTCGGCCATCGACACCAGATGTCCGGGCGCGATGCGGAGCCGGCCGGAGCGAACTTCGCCCGCCAGCAGGCGCAGCATCGACGGCGGCGCGGCAAGCACGCTCGGACGCTGCGCGTTCAGCCGTTCCACGTGCCGCTCAAGCGGATGCAGCAGATCGTAGAACTCGAACGCCACCCGCCGGCTGCGCACCGATCCGTACAAATTGCTGTCGGCCCGCAGGAAAAAAGCGATCCGGTGTCCCTGAAGCAGCGGTCCGGGCAGCACGCGCTGCAAAATGGTCCCCGTCCAGGCCAACCGCTCGCGGCGGCTGACGAGAAACAACCCCCGGCTGCCCGACGTGCCGGACGACAGGCCGATCGTCAGCCCGCCGATCTCCGGCGTGAAATCGCGCGTGCGCTCTCCTTCCAGCGCCAGCTCCATCGCTTCTTCGCGGCGGACGCCCGCCGTATTGAGCGTGTCGAAATGCTCCATCATCGCTTTTTTGTCGATCTCCGGGAACCGGCGCCAGTCCCGCGTATCCAGCCCCTGCCACAGCTCCCGGTAAAAAGGCGAAGCGGCACGCACCCTGTCCAGATGGCGGAGGATGCGCGGCTCCCGCCACCGTTCCAGAGCATCGCGATCCGGTATGGCCGCGCGCCGGCGTGCCGCCGCGTACTGCATAAGAATATGTAGGGAATCGGTCTTCATCGGCAGGTTCCTCCTGTTTGAAATGCGAATGTTCGGCGCAAAAGTTCGAGCGGCGCGCCCGAAGCGGAAAGTTCGGCGGTCGGCGGCGCATGCGCATGCCTCGCGCGGACGACGCGATTGAGGCGGGATGGGGCCGCAGGCCTTGCATAGCCCGCGCGGACGGCGCGATTGAGGCGGGATGGGCCTCAGGCGTTGCATAGCCCGCGCGGACGGCGCGATTGAGGCGGGATGGGCCTCAGGCGTTGCATAGCCCGCGCGGACGGCGCGCCCGAAGCGGAAAGTTCGGCGCCCTTATAGCGGGCTGCCGCCTATCGCGTAGGCGGCTTCCGCTTCCGGGCAGTGCGAAGCGACGATGCGCAGCTCCGGGAAAGCTTCGTGCAGCCCGCGCAGCGCGCGGAAGCTGTCCGCGTAGGCGCGGCGGTCAGGCATGATAACGCCCGCAAGCGCGCTGGGCGGGCGGTCTTCCCGGTAAGCCGCCGCCGACCAGGCGGCATCGGCGCACAGCAGCGCCGGTCCGCGGGCCGTGCGCAGCAGCAGCCCGATCTGCCCGTAGGCATGGCCGGGCAGATCGACGGCGAGCAGGCTGCCGTCGCCGAGCACGTCGGTCAGGCGCCGCCAGGCAAAGCCGGGCAGGAACCCTTCCGGCACGTCGACGCGCGACTCCGGCGCGAACGGCCGCGCCCGGCGGTCGAAATCGCCGGGCAGCAGCCCCGGCAGGAATCCGCGCTTGACCGCGCCGATCCCGCGCAGTCCGCGCATCTTGTCGAGCGCTTCGCGCTCGTACAAAAAGGACGCCTGCGGAAAATCGCGCAGTCCCGCCACATGGTCGGCGTGAAAATGCGAGATAATAATGCGGCCGACCGCTTCCGGCCGCATGCCCGCGGCCCGCAGCCGTTCGGCCGCGCTCTGCCCGGCTTCGAACTGCACCGGAGTCGTGATCCGGTACAGCCGTTCCGGGAACGGGTCCGTCTCGCGGAAAAAGCGGTCCGAATAGCCCGTATCGAACAGGATCAGGCCGTGCCGCGGATGGCGGATACAGGCGAACAGCGCCGGAATACGGACGCTGCGCAGCCGGCCGCCCCGGATCGTGACCCATTCCGGATGGCGGCAGCTTCCGGTCGGGAACAGCCTGAGTTCCACTCTGGGCGCGGGTCCGCCGGCCAGTTCCCAGAGCGAATCCAGCGCGGAAGGAGTCGGGCGCACGCCCGTTTTTGCCTCGTCCGATTCGGCAGTTCTCTCCGCATGCCTATTGGCGTTCGGGTTGACGTTCGGGTTGGCTTTCCTGTTGGAGTTCCGTTCGACGTTCGCTTCGGTATTCAATTTGATTTTCAACGCGATCGCTCTCCTTCCTGCCCGGTCCACCATTCGACGAAACGGTCCAGCCCTTCTTCGATGCCGACGAGCGGTTCGTAGCCGAGTCCGCTCCGCGCGGCGCCGATATCCAGCGTTTGGCTGCTGCCGAGCATGCCGACCAGCGCGCGGGTCAGCATCGGTTCGCCGCCCGAAGGCCGCAGCCGCGCGGCGCTTTCCATCAGGGAGGCGAGTGCATAAGCGGCGGCAAAAGACAGCTTTTTGCCGCGCAGCGGACGGCCCAGCTTCGCGAACAGCAGCCCGGCGGCCGCAGCCAAAGCAATCGGCGCGCCTCCGCTTATGTTATAAATGCGGGCGCCGTCCGAAAGTTCCGCCGGGGCGAACGCGGCCAGCTTGAGCGCGCGGACCGCGTCGTCCACGTACGTCAGGTCGATCAGCGCCTCACCTCCGCCGATCAGCGGCACGCCCGTCCGGCCGTTGGCTTCGATCAGCCGGGGCAGGATCGTGAGATCTCCCGGCCCGTACAAAGCGCGGGGCCGCAGCACGATCGCGTCCAGCCCGAGCCGGCGCACGCGTTCGACTTCCTGTTCCGCCAGCCGTTTGGTCCGGGCGTACGCGCTGATCGGCTTCGCGGGCAGCGGATCGTGTTCCCGCACGCCGATCCGGGCTTTGGCCCCGAAATACAGGCTCGGCGTGGAGATATGTACGAGGCGGGACACGCCGGCGCGCAGGCAGGCTTCCGCCACATTCGCCGTGCCGTTCACATTCGCCGCCATGAACGTCTCTTCCCGTCCCCACGCAGCGGAATGCGCGCCGCAGTGGATCACGGCGTCGAATCCCGTGCCTATCGCCCGCCCGATAGCTTCCGCATCGTCCAGTTCCGCGCGGACGAAGCGGATTCCGCTCTGCTCCAGCCGCTCGCCGGCCTGTACGCTTCGGCCCAAGCCGGTCACTTCGTGTCCGTCTTCCAGCAGGCTTCGCGCCGTATGCCCGCCCAAAAACCCGGTCGCTCCGGTCACCAAAATCTTCATTTTCCGTCCCTCCAGAGGCCGTGATGTTGAATTTTGCCCGTAAATTTCGGCGCTGTGTACAACTTTTTCCAAAACAAATTTTTCATTCATCCACAGAAAAGGGGGGTGGTTATCCACGTTGTCCACGGTTTTTCCCCAATTTGGACACGAAATAGCCTAAAACAGTCCTTTTAGACACTTCTCCACATGTGGATAACTTTTTTTCGCCCAAGGGGTTGTCCCTCCCTTATGCACACGCAGCGCCCGGTATCCTTTTGGCAGGATCTCTCCGGGACGGACTTTGTATCCGCGACACCTCGGCGGGCTGCCGGAATCGCGTCCGGGCCGAACGGCCTTCGCTTCAATCGTTCGGACGGGCGGCTCGCCCGTCGATCCCTTCTTCCCCGATCGGCTGGCCGTCCCAGCCGATATCGGCTACCGAAGCTTCCGACAGCGAACCTCCGATCGAACGCGCGCGGCGGCGAAGTTCCAGCATCATGCGCAGCGCCTGCGGCAGCACGCGGGCGTCGCCGCGCCGCAGCAGCACGTCGCGCGAGCCGCGCAAATCGCGCAGCCAGCCGGCAAACCGCCTGGGCCGCGTCAGCTGGCCCAGTCCGCTGCCGAGCATCGGCAGCAGCAGCATCGGCGTCCTCGCCGGCCGGGCCAGAATCACGGCGTCCACCGTATCCGGCCGCGCCAGCGCATCCGTCAGGTCCGGAACGCGCCGACGATCGCCGGACGCGGACAGCTCCGCGTGCTCCGCGTCCCCGCGCGAAGTTCCGCCGCCCGCGGCCTGCGGCGCAAGCAGCAGATGCACGCCGCTTGTGGCGCGCGGATTGCATTCGATCGGCAGCAGCTCCCCTTCCTCCGTCCGGATGAAGTCGAACGCCAGCTGACCGCTGAAGTTCGTCCGCTCCACGAAGCGGACCACCCATTCCCGCACCTGCGGATCGGCGTCGGGTTCGAAGCAGACGGACGCTCCGCTCGCCGTCTGCGGCGCGCGATACGCCGCGTGCGCGAGCAGCCGCCCTTCGTGCGCCGCTCCGTACGTGCACAGCAGCTCGCCCGCGGCGTAGCGCTGCGCCACCCACGACCCGCCCGCGCGGCGCGCATGCTCGCGCGCTTCGCCGAGCGAGCCGTGCCGGGACACCCCGGCCGAGAACCGGGAAAACTCCGGCTTCAGCACATAAGCCGGATCGCCGGGCGCCGTCCGCGGAATCCGCCCTTCGATGCGCGCTTCTTCGCGGCCGCTTCCCCGGCCCCCGCCGCCGGATAGCGCTTCGCTCGGGGCCGCTCCGCCTTCGCCCACGCTTTCCCCGGCTCCGCTTGGCGCCACGCCCGTCCACTGGGCTTCACTCCCAGCTTCCCGGCCTTCCTCCGCGTCTCCCCCGACCTCTCCGCTATCTCCGGCGCTTCCGCCAGCCCCATCCGCAAACGTCAGCCGCACCGTTTCCGGCACGGCCAACCCCAACCGCGCGCACAGCGCGATAAACGCCCATTTGCTGTGCAGTTCGCGCAGCGTCCCCAGCGGGGGCGCGAGCACGCGGCAGTCCGGGCCGAAGCTGCCCCGGTACGCGGAAACGTAGAAGATTTCCTCGCAGGTCGGCAGCAGCAGACCGATACCCTCGCGGCGCACGATGTCGCGCAGCGCAGCCGCGTAGCCCGCCGGGTCCTGCGCCGGCGGCGGCACGCGGAAGCTCCGCTTGACCGCGCGCGAAGCCGCGCACAGCGGATGCTCCAGACTCTCGGCGGCATACACCTCCGCGCCTCTCGCCGCGAAAGCGCGCGCCAGGTCCAGCGCGCAAGGCGCGCGGCCGCCCGTAATCAGAACGCGCAGCCCGTTCATGACGTCTCCCCCTTCTTGGGGCCGTCGCCCCGCGTGTCCATGCGCCGCGCGCCTCAATAGACCAGCGCGATCCCGCCGAGCGACAGCCCGGCCGACGTGCCGACCAACAGCACGTTGTCGCCGCGTTCCAGCCGACCTTCGCGCACGGCCCGGTCCAGCCCGAGCGGAATCGAAGCGGCGATGACGTTGCCGTAATGCGGCGCGATATAGAGCATTTGCTCCTCGCTGATGCCCAGCTTGCGCTGAAGCAGCCGCATGGCCATCACGCTGCCCTGATGCGGCACGACGAGCTTGAAGTCGGCCATGGACAAGCCGGCGCCGCCCAGCAGTTCCTGCATGAACGCCGGCAGCAGGCGCGAAGCCTGGCGGAAGATGCCTTCGCCGTCCATCGAGAACAGGTAATCGGCGGCCGCAGCGGAGCTGTAGGACGCAGACGGCAGGCCGCTGCCTCCGCCCCGGATCTCCGAATGGCGCGCGCCTGCGCTGTGCGTCGTCATCCGGGCATGCAGGATGCGCGAAGGCTCGCCCGCAGCGGAGCGTTCCACGACCGCGGCGGCGGCTCCGTCGCCGAACAGCGCCGCGCTTTCTTTGTCGGACCAGTTCAGCCCTTTGGACGCGATCTCGCTGGACACGATCAGCACCCGGCGATAGCGGCCCGCGTCCACGAGATACGACAGCGTGTCGAGCGCGGTCACGAAGCTCAGGCAGGTCGCATTGATGTCGAAGCACGGCACGCCGGATTCTTCTTCGCCCAGCGCGCGCTGGATCAGCGCGGCCGTGCACGGAATCGGCTGCTCCATCGTACCGCTTGCGCAGACGAGGCAGTCCATATCGGCAAAAGCCAGTCCGGCTCTCTCCAGCGCTTCGCGGGCCGCTTCCGCACCCATCTGCGAAGCGGTCTCCGCGCCGACGAAATGCCGGTTGGCCACGCTCGTCTTGCGCATGACCCAGCCCGGTTCGGTCCCCAGCCTGTCGTCGATCTGTGCGGCCGATATGCCGACTCCCGGCAAATACCGTCCCGTTCCCGTAATTTTGACATGACGCGCTTCCATAACCATTCCCCCTACCGAGTATCTGACCCCACCCTCCGGCGTTTGCCGGCCGCGAATTCGTGATCGGCGGCCGACCGCTTCGGGTTTTGTCTTCATTATACGACGGACGGTCCGCGCGGTTTCTCACATTCGCCGCGCTTCGGCCGTTCCAACCTTCATTCACACGCCCAAACAAAAAAAATCGCTTCCGGTTCGAGGCTCAAAAAGAGCGATTCGTACCGAAAACGATTTGATGTTGGGTCTTCAATGAACTCATGTATGGCGCTTGCTTTCGACCGGTCTGCCGGTCTTACTTGTTCTGCGCTTTAGGATCTCCGGTCGGATTGGCCAGCACCGGAAGCATTTTCGTATCCCGTTTCATCGAAGACGAGCAGATCGGACACTTCGGTTCATCCTCGAACGAAAAGTTGTCTCTCATCCAGCCCTTGCAGTCTTCCTGCTCGCAAGTCCATACCGCGGTGCTTTCTTTCACAAGTTCCTCGTCCTGTTTTTTACGAAAATACATGCTCGATGCCTCCCCGCATTTGATAGGGGCCGCAGCCGGTCCCGGTATATGTTAATCGTTAAAAAGTTGTCTCCAAGTGAAAAAGGACTGCCCCCAACGCATGGTTAAGAGCAGTCCGTTCATTGAGTTCTTACAGTTTAGTTACGTTTTCAGCTTGTGGTCCACGGTTGCCTTCAACGATGTTGAATTCTACGCGTTGGCCTTCGTCGAGGGTTTTGAAACCGTCGCCTTGGATAGCGGAGAAGTGAACGAATACGTCGCTTCCGCCTTCTACTTCGATAAAGCCGTAACCTTTTTCTGCGTTAAACCATTTTACTGTTCCTGTTTCCATGAGAGAAAACCTCCAAAAATTTTGATTCCGGAGCTTTGGAGATGATCCAAGTCCGGTCAACATGCATTTTTTATGCTCCGTGGGGATATAAAAAAATCACACATTGGAAAAGGTTCCATAACCCATACATGACAACCCTTTCCAATATGTGAAATCAGGGGGCATATTCATATTCGCTGTTACCTAAAATATTACCACAGCCTTTCCCCAAAAGCAAACGTTTCCGCCATTTTTTTCGATAATTTTGCCCGAATTTTAGCTTGGACGCTCGCTTTAAGCCACGCCGGACCTGGGAAAAAGCCCTCTGCACTTTTTTGCTTTTCGCACTCGCATTCAGGGGAACCGGCAGGCTCTCCCGCCCCGACAATCGCTTCCGATCCGGCGAGGCGAAATTACGAACTCCGGACTTTTCCGTAAGCCAGCGAACTGATGCCGATCCCCGCCTCGTACAGCAGGATGAGCGGCAGCGTCACGATCAGCAGCGACAGCGCGTCCGGCGGAGCGATGAAGCCGGCGGCGACCAGCAGGGCCAAATACGCGTACTTGCGGATACGCCGCAGCGAAGCCGGAGTCACGATCCCGAGCCGGGTCAGCAGCGTCAATAGAAGCGGAAGTTCGAACAGGATGCCAAAAGGAACGACAAGCCGCAGCATGAAGTCGAAATATTCGCGAATGCCGATCACCGGCTCAAGTCCCAACTCCGCCGTCAGCCCGAACATAAAGCGCAGCATGACCGGAAACACGATCTCGTACGCAAACGCCGCCCCGACCAGGAACAACGCGAAGATCGCAAAAATATGCAGCCGGATCGCGCGGCGTTCGGCTCCGTACAGCCCCGGCTTGACGAACTGCCACGTCTGATGCAGCGCAAGCGGCAGAATCAACACCGCGGCGAACCAGAACGCGGCCTGCACCATAATGGAGAGCGCGTCCGTCACGCGGAACACGTGCAGCGACACGCCGAGCTCCGCGCCGGAACGTTCGAGCAGGCCGATGACCGGAGGCGCCGCGAAGAACCCGCCGACGAACAGCGCGAGAAAAACGCCCGCGCATACCAGCAGGCGCCGACGCAGCTCGACCACGTGATCCAGCAGTCCCATGCGCGCCTCGTCAGGGAGAGTCGGGCCGTCCTCCCCCGCCTTCGCCTTCAACCGGCTCTTTCGACAGGGCAACCGTCGGCGCCGCTTCGGCCGATTTGCGTGCGGCCGCGCCCGAATCCTTGGCGGAGTCGTCTCCGAGTCCCCGCGTCGCGCTGCGGAATTCCTTCAGCGTCTCTCCGGCCGCACGCCCCAGCTCCGGCAGCTTTTTCGGACCGAACACCAACAAGGCCACCCCTACTACGACCGCAATGCTTCCCGGCCCAAAAGCCATAGTCAACGCCTCCGTTTTACATAATTGATAATGATTATCACCTAAGCGAAATAAACTCAGTATAGAGCGCGCGAAAGCCCTTGTCAAACTTAAATCTTCCCCACGAAAACGGAAAACCGTTTCGGTGGATATTCGGCTGTAATCGTTGCTGTTATGGGCTTTGTCTTCCCGCTCACCCCGGACGTACCTGCTAATTTTTTGACATTGACAACCGTCTTCCGCGCTTCTATACTCAGAGTTACTTTTAACCAAATGATAATCATTATCAAAATGAATACAACGAACGAGGCGTTACCCGGAAAGGAAGATTCGTCCATGTCCATCCCGTTTCTGATTCCTGTCCGCGTTCGTGTCCCGGCCGTCCTGCTGGCGCTGCTTCTGCTGCTCGGCATCTTCGGCGGGCACGCTTCGGCTGCCGGCGATGCGCCGGCCCCGGCCGACGCGCTCGCGGCCGTGGACGCAGCCCTGCTTCAGCTCCGCAGCGGCGACGCGGAAGCCTCGAAAGCCAGCTTCGCGCCGGTCAAGTCGTGGTGGGCCCGCAGCAAGCAGGGCGCCAAAGCCGACTCCGCGGCGCTTTCCGCCGAAATCGGCAGCGGGATCGCCGACGTGTCGCTGGCCTATGTCGGCGGCGATCCCGGCGAGATCCGCTCGAAGCTTGAAGCGCTGCGCCTCGCGCTCGTCAGCTACGACGAAGGCGCCTACGCCGACAACGAAGGCCGTACCCGCATGACGCTCGGCGCTTACCTATCGAAGCTTGGCGGCGTCAAATCGGCGATCGAAGCCGGCGATCCGGACGGCGCGGCCCGCGGAGCGCGGGAGCTGCAGAACCTGTGGCTGGCCGTCGAAGGCGAAGTCGTCGGCCGTTCGGCTTCCGTCTACGCGAATACCGAACGCGATCTCGTGCTGCTGCCCGCCTACCTGGACGATCCGGACCAGATCGACCGGGCCGTGCCGCTGCTCGACAACATGATCGCCGCGCTGACGCCGCTCGCCGACGCCGGCTACAGCTGGATCGACGCGGCGCTCATTCCGATCCGGGAAGGACTTGAAGCGCTGCTCGTCGTCGGCTCGCTGCTCGCTTTCGTCCGCAAGTCCGGCTCCGCGCGCGGACAGCGCTGGATCGTCGCCGGTTCGGCGGCCGGCCTACTGTTCTCGGTCGCGGCGGGCGCCGGCGTCTCGCTGCTGCTGTCCGCTTCCGTGTTCGGGGCGGGCAACTCGCTGCTGAACGGCTGGACCGGCATTGCGGCCGCCGCCATGCTGCTGTACGTCGGGTATTGGCTGCACCGCAGCTCCGATATCCGGCGCTGGAACGAGAAGCTGCAAGCAGGCAGCCGCCGTGCCCTTTCGGGCGGGTGGACGTTTTCGCTTGCGCTGCTCGCTTTTCTCGCGATCGTACGCGAAGGACTGGAGACCGTCATCTTCCTGATCGGCCTCGCCGGCCGGATGCCGGGACGCGAACTGCTGCTGGGGATCGGAGCCGGATTCGGCGTGCTGATCGTCGTCGCCGTCGTCATCTTGAAGCTGGGCGACCGGCTGCCGTTGAGACCTTTTTTCCTCATTTCAAGCGTCGTCGTGTTCTATCTGGGCTTCAAATTTCTCGGCTCGGGCATTCACAGCCTGCAGATGGCGGGCCTGATTCCGTCCACGACCGAAAGTTACCTGCCGTCGATCCCGTCGATCAGCCTGTATTCCTCATGGTACAGCACGCTGCCCCAACTGCTGCTTCTGTCCGCCGCGCTGGCCGCCTATCTCGGTCCGCTGCTGCCCCGCAGAAGCCGCCGGGCGGCCTGATCCCGCTTTTTTTCCTATTCCATTTACGGAGGTACCCCCATGACCCATCTGCACCCGATCAAAAATAACGAACCGACGTCCCGCCGCAAGCTCCCGTTCGCCATCCTCTCTTCGGCCGCTCTGGTCGCGATGCTCGCGCTGAGCGCCTGCGGCGCCGCCGCGGAAGACACGGCCGCAAGCACGCAGACCGCTCCGGCAGCCGCCGAGAAACCGGCTTCCGAAGCGTCGGCACCGGCCGACACCGCAGACGCCGCGGCAGATCGCGCAGCCGACGAAGCGGTGCGGCAGGGCGCGCAGAAGATGAAGGACGAGACGACGCAATTCCAGGCGGCGCTCGCCGCCAAAGACGACGCCAAAGTCAAAAAACTCAGCGGATCGATCAACGATTTGTGGCTCTCCTACGAGAACACGGTGCGCGACCGCTTCCCGCTGCTGTACACCGAAGTGGAGAAATACGAGATGCCGATCTTTTCCGCTTCCGCCTATGACAAAATGGATTACGCTGCGCTGACCGACAACGCCGGCAAGCTGCAGGGTGCTCTGGACGACCTGCTGACGGCCAAAAAGACCGACGCCGCCGCTTCCGAAGTGCTCGCCGAGGCCGTCTCCGGCTACGAGAAATACGTACGCGAGCAGACGGACCGCTTCGTGGAAGAGACGCAGGTGTTCGCCGACGCGGTCAAAGCGGGCAATATCGAAGCGGCCAAAACCGCTTACCCCATCTCCCGCACCTATTACGAAAATATCGAACCGATCGCGGAAAGCCTCGGCGACCTCGATCCGAAGATCGACGCGCGGCTGCCGGACGTGGAGAACGAAGAACAGTGGACCGGCTTTCACCGGATCGAACGTGCGCTGTGGGAAGACGGTTCGCTGGAAGGGCAGGGCAAATACGCGGATCTGCTCATGACGGACGTCAAAGCGCTGCAAGCCAAAATCGCCGACCTCAAGCTCGAACCGGAAGCGATGGTCGCCGGCGCGATGGAACTGCTGAACGAAGCGGCAACCTCGAAGATTACGGGCGAGGAAGAGACGTATTCGCATACCGACCTTGTCGATCTGGCCGCGAACGTGGAAGGCTCCAAAGCGGTCTACTTCGCGATGATCCCGGCGCTGAACGACGGACACCGGGAGCTGGCGGACCAGCTCGACCAACAGTTCCGTACGATGGAAGAGACGCTGGCCCAATATAACAAAGACGGCAGCTATGCGCTCTACACCGATCTCAAGACGGAACAAATCCGGGAACTGAGCGATCAGCTGTCCCAACTGTCGGAACTGATGTCGCAAACGGCGAAAATCTTGTAGGCGCCACGGAGCGGAGGACGAAAAGATGAAGCATACGAAGCACGAACCGGCAGACGGCGAACGCGGCACCGAACGCGCAGACGGGAATCATTCGGCGCAAGACGCGAAGGCAGGCGAAGCCGCAGGAGCAAGCGAAACGGGCGGTTCGGGCCGTTCGGGAAAAGGCTACACGCGGCGGGAAATGCTCAAAATGTCCGCCGCCGCGGGCGGCGGGATCGCGCTGGGCGCAAGCGGCCTCGGCGCCATCCTGAAAATGTTCGGAGCGGCGGAAGCCCCTCCGGCCGCGGCCGGCGGAGAATCGGCGGCGGCCGCGAACGAGCGGCTGGACTTCTACGGCGAACACCAGGCCGGCATCGTCACCCCGCAGCAGACCTATATGTATCTGGTCGGCTTCAAGGTGACGGCAGCCGATCGCAAGACGCTGATCGGCCTGCTGCGGGACTGGACCCGCTTTTGCGACCTCAGCACGGGCGGCGCTTCCGCCGTCGAAGCGAACGGGCGCCTGCTGCCGCCGAGCGACAGCGGCGAAAGCGTCGACCTTCCGGCCGCGAAGCTCAGCGTCACGTTCGGGTTCGGCCCTTCCCTGTTCGCGCAGGGCGGACAGGATCGGTTCGGCCTTGCGGCGCGGGCGCCCAAGCATCTGCGCGACATTCCGCGCATGCCGAAAGACCGGATCGACGAAGCGCTGTCCGGCGGGGACATCTGCGTGCAGGTGTGCGCGGAAGACCAACAGGTCGCTTTTCACGCGGCGCGCAATTTGATCCGGCTGTCGGCTTTTACCGCCTCGGTGCTGTGGATGCAGGAAGGCTTCATCAGCTCGCCTCCGGGCAGCACGCCGCGCAACCTGTTCGGCTTCAAGGACGGCACGGCCAACGCGCTGCACGATTCCGGCGCCGGCTACGGCGACGTCGTCTGGTGCGGCGAAGACGAGCCGGACTGGATGCGGGGCGGCAGCTACCTCGCCTACCGCAAAATCCGCATGCTGCTGGAAGTGTGGGACCGTTCCTCGCTCAAGGACCAGGAAGACACGTTCGGCCGGCGCAAAGACTCCGGCGCGGCCTACGGCAAGACGGGCGAATTCGATACCGTCTCGCCGGGCGAACTGCCCGCGGACTCCCATGTCCGCCTGGCCAAACAAGACGGTGCGCAGATGCACCGCCGGGCCTATTCGTATACGGGCGGGATCGACGCCCGGACCGGCAATGTAGACGCCGGACTGCTGTTCCTCAGCTACCAGCGCGACCCGGACAAGCAGTTCGTGCCGATGCTGCGGCTGATGAGCCAAATGGACAAATTGAACGAATATACCGTGCATATCGCGAGCGGCCTGTTCGCCTGTCCGGGCGGCTGGAAGCCCGGCGAATACGTGGGGCAGCGCCTGCTGGAAGGCTAGCTAGGCGCCGAGCAGCGGGCGCAGCGCCTGCACGATCTCGCCCGCCCGCTCCAGGGCGCCGTCCCCGCTTCGCACGATGAGGTCGCAGCCGCTCAAGGCCGCGATCTCTTCGTCGTATCCGGCGAGGCGCGCCGCGATCTGCGCGGCGTCCGACCCGCGTGCCAGCAGGCGCGCTTCGCATTCGGCGCGCGAAGCGGCCACGCCGAGCAGCAGCGCGCGCTCGCCGAGCAGCGCCCGGGCGACGCGGGCTCCGCTTGCGTCGAGCACGATCGAACGCAGCCCCGCGCCGCGGGCCGTTCCTTCGATCGAAGCGAGCGACGTGCCGTACAGGTGGCCGCGGTATTCGCTCGTCTCCAGCATGTCTCCCGCGTCCTTCATCCGCTCAAGCGTCTGCCGCGGCGCGAAATGGTAATCGACTCCGTCGAGCTCGCCTGCGCGCGGCGCCCGCGACGTCCAGGTCACGATGCGGGGCAGCCCCAGCAGCGCTTGAAGCGTACTTTTGCCCGAAGCGCTCGGCCCTTGAAAAACAACCAGTGATACGTTCATGTTCCAACCTCCGAATACCGAAATCGCGGGAAGCGCGGCTTCTGCGATTTCGGTCTGATAAGATGCACGGTGTATTTTCTCACGTTCGGACGCAAATCGCCAGCCGGGCCGCGCTTTTTTCGAAAGCCTTTTTCATGATAAACTAACGGTATGCGCGTGCCCGCCGCATGCTTGCGTGCGAGCCGGGCCGCCAAATCGAAGCGCCGATCCGGTCGGAATGCCGCGCCGAAGCGCGCCTGCTCCCTTTTGCCGGGCGAGAGGCGTCCGCTTCTTCGGCCCGCCGGAGACGGCCCACGGAAAGAAGGCTTTGCATCCATGAAAAAAGAGCTGATCGAACGTCTCGACCGCTATGCCCGTTTCGATACCCAGTCCAACGAAGACAGCGAGACCTGCCCGTCCACGCCGGGACAGATGAAGCTGGCCGAGCAGCTCGTACGCGAGCTGACAGAAATGGGACTTACCGAAATCACGCTCGACGAAAACGGTTACGTCATGGCTTCGCTCGAAGCCAAAACCGACAAAAGCGACGTGCCCGTCATCGGCTTCCTCGCCCACCTCGACACGGCGACCGAACTGAGCGGCGCCAACGTCAATCCGCAGATCGTCGAGCGCTACGACGGCGGAGACATCGTGCTGAACCGCGAACTGGGCATCGTGCTCTCCCCGCGCGACTTCCCGGAGCTTACGCACTACGTCGACCATACGCTTGTGACGACCGACGGCACGACGCTGCTCGGCGCCGACGACAAAGCGGGCATGGCCGAGATCATGACTGCCCTGAATCATCTGATCGCGCATCCCGAACTGAAGCACGGCAAGATCCGCGTGGCGTTCACGCCGGACGAAGAGATCGGGCGCGGCCCGCAGCGCTTCGACGTGGAAGCGTTCGGCGCGAAATACGCCTATACGATGGACGGAGGCCCGCTCGGCGAACTGGAGTACGAAAGCTTCAATGCGGCGGCCGCCAAAGTGACGATCAAAGGCGTGAGCGTCCATCCGGGCACGGCCAAAGGCAAAATGATCAACGCCGCCAAGATCGCGATGGAGTTCCACCGCCGCCTGCCGGAGCAGGAGTCGCCGGAATTCACGGAAGGCTACGAAGGCTTTTTCCACCTGCTCGACATGAACGGGGGAACGGATCAGGCGACGCTGTCGTACATCATCCGCGATTTCGACCGCAGCAGCTTCGAAGCGCGCAAAAAGCTGATGGAAAGTATCGCCGGCGAGTTCCGTCAGACGTACGGCGACGAGAACGTGCTGCTGGAGCTGCGCGATCAGTACTATAATATGCGCGAGAAAATCGAACCGGTGATCGAGATCGTGGACCTGGTCGGCGACGCGATGAAGAAGCTCGGCATCGAGCCGGACATCCGTCCGATCCGCGGCGGCACCGACGGCTCGCAGCTGTCGTACATGGGCCTGCCGACGCCGAACATTTTCACCGGCGGCGAAAACTACCACGGCCGTTACGAGTTCGTCTCCGCCGACAACATGGTCAAAGCGACCGAAGTCATTCTGGAAGTCGTCCAGGCGTTCGAGCGCCGGGCCTAGACGGGAGGCGCCATCGACATGTTCGAATATCAAAATCGCGAATACGAAGACGTCGATTTCGGCTCGCAGGAGATGCGCGACGGCGAATTGGTCAACTGCACGTTCGTCCGCTGCCGCTTCGCCTACGGTTCGATGGAAGAGATTCTGACGACAGGCTGCCGGTTCACCGAATGCGATTTTCGCGGCGCTTCGATGAACGGATCGATCCATACCGATTCCGCGTTCGAGAACTGCAAGTTTACGGAAGCGAATCTGTTCGCGGCCAAGTTCGACAGCTGCAAGATGACCGGGTCCGACTTCGCGGGCGCGAAGCTGGACGGCTTTACGGTCGTGCGCGGCGACTGGTCGTACACGAATCTGCGGCAGACGCGGCTGGACCGGCAGGATCTGCGCGGAGCGCGCTTTTTCGAAGCGGATCTGTCGCAGACCAGCCTGCAAAAAGCCGATCTGCGCGGAGCCGACCTGACCCGCTGCGTGCTGGCCGGAGCGAAGCTGCAGGGCGCGGATCTGCGCGAAGCGATTCTCGACGGCGTCGATTTCAAATCGCTGGACGTCAAAAACGTGCGTATGGACCGCGAGCAGGCCGTCCTGTTCATGCGCGCCTACGGGGCCAAAGTCGATTAAAGCGACGCCAATCTCAAGACGCCCGGCGACGCGCTGACGCCGCAGCGGATCGAGCAGATCGACTTCCTGTTCCGGGACTGAACCGGAGCACGACCGGAGCACGCCGGAGTCCGTCGTGATCGCTAGCACTTGGCTGCCTGTTCCAGACCGCCGGCTTCGGCCGGCGGTTTTTTGGCGTGTCCGCGAACCGGGTGGGCGAAAGGCGTCTCTTCGTCCGGACCACAGACAGCCGTTTTTTCGAATCGCGGGTCCGGTAAGCGCATCCACTTTCTTCCCGCTGCCGATTCCCGAAATTTTTTCGTAGAAACATGACTTTCCATATTCATTTCGGCTTTCTTTTCGAGTACAATAGGTCAGTTGAGTTCTACACGGAACGTAAAGCTCCGGGCCTTATCCGCTTTCTATCTTGCATTGTTGGAGGAATAACAGAATCATGAATCACCCGTCCCCTACCCACGTCAAAATCACTACCGCCGATCCCGGCGCCATCGGCTTGTTCGGTCTGGCCATCGTCACGCTCGTCGCTTCGTCGCAGAAGCTCGGACTGACGGAAGGTCTCGGTTACGCTGCAGCCTGGGCCGTTTTCCTGGGCGCCTGCGCCCAGTTGTTCGCCGCGATCCAGGACGCCAAGCACGACAATACGTTCGGCATGACCGCTTTTGCGGCGTACGCGTTTTTCTGGTTCGCGATGGCGGCCAACTGGATGATCAAACTCGGCACGTTCGGACCGGAACTGGCCGGGTCTGTCGACGGCAAGCAGCTCGGCTTCGCCTTCGGCGGCTATCTGGTCTTCACGCTGTTCATGACGATCGGGGCGATGGAGACGAACAAAGTGCTGTTCTTCATCTTCTGCCTGATCGACGTGCTGTTCCTCGGCCTGACGTTCGACGCGTTCGGCGCTCCGGAATTTTTCCACCAGCTCGCCGCTTACGCGGAAATGGCGATCGGCCTGCTGTCGCTGTACGGCTGCGGCGCCAACGTGCTCAACGCGCACTTCGGCCGCGAGTTCCTGCCGATCGGCAGACCGTTCGGCATCTTCAAGCCCCGTCCTTAACCGGAACAGGCAAAGGTTCGACCGTCCCGCTTCGCGTATGTGCGCGAAGCGGGATTTTTGCGTTCAGCCTGCCGCGTGCTGCGTGTACGGACCTGCTGCGGCTGCGGCGACGCGCGGCGGACGCAGCCGCTTGGCGCCGGAAAAGCTTCAGAACAGGGTCGGAACAGGGTCAGAACAACGCCGGAACAGGGTCAGAACAGTGTAGGAAGCTCTTCTTTTCACGAAAAGGCTTGATTTACTTACTAAATGTAACTATAATGATGTTAAGTAAGCAAATCATAGCCATTCCTGCGGAACGCCGCGCGCTGCCCGATCCCTAGAGGAGCGTAAGCGCGCCGTCCGCATGCAGCGGCAAAAGGAGTTTTTCCCATGAAAATCGAAGTCTGGTCGGACTATGTCTGCCCGTTCTGTTATATCGGCAAGCGCCGCCTCGAACACGCCCTGGAGCGGTTCCCGCATCAGGATCAGGTCGAAGTCGTCTATAAGAGCTTCGAACTTGACCCCAATGCCCATGTGCATATCGAAGGCGATATTCACGATCTGCTCGCCGGCAAGTACGGCATGAGCCGCGAACAGGCGATCGCTTCGAACCACAGCGTCGGCGAAGCGGCCAACGGCGTCGGCCTGCATTACGATTTCGACCGGATGCGCTACACGAATACGTTCGATGCGCATCGCGTCGCGCATTTCGCGGCGGAGAAAGGGCTGTCCCAGGCCGTGACCGAACGCCTGATGCAGGCTTACTTCACCGAAGGCGCCTTCCTGGGCGATCCCGAAGAGATCGCGAAGCTTGCGGCCGAAGCGGGCCTGGACAAGGACGAAGTGCTCGGCGTGCTGAACTCGGACGCCTATGCCCAAAACGTCCGGGCGGACGAAGAACAAGCGACGCAGCTCGGCGTGCGCGGCGTGCCGTTCTTCGTGCTCGACGGCAAGTTCGCCGTATCCGGCGCGCAGCCGGACGAAGTGTTCGATCAGGCGCTGACCCGCGCCTGGGGCGAACGTTCGCCGCTGACCGTGCTCGGCGCGGACGACGGCGATGCCGAAGGCTGCTCGGACGGTTCGTGCGCGGTGCCGCAGGCCAAGTCGGAGTAAGCCCGCTTGCAGGCGTGCTGACGGTCCGGGCCAGGCAGGCTCAGGCGTTCCGTTTACGGAGCCGGATGCCTGACTGGCTGCCTGCCGCGCGGCGCCGCATAAGCCAGACAAAAGCCCCGATGACCGCAGCTGCGGTCATCGGGGCTTTTTGGGGTGCGTCGCGATATTCAGCTTCGGATCCGCTCGTACAGACGTTCCGTCTGCGACTCCGGCCTGACGCCGAGTTCTTCCTGCAGCAGGCGCTCCAGCGACAGATAATGTTCGCGCGCCTGCCGCTTGTCTCCGGCCGCCTCGCAGGACCGCATCAGCTCCCGGCAGACGTCTTCGGCGAACGGTTCCTCGCCCTGAAGCGCGCTCAGGCGGCGGATCGCTTCCTGCGGACTGCCGCTTTCCCGCTCCCGTTCGGCCAGCTCCAGCGTCAGGCGCAGACGCAGCCTCTTCAACTCGTCGGCCCGGTTCTCGGCCCAGCCGTAGTCGTGCTGCTCCAGGTATCCGCCGCGCCACATGGCGAGCAGCCGCTGCAGGCCGGACATTCGCCCGGCCGCGTCGCGGGGCAGTTGTTCGCTGCCGCGCTCGAACAGCTCGGCGTCGGACGACGCCCCGCCGCGCAGCAGGCGGTAACTCTCCTGCCGGTATTCCAGCTGCAGCCGGGGATTCCACTCTTTGAGCATCTTGCGCAGCTGGTAGACGGACGTGTGCAGATACGCCGCCGATTTATCGATCGGGGCGTCCGGCCAGAGCAGGTCGATCAGCTCGTCGCGCCGCACCCATTGCTCGCCTTGATGCAGCAGGTAGGCGAAAAGTTCCTGCGCCTTCGCCGTGCGCCATTTGATCGCACGAACGTCGCCGGACTCGGGATCGACCAGTTCCAGGCGGCGAAAAGTCAGGATGTCCGCAGGCGGCCGCTCTTCGTCCGCCGCCGAAGAGACGGGCGCCGAAGGGACACCGGCGGCCTGTCTGGCTTGAACGGAAGGCACGATCCGGTCAATCGCTTTTTGCAGGCGCGGCGTGCCGATCGGCTTGAGCAGGTAATCGATCGCCTGCAGATCGAACGCTTCCACCGCGTAATCGGAATAGGCGGTCACGAAGATGATCGCGATGCCGGGGCGGGCCTGCTGGATATACTCCGCCGCTTCGAGGCCGTTCATCTCGGGCATACCGATATCCAGAAAAACGGCATCTACCGCTTCCTGTTCCAGCCGTTCGAGCCCTTCGCGCGCCGACGTGCACAGAACGGCCGGCTCGATCCGTCCGTCTGTTCGCAACAGGCGCTCCAAGTGCATCAAAGCCGGCTTTTCGTCGTCGATCAGCATTGCCCGCATGCCTACTCACTCCTGTTGTGTATGACTTGTCTATATCCGCGAACGCCTAGTCTTCCTGGCGCCACAAAGCGTTTTCGCAGGAATGCCGCAGCCGGACAACCGTCCGCGCCAGCCTTTCTCGCGTCAGGGGTTTGATCAAATAGTCGAAGGCCCGCTGCTCGAACGCTTCGACCGCGTACTCCCGGCTGGCCGTCACGTAGACGACGCGCAGGCGGGGGAACTCGCGCAGCAGCCGTTCGGAAGCCGCAAGCCCGGAGATGCAGCCGAGCTTCGTGTCGATGAATACGGCATCGGGCTCAAGCCGGGCGACTTCCTGCAATCCCGGGGACGCGTCTCCCGAACAGCCGAGCAGGTCGATGTCGGTATATTCTTCCAACATTCGGGCGGTCAGCAGGGAGGACCTTTCGTCGCTGTCCAATATATAGATCCGCAAATTTCTCAGCCCTTTCCCGGGAACGCGGACGTATCCGTCCGCTGCAACCAGCATAACGGACAGGGCTGAACATTTTCTGAACAAGCCGGAATCCGGCCTTAGAGCCCGGCATCCTTCGGCAGTTCGAAGCCGATCGCGGTGCCTTCGCGGCCGGCAGGCCGCTCTTCCAGGTGCAGTGAAGCGCCGTGCAGCGCGGAGAGCCGGCGATGGATATTGCGCAGGCCGACGCCGCCCCGGCGTCCGGCCATGATCTCGCCGAACGCCTCCGGCCCGAGTCCCACGCCGTTGTCTTCGACGCGGACGGAGACCGACCGGCCGTTGTCGCGAATCTCCAGGCGGACGACGCCGCCCGCGGCGCGCTGCATGATGCCGTGGCGGACGGCGTTCTCGACCAGCGGCTGAATGCTCAGCGGCGGCACGAACACGCCGACGAGATCGTCGGTCTCGCAGACGAACGACAGCCGTTCTTCGAAGCGGGCCTGCTCCAGCGCGATATACGAATGGACCAGTTCCAGTTCCTTGTGCAGCGGAACGAGATGGTCCCGATTGCGGAAATCGAAGCTGCCGCGCAAATACTGGCTCAGCTCGATCAGCAGCTCGGTCGCCTTGTCGGGATCGACCGGGCAGGTGGCGATAATGACGTTAAGCGCATTGTACAGGAAATGCGGCTTGATTTGGGCTTGCAAAAAAGCCATTTCCGTTCGGACCGCTTCTTCGGCCGCGCGGCGCATGCCGATCAGCGTGCGCACTCTGGCGCGCAGCTCGCCGGCGTCGACCGGCTTGCCGAGAAAATCGCTCGCGCCCGCGTCGAAGCCGGCCCGCACGTCTTCCGGAAGCCCGCGCGCGGTCAGCAGCAGAATCGGCAGTTCGGCCAGCGAACGGCGGCTGCGCAGCTCCCGGCTGAGCTCAAGCCCGGACATGCCGGGCATCATCCAGTCGGTGACGACCAGCTCGATATCGGGATGGACGTCGAGAAAAGCGAGCGCTTCGGCGCCGCCGGATACGGCCGAGACGTCGCAGCCGACCGTCGCCAGCAGGTTGAGCAGCACGCGCCGGTTCACCGGATCGTCGTCGACGATCAGAATCCGGCCCGCGTCGCCGACCGGCGCAGCCGCTTCGTCCGGTTGATCCGCGCCGGTCGTGCCGGATGCTTCGGCCGTTTCGGACCGGCCAGACAGCCCGGAGAATGCCGACGTTTCGGGCCGCGCCCGCGGCGAACGGAACCGGTCAAGCGGGTCCGGTATGACGGACTGCGCTTCGAGGCCGCTTCCCGCTCTCACCAGACGGTCTTCTTCGCCGCTATCCGGCGTCTCGGCCGAGATCGGCAGCGTGAAGAAGAAGGTCGTGCCCGCGCCGGGCTCCGATTCCAACCAGATCCGGCCTCCGCCGAGTTCCACCAGTTCCCGCGTAATGCTCAAGCCGAGACCGGCTCCCCGCAGCCCTTCCGTCTCTTCCGCCCGTTCGAACCGGCGGAAAATGTCCGGCCAGCGCTTGCGCTCGATACCGACGCCTGTGTCGGACACCTCGACCGTCACCCAATCGCCCGACGCCGACGCGCGGACGCAGATCTCGCCCCGCTCCGTGTATTTCACGGCGTTGCCGAGCAAATTGTACAAAATTTGCCGCAGCCGGTCTTCGTCCATGCGCACGCACGGCAGATCGTCCGGGCATTCCTGCCGAACCGAGATCGGCTTGCCGTCCAGCGTGTAGGCGACGACCTCCATGACCGACTGTACGACGGAAGACAGGTACAGCGGGCGGGCGGCCAGGCGGATTCGGCCTTCTTTGAGGCGGGAGAAATCCAGCAGGTCGTCGACGAGCCGCGATAACCGCTGCCCCGTCGTCATGATGATCGCCAGATTTTCTTTTTGCTTGCTCGAAGCCGGTCCCGCCGCACCTTCCAGCATCGACCTCGCGATATTGATAATGCCGTGCAGCGGCGTTCTCAGCTCGTGCGACGTATCGGCCATGAACTCGTCCTTGAGCCCGTCCAGCGTGAGCAGCCGTTTCGACAGCCGCTCGACGTCGGCAAACGCGCGGACGAACCGGCGAATGATCAGCACCGTCTGCGCAAGCACGAACAGCACCAATTCGTAGATCGCCAAGCGGCTGATGTCCAGCCCCGTCACCTGTCCGATGACCATCATCAGGATGAACATGGAGATGGCCAACAGGCCGAGCCCGACCAGATTCGCATCTTCCGGCTGCCGGCTGACCCAGCGGAACGTGACGAGCATCGTATAGGCGATGCTGATCAGCGCGGCCGTGAACAGCGTCGCCTCGACGTGCGAGAAGATCGCCATCGGCAGCACGAGCGCCGCGAACGCGCCGCCGAACGACAGCACCGCGTAAGCCCGCAGCATCGTTCGGTGCACCGTGCCGGGCATGAGTACGTACATGTAGGCCACCAGCATGAGATAGATGAGGTTGGCCGAGACCGCCTGCAGCTTCATGACGGCCGCGTAAGGCAGTTCCGGCAGCAGAAAACCGATCATTTTCTCGCCGTGGGTCAAAATGTACAGCACCGCCAGCATGCAGAACAACCCGAGAAAAAGTTGGGGCAGCTCTCTTTTATGGAGCACGTACAGCAGCAGAAACAGCAGGCCGGGCAGCAAAAATCCGCACAATACGACGAAGTCCCGAATCCAGTCGCTCTGCTCTTCGCGCAGGATGACGTTCTCGGGCCCGAAATCGATCGTATCGACGATTCCGCCCGAGGCGTAACTGAAATTCGCGGCCTGCACGATCAGTTCCGCCTGCGAACCGTAGAGACGCGTGAATCCGGTATACGGCAGATTGGCCTGAATGCCCGCCTCCGGCGTCGCGGCCGGTACGCCGCTCGAACCGATCTCTTCGCCGTTCAGGTAAGTCCGGCTCGCCATGCGCACGTTGGCGACGCGCAGGCCGTAATCCTCGTTCGTCTCGCGGCCCAGCTCGACGACCAGCCGGTAAGTGCCGATCCCGATCGCCCCGCCGGGCATGGCCCGATTCCAGGCAGACGGAACGCGCAGGATCGTCCGCCCGGCTTCGGTGCCCGAAAAATCGCCGGGACCCAGCAGGACGCCGGGGTAAAATTCCCATTCGCCGCTTAACGAGACGGCTCCGCGGGACGCGTAATCCCAGCCGCTCAGATCGAGCCTGCCGTCCGACGCTTCCGGCGCGCCCTGCTGCGCCGAAATCGTGTTGAACAGGCCGATCGCCGGCACGATCAGGACCAAAAAGGAGCCAAGAAGCAGGATCAACCATTTTTTTAGCATGTATTCGTTCTCTTTTCCTTGCGGAACGGCGCTGAAGGTCCGGACCGTTATTTAAAAAACGTCTGTTTCCCTTTTTTCGGAAGCGGGGCTTTTTTTGTGAATACCCCGGCGAAAATTCGTTGGGGCCGCTGCGATTTCCCCGTGTTCGTCCGGCGTCCGCGCGCCGGATTGCGGAGCGGCAGACGACCTGCTAGGCTAAATGCAGCGAAGATTCGGGCCCTAAGGAGGAACGGCATGAGAGAAAATCCGAGAAAAAAACAAATTGTCGAAGCCGCGGCGCGGGCCATGGCGAGCCGGGGCTATTCGGACGCGTCGATCAAGGAGATCGCGGCGGAAGCCGGATTGGCCGCGCCCGGATTGGTTCATTACTATTTTAAGACCAAAGAAGAAATTCTGCACGAAGTCGTGCGCGAAAGCTGCCGGCGGTACGAAGCGGAATTCGGAGGGCTGTCCGCCGAGCGGGACGCCGGGCCGGACGCCGCCGCGCCGCCGCTGCCGGAGACCGGCGAAGACGCGGACGCGCATCGGCCGGAATGGTACAAGCTGCGCTACGAGCTGTTCGCGCTGGGGCTGCGCAGCCCCGAGCTTGCCGGAGAGATCGCGGAGCTGCTGCGGGTCGGGCAGGGCGGCATCTCCGGCGTGCTGCAGGCCGCGCTCCCCGTCATCGAGGCGGAAGAACGCGAAGCGCTGTCCGCGGTTCTGCTCGCCTGCTTCGACGGCTTGGCGCTCCAGAAAATGCTTAGGCCGGAGCTGGATCTGGAAAAAGCGTACGCGCTGCTGGAATCGATGATCGTGGAGCGCTTCCCGGCCGCGGAATGAAGGCGGATCGGAGCCGCGTTCAAGCTGTTCCGATCCAAGAAGCGGGATCAAAAAAGCGAACGGCGCGATCTTCGCGGCCGTTCGCTTTTTTGATCCCGCATCGCTTCGCAGGGCTCTCGCTCAGTATCGCTTCAGCATGGATCGAAGTTCTTCGCGCAGCCGCTCTCTCAGCTCCGGCGGTTCGATCACTTCGGCGGAAGATCCGAGCGAGAGCAGCAGCGGCAGCAGATCCTCGTTCCGGCGCATACGAAAATGCAGCCGCCAATCCGCTCCGTCGGCTTCGGCGCTCTCCAGGTAATACGGCCGCTGCTCCCGCACCATCCGGGCCGCCGCGGCGTTCGCCCGGACGATAGCCCGCATCGAGCGATCATCCGGTGCCCGGTAATCGGACAGCCGAAAATCGTCGGGCAGGCGGAACGTTTCGTCGAGCGCGGCCAGCCGCTCCATCCGCGACACGCGAAAATGCCGGATCGCTTCGCGCGCATGGCAGTAGGCGATCAGCATCCAGGCGCCCCGCATCCAGACCAGACCGTAGGGGGACACAGTACGCGAAGCGGATGCGGATGCCGCTTCCGCGGCTGTCGGCGCTTCGTCTCCCACTTTGGTGTAGCCGAACCGGACGTTGCGCCGCTCCAGCACCGCCCGGCGCAGCAGCTCCGTCCGTTCGAATTCTTCTTCGTCCGCCGCCGAGACGTTTTCGATCAGGAGCCGCGTCGTTTCGCGCAGCTGCTCCACGTCGCGGCGCAGGTCCGGCGGCAGCACGGCTTCGATCTTTTCGCGAAAAGAACCCGAACCGAGACGCACGCGTCCGCCAAAATGCCGCGCGGTGAAGTCGGCGCCGATCAGCGCGGCCAGCGCTTCGTCCGCAGTCAGCATCACCGGCGGCAGGAAATATCCTTCCATTAACGAGTAGCCGCTGCCGGGCGTGCCCAGCAGCGGAACGCCCGCCTCGCTCAAAGCCTGCATATCGCGATAAATCGTTCTGACGCTCGTCTCGAACGTTTCGGCCAGATCTTCCGCCCTCAGCGTTCCGCTGCGCTGCAGCCGCAGCAGGATCGCCAGCATGCGATCGGTCTTGTTCACACAGGGTTCCTCCTTCGCCAAGCCGAAAATGTCACGATCGGGCCTTGATCGCATCTCAATCACACCTTGATCAGACCTCGATCGCACCTCAATCCGGCAGCTTGCCTTCCCTGTCTGTTATACCCGATTGCGCCCAAAAGGGCGAGCGCCAAAAATCGGCGCCGCCCTTATCCCCCTTATGCCCTTATCCTGTTCGGCCTGTCCGCCGGAACCCCGGGCGCGACCGGCTATTTGAAGCGGTGCAGCCGATGCGCGACCGCTTCTTCTTCGCTGCGCATCCGCTGCGCGCGATAGAACTGGCTTAACTGCCGCGCATGCGCCATCCAGAGCCGCCGCAGCCGCTCGCGCTCGCTGTTCGCCCACGCGTAATCCAGTTCGGCCAGATAATCGCCCGTGTAGCCGCGCAGAGACGCTTCGTGCAGCCCGACCGTCTCCGGCCCGATCGGCGGCAGGGCCGCAAGCCCTTCTTCCCAGTCTTCGACGTCGAGTTTCACCGGGCCCGTCTCCAGCCGGTAGCCTGCCGCCGGACCGCCTTTGGACAGCGTAAGGTCAAGTCCTTCGTCCTTGAGCACCGCGCGGACGGTATAGATCGTATTGTACAGTTGGGACGCCGCCCGTTCCGGCTCGAATCCCTGCCACAGCAGTTCGAACAGCGTGTCCCGGCCGACCATCCGTCCCCGGTTGTGCAGCAGGTAAGCGAACAGTTCCTGCGCTTTGGTCGTTCGCCATTTCGGGTAACCCGATCCGCGCCCGGGGCGGTTGACCTGAAGCGGCCCCAGGCAGCGCAGTCCGGGCTGCCCGGCCTCGTCGGTCCCTTCGCGGATCTCCGCCGTCAAACGATGCCGGGCCCGGTCGAGCGTTCGGCTGAGCCGCTGGCGGTCGATCGGTTTTCTCATATAATCCAGCGGATAATATTCGTACGCTTCGACCGCATGCCGGACGGAGCCGCTTGTGAACACGATATCGACCGAAGCGTCCGCGGCCCGAATCCGGGAAGCCAATTCCAATCCGTCGATTTCGGGCATGCCGATATCGAGAAAGACGATATCCGGGGCCGTTTCCCGTATCCCTTCCAGAGCCTGGCTGCCATCGCTGAACACGCCGGCGATCCGCACCCCTTCCTCCTGCTCCAGCATGCTTTTCAACCGCAGCAGCGCCAATCTTTCGTCGTCGACCAGCAGCGCTTTCATATGACCGCTTCCTTTCTTTCGTTTCCTGATGTCGGATTTGTTAAAAAGACCCTGCCCGGAAAGTTCCGGACAGGGTCGTCAATCTTCAGTCGGCAGCCACCCAATCTTCGCCTCCGCCGCTGCGCTTGGCATAATCGTGATCCAGCGAAGCTTCCATCAGATCGCCGTAAGCCCAGTGCGCAGCCGATACGTCCGGCCATGTCGCGCCTTCCGCGCCGTGCAGCGGTCCGCGGTCGAACAGCCGGTTCAAGATCGTGACCGCTTCGGCCCGCGTCAGCGCCTGCTGCGGACGGAACGTGCCGTCCGGGTAGCCGGACATCAGACCTTCGCTCTGTACGGCGGCGATGAGGCCGCCGGACCAGCCGTTCGCCCGGACATCCGGGAACCCGCCGGTCGAACTGCCTGCCTTCAAGCCCAAGTAGTTGAACGCGATCGAAGCCATTTCTTCGCGGGTAATCGCGCCGTCCGGCTTGAAGCTGCCGTCCGTGTACCCTTTCATCCAGCCTGCTGCCGTGACCTGACCGACGTAATCGCCGGCCCAATAGCCGCTCCGCAGATCGGAGAAGGCGGCCGCTTGCGTACCGGAGGCCGCTTGCAGTTGGCCCAGACGGCTCAGCATCGCCGCCATCTCGGCCCGGATCACGCCTTGATCCGGACGCAGCGTGCCGTCGGTATACCCCTGGATATACGCGTCATGGTGCGCCGCTTCGGCCAGATGCACAATCGTGAACGTGCTGAACTTCTGGATACCGAAGCGCAGGCCGAGCTTGCCGCCCGCCGCCGCGTCCATCGTCACGACTTCGCCGCGTACCACTTCCTTGGTGCCGTCGCTGTGTTCGATATACACGCCCAGTTCCCGCAGGAAGTCGGCGCGCTGCGCCGCGTTCTCCGGCAGTTTTGCCGCGTCCAGCGGCAGTACGAGCGTCACCGGACGGCTCGACAGATTGGTCTCGATCGTCATCGGACGCGAGGCAACCGTTGCCGCTTTGTTGCCGCTCAGCTCGCGCACGACCTGTTCGGTCACGGCGCGATTCTCGACCTGCTGCCGCTGCTGCGGCTGCTTGATCGGTACGAGGCGGAAGTACAGGTCGCCGGACACCCCTTCGAGCGAAGAGGCCGGTACGACGACCGTGCCGTTCGGGTTGTGGATCTCCAGATTCACGCCGCTGCGGGTCAGCAGCGCGATCGTTGCCTGCGGCAGATTGACGTTGACTTCGCCGATCGCGTCGGTCGGATCGGGAATAAGAATCCGCGCGGTCGGATCGTTTTTGGCCAGCGCTTTGCCGATCGCTTCCTGCGCTTTGGCCGGCGTGAACGTCACCTGGTCGCTCAGCGACCCGTCCGCGTTCGTCGTGCGTTCCAGCTCGACCCGCGTCAGATCCGTCAGCCCTTCCGAGCCGGCCGCCACGTCTACCGAGATAATCTGCTTGTTCGGCGCCGCAGGTACCGGCGGCGGCGAAGACGGAATCGGGACGGACGGCGGCGGCGTAACCGGAGTAGTCGGGTTGGTCGGGTTCGTCGGCTCGACCGGCACAAGCGTCAGCCCCGAGCGAGCCGCGTTCAGACGGTTCAGCGCGGCATCGATCCGGGCCTGCGTCGCCGTCTTGTCGCCCAGGACCTGCGCCGCTTCATCCAGCGCGCCCTGCAGTTCGTTCCACGTCGAAGGCGTGTAGGCCGAACCCTTCAGATCCTCGCCGATGATGATGTCACGGCGCTGCTGAAGCGCCGTTTTGTCGACGACTGTGAACGTGCGGGTCTTCACCGCGACCTGCCCGTTCTTCTTCGCGGTCACTTCAACCGTGTACGTGCCCGGCGGCAGCGACTGCTTCGAAGCCAGGTTCCAGGCGCCGGTCGACGGGTCGATAACCGCCGCACCGCCTGCGCCGGTGACGATTTGGCCCTGCGCGTCGCGAACGACGACGTCGAGCGATTCCGTTCCCGGCTCGGTCATGCCGCCGAAGGTCGGCTCGTCGCCGTAGACGACACCCGTTACGGTATCCGGCTGCGCGATCGTCAGCGCCGCGCCGAATCCGCTGTGGGCCGGTTCATTGAAGCTGCCGACCGTTCCGCCGTTCAGCCCTTTCAGGCTGCCCGTCGCCGAGTCGTAAGCCACGCCGACCGTGTCGACGTTCGACAGGTCGAGATCGGCCGGCAGGTTGATGCGTACCCGCGTCGGGTCCTGCGGATCGACGCTGATATTCGACGGCAGAAGCGGCACGTCGGTGCTGCCGACACGGACCGTGAAGCCGGCCGGTACCTGGCCGCCGAACGTCACGCCGCGATCAAGCGTCACCGTCACGCTGGAACCGGAAGATCCTTTTTCCAGCACCGCCCGGTCAAACGAGGCTGCCTGAAGCTTCAGGCCGTCGTAGGCGTCGGACAATGCTTTGAGCGCCTGGTCGATTTGAGCCTGCGAAGCGAGCGGGTTGCCGAGTTGAAGCTTCGCCGCGGCCTGCTTATTCACCAGATCGGACCAGCTTGCCGGCGTATAATCGTTCTCTTTGAGCTTGCCTGCGGTCAATTCGCCGTCGATCAGAGACACTCTGGCGTCCAGCGCCGTCTTGTCGACATGGGCGAACGTGAAGAACTCTCCGTCGGCCAGTTTATCGCTGCCGAGCGTGAGGCTTCCCGACGCATCCAGAGGCAGGAATCTCGGGTTCTGCAAATCTTCCCGGGAGCTGACGACCAGATAATGCTGTTCCGGCTGCGCGGCATTGCGCGGCGCAAGATCGAGCTGCAGCGTGACCGCTTGATTGCCCCAGTTGGTCGTATCCGCTTTGTGGATACGCTCCATCCGCTTCAACGAGACATCCTGCGTCTGGGCAATGGTCTGCGTGTAGTTCGCGTCGGTGCCGTTATCGCCGAAAATGAAAAATGACAAGTCCGCGGCGAATTCGTTGAGGTTAGCCGAGTTGGTCTCCTGAACGGCCGTGCCCAGCGCCGCCGTTACGACCGCGCCCGCTTCCTGCGCTTTGGCCTGCTTCTGCTTCAGGCCGCTGCCCGAATCGCTGCCGATGCTCGTGATTCGGTGCGTGTACGAGCCGTTGAGTACGGAGTCCCACACTTTATTTTCGCCGGAATCGAGGTAGGAAGCGTCGTAAGTGTCCCCCGGACTGATTGTATATCCGTTCTTGATCGCCAGGTAAGTGCTCACCTTTTGGCGCTCCAGATCCGTCAGGGCGCGATCGTATACGATGATATCGAGGATCTTGCCGTCCCAATACCCTTCGGCTTGACCTTCCGGAATGACTTTGCCGATGGCCGCACCGTGCGTGTCGGTCGTATTCCACATCTTGGGCACGATTTGCCCGAATCCGTTCGGCTTATTCTCTTCGACAGGTTTCATTTTGCTGTATAATCTGGCAATGTTATCGTTTCCGCTTTCTCCGCCGGTCCAAGTCAGGAACTGCTCATGCGGAAATTCAACGTTAGCCAGATTGTCGACGGAATACATCGTTTGGGTGCGGTCCGTCGAAGAGTTCATCGGAGTCAGTCCCAATTTGCTTCCGTTTCTCAGCATGCCCGCGGCCGTATTGACGCTGTTGGCCGTTCCCCACGCAATCACATAGCAGATCCCGGACAACGTATCGGTTTTGGCCGCGATCGCGACCGTTCTGGCCTTTTTGCCAAGCGGCAGCGTATTGATGCCAAGCGACAAAAAGTCCCGATCAAAATCCAGCACCGGATTGAAGTTGATATTGTGCGCCGAATCATTCCAATACGTCGGCTGTGACGCCGCCGCGGTCTGAGCCGCATTATTGGCCGACGCGCTCTGATCTTTCCAGGACGCCACGGATTCTCCGTTCATCGAACCGGCGTCCATATCCGATCTCATCCACAACACCGGTCCGGCCACGCCGCCCGGATTGATCGTGACCGCGGCATGAGCCGTGCCCATCGCTCCGAAAGCCCCTTCGGCCGTACCGATCACGACGGCCACCACCAGCAGCGAACGGAAGCCCCGTTTCACGCCGTAACCCCACTTTTTGAATTCCATAATTCCCCCACTTTCCGATTTGAATAGCCATCCTCTATTTCCCCTCCAGCCTACCAAACGGACATGTACAAAAAATATACAAGTCCCGTATAGGTGCGCCGCAGACGGGTTCGGAAGGTTTTTTGGACGTCGGAAAAATCCCTATTTAAAAAAACCCTCTGTCTGCCGACATATATAGTAAATTTTATTCACTTTTATTCCGTGCATCCAATCGCTTGGAACGAAACCCGTGATCGAACAGGAGGAATATCCGGCATCATGTTAATCGGCGTATATCATCGTACCGACCCGTTCGAGGCCATTGGACGAGCGCGCATCGACGCGCTGCTCGCGGAAGCGGAGCGCCAGAACGTCTCGCTCTGCTTCTTCGGCCTGGACGGCATCGATCCCGAAAGGGAAACGATCAAGGCGCTTCACCCCCATCACGACCAATTCCACCTGCGCGAGACCCCTTATCCGGACGTCGTGCTGAACGAAGCTCCGGAGCTTGCCGCCAAGCGGCCCGAAGCGGAAAAAGCGCTGCGCCAAAAAGTTCCTTTTGCCGTTCACCTGATCGGAGACAAAGAGGCGGTGGCTTCGTCCCTTCAAGCGGAGTTTGCCGAGCTTCTGCTGCCGACGGAGCCGCTCGACTCGGCGCAGCGCGCCCTGGACATGCTGGCGCTCTACGGCGACGTCGTCATCAAGCCGGCCGCGGGGCGCCGCGGTCAGGGCCTGCTGCGCCTGCGCCGCGAAGCGGACCGCTACCGGCTGGACGAGAGCGGCGGCGCTTCGCGCCTGCTCGGCCCAAGCGCGCTGAACAAACGGCTGCGCCAAATCGTCTCCGGCCCGCGGCGCCATCTGGTCCAGGCCTGCCGGCCGACCTTGACGCCGCAGGGCGAACCGATCGATTACCGCGTGCACGTCCAGCGCGACGAGCACGGCGAGTTCCGCGTGACCCGTACCTACCCGCGCGTCGGCCGGCCCGGGTCGTTCGTCAGCAATCTCGGAGCGGGCGGAACGAGCCCGGATCTCGAAGAGACGCTTCGATCCCTGCACGGAGAAGACGCCGGAGCGCTGCGGATCAAGCTGGAACAGACGGCGCTGCGGCTGGCGGAAGCCGTCAATCGGCCGTATCCTTTTTTGTGCAACGAACTCGGGATCGACCTGCTGCTCGGCGAGCGCGGCGAGATCTTTTTCCTCGAAGCCAACGCTTCGCCCGAGACGCGCGACCACGAAGAGCTGCGCGCGGTGCGGCTGCTCGGCTTCTGCCGGCATATGCACGCCGTGCGGAGCGGGCAGATTCGCACGCGGCAGACGCTCGGCATGCTCGTGTCCGAAAGCGACAACGAAGTGCGGCTGCACGACGCCATGGCTTTTGCCAGCGCCGCGCACGATGCCGATTTCTTCTGGTTCCGTCCGGTCGACGCGGCGTTCGCTTCCCCGCTGCTCAAAGCGCAAGTGTTTGAACGCGGCCGCTGGACGGCGCAGTACCGGCGCCTGCCCGACGTCGTGTACGACCGGCTCAAGGAACGGGGGCTGCGGCGCTCGGAGCAGGCTTACCTCAGGCTCGAAGGCATCCCCAACACGCATTCGCGTCCGGCCGGCAGCTTCAGCAAGCTCAAAGCCTACGAACTGCTCTCGGGCGATCCCGAAGTCGCTCCCCATCTCATTCCGTACGCTGCGCTCGATTCCGCCGCGGCAGCGAAATCGTTTATCGACGACCACGGCCAGACCGTGATCAAGCCGAGCGGCGGGACGAAAGGTTCCGCGATCATCGTCGTCCGGCGGGAAGGCGAGCATTATCGCGTCGACGATCCGCTGTACAGCCATCTGCTGCCCGAAGACCGGTTATCCGAGCTGCTCGGCGGATTGGCCGCAAGCAAAGAGATGGTCCTGCAAAAATTCGTCGACAGCGTGACTCCGGAAGGACTGCCTTTTCATATTCGCGTCCATCTGATCCGGGGCGACGACGACCGGTTCCACATTATCGGCCATATGCCGTATATCTCCACGCAGCAGCGCCACAAAGTCGTCAACCACCATACCAACCTGCGGGCCTTCACCCAATGGAGCTGGTTCCTGCCGTACCAGTTCCCGGGCCGCGAAGAAGAAATGGACGCCCGCGTCCGCCGTTTCGCTCTTGCCGCCGCAGATCGGCTCGAAGACCGGATGGAACACAAACTGTGGGAAATCGGGCTCGATCTCGGCATCGAACGCGACGGCTCGATCTGGCTGTACGAAGCCAACATGAACAAAGTCGGAGTCATCAGCCGCGAACTGGAAGCGTCCAAAATCCTGGTGCCTTCCTGCCTGCGGCTGATACGTCCGTAGATCCGTAGATCCGTAGATCCATAGATCCATAGATCCATAGATCCATAGATCCTATTCGATAATCAGGAGCGTGCCTTATGAACAACAAGAAGAATGCAGCCCGCAGCAAAAGCAAAAACAAAACAAAGGTCATGCTCCGTTCCGCCGTGCTCACGACCGGCCTGACCGCTCAGCTGTTGAGCGGTTCCTCCGTCGCGGCCCACGCCGAGCCCGCAACTTACGAAGGCGATTCGTTCGCCTATCTCAGCCAGTACCTCGGCCTCGGCGCCGCTTACGCGGAACCTGCGGACGACACGCTCTCCGACCAACCGTTCGAAGCGCTGGGCGAATCGGGCGGCGACACGGGCGGCGGCAGCCCGGGCACCGAAATCCCCGAAGCCGACCTCGCCTGGCAGAGTCTGACGGCCGAATCCGGCGACCAATCGGCGACGCTTCGTTATACCAAGCCCCGGAACTTCGAAGACGGCCGCCTGGAAATTTCGGGAGACGACGGCATGAATTACGAAACGGTCAACCCGTCGAACGTTTCGAACCTCACGGACACGTCGCTGACCGTCACGGGCCTCGTTAACGGGAAAACGTATTATTTCCGCTTCGCGATCAAAAGCCATTCGAACGTAGGCTACTCCAACTTCGTATCGGCTACGCCGAAAGGCACGCTTCCGCCAGCGGAAACGCCGCCTCCGGTCGAGACTCCGCCTGCCGCTCCGGCACCGGCGCCTACGTTCGAAGTCCCGGCACCGACGACCGCACCGACGACTGCACCGACTACCGCACCGACAACCCCGGCCGCAGGCGCGGAAGAATCGATCCAGGTGCTCGCCGTCTCGGCCGGCAACCTGACGACCCGTTCGGCCAGCCTGACCCGTTCCACGGCGGAGGACGGCTCGTCGCGCGCGGAACTCCGGCTGACTCCGCAAGGGATCTCCCAGGCTTCCGAGCAGGCGGCACGCGGCGAGACGCTCGCTTATCGCCTGCCGCAGCTCAGCGGTACCGCCATGCAGATCCTGTTGGACGGCAGCACGCTTGCGCCGCTGTCGAGCAAAGCGAATAAACTCTCGGTCAGCACGGCCGACGTCGGCATCACGTTCCCGGTCGAACGCCTGCGCCTGTCCGAAGCCGCGCAGCGCCTCGGCGTGACGTCGGATCAAGTCTCGATCCGGATCGAGATCGAGAAGACGCCCGTATCGACGACTCCGGGCGCCTGGACCAAAGCGGTCGGCGCCGTGCCGGTCGGCGACGCGTACGCGTTCCGCATGATCGCGAGCAGCGGCTCCAAATCGACTGACATTAACGGCTACGACCGCCGCTACGGCGAGCAGACGATTCCTGTTCCCGCCGGTTCCGACCTCGCAAGCCTCGGCGCCGTCATGCTCGTCGACGGTAAATACGTGCCGATTCCGGTCACGTTCAAGGACGGCCAGGCGATCCTGCACACGACCGGCGGCAATCCGGTCCTGCTCGTTCGTTACGACAAACCGGCCGATTCCGGCAAATGGTTCGATAGCGCGGTCAGCGCGTCGACGACCAAAGGCATTCTCGAAGGCCGCGAAGTCGCCGCGCCGCTGGACCGCGAAGCGTTCGCCCGCATGACGGTACGCGCGCTCGGCCTTGAGTCGTACGGCACGAACGCCGCTTCGTCGCTGGCCGCGCTGCGCAGCGCGGGCTTGTACGAAGGGCTGCCGGCCAGCGTCCAGTCCGACGGAGCGATCACCCGCGAAGAGATGATCGCGATCCTCGTGAACGCCAGCCGCCAGTTCGACCTGCAGCTGAACGCCCTCGCCCCGGCTTCGACCACGGCGAAAAACGCGTTCGGCGATGCCGGCGACGTCTCCGAATGGGCCGATTCGTACGTCGAGACCGCGTACGCGGCGGGCCTGTTCCGCGGCGACAAAGGACAGATCATCGCCGCGCAGCGCCAGGGAACGGCCGGCGAAGCCGCCGCGCTGCTGGTCAACCTGCTGCGCAGCACGGGACTGGCCGATCCGGCCGGCAAATAACATTATTTTGCAAGAAGCGATTTTTGGAGCAGCTCCATTGGAAAATCGCCTGCAAGCAGCGAGGTGCGCCAGCGCCGCGCAATCAGAACGGCAAAAAAGAAGCGGAAGGCCCCGGGGCCTCCCGCTTCTTTTTTTTGGACTTGCCGCATGCCGCATCCGCCGCCGCGCCCGACAAAACCGGCACCCGAAAGGTCGGGCGGAGGCGGCCAAAATCCGGTATCTTGAAATCAAGGAGGGGAATGCGGTGAACTTACTGGAAAATATGAACGAAGCGATGGCTTATATCGAACAGCATCTCGGCGACGAGATCGACCTGAAGGCGGCTGCCCGGATCGCTTTGTGTTCGGAGACCCATTTCAGGCGGATGTTTTCGTTTCTCGCCGGGGTCACGCTGACCGAATACGTCCGGCGCAGACGACTGACGCTGGCGGCCTGGGAGCTGCAAAGCGGCGGCGCGAAGATCGTCGATCTCGCGCTCAAGTACGGATACGACTCGGCGGATTCGTTTGCGCGGGCGTTCCGGCAGCTGCACGGCGTGACGCCGTCCGAAGCGCGCCGCAGCGGCGCGAAGCTTCAGGCGTATCTGCCCATGACCTTCCGATTGACCGTTGAAGGAGGAGAGCGCATGAAAGTTCGTATCGTGGAAAAAGAAGCTTTTCGCATCGTCGGCATCATGAAGCGGGTTCCGATCGTGTTCTCGGGCGTGAACCCGGAGATCGCCGCGATGTGGCACAGTCTGGACATGGACAAAATCGGCCTGATGAAAAAAGTATCGAATATCGAACCCGGCGGCCTCGTCAGCGCTTCGACCCGGTTCTCGGAAGAGCGGATGCAGGAAAAAGGCGGGCTCGACCATTACATCGGAGCCGCGACCACCCTCGCGGTTCCGGAAGGCTTCGCTTCGCTGGAAGTGGAAGCTTCGAGCTGGGCCGTGTTCGAAGCCGTCGGCAAATTCCCGGACGCGCTGCAGGAGACATGGGGCCGCATCTATTCGGAGTGGTTCCCTTCTGCCGGCTATGGGCAGGCGGAAGGGCCGGAGCTGCTGTGGAACGAGCAGCGCGACCAGAGCGCGCCGGATTACCGCAGCGAGATCTGGATTCCGGTCGGAAAGCGGAAGGACGGAACGAAACCGGACAGAACGGAGCCGAACAGAACGGAGTCGAACACAACGGAGTCGAACACAACGGAGTCGAACACAACGGAGTCGAACACAACGGAGCAAGCTTGAAAAAGACCCCGAACGGAAGCCGGGCCGCGAGGCCTGCGCTTTCGTTCGGGGTCTTCGAATGTACGGTGAAATATAAGGATTGAAGTCATGGGGCTGCCGATGATAAAAAGGCATTAACGATCATAAAAAGGTTTTTTCCATGATTCCATACTGTATGAGCACTTATAGTATGAAATCTAACTATAATCCTTCTAAGAAAAATCGGAATTGTCCTGAGAACGGCGTGAAGTTCGCCCTCAAATTCCCGGCGGATGCGCGTCCGTTCCGAACGCGCATCCGCCGGTCCCCTGTCAGTCGCGCCACTTCATAAAGCGGCGCTCGAACAGGTCGACCAGCGCGAACAAGACGAATCCGGCCGCGCTGAACAGCAGGATGCCGGCATACATTTCGGGGTAATCCAGCCGCAGCCAGGCGTCCATGATGAAGTAGCCCAAGCCGTGCTCCGTGCCGTAGATTTCCGTGAAGAACAGGACGGAAAAAGCCGTACCAAGCGAGATCCGCACCGTGCTGAGAATCGGCGACAACGCGCCGGGCAGCGTGACGTACGTGAAGCGCGCCAGGCGGCCGGCCCCGAGCGTGGTCAGCACGTCGTACGCGGCAGCCGGAATCGCTTTGACCCCGTCGCGTACGGAGATGATGACCTGGAAAACGAGAATAAGCACGATCATGGCGATCTTCGACGCTTCGCCGAGACCGAGAAACAGCATCGCCACCGGCAGCAGCGCGATCTTCGGAATCGGATACGTCAGGTACACGACCGGATCGAGCAGCCGGTTCCAGCGCGGCGAGCGGCCCATGAGCAGGCCGAGCAGCAGCCCGCCGGCCAGCGCAAGCGCGAGGCCGGCGAAGACGCGGCCCAGACTCGTACCGACATGGAGCGCCATGTCGCTTCCGTCCAGCGCAAGCAGCGCGCGGTACACGGCGGCGGGAGACGGCAGCATCTCCCGCTTCAACAAGGCGGACAGCAGCGCCCACAGCCCGTGCAGCGCGGCGAAGACGGCCAGCAGCCGCAGCAGCGGCTGCGCGTGGCGTCCGTTCATGGGGCGCTCACCGCCCCGTCGCCCAACATCCGGCGCAGCGTGCGAACCTGCGCATAGAAGCGGTCATCGTCGCGCCGGCTGTCAAACGGCAGCGAGCAGATCGCTTCGTTGTCGATCACGCGCACGCCGGCAGGCGAAGCGCCGGCGGACACGCTGGCGGGCGCGGCGCCGGAAGTTCCGGCCGCGGTGCCCGAAGACGCCGGGGCCGGACGCTTCGCTGCCGCCAGCAGCACGATCTTCCGGCCGAGCAGGACGGCTTCTTCCACGTCGTGCGTGACGAACAGCATCGTCGACGGCTGCGCGAGCCAGCTGCCAAGCAGCAGGCGCTGCAGCCCTTCGCGCGTCGCCGCGTCGAGCGCGGAGAACGGCTCGTCCAGCAGGAGCAGGTCCGGCCGCACCGCGAAGGCGCGTGCGATCGCCACGCGCTGCTGCTGCCCGCCGCTCAGCGCGCGCGGATAGCGGCGTTCCAGGCCGCCCAGGCCCATGAGGCCGAGCCAGCGGAGCGCGGCCTCTTCGCGCTGCGCGCGAGGCTCCGCCGGACGCGCGATGCGCAGCGCGGTCCGGACGTTCGCGAGCGCCGTCTGCCACGGCAGCAGGCCATAGTCCTGCGGCACGAAGCCGACGCGCACCGCCGGTCCTTCGGATCCGGCGGCGCCGGCCGCGCGCCCGCCGCCGAGCGGGCGGCTGCCCAGGGCGAGACGGCCGCCGAAGCCCGGCAGCAGTCCCGCGGCCGCCCGCAGCAGCGTCGATTTGCCGCTGCCCGATAAGCCCAGTACGGTATAGATGCCGGGCTCCGGCAGATCCAGGTCGAGCGGACCGAGGACCGGCACGCCGCCGTAGTCGACGCGCAGCCCCCGCGCGGCGAAGCCTCCGCCGCCCAAAGCGTCAGCCGCAGGCGCATTCGATCGGGGCGAACGCTTCTCCCGATCGAACGCTTTGCGGCCCGGTTCGCTTCCGGCCGCATGCCTGCCGGCCGCGGGATCTTCCGCTTGGCGGCTATATCCGCCAAGCGCCTGTTCGTCTTCCATCTTCTTCCCTCCTCCTGGTGGGTCGCCCCGGTCCTGTTCGCGTGCTTTCCATCATGTTCCTTCCATATAGAGCATCGAAACCGGGGATCGGGGAATGTCTGCCTGCCTGCCCGGACGTGGGCGCCCTGCTACCTCTTCCCCTCATCCGGCCTTCTATTTGAACCGCACGTCCGACATGACGTCCGCGGCTTGAAGGTCCCGCGTCAGCAGCCCTTTGTCCCGTGCCCAATCCAGGGCGGAATCCACCTGCGCCGGATCGGCCTGAACGGCCGGCCCGTAATCCGGTACGTCGATCTGTTCTTTGAGCGTCTCCGGATACCCGACCTTTTCGATAATGAGATCGAGGTAGTCGGATTGCTCGCGGCCGTGCATGTAATCCACCGCCTGGTCGTACGCGGCGTACATGCCGCGAATCGCGTCGGCCTTGTCGTCGATGACGCGCTGCGGGAAAGCGAGCACGAACGGATTGATCTTCGCCGTATGCGTCGAGCCCAGCACTTCGAGCCCCGCTGCCGTGCCCATCGTCACGAACGGCTGCGGCAGTACCGCCGCGTCGGCTTTGCCGTTCTTGAGCAGCTCAAGGCGCGTCGGGATCTGCGGCACTTCGGTAATGGTAATGTCGGCTTCCGTCAGTCCGGCCTGCTTGAGCATCATCGCCATCGTGTATTCGGTCAACGTGTTTTTGGACAGAATGACCGTTTTGCCTTTGAGGTCCGATACGCTGCGGATGTCCGCGTTCCCGGTCAGCAGATCGAATTCGCCGAACGTCGTGCTCGTGATTTTCACGTCCTGGCCCGCTTCGTTATAGATCGAGATCGCGACCAGATCGGCGCTGAGCCCTTCGACCTGCCCCGCCTGAAAAGCGACGTCGCGGTCTTTGGCGCTTTTGAACGTGCGAATATCGAGCGTCACCCCGTTCTCGGCATCGAAGCCCTGCTCGTGCGCCACGATAAAAGGAATAGCGTCGATCGACGGCAGCAGTCCCAGCGTGATCGTCTCTGCGGCCGGCTTCCCCGCGGCGGCCGCTCCGGCCGCGCCATCGCCGGGCGAAGCGCCGCAGCCGGCCAGCGCCGCGCCGATCGCGGCCGCAAGCAGCAGCAGTCCCGCCCGGCCTTTCGCGCGACCTTTTTTTCCGTGCACATGCTCGTTCCCCATTTTCCCCAACCCCTGTTCCTGGTATGCGTCTCTTTTCGGCTCTACATTGTTAATTAATTCACAATGTATGCCGGACGTCCTCATTCTACTCTTCTCCGCGCATTTTGTATATTCAAAAATTGAGATAAATACGGCGGCAATATGACATTTGTCATCTGTGTCATCTGACATTTATGACTGTGGCAACGCTTCGATCCCCGTTATACTTGGGTACAAGAGAGGCGTTCCAAGGAACGTCCGCGAAAGGGGAGTCATTCATGACCGCGTCCCGTGCCCACAATCCAATTACGGAACTCAAGCAGCACATGAAACCATACGAAAAAGCAGATACCAAAGCCAGCGTTTTTCAGCTGTTGAATACGATTATCCCGCTCATCCTGTTCTGGGTCGGAGGTTATCTGGCCATGTCGATCTCTTATTGGCTGGCCCTTCCGCTCCTGCTCGTCGCTTCCGGCTTCGTGATCCGGACGTTCATCATTTTCCACGACTGCACGCACGGTTCTTTTTTCAAAAACAAAAAAGCCAATGACATCGTCGGCACGATCACCGGCGTCATTACGATCATGCCGTACCGCAAATGGAAATACAGCCATACGATGCACCATGCGACAAGCAGCAACCTCGACAAGCGCGGCGAAGGCGACATGTGGCTGCTGACGACCGAGGAGTATGAACAAGCTTCCTTCTGGACGCGCCTGGCTTACCGGTTCTACCGCAACCCGCTCGTCATGTTCGGAATCGGACCGATCTTCGTCTTCCTGATTCAAGGCCGCTTCAACCGCAAAGGCGCCAAAGCTCTGGAACGCCGCAACACGCACCTGACGACGATCCTGATCGTGCTGCTGTACGCGGGTCTGGTATGGGCAATGGGCTGGCAGGCCTTCCTGCTCGTGCAAGGTCCGGTCTTCTTCTTCTCCGGCATGCTCGGCATCTGGTTGTTCTACGTGCAGCATCAATTCGAAGATTCGTACTTCGAACACGAAGAAGAATGGAACTACGTGAACGCGGCCGTCGAAGGCAGCTCGTACTACAAACTGCCTAAGCCGCTTCAGTGGATTACCGGCAACATCGGCTTCCACCACGTGCATCACCTGAGTCCGAAAGTGCCGAACTACAATCTGGAAAAAGCGCATGATTCGTCGATTCCGCTGCAAAAAGCGACGACGATCACGCTGAAAACCAGCCTGCAATCGCTCAAGTTCCGCCTGTGGGACGAAGAAACCAAAACGTTCACCGGCTACAGCCGGAAAGTTCGCAGCGGACTTCCGAAAAACGCGGTCCAGACCGTATCCCGCGAACTGAACAAAAAGACGGCTCTTCCCCACGATTGATCGATTGTACGCCGCTTGATCGATCAGGGATAGCTTCACGGATCCAATCATCCGACCCCGGCATTCCGCATTCCGGGGTCTTTGCTTTGCCGAAAACAGAACGAAAAAGCCGCTTGAGTCGGCGATTTCGCCATTACGACCGATTCCGCGCGCAGCCCGCGACGGGGTCGGTTTGGGAAAAAAGGGGGCCCCGGGTTATAATGATCACAAAAAATCAGGTCGTGCGCAGACCCGCGGCGGTCGTGCCGCCGGCATCGCTTTATAGGGGGCAGTCGATCATGCAGAAGTGGTACCAAATCTTCCAGCGCAGCACCGGCCTCAATCCGTACGTATGGGTCGTTTTCTATATCCTGCCGTTCTATTTCATCTTCCGCTCTTCGACCCCGTTCCATGTCGTCACCGGCATCTGCATGGTCATCGGATTCTTCGTCTGCTACCTGCTGGCGTTCGCTTCCAAAGGCCGCCTGCTCTATTTCTGGACCGTCATGCAGATCGTATTCTCGGTGTCGATGACGCTGATGTTCGGTTATATGTATTTTGCGGTGTTCCTCGCTTATTTCGTCGGGAATATTCGCAGCAAAAGCGGCTTTTTCACCTTGTACTGGGTTCAGCTGGCCGCCGCGCTCGCTTCCGTCTACGTCGGTTACGTGCATCTGAATCCGCTGATGGTCAGCCAGTGGCCGTTCGTCGCCCTGACCGTGATCGCGGTCATCCTGCTGCCGGTCACGACGTACAACCGCAACCGCAGCGAACGGCTCGAAGGCCAGCTCGAACATGCGAACAAACGCATCTCGGAACTGGTCGTCATGGAAGAACGGCAGCGGATCGCGCGGGATCTGCACGATACGCTCGGGCAGAACCTGGCGCTGATCGGACTCAAAAGCGACCTCGCCGCCCGGCTCGTGAGCAAAGACCCGCAGCGCGCGGAGAACGAAATCCGCGACGTGCAGCAGACCGCTCGCGTCGTGCTGAAGGAACTGCGGGAGCTCGTTACGCAGATGCGCGGCACCCACGTCGAAGACGAAGTGCACCGGCTGCGGCAGATTCTCAAGGCAGCCGAGATCGAGTTCACGCTGATCGGCGATCCGGCCGAGACGCGTACGTCGCTGCTGAACGAGAACGTCGTCAGCATGTGCCTCAAGGAAGCGGTGACGAATATCGTCAAGCACAGCGGCGCAAGCGCCTGTTCGATCGAGATCGAGCCGCTGCCGGCGGAACTGATCGTGCGCGTGTCCGATAACGGCAGCGGGCTCGGCCAGGGCGACGGGCAAAAGCGCGGCGACCGGCAGGGCAGCCGTTCGCGCGGCAGCGGGCTGCGCGGCATGCGCGAACGCCTCGAATTCGTGAACGGCCGCCTGGAGATCGCGGCGGCGCTGCCGGGCGAGAAGGGAACGACGCTCACGATGCGTATCCCGAACGTGCTGGCGCAGCAGGAGCCGGAGCCGGAAAGCCTTGCGCCGGAAGCATCTCCGCCCGCCGTCGGACGGGCGATCGACAAGGAGGGGTAAGACGATGATCAGAATCGTTATCGCGGAAGACCAGCGCATGCTGCTCGGGGCGCTGGCTTCGCTGCTCGATCTGGAAGAAGACATGGAAGTGGTCGGCCGCGCGGGCGACGGCGAGGAACTGGTGCGCCTCGTTCGGCTGCACAAGCCGGACATCTGCGTCATGGACATCGAGATGCCGAAGAAAACGGGACTCGAAGCGGCCGAGGAGCTCAAAGGCTCCGGCTGCCGCGTGCTGATCCTGACGACGTTCGCGCGTTCCGGCTACTTCGAACGGGCGATCAAGGCCGGCGCGCACGGCTACCTGCTCAAGGACAGCCCGAGCGAGGATCTGGCCGAAGCGATCCGCAGCGTCATGTCCGGCCGGCGCATCTATGCGCCGGAACTGGTCGACGACGCGCCTTTTGCCGAAGAGAATCCGCTGACCGAACGGGAGAAGGAAGTGCTGCTGCTCATCTCGGAAGGCAAAAACACGAAAGAGATCGCAAGCGAGCTGTCGCTGACGAACGGCACGGTGCGCAACTACGTCTCGGTCATCCTCGACAAGCTCGGCGTCGGCAACCGGATCGAAGCGATTACGCGCTTCAAGGAGAAAGGCTGGTTCAAGTGAACCGGCTTTTTTGCGTTCTTTTCCCAAATCGTCTTCACGCATAAAGTTCGGAACGTCTGTACAACCCCTCCCCTTTTGCGCTATGGTAAACAGAGAATTTTTTCAACGAGAAAGGTGTGCGTACACATTGCGGATTAACAAATATATCGCCGAGTCCGGCTTCACGTCGAGACGCGGAGCGGACAAAATTATCGCCGAAGGCAAAGTGACGATCAACGGCGCGCCGGCCGACCTGGGCAGCCAGGTGGAACCGGGCGACGACGTGCGGGTCGGCGGCAAACGGATCAAAGAAAAAGCGGCGCAGGAAAACGTCTATATCGCGCTCAACAAACCGGTCGGCATCACCAGCACGACCGAGCGCAGCGTCAAAGGCAACATCGTCGATTTTATCGGCCATTCGCAGCGGATCTTCCACGTCGGCCGGCTCGACAAAGACTCCGAAGGCCTGATCCTGCTCACGAACGACGGCGACATCGTCAACCAGATTCTGAGAGCGGAGAACCGGCACGAGAAAGAATACATCGTCACGGTCGATCGTCCCCTCACCCCTGAGTTTATCCGGAAAATGGCGTCGGGCGTCGAGATTCTCGATACGAAGACGCTGCCGTGCGAAGTGGAGCAGCTGTCCAAATTCGTGTTCCAGATCACGCTGACCCAGGGCCTCAACCGCCAGATCCGCCGCATGTGCGAAGCGCTCGACTACAACGTCCGCGCGCTCAAGCGCACGCGGATCATGAACATCTACCTGAACAGTCTGCCGACCGGCAAATGGCGCGACCTGACGCCCAAAGAGCTGGACCGGCTGTTCAAGGATCTGGATTACACGCCGCGCAATACGTAGTCTGTTTGTCCGTTCAAAGCGAGCCCTTGAGGTTCGCTTTTTTATATTACAAAAAGTAATTGACGAACTTTAGTAAACCGATTATATTATGATTAGTAAACAACTTTAATTTACATAGAAACTTGCGAGGAGCAACTGACGATGACGATGAAATGGACGGCAACGGCGATGCGGCTTTTATTGGGAACGATCTTTTTGGCGCACGGCATTTCGAAATTGAGCGGAGGCATCGGCAATACGGCGGACTGGTTCGCAAGCGTGGGCCTGCCCGGTTTTCTCGCCTACATGATCGCCATGCTGGAGTTGGTCTGCGGCACGATGATGATTCTCGGGCTGCTGACACGGGCGTCGGCCGCCGCCTTTATCGTCGTCATGATCGGCGCCATCGTCACGGTCAAGCTTCCGGCGGGCCTGCTCGGCGCGGGCGGATCGTCGGGTTACGAACTGGATCTCGCGCTGATGGCGCTGGCCGCTTACTTCGCCGCTTCCAGAGAACCGGGATTCGGCATCGACAGCCTGCTGGCCGACCGGGAAGCGCGCGAGGAAGCGGCCGAAGCTGCGGCCTTGTCCTAACATTCAAGCGAACGGGGTTTGACCGAACCTTCGCTTTTTCCATAGATGCAGTCTGCCCCTCCTGCCGGAGGGGTTTTTCGCGTTTCTATATTTCTGTGCTTCCTCTCTGCTTCTTTCCCGCAGCTTCTCTTTATTTTTCCTGTACCTTCCCTTTATTTTCTCTTTATTGTCTGTGAACTGGGTGTTTCTTGACCAGACAACTATGTACGCTATGACATAGCTTGTCAAAACGTAATCGTTACGATAAGATGGACTTCGTCGTGTTAATCATAATTATTACGAAATAGATAAATCAGACCCGAGAAATCAGAAAGAAGGTTTTCCTGTTGAATACAAAAATGCGGTTCTCCGCTCTGTTATCCCTCGCTTTGGGCGCCGGCCTGCTCAGCGCCTGCGGCTCTTCGTCCGAATCGACTGCGTCCGCGCCGAACGCGGCCCAGGCTTCGACCGACAAAAACGTCCACTTCCTCTACAACTTCGCCACGAGCTCGCTCGATCCGCACGTCGATTCTAGCTACGTGCCGCTGCGCGCGGGCATCACGGAAACGCTCGTGCGGCTCGACGAAGACAACCTGACCGTCGCTCCGTGGCTCGCCGAGAGCTGGGACAGCAAAGACGGCCAACACTGGACGATCGACCTGCGCGACGACGTCAAATTCCAGAACGGCAAGCCGATGACCGGCGATTCCGTCAAAGCTTCGCTGGAACGCGCGCTGGAAGAAAACGTCGCGATCCAGAACGCGCTGAAGATCGAATCGATCGAAGCCGACGGCGACAAGCTCGCCATTACGACAACCCAGCCGTTTCCCGAATTCGCGTCCGAACTGGTCAACCCGAACACCGCGATCATCGACGTGAGCGAGCCGGACATCGTCAACAAACCGATCGGCACGGGTCCGTTCGCGCTGGATACGTTTACCCCGGGCAGCAAGCTTGAACTGAGCCGTTACGACGGCTACTGGGACGGCGTCTCGCCGCTCGACTCGATCACGTTCTCGTTCAACGAAGACGCCAACGCCAGGTCGCTCGCGCTCAAATCCGGCCAGGTCGATATCGTGTATCGTCCGGAAGTCGAAAGCCTCGATTCGCTCAAAGCGATTGCCGGCACGAAAGTCGAATCGACGTCGACGTTCCGCGTGCACCAGATGACGATGAACATGGAGCGAGACAGCATGAAGGACCTCAACGTGCGCAAAGCGATGGACGCGCTGATCGACCGTCAGGGCATCGTGGACACGATTCTGCTCGGTTACGGCGAACCCGCGATCGGCCCGTTCCTGCCTTCGCTGCCGTTCGCGCCGAAATACGACAACACGGCGTCCGATACGGGCTCCGAAGCGGCCGTGAAGCATCTTCAAGCGGCCGGCTACAAGCTTGAGAACGGCGTCATGGCCAAGGACGGCAAGCCGCTTGCGCTCACGCTGCTGACCTACTCGGCCCGCGCCGACCTGCCGCTGATCGCGCAGGTGTTCCAATCCGACGCCAAGCAGATCGGCATCGACGTGGAGATCCGCCAGATCGATACGCCGGAAGAATATATGGCTTCGAACCGCGACTGGGACCTGGCGACGTACAGCAACCTGACCGCCCCGCGCGGCGACGCCGGCTACTACCTGAACGCGACGTACCATCCGACGGGCGCGCTGAACTTCAGCGGTTCGGAAGATCCGGAATTGACCGCGATCATCGACGAACTGAACCTGACCGTCGCTCCCGAGAAGCGCGCCGAACTCGCCGAGCGGGCCGCAAACTACGTGCACGACAACGTGCTCAATTCGTTCGTCCTGCACCCGGGCACGATCGTGGCCTATAACGGCAGCAAGGTCAAAAACTGGATCACGACGCGCAGCGAATACTACATGATCACGAATAAGCTGGACGTGATGTAATGTTTCGCCTTTTGGTCCGCAAGTTTCTCGAAGTTTTTCTGTTCCTGCTGTTCATCATGTTCGTCAGCTTCCTGTTTATCCGCCTTGCGCCCGGCGATCCGGTCCTGACGATCCTGAACGTGGACGAGCTGTCCGTCAGCCAGGAACAGGTGGACGACATGCGCGAAGAGATGGGCTTCAACGACCCGCTGCCGATCCAGTTCGGCAAGTGGCTGCTCGATTTTGTCCGGCTGGACTTCGGCACTTCGTATTCCACCGGCCAGCCGGTCATGCAGACACTGCTCAAGGCGCTGCCGGCGACGGCGGAACTGACGCTCGGCGCGCTGCTGGTCATGCTGCTCGTGGCGGTGCCGCTCGGCTCGCTCTCGGCGGTGTACCGCGGACGCTGGATCGATACGTTCAGCCGCATGCTGTCGATCGTCGGCGCGGCGGTGCCCAGCTTCTGGCTCGGCCTGATCCTGATTGACCTGCTGGGCGTCCGCTTCGGCAGCCTGCCGACGATGGGACGCGGCGGCTTCGCTTCGCTCATTCTGCCTTCTCTGACGCTGGGGCTTGCAATCTCCAGCGTCTACGTGCGTCTGCTGCGCTCCAGCCTGCTCGACTCGCTGAGCCAGGAGTTCGTCCGTTCCGCGCGGGCGCGCGGATTGTCCGAAGGGCGTATCTTCTGGCTGCATGCGCTGCGCCACAGCCTGCCTCCGGTCATCACCGTGTTCGGCGTCAGCCTCGGCAGCCTGATCGGCGGCGTCGTCGTGATCGAAGTGCTGTTCGCCTATCCGGGCATCGGCAAACTCGTCGTCGACGCGATTCGCCAGCGCGATTATCCGTTGATCCAGGGCTATATCCTGATCATGGCCGTCGTCGTCTTCGTCGTGAATACGGCGGTCGACCTGTCGTACCGGTATTTGAATCCCGAGATGAAACTCAAGGAAAAGGAGGCCCACCGATGATGCCCAAACCGGTCTCCCTGCGCTTATCCGGCGCACCGAAGTCGAAAAAGCACGGCTGGCAGGCAATCGCCGGCGCCTTGTTCGTGCTGCTCGTCCTGGCCGCCTCCGCCTATACGTTTCTGTACCTGAAGCACGATCCGACGCTGACCGACCTGCGCGGGCGCCTGCACGGCGCAAGCGCGTCGCACCCGCTCGGCACCGACCATCTGGGCCGCGACGTGCTCACGCGGCTGCTGCTCGGCGGCGGACAGACGATCGGCTACAGCCTGCTCGCGCTGGGCGCCGCACTCGTGATCGGTATTCCGTTCGGCCTGATCGCCGGCTACCGACGCGGCTGGGTCGACCGGTTGTTCATGCGGATCGCCGACGGCTTTCTCGCTTTTCCCGATACGATCGTCGCCATTGTGCTGAGCGGCCTGCTCGGCGCGGGCATCAGTAATCTGGTACTTGCGATCGTCATCGTCAAATGGGTCAACTATGCCCGGCTCGTTCGCAGCACCGTTCTGGCCGAATCGCAAAAAGACTATATCCGGATCGCCCGCACGAACGGCCTGTCGGACGCGCGCATCATGACCAAGCATCTGCTGCCGCATATCGCGGGGCATGTGCTCGTGCTGGCCAGTCTCGATATCGGCAAAATCATCCTGCTGATCTCGTCGCTGTCCTATATCGGCCTGGGCGCGCAGCCGCCGACGCCGGAGTGGGGCGCCATGCTGAACGATTCGCGGCCGTACTTCCAGTCGCGTCCCGAACTGATGGTGTACCCGGGCCTCGCCATCGTCTCGGTCGTGCTGATCGCGAACATGCTGGGCGACTACCTGCGAGACCGGTTCGACGTGAAAAAGGAGGTGCAGCCGTGATTCTCTCCATCGAGGAATTGAGTATCGCCGGTCGGGATCGCACGCTTGTCGACAAGGTGTCGCTTGCCGTGCGCGAAGGCGAATTCATGGCGCTGGTCGGACAGAGCGGCAGCGGAAAAAGCCTGCTGTCGCAGGCGATCGGGCAGCTGCTGCCGCCCAATTTGCACGCGTCGGGACGGATGATGTTCGACGGAAGCAATCTGCTCGACCGCAAGCCGAAAGAGATGCGCGCCCTGAGGGGCAGCCGCATCTCGTATATTTTTCAGGACTATCAGGGCGCGTTCACCCCGTTTCGCAGTATCGGCGCGCACTTCGACGAATACCAGAAAGTCCACGGGGAAAAATCCGCCGCCGTCCGCCGCTCCAAAGCGGCCGAAGCGCTGGAATCCGTCGGGCTCGACGCCAAGCTGCTGCGCCGCTATCCGTTCCAACTGAGCGGCGGACAGCTGCAGCGGGCTTCGATCGCGACCGCGCTGATGCTGTCGCCGCGCCTGCTGATCGCCGACGAAGTGACGACCGCGCTCGACAGCGTGTCGGGCCACCGGGTGCTGGAACTGCTGGCGCGCAAACAGGCGGAGACCGGCTGCGCCATCTTGTTCATTACGCACGACTGGCGGCATGTCCGCCGCTACGCGAACCGCTTGTCCGTCATGAAGGAAGGCCGGATCGTCGAATCCGGCGGCAAGCACCGCATTCTCGACCATCCGCAGCACGATTATACCCGCCAGCTGATCGCGGCCGCTCCCATCCTGAGCCGCTCGCTGAATTCGGGACTCGAGGAGGAACCGACTTGATCCAACCGCTGCTGCCTCCCTCTTCAAGCGCCGTGCCCGTCCTGAGCGTGGACGGGCTTACCCGCACGTATGCCGGCGCGGAGCGTCCGGCCGTGCAGGACGTCGGCTTCGCCCTCGACCGCGGCGAATGCCTGGGCCTGGTCGGCGAGAGCGGCTGCGGCAAAAGCACGCTGGCCCGCTGCCTCATGCGGATCGAAGACGCCGATCGCGGCTCGATCCGGCTCGGCGGGCACGAGATCGCCCGCCTGAACGGCCGCAGGCTGCGGCCGCATCGCCGCAAGATCCAGATCGTGTTCCAGAACCCGACGGCCGCGCTGAATCCCAAACTGCGGATCGCGGATTCGCTGCTCGATCCGTATCAGCAGCTCGGCCAGGGCGCGAAGCTCACGCACTTCGCGTACACGTCGCGCGACGCCTATATCCGCCGGCTGCTCGAAGCCGTCGAGCTTCCGGCCGAACTCGCCGGCCGCTATCCGCACGAGCTGAGCGGCGGACAGCGCCAGCGCGTCACGATCGCGCGGGCGATCGGCATCGAGCCGGACGTCGTCGTGCTCGACGAGCCGACGGCCAGCCTCGACGTCATCTCGCAGGGCGCCGTCCTGGATCTGCTGGACGGCCTGCGCACGTCGCTCGGCCTGTCGTACCTGTTCATCTCGCACGACCTTGCCGCCGTGCACCGGATGAGCCAGCGCGTCATGGTCATGCGGGGCGGCGAGATCATCGACCGCTTCGCAGCGAACGAGTTGTTCGCGGAAGACCGCCATTTGTATACGAAAGAACTGATTTCGATTTTCTGAACGTCGAAGCCGCCTCCGGGAAAGATACCGGAGGCGGCTTTTTGCGTACCATGCGCTTGCCCGGGTGGCGCATTGGAGCCGCGTAGGCCGGCTGCGGCGGACATTCGCGTCCGCGCCGATGCTGCTACTGCGGCGGTCTATACCGGCTTCGACCGGCGCTAACGAATCCTTATCACGCTAAACAACCAGTTTCGCATGTTTCGCAAAACTAACGAATCGTCATATCGCTATTCCGTCTATTTTCCGCAAAAACACGCTTCAGATCGCATATAGCGTTATGTCGATTCGTTAAAATCGGAAAAAGCCCGAAAATAGCTTAATAGCGTTCTCTCGGTTCGTTAGCGTACATGAAGATGCAGTTCATGCAGTGCACCGTTTTCCTTTCCGCCGTTCTCGCACAAAAAAGCCCGGCATGATTCCCATGCCGGGCTTTTCAGTAGACGTATCGCTTGCAGGCTCACTGCTTGCATGTACACCGCTTGCGTTCATGCCGCTGCTCTTCATGCCATGCAGCGCGGTCGCCCGGGCCTGCGCGCTTCCGATCGAAGATTTGCCCCGATCAGCCCTTAAACACCGCTTCCACCGCGCTCTTCAGCGGCGTGTACGCGTCTCCGATCAGGTCGGTCAGGTCGGTCGAAGCGGAAGCGAATTCGCCCTTCTCGATCGCGGCGTCAACCACGTATACGAGGAAGCCGCCGGCTTCTTCCGGTACGCCGGCGGAGGCCAGCGCGGTTACGGCTTCGGGAGCCGGCAGCGCCTTGTGGGCAACCGGCTTGCCGGAGACTTCGGCCAGCACGGCGGCGTATTCGTCGTACGAGAACGGCTGCGGCGAAGTCAGCTCGTAGATGCGGTTGGCGTGGCCTTCGCCCGTCAGCACGACGGCTGCGGCGCGGGCCAGATTGTCGCGGGTCACGTAGTTCATCTTGCCGGTCGGCGCCGCGGAGATGACCGAACCTGCGGCCGCTACATGCGGGGTGCCTTCGTTCACGAGCAGGTCGACGTAGAACCCGTTGCGCAGGAACGTGTACGCGATGCCTGTCGTGCGGAGCATATATTCCGTCGCCAAATGCACGTTCTCCAGACCTGTCGTCATCTGCTCGGGGAAAGCAATGCCCGTATAGGCGATATGCTGAACGCCGGCGTTGCGCGCCGCTTCGACGACCGCGGCATGCTGGCGAATGCGCAGCGTGTTGTCCATCGACGAGGCGGAGACGAACAGCAGCTTCTCGCCGCCTTCGAACGCCGCGGGCAGCGTAGAAGCATCGTCATAGTCGCCGTGGCGAAGCTCGACGCCGAGCTGCGCGATCTCCGATGCTTTGGCCTTGTCGCGCACGATTCCGACGATGTCTCCCGCCGGTGTGCCGAGATTGATCAGATGGCGGATTGCCGCCGTTCCCAGATGACCGGAAGCTCCGGTTACGATAATTTTGCCCATTTGTATTCGCTCCTTCAAAAATGAGGTGGGATGAATGAATCCATCAATTGTAACCATTATAGTTTCAGGAACGAATCGTTGTCAACCGTACCGATTTCTTTTCTCGCTTAACGGGTCTTCTCCACGCTTTCGAGCAGCGCGTCGACGATCGCCTGCGGCTGATACGCCGGCATCGAATGACCGCTGCCCTGCACGACGCGGACTTCCGATTCGGTCGACCAGGATTCGCCGAACTGCCGCTGCGTATCCATGCGTTCTTCGCTGATCTCGCCCAGATGGTCGGCCGCGAGAATGATCATCGGGATGTCCAGCCGCTCTTTGCCCTGCACCACTTTGCGGGCGTTCGCGTGCATCTCCTGCATCTCGTCCGTGACGTTCTCGTTGTTCGCCACGAGCAGCGTGGCGAGGCGGTCGCGCTCTTTCATGTCCGGCGACAGCAGCTTGAGCCCGTTGCGTCCCGCCGCTACCTTTTCCGCAAAACCGGGCACGTGATACAGCGCCCGCACGGCGCCGGACTTGATCGCGATCCGCTGAAGCCGGGACTGGAACGCGCGCGATCGGAACGTCTCGTAAAACTCCGGCGAGCCGGTGTCGATCAGCACCAGCCCTTTGACTTCGCCCGGATACAGCTGCGCGAACCGGATCGACTCCAGCACGCCGAGCGAATGGGGCGCCAGCACGTAAGGCGGCGGCACGTCGGCGGCTTCCAGCGCTTCGTGCAGTTCTTCCGCGATCCGGTCGACGTCCCGATCGTCATCCGTCACGTCGCTGTAGCCGTACCCGAACCGCTCCACGACCGCGAACTGCGCTTTGCCGCGCAGGCCGTCATACAGCGGGGAGAAGTTCGCGTACGGATTCGGCGTCCCCCACCCCGCGATCAGCACCACCGTCGCTTCGTTTGCGCTTTTGCCCGCTTTTTCCTCCGTGTACACGTGCATCCGGTGTCCGTCCACTTCCACCATCTGTCCCGGAGGGACGAACGCCTGCCGGTCTTCGCGCTCGCCGAGCCATTGGTACACGAAGCCTGCCAGCACAAGAAGCAGTAAGGCGATCAAGATCCAGTTGAACGTGATCGCGAGCTTGCGCAGCGTACCCCGCTTTTTCTTCTTCGGCCTCTCTTCCGGTCCGGTAGGCCCGTTCGGGCCGTCTGGCCCTGTCGGCGCCTCGGGCAGATGGGCATCCGCCTCGGAGACGAGCTGCTCCATCGCCGCCCGCCTTTTTATTCGGTCTTCCGGTTCCATGGGCGTGAGTCTCCTTCCTAATAACGAAAAGGCGCGCTTTCTGCGCGGGATTTTGCCGATTCGCCCGCTTGTCGCGTACTGTCTGCAAATTCCCTCGCGAAAACGCGCCTTTTCCACATTTTCGTCACTTCATCGACGCCTGCGCGGCTTGCATCCCCTGCGCCCGGGCCGAAAGTTTTCCGTCTGCCGCCGCGCCGGGCATCGAACGCCGTGCCGATCGCGGCAGCTGTCGAAAACTCAGTCTTCGTAACCCGCCAGCCCTTTGTCGATCAGGTAGGCCATCTCGGCATCCAGCACGTTTTCGACTTCCAGCTCGTTGAGCTTGACGTCTTTACGCGCCATGACGTAATCGACCAGTTCGTCGCCGTCCAGTTCGATCGTGTCGCCCGGCTTTTTGGCCGCGGCTGCGATAAAGTCCTGCTCGTGCTTCAGCACGTATTTGATGCCCGCTTCGCCGACTCCTGTTTTGTCCGCAATATAGGCGATCATTTCGCTCTCGTTGATAGGTTGTTCGCTCATTTTCGTCATCCTTCCGCTTCTCGCATTGTGGTCAAGCTTTTGGGTTGGAACGTTCTCATTGTAGCATAGGAGACGCCCCGGAAAAATATTCCGCAGACGGCTCCCCCAACTTTCCGGATCTCCGCACCGTTCAAAAAAAGAAAAGGCTCCGATCGGAGTCCTGTTTATGATGCGGCTATGCGATTGCGGAATCATGCCCCTTCTTTTTCACCGAAAACCGCAATAAAAAATCCGGCTTCCGCGGCAAGGTTTGCGCCCTTGTGCGAATGCCAGATCGGCGGAGTCGGGAAGTCATGGATGAGCGGAGTGGCGAAGACTTGACCGGAAAATAAAGCAGCGGGACGCTCCGATCTCCGCTCCATCAATCCGATCTTCTAATGATACTGAACCATTTTGATCCGGGCTTCTTCCTGATACGTGATCGGACTGCGAACTTCCGGCGTATGCAAGTGGCGCTCGACCGAAAATTCCAGTCGGCGATAGTCGTCGTCGCCAAGTACATGATCCGGGTGACGCAGGCCGGTGACCCAATTTTTGAATTCTTTCAATGCCGCTGCCATGTTGGCCATCCTCCTTGGATGATGAAACGGATAGAAATCCGGGGGTGGATTCGTTTTTTGTTTACGCTTACATTATACCTCCGAGAAACACCTGCCGGATAGGGTCCGCGCCTCAAAAACAGCTTTGGGCCATGAACGTTTTGTGTCGGAAGGTTTTCGTACGTAAGCGGAGAGAACAGTGTCTCCATGGGGTGTACTTGTCTACAATTAGAAGCTTTCTGTGCAAACGCCAAAAAGCCGGGCAACCCCCAACGGGGTTGCCCGGCTTTTCCTTGTCGAATCCGGCGCTCTGCAATCTCTCCGCCTACTCTTCGCCCCGTACGACTCTGCGGATGTCCTCCACCGGCACTTTCGGCACCCGGTGGTAGGTCACGAGCCCGTTGATCTCCTGCTCGACGTCGGTCAGCTGCGTGTAGCAGAAGCCCTGCACCACGCCGGAAACGGTCAGCGGGCGGATGACGGCGCCGAGGCGCGCCAGGAAGTCTTCGTCGCTGTCCGCGCCGGAATAGCCCCAGCCTTCCTGCTCGCTTTTGCGGTAGGCGATGCCGCCGAACTCGGTCACGAGAATCGGCTGGCCTTCGTACCGGCTGCCGCCGACGAAGATGCGCCGGTTGGCCGGCATGGCCTGCGTCGCCCGCTCCGCGGTCGCGTAGCGCTCGGTCAGCACGGGCTCGCGCCATTCGTAATCGTGGATCGCCGCGATATCGGTCGTCATCATCTCCCAGCCGTCGTTGTAGATGACCGGACGCGTCTCGTCGAGCGACTTCGTCAGATAGTACAGCGTCTGGCCGTGCTGCTGCTGGCGTATGTCGACCTGCACGTTCGGAATGCCCCAGCTTTCGTTCATCGGCACCCAGACGACGATGCACGGATGGTTGTAGTCGCGGTCGACCGCTTCCTGCCATTCGCGGGTAAACCGGCGCACGTATTCCTCCGAATACGCGTAAGCATTCGCCGCTTCGCCCCAAACGAGCAGGCCCATCCGATCGCACCAGTGCAGGAAACGCGGATCTTCCATCTTCTGATGCTTGCGTACGCCGTCGAAGCCCATTTCTTTGGTCAGGCGGATGTCCCGCACAAAATCTTCGTCCGTCGGTGCCGTCAACACGCCGTCCGGGAAATAACCCTGATCCAGCACGAGGCGCATATAGGTCGGGCGGTTGTTCAGGCTCAGCCGTCCGTTCTCGATCGAAATTTTGCGCATGCCGAAATAGCTGCTTACCGCATCGATCGTCTGCCCGCCGCGCACCAGTTCGAACGTGACGTCGTACAGATTCGGCTGCTCCGGCGTCCACCAGCGGCCGAGGCCGTGATCGTTGAAATCGTTCAGCCCGATCGCCCGCGATTCTTCGGCATTGCGCACAGGGAAAGACTGTTCGGCAACCGGCTGCCCGGCAAAAGAAATCCGTACGACGGCCGTAACCGGCTCGGCGGCTTCGGTCACGGAACTCGTCTCCCGCGAAAAGGTCTCCCGGGAAAAGAATAGGCGCATCCGTACTTCGCCGCGATCGATGTCAGGCGTCAGCTTTACTTTTTCCAGTCGCGCTTCATGCATCGGTTCCAGCCAGACGGTCTGCCAGATTCCGGTCGTCCGGGTGTAGAAGATGCTCTGCGAGCCTTCCTGCCAGAACTGCTTGCCCCGGGGCAGCGTCACGTCGCGGCTGAAATCTTCGGCCCGCAAGACGAGCGTGTTGCCGCCTTCCGCGTTCAGCAGGTCGGTAATGTCCGCGCCAAAAGGCGTATGGCCGCCTTCGTGCGAAGCCGCCCAGCGGCCGTTGACCCAGACGGTGGACGCATAATCGCACGCGCCGATATTGAGGACGATCCGGCGGCCGGCCCACTCCTCGGGCACGTCGAACGCGCGGCGGTACCAGACGAGATCATGGAAGCCGGGGTCGCCGATGCCGCTGAGCTTGCTTTGAAAAGCGAACGGGACGTTGATCCGGCGTTCGAACGCTCCGCGGCCGGATTCGTACCAGCGTTCGCGGTCGCCCCGGCGGTCGTCGTCGAACGCGAAGTCCCATTCCCCGTTCAGATTGAGCCACTGCGCGCGCTCGAACTGCGGACGGGGATATTCGGGACGGGGCAGCGCGGTATTTTTTTGCAGGGATGAAGGTTCAGAAGATGGCGTAGGCATAAGTCCTCCTTGATGATCGGAAAATGGGTGTGGCCGAACGATTCGTTACATTTCTTTGCCGCCGGTGAACGCGATGCCTTTGATGATCTGTTTCTGGAAAATAAGGAACACGATCAGCACCGGAATGGCGGCGAGCGCATTGGCGGTCATCGGCAGCGCGTATTCCTGGTTGTACGAACTCTGGAACATCGGCAGGCCGAGCGTGATCGTCATGTACGCTTTGTCCGAAATGGAGATCAGCGGCCAGACGTAGTCGTTCCAGGCGCCGATAAAGGTGAAAATGCCGAGCGCGGCAAGCGCGGGACGCGACAGCGGCAGGAAGATGCGATACCAGATTTTGAAGAAGCCGGCTCCGTCGATGCGCGCCGCTTCTTCCAGGTCTTTGGGCAGTCCGTCAAAAAACTGCTTCATGATGAAGATGCCCATCGGACCCGCGATCGCCGGCAGGATCAGCGATACGCGCGTACCGAGCAGGCCGGCGTCGCGCATCAGCAGGTACAGCGGGATCAGCGTCGCTTCGCCCGGAATCATCATCGCCGACAGGAACAGGATGAACAGCACTTTGCTGCCGGGAAACCGAATACGGGAAAACGAATAGGCGGCCATCGACGCAAGCAGCAGCACGAGTGCCGTCGTGATCGACGACACAACCAGGCTGTTGCCCATCCAACCGAAGATCGGAGCCCGGTTCAGCACGGTGGCGTAGTTGTCGAACGAGACGTTGAAGCCTCCGGCGAACAGGCTGCCTCCTTCGGGCGTCAGCGAGAGCGACAGCATCCAGAGGATCGGCGTCAGAAACATGAGGGCCAGCAGAACGGCCGCGATCCGTACGACATAAGGGTAGATTCGATCGAGCATCGTGCACTCCTCCTTGTGGGCTTATTCCCCGAATCTGCGCAGCAGCGTCGTCTGCAGCAGCGAGATGACCAGAATGACCAGCATCAGCACGAACGCGATGGCCGAAGCGTAGCCCATCTGGAACGTCTGGAAGCCGTTTTCGTAAATCGAGAACACGACCGTCTTGGTCGCGCCCGCCGGCCCGCCGCCGGTAATCAGCTTGGACTGGCCGAAGATTTTGAACGAAGAGATCGTCTGCAGCACGACGACCAGCACCGTCACGCGCGACAGCGACGGGAACGTCACGTAGCGGAACGTCTGCCAGCGGCTCGCGCCTTCGAGTCCGGCCGCTTCGTAGAACGATTCCGGGATGTCCTGCAGTCCCGCGAGGAACAGCACGAACACGAAGCCCATCGTCCACCACAGCGTCGCCATGATGATCGAAGCCCAGGCGAGCGTCGAATCGGACAGCCAGAAGATCTCGCTGTTGATCAAGCCGATTCCGCGCAGGATGCGGTTCAGCAGGCCGGTATACGGCTGGAGAAAAATAACCCAGATGCTGGAGATGACGGAGACGGACAGCACATAAGGCATGAAGAACGCGATACGCAGAAAGCCCTGTCCTTTGCGGATACTGTTGACGAGCACCGCCAGCAGCAGCCCGATCGCCGTAATGAGCGGCACGCTGATGACGGTGAACAGCACCGTGTTCAGCAGATTGGTACGGAATTCTTCGTCCTGCAGCAGATTCGTATAGTTCTGCAGCCCGATAAACGTTCGGTCGCCGAGCAGCGACCAGTCGTAGAAGCTGACGCCGAAGCCGTAGATGATCGGAATCATCGAGAACAGCAGGAAAAAGATCGTATACGGAAGCACCATCAGGACGCCGGTTACCCAGCCCTGCCGGCGCAGCGAGCTTCGCGGCGCGCGGGCGTTCGCTCCCGCGTCGTTGCGGTCGGACAATGTTTTGGAAGCCATGGTTGCGGTCACTCCTTTCAGATTCATAAAAAAAGGAAGCGGCGCGCGGCGGAATCGCCCCTGCCGCTTCCTTCTGCTTGAGGTCCGGCAAATTCCGGACCGGTCCGGGCGGTTACTTGCCGCTCGTCTTGTCGATGACGGCGTTCGCTTTTTCAAGCGTCGTCTTCGGGTCCTGTTTGCCGGCCATCATCTTCTCGAATTCCTTGATGACGTTATCGTTGATCTGGCCCTGTTTCTCGTTACGCGGCCAGTATTTGACGAAGTCGGCCGAGGCCGCGTAGTCGCTGCGGTACGGCATGTCTTTGAACGCCTGGGATTCAAGCACCCGCGTTACGCTCGGAATATGGCCGGCTTTGGCCCACAGCTCGCCGTTGTCCGCCAGCCACTTGGCGAACGTGAGCGCGGCTTTTTGCTTGACCGGATCTTCCGTGCCGTGCTTCGGCAGCGCCAGCGTATGCGAATCGCCCCACGTCGCCGGTTGGTCGTAGATTTGCGGCATCGGCACGGCGCCGAAGTTCAGGCCGTCGACGCTTTCGAACGCGCCGGTACTCCATACGCCCGTCGTCAGCACGGCGGCGCGCTTATCCTGGAACAGCTTGACCGCGTCGTTGATCTTCGGCGGAATAAGCTTGGACGTGTAGAGGCTATTGACGTACTCAAGCGCTTCGAGCGCCTGCGGGTTGTTGAGCGCGGCTTTGCCGCTCTCGTCGTAGAACTTGCCTCCGTCGGTGAGCTGGTTATAGAAGCCCCAGAACATCCAGTAGGAGTCGGTCCGCACGTCCGGCTGGGCCAGCGGCGCCACGTCGGCCGGCACGGCGGCTTTGATCTTGGTCAGGAATTCGGTGAAGCCTTCCGGCGTCTGGTCGAAGACCGGTTTGCCGTCTTCGCCGAGCACGCCGGCTTTCTCCAGATGGTCTTTGTTGTAGTACATGACGATCGCATGCGTATCGAGCGGGATCGAATAATGTTTGTCTTCATAGATCGTCGATTCCAGAATCGTCGGGTTGAACTCGCCCCAATCGAGCTGGCTCTCCGCGGCCAGGTCGTCCAGCGGCGTTACGAAGCCGGCCGGAACGAACTGCGGCATGCGCGAGGAGTGCAGGACCATAAGGTCCGGCGCCTGGTCGGACGCAAGCGACGTCTGCAATTTCGTGTAATAATCGCCCGCCGGGTTCGCGAGCTGTTCCACGTGAATCTCCTGATTCTCCGCGTTGAACTTCTCGATCATCTGCGTCATGAACTCGCCGTCGCCGCCGCTGAACGGCGTCCAGAACGAAATGGTCGTCTTGCCGGCAGGCGCATCGCCGCCGCCTTCGCCTCCGGTGCCGGCCGTCGTGCCGCCGCCACTGCCGCTTGTGCCAGCTCCGCCGCCCGCACAGGCGCTAAGCAGCAGCATGAGCGTCAAAGCCAATGCCGCCGGTTTGAACAGGTTTCTTTTTCTCATCTTCGTGCCTCCCTTTCGGATAAACGGCCCGGTTGGACTTCTCGAAAAGTCTTCTCGAAGCAAACGGCCGTTTTCGTTAAACCCCGCGTTTTCTGTTGATTACGCTTACAAATCAATCATAAGGCCGACGGCCGCGCGGTAAAATGACGCTTCTTTAGGCGGAGTGGACATATATTTGGGTTTAGCAGGCGGCGAATCAGAGCGCGAAGCCATAGAGCGGCGCGCCGTCGAGCCTGCTGCGGCGGCGGGGTGCCCAACGCAAAAAAGCCGGAGGCAGGTTCCGGCTTGGAGCGGTTCGGCCTTCGGGCCGCGGCAGCGGCCGGGCGGCTCCCGAAGGAGGCGCCGCTGCCTTGGCTGCGGGCGGGAAGGTCGGAGACGGTTTGTCGTTTGGCGGCCGTCCAACTTTTGACGGAGCGAGGCGACGCCTGGAAGCCGGTTTGCCCGCCGCCCATCTTCCCCTCCCCACATCCGCGCGCCTGTCAGGCATTCGCCCGGTCCGGGCGCAGCGTCTCGCGGAATTCTTTGGGCGTGCGGCCCGTCTCCGCCTTGAAGACGCGGTTGAAGTGCCGGATATTGGAGAAGCCCGTCCCGTAGGCGACGGAAGCGATTTTGTCGTCGGTATGCAGCAGCAGCCGGGACGCTTCGCGCACGCGCACTTCGGTCAGAATCTCGACGAACGAGCGGCCGAGCCGGATCTTGAACAGGCTGCTGAGGTAAGACGCGTTCAGGAAGACGAGTTCCGCCATGCTGCCGAGCGTGATCGGCTCGGCGTAATGTTCTTCGATATGGCGGACGACGCGGTCTACCGCGTGCAGCCCTTCGCTCTCGTCCCCGCGGCGGACCAGCGCCTGAAGCGAGCGCAGCAGGCCCGCGCAGTAAGCGGCCAGCTCCGAGCGCGAGCTGAGCGCAAGCGCGCCCTGCAGCGCCGCGCCGATATCGCGGCCTTCCGGCCAATCGCCTTGGACGCCGCGGTCCACGGCGAGGCCGTATGCTTCAAGCAGCATCCGGCACACCTGCTCGTGGATCACGGACGGACTCGCGCCGGAATCGCACAGCTGCCCGATGCCTTCGCGCACCCGCTCGCCGAGGTCCCCGCCTTCGCCTTCGAGCAGCGCCTGCTCCAGATAGCCGCGCTGGGTCAGCGGCGTCCGCACCGCGCCCGGTTCCTGGCGCGGCGGGTCCTCGTACAGCAGGACCCGGTTGCCGCCGGAAGTCAGCCGATAGAGCAAAGCGATTCTCGCTTCGCCGTACGATTTGGAGATCTCCTCGACGCCGTGGACCCCGCCGCCGATTCCGATCGTGATCGTCAGGTTCGCTTCGCGCCGGATACGGCCCGCGATATGCCGGGCCAGTTCCGCGACGTCCGCCCGCGACGCGGCGGACGCTTCGGCGTCCAGCAGCGCGACGACGCCGGCGCCGCGCCGGAACACGAACCCTGTCCGCACGCCGGACAGCGCTTCTTCGATGAATTGGCGAATGTAGAGCGAGAACAATTCCGCTTCCTGCCGCTCGTAGCGGCTCGGCTCGACCGAGTCCTTGTCGAGCTCGGCGACGAGCACGTACACGCCCCGTTCGAACTCGATGCCGGCTTCGCGCAGCTCGCCCGGGCGCGCATGCGGCAGTTCGCCGCGCACGAGCCCGTCGAGCAGCCGGTCCCGCTCTTCCGCGAGCACGGCCGGCAGGCGCCGCTGCGGCAGCCGCTCGGCCCGCTGCAGCTCGGCCTGCACCAATTCGCGCTCCACCTGGCCGAGCACCCGGTACAGCTCCGCCTTGTCGATCGGCTTGAGCAGGTAATCCCGCGCGCCGAAGCGCAGCGAACTTTGCGCATAGCGAAAATCGTTATAGCCGCTCAGCACGAAGCAGCGAATCTCGGGGTAGCGCTCGCGCAGCTGTTCCTGCAGGCCGATCCCGTCGAGGCGCGGCATGCGGATGTCCGTAATGACGAGATCCGGCTTCGTGCGCTCGATTTCCTCCAGCGCTTCAAGGCCGTCTTTGGCTTCGCCGCACACTTCCCAAGGGGTGTCCGACGTTCCGATCAAATGGCGCAGTCCCCGGCGAAAGATCGCTTCGTCGTCGACGACCAGCACTTTGCGTTTATCCATGGCGGTCTCTCCCTTCTTCCTCTTCGCGTTCCCGCAGGTCCGGCAGCCGGATCGAAGCCCGGATGCCGCCGGACTCCGCCCGCTCCAGCCGGACGCCGAAGCCCGATCCGTACTTGAGCACCAGCCTGCGGTGCACATTGACCAGCCCGTGCCCGCCCGGCCCTTCCGGCAGCAGCCCTTCTTCCATCTTGGCGTTCTGGCGCCGCAGCTGTTCGTCGCTCATGCCCGGTCCGTCATCCGTCACGGAGATGAGGATACGCTCGCCGCTTAGTCCGATCGCGATGACGATGCCGACTTCGCCGATTCCGTGCTCCAGCCCGTGCACGATCGCGTTCTCCACGACCGGCTGCAGCGTCAGCCGAATGACCGGGCTGTCCATCAATCCCGGCTCCGCTTCGATCCGGTAGCGCAGCCGCTCTTCGTACCGGATGCCCTGAATCGCCAGATACCCGCGAATATGCTCGATCTCTTCGCGGACGGTCACTTCGTCGCGTCCCCCGCCCATGCTGTAGCGCAGCAGGGCGCTCAGATGGTTGGTCATGCTGACGACTTCCCGGTTGCCTTCGAGCTCGGCGTACATGCTGATCGAGCCGAGCGTATTATAGAGAAAATGCGGATTGATCTGGCTCTGCAGCGAAGCGATCTCCGCGTTTTTCTCCCGGATCTCCGTCTCGTACAGCCGATACGTCAGCGTGCCGAGCCGGGACACCATCAGATTGAACGTCCGGCTCAAATGGCCGATCTCGTCTTCGCTCTCGACCGGGATCGAGATGCCGAACTGCCCTTTCTCGACCAGCTTCATCGAATGGCGCAGCCGGCTGAGCGGGCGTGTGATCCGCAGCGCGTACAAGACCGAGACGAAGATCGAAGCGGCCAGACAGGCCAGGCCGACAAGCAGCATCTGCCGGTTGACCGTCTCCGCGTCCTTGAGCAGAATGCTCATCGGGACCGCCTGAAGCACGGTCCAGCCTGTCACCGGCGACGTCACGTACGTCATCAGCACCGAAGAACGCCCGCTGCCGAGCGTGACGGTGCCTTCGCCCCGATAAGCCGCGAGGCGGCCGGTCGAATCGGGAAAAGCGCCGCTCTCGTAGATCGGCTCGCCGCTTCCGCCGAGCACCGCCACCGAGCGCTCGCCGCTGCCCGACAGATTCGCGATCCGCTCGCGCAGGTCGCTCGACGGCACGTCGATTTTGAGAATGGCGAGCCGTTTCCCACTTTCGAGGCTGCGAATGACGCGGACCGCCGAGAAGACGCTGTACGTCGAGCCGTTGTCGGATTTCAGCGAATGCGGACCGACGAACACCGCTTCGCCGAACGCGGCCGCTTCGGCGAACGCGCTCAGGTCGGGATCGTCTTCCTCGGTGAACCGTCCGGGGCTGTCGGGCGGCTCGACGTACGAACGCACCTGCTGCGCCTGCAGCGTGATTCCGATCGTATCGACCCGCCCGTTCACCCGGATGCGCCGCATGAATTCTTCCAGCAGCATCCGTTCTTCGTACACCGTCGCTTCGCCCGCGTCCCGGCGCTCCAGATAGTCGAGCAGGTCCGGCGTCTGGTAAGGCAGCACCGACAGCAGCGCCAGTTCGTTCATATAGATGTCGAGGTTCGCGCTGAATTCGTGCACGGCGTCCGCCTGGTACGCGCCGACGTTGCGCTGGACCGCCCGGGAGTAGCCGATGCCGCTGAGCAGCGACGAGAGCAGCAGCGGCACGGCGATGAGGATCAGATTGATGCCGATCAGCTTGAATGCGAGGCTTCGGTTGGCGCGGCGCGCTTGTTTGCGGCTCCACAGACTGCGGTATTGCGCAAATTTGCCCATCTGTTATTCCTCCAGAATCCGGTCGATTTTCGGCCCGATTCCCTTCAGCATGCCGTCTACCGTCTGGCTGCCCGACCACAGCCGCTCCAGTTCGACGACCAGTTCGTCGCTGACCCGTCCCTGCTTCGGATGATCCGGGAAATAAGCGACGTCGTCGGCCGCTTCGGCGTAATCGCTCCGGCTCGGCAGCGCGAGAAAAGCTTGCGATTGCGCGGCCGCTTCATACGCCGGAATATGCCCGGCCTGCGCCCAGACGTCGCCGTGTCGGGTGAGCCAGGCGGCGAACTTCAGCGCCGCCCGGCGCTTCGCCGGATCGGCCTGCGCCTGCGCGGGCAGCGCCAGCGTATGCGCGTCGCCCCACGAGGCGGGGCGGTCGTAGATCTGCGGCAGCGGCATGACGCCGAAGTCGAGCCCTTCCGCCTGCTCGAACAGCCCGATCGACCAGACGCCAAGAAACAGCGTGGCCGCTTCGCCCCGCGCGAACTGGCTCGTCGCGTCGTTGATGTCCGGCGGAATCAGCCCTTCCCGGTACAGCGAATCGACGTAATCCAGCGAACGTTCCGCCGCTTTCATGTTCAATCCGGCGTGTTTGCCGTCCGCCGCGTAGAGCCGCCCGCCTCCGTCGATCTGGCTATACAGCGACCACCAGAGCCACAGCGAATCGATACGGATATTCGGCACGGCGAGCGGCGCCACGTTTTCGGGAACGTTCGCGCGGATCTTTTTGAGAAAATCGGTAAATCCCTGTTCGCCGGGCTCAAGGAGCACTTTGCCGTTTGCGTACAGCCCCGCCTGCTTCAGCCATTTTTTGTTGTAATACAGCACGCCGAAGTGGGCATCCAGCGGCACGCCGTAATGGTGGTCGCCCAGCACCGTTTTGCGCAGAATGTTTGGGTTGTACCCGTCCCAGTCCACCCCGGCCTCCGCCGCTTCTTCTCCCGCGATCGCCGTGACAAAATCCGCCGGAACGTACTGCGCGTACTTCGAAGCATGCACGATCGCCACGTCCGGCGCTTCGCCGGTCACGATCGCGGTCGACAATTTCGTATAATAATCGTCCAGCTTGTTGTTGTTCATCCGCACGACGATCCCTTCGCCGTTCTCTTCGTTGTACCGCGCGACCAGACCGTTCATGAACGAGCTGTCCCCGCCGCTGAACGGCGTCCAGAACTCGATCGCCGTCTTCGTCTCCGCCGCGGCCGGCGTTTCGTATCCGCTTTCATAATTGTCCGTCAACCACAGCCCCAAAGTCAGCACCAGGGCGGCCAGCACGGGCACGAGCCAGAGCGGCGTTCTTTTTCCGTACCAAAAATCCGAGCGGCCCATCCCGCTTCTCCTCCTCGTTCCCGGCATCCGGTCACCGTTATGTCCGTTTATTGTCCTTATACACGCCCTGCCTCTATTCTAAATCCGATCGCAGCGCAAACGCCGTTTTTCCTTCATTTTGCCAAAATTACGTCCATACCTAAAAATAGGTCCATATCTGCGCGACCGCAAGTCTTTTCCCAAAAAATAAGACCGTTCCCCCCAAAGATCCGTCCTGTTCGCCGCCGCGCGATTGCGTTAAGTTGTTCGTAACACTCAACCGAGGGGAGACAACACTGAATGAACAGAAAAACATGGCTCAAAGGCGGCCTTGCGCTGATGCTGCTCGGCACGACGCTTAGCGGCGGAAGTTATGAGGCGGCACAGGCAGCTTCGGCTCAGACAAAAAACGATTTCTACAACGTCATCATGCAGGACGGCGCCGATCCGTTCATGTACCGGCACGCGGACGGCTACTATTACTTCACGAAAACGACGGGCGGCAACGTGACGCTCTGGCGCTCCAAGACGATGACCGGCATCGACGCGGCCGAGACGACGGTCGTCGAGACGGGCGGCCAGAACGTGTGGGCCCCGGAAATCCACCGGATCGACGGCGCCTGGTATATTTACTACGCCAAAGACGACGGGGACAACGCCAACCACCGGATGTACGTCATGCAGAACAAGTCGCTCAATCCGCTCAAAGGCACCTGGGTCGACAAAGGCCCGATCGCCGATTCGACCAACCGCTGGGCGATCGACGGGACGGTGTTCAAGGCGCGCGGCATCTCGTATTTTGTCTGGTCGGGCTGGGAAGGCACCGAGAACGTGCGGCAGGTGCTCTATATCGCGCGCATGAGCAATCCGTGGACGATCGATTCGCCGAGAGTCGAGATCGCGCGGCCGGAGTATCAGTGGGAGACGAACCATTCGCCGAACGTGAACGAAGGCCCGCAGATTCTCGTCAAAGGCAATCAGATCAACATCGTCTACTCCGCCAGCGGCAGCTGGACCGACGATTATTCGCTCGGCCTGCTGACGGCCAAGAACAACAGCGACCTGCTGGACCCGGCTTCGTGGACCAAACGGCCGGATCAGGTGTTCAAGACAGGCGGCGGCGTCTACGGACCGGGTCATGCCAGCTTCACCGAGTCGCCGGACGGGCAGGAAGACTGGATCGTGTATCATGCGGCCAAAAGACAAGGTTCCGGCTGGGACCGCGAGATTCGCACGCAGCCGTTCAGCTGGAACGCGGACAAGACGCCGAACTTCGGCAGTCCGCTTGATCCCAACCAACCGATTCCATTGCCTTCGGGCGAACCGCAGCGCGACCGCTACGAAGCGGAAGACGGCCGGCTCGGCGGCACCGCCAAAGTGTCGCAGCACGCGGACAGTTCGGGCGGCGCGAAAGTCGGCTATATCGACACGCCCGAGAGCTACGTGGACATCGACGTCGACGTGGACAAAGGCGGCACGTACATCCTCTATGCGCGGACCGGCAACGGAACGGCGGGCGGCAATTGGTCGACGCTGAAGCTGTCCGTGGACGGCGGACCGGCCAGCGACTTCTTCGTGACGAACCAGGGCTGGGACAACTGGGGCACCTCGACACAGAAAATGACGCTGGACAAAGGCAAGCATACGATCCGTTTCGCCAAAGGAGACGGCTACGCCGAAATCGACGGGTTCGACCTGTTCCGCGTCGGGAAATAGACCGGGCGAACAGACGGAATAGGCGGCTTAGTAAAAAAACAGTTCGGACGCAAAGAAGCGAAGACCGGGTAGGCGGTCTTCGCTTCTTTTTTGAGCTTTAAGGCAGCGCGCGGCTCTGGCGCCGGGCGAACGAACGCGCAGGCGCGCAGGCGGAATCTACCGCCATTCCACCACTTCGCCAAGCGGCCGACGGGTCTTCTCCGTCGGTTCGCCCGCGCGGTAGCCGAAAGCGGCCATGCAGGCAAGGCCGAAATGCGCCGTGTCCAGCAGCCCTTCCTCGGCCAGCACGCGCTCCGTCTCAAGCTTGACGAAGCCTTCCATCGGGCAGGAATCGATGCCGATCATCGCGGCGGCCGTCATCATGTTGCCGAGCGCCAGATACGTCTGGCGGCAGGACCATTCGAACATGGCGCGCTCGTTATCTTGCAGCGCGAAGCCCGTACGCAGAAACGCGTCGTACGTTTTGCGCTTCATGTCGGAGATCTCCTGCGGCAGGCGCTGCACGTCATCCAGCATGTACGAGATGTAGGCCGAATCCGCCGTCATATCGTGCGGCAGCCGGGCCAGCACGAGGATCACGTGGCTGGCCGAAGCCAGCTGGCGGCGAGCGCCGCCGGCATGCACCGCGATCTTGCTCCGCAGCTCCGGATTCTGTACGACGACGAATTTCCACGGCTCGAAGCCGTACGAGCTCGGCGACAGCCGGCCGGCTTCCAGAATGAAGTCGAAATCGTCCGCCGCTACCTGCCGCGCGGGATCGAAGTCCTTGACGGCGTGGCGGAACCGGTAAGCGTCCAGCAGTTGGCTTTTGGCGGCCGCGTAAGCGTCCGGCCCGGATGGGTCCGGGTGTGGGTCCGGGTGTTTGTCGTGCATGGGAATGCCTCCTTCGTATCGTCGACTCTCCTCCATTTTAACGCACATTCAGGCCCAGTCCACCTTCAGGCTTTCCGCTTCGATCCGCAGTTCGGTAAATCCTCCGTCTTCTTTTTGCAGCAGGACAAGCAGGGCGAACCCGGCCGGCACCAACTCGAATTCTTCGCCGTACCAATAAGCGCGCTCCAGATCGTCCGGAATCGTCGCGGCGCCCACGCCCGAGAAGACGAGGCGGTTCGGCGGCGCCGAGGCTTTGCCCATCGTCGACTCGTCGAACCGCAGCTCGATCACGCCGCCCGGCCGGCGTTCGCACGAGACGAACTGCGCGTCGTGCAGCGAACGTTCCCACAGTTCCCGGGCGGCCGGCGGCAGCTGCTCCTTGACCGATTCGTAAGCTTCCCGCGCGGCCCGGCCGAACTCCTGCTGCCGGCGATCGAAGTCTGCCCGCCAATCGGCGATCCGTGCGGCCAGCTCCGGCGGCGCATACGGCTGATTGAGCGTACCGTCAAGCACGTACGGATGCAGCGCCGCCGGCAGCAGCGCAAGCAGCTCCTTGCGGTTATGGGCCAGGCTCACGTGGGCCTGCTCGACGTAATCGACTCCGATCTCGCGGCAGAACGCCAATTCTTCGTCCCACCCTTCCTTCGTCCTCGGCACCGCGAGCAGACTGCTCAACTGCATTTCCCGATACAATCTTTCCGTAAAAAATCGCATGCGATCCCCTCACTTTTTCCTCAATTTCCGGCTCACCAGCACGATCAGCAGCAGAGCGACGCCGACCAGCACCACATTGAACAGAATTTGGAGCGAAGCGCCCGCGCCGATTTTGGGCGCGGGGTCGGCTCCGTCCGTGCCGGGAGCCGGCGGCACGAACCGGGCCGCATTCTCGGGGCCGAGCGCGGCTTCGGCCGGCTTCGAGCGTTCGATCTCGGTGCGGAACGCGGCGAGGTCGTACTGCGGCGGAGGCTGCCGCTCCGCCCCGTACACGAGGCGGTAAGGGCCGGCGCCGGTGTCTTCGAACACGAGCCGGTCGACGCGGTAGCCCACTTCGATCGATTCGATGTTCAGCGGCAGATTGCCCGCGTTGTCGATCACGATCATCGGCTTCTCGTTGCGGATCGGTTCCGCCAGCCGGATCTCGGTATCGTCGACGCTCTCGCCGTCAAGTTCCAGCCGATTGAGCCGCGTCGGCGACAATACGCGCGTGTTGGCGCCGGTGCCTTTGGCCCGGTTCACGTAGAACAGCCGGCTGAAGCTGCTGGAGCCGTCCGACGCGGAAGCGTTCAACCGAATCCGGTCGATGCGCAGCTTGTCGGCGTTATAGAGCACGACTTCCGACATGCGCGCGGAAGGCTGCACGTTGAACGGCAGTTCCGCGGTCCGGCGGAATCGTTCGCCGCTGACGGCCGCGCCGACGTCGGTCAGCGTCCCTTCGGTCAGCGCAAGCGGTTCTTCGCCGTTCGGCGCGATCAGGCGGTAATAGCCGTATTTGACCGGCTCTTCCAGTTCGATCACGTTGCGGAATATGCCTTCGCCGGTCGAATACAGTTCGCCTTCGGTCAAGTCTTCCCAGAGCTGCCCGTCGTAACTGCCCTGAACCCGTACTTTTTTGAGAAAAGAACTCTGCGACAGCGGGAACGTCAGCCGGCTGCCGCGCACGTCTTCGCTGCCGGAAGCCGGGACGACGCGAAAATCGAACCGCGTCGCGCTTTTGCTCTTGGCGCGGTCGACCAGCTCCAGCGGATACTGGCGGTCGAGCCCCCGCTCGCCTTCTTCGCCCGAATCGGCGTAATACGGCACGAACCGGCCCGCCGAATCGACAATGCGCACGTCGTTCAAGTTCTCCTCGGCCCGCGCGTAGACGTCGGCATCGAGGAACAGCGCCTGGTACTGCGATCCCGGAGCAGCCTGGATCTCTTTGGCAAAGTTCCACGTGCCGGAATCCGCGTAGTCGTCTTCCGCCGGGCGAGCCTCGAACACAGCCGCCGTTTGGCGCCCGGCGGCCGTTTCGCCCGCAGCCCCGAACACGGCTGGGGCAGCGGCGGGCGCAGGCTGTTCCGCCCGGGCGTCCGCGCCGCCCGGGACTGCCGCCAGCAGCACGGCCGCGCCGAGCGCGGCGCCAAGCTTTTTTTTCGCCGCAGCCGGCTTGCCTTCAATCTTCTTTTTCCGCATCGTCGTTAGGCTCCTTCCCTTCGTCCGCTTCCAGGCGGTTCGATACGCGCTGGTACAAATAAGAAATGCCGAGCAGGATAAATCCGGCCGCGAAATACGCCAGAATCCGGCTGCCCAGGCCGTTCAGCCCGAGATCGAAGATCAGCAGCTTGGCCGTGCACAGCAGCGTCAGGATCAGGCCGAGCCGGCGGATATGGACGTAGCGGCGGCGGAAGCCGTACAGAATGCAGCCCAGCGCGACCAGCAGGTAGGCCAGGCTGTACAGAAGACCGAAATCGTCGACATGGAGCTGGACGCCGAGCAGGGCGGTGAGCATGACCAGCACGTAGGCCGCGATACCGACCGGATACCACTCCCCGGCCTGCGGATAGCGGCGCACGACGCTGCGCAGGCTGCGGTTGCCGCTCCAGAACACGGCGGCGTTGACGACAAGCAGCACCGCAAGCGCCGCGTAATCGTTCGCTCCGTTGAGATCGCTTCGCGCCGACAGTACCGGCATCGTCAGCATGAGCGCGATGCCGATGAAGCAGGCGATGCCGTACTGGATCAGCGCATACATGCGGGTGACTTCGTCCCGGATCAGCGTGAAGCGGGAGAGGCCGACCGAGAGCAGCGCCGTCACGGCGGCCGCGAGCAGCATTTTGTAGAACAGGTAATGGCTGCCGCCGTTCGGAAGCAGACGCTCGTAGACGTAGAACGTTTCGTACACCCCGTAGAACCAGACGTTCAGCAGCGCAGCGTACCGGAAGAACAGCAGCATGCGGCGCTCGTCCGGCGAATAGCGGACGCGGCGTTCCGCTTCGGAAGAACGGTCTACGCCGTGGTTCCGGAATTCATCCCACGCATAGAACAGCGCGAGGCCGAGCGTGCCCAGCGTCAAGAGCGTGTATTTGACCATGAACACAGAGGAATTCTCGCCGCTGATCAGCAGGGTCAATCCGCCGAGCGGCAGATCGACCACTACGAAAGCGGCTATGCAGAGCAGCATGACGGCCCAGCCGCCGCGTTCCAGCCTCTTCGAACCGGCGCGGCGGCCGTATACGCTGAGCACGCATGCTTCGGCCAACCAGCCGAGCGACGTCCACGCTTCGCCAAGTTGGAACGGCACGATCAGAATCGCGAAGACGAGCGCCGTGACATAGAACAGCAGCCGCGTATTTTTCTCCTCCGGTACGAGCCGTTCCGCCAGCAGCCCGAGTCCTACGTACAGCAGGCCGAACAGCAGCGCAAGCAGGCCCCGGAACTCGATCGCGCCCGACGATTGCAGCAGCGCGTACATGACGCCGCAGCCGACGAACGTATTGATGCCGAGCAGCGCGACGTCCCATTCGGACAGCTTGCGCTTGAAGCGCATCGGGTACGCAAGCGTCAGCGCCAGATACATGAGGAAAGTCGCGAAAGCATAGCCCGCGCCGATCCAGCGGCTGTCCGCCAGCCAGACGAGCACCAGCATAGCCGGCGTATTCAGCGCAAAGCCGATATACGCGACCACGGTCCAGCGCTTATGCAGCGAGACGAGCAGCAGCAGCAGGTTGAGCAGCAGCAGGTAGACCATGGCCGCATACACGGCAGGTCCCGACAGGCCCGAAGCGAGCCCGTACGACAGCAGCGGCAGATAGCCGCCGACGAGTCCCAGCGCGCAGATCGTCCGCGATTCGTAACGCAGCGCCAGCAGCACCGTGGTCAGCGTGACGAGCACCGACAGCAGCAGCGCCGCGCCCATTCCGATAATGCCGAGCAGGAAATAGCTGTAGAAAATCGAGCCGTACAGCACGGCCGTCCCGCCGCCGAGCAGCCCGAGCGCGAACGTGCGCCGGCCGCGCCGGTACAGCCATTCGCCGCCGCCGAGGAGAAGCGCGCCGAACAGGAAAAAGACGCTGCCGCGCACGTAATCGTTGAACCACGTCGAGTACGTGTAATTGAACGCCATGCCCACCGCGACCAGAATCAGCAGAATCGCCAGCTTGTTGATCCAGTTCAGGCCGATCTTCATCTCGATCCGGTTCTGCCGCACCCGGCGCCGGATCGTGTCTTCGTCCACGCCTTCGTCTTCCAGCAGGCGATAGCCGTCGTCCAGCGATTCGCCCGCCTGCCGGTCCGCTTCTTCCTGCCAGCGGCGCTGGCGGTCCAGGCTGATCTCCAGCTGCTCCGACAGCTCTTCCAGCTTGAGGCGGAATTGCTGCTGTTCGCCGCCGTTCAGCCGGAGCGAAGCCGTCATCATCTTATGTATGCGTGTGCGCGCCTGTTCTTCGAATAGGCGCAGCCGGTTGATCCGCTGGACTTTGCTCCCGGCAAAATAAGTATCCATTTTGCTTCGGGACAAGCGCAAAATGTTCAGCTTCTCATCCAGAATCTGTTCCGTCAGCGACAGGCGCAGTTCGGCGTTCTGCTTGTTCAGCTTGAAGCTCTCGGCGCGGAGCGCGGCCAGCTCCCGCCTGTCTTCTTCCGACTGACGGCGGAGCTTCTCGTTCTCGTGAATCAAATCGCTCGATTCGTACTCTTCCAGCAGTGCCTGCGTTTCTTGCAGCAGATTGCGCTGGTTCTGCCTGATCGCGGACAGCCGGGATTTGAAATCGTTCATGCGGACCCCTCCCTCTTCTCTTTTTTCAAAATGTTAGTCTATGATCCTACTCTATAGGAAATGCTTAGTTAATAGGCATACTTTCTGTTACCCTTTTCCGCGCCGGCCTCTCACCTAAACAGCAAACAACCGCATTTACTTTGGCAAAAAAAAGGAGTATGCTGATCGAGCTGCAAAGGTTACAGTGTGTAAACTATATAAAAGGAGTCCGATCATGCCCGCTTCCCTGCCGGACGCTTCCGGAAAATCTTCGAACATCGGCCTGCCGATGTTCGTGCTCATGCTCAATTTGTTTATCGCGCTGCTCGGTCAGGGCATGGTCATTCCGATCCTGCCCGAGTACCTCAAGCAGTTCGATGCCGCGGGAACGGCCGCCGGCTATCTGGTCGCGGCTTTCGGCGCGGCGCAGTTCCTGTTCTCGCCGATCGGCGGACAGCTGTCGGACCGGCTCGGCCGCAAAAAGCTCATTATCGCCGGCCTGCTGTTCACCGTCGTCTCCGATTACCTGTTCGCGGTCGGCCATACGCTGCCGCTGCTGTACGCCGCGCGCTTTATCGGCGGCATCGGGCTCGGCCTGATGGTCCCGTCCGTCATGGCGTACGTCGCCGACAGCACGACGCCCGCGACCCGTGCCAAAGGCATGGGTTACCTCGGCGCCGCGATGAATCTCGGCATGGTACTCGGGCCCGGACTGGGCGGCCTGATCGCCGAATTCGGCATTCGCGTGCCTTACTACTGCGCGGCGGGTCTCAGCCTGCTGGCCGCCGGCTTGTCGCTGCTGCTGCGCGAGACGCTGACGCCGGAGCGCCGAGCCGCCGCCGGCGTGCACAAGCGGCAGCCGATCGCGCGGCAGGTCGCGGATTCGTTCCGCACGCCTTATTTTCGCTATCTGCTGCTCGTGTTTGTCATGACGTTCGGGCTCGTCAACTACGAGACGGTCTACGCGCTGTTCGTCGAGCAAAAATACGGCTTCGACGCGCGCAGCATCTCGATCGTCATCACGCTCGGCGCGGTGATCGGCATCGTCTGCCAGATCTGGCTGCTGGACCGCGCGGTGCGCCGGTTCGGCGAAATCAGGCTGATCCGGCTGTCGCTGATCCTGACCGCCGCCGCCCTGGTGCTGATGCTGATCCGGTTCAATCTCGTCTATCTGCTGTTGATTTCGGCCATCTTCTTCGCGTTCAACTCGTTCCTGCGCCCGACCGTCGGCACGCTGATCGCCAACGCCGCCGGAGACCGGCAGGGCTATGCGGCGGGACTCAACACGACGTATATGAGCCTCGGCAGCATCGTCGGTCCGCTGCTCGCCGGATGGCTGTTTGACGTACAGATCAATCTGCCTTATGTGCTGGGGGCCGTCATTCTGCTGGCCGCGCTTGCCTTGACGGGCGGGCGCCAGGCGAAGCCGGCAGCCGAAGGAGGGGCCGGGCATGAGTGAGACATGGCATCGGCAGCGCAAGCAGCACAACCGCGAAGAATTGATCGCCGCCGGACGGACGCTGTTTCTGAAGCGGGGCTTTGCCGCGGTGGCTGTCAAAGACATCTGCGAACAGGCCGGCGTCAGCCGCGTCACGTTCTACAAGCACTTCGAATCGATCGACGAAGTCGGCTTCGAAGTGCAGATGGAGGCGCTGGCGCAGATGGCCGAACAGGTCCGGGCGGCCGGCGAGCAGGCTGCGGCGGATTCGGGCGGCTCGGCCGGACCCATCGGACCCGGCGGGCCCGGCGGGCCGGTGGAGGCTCTGCCGGGCGAGCGGTTATTGCCCGCGCCGACCGGCGCCGACCGTCTTCGGGCCATGCTGCTGGCCTGGGCGGCGTATGCCGATTGCAATCGGGACTCCATGAAGTTCATTCTGCTGTTCGACCTGCACTACGACGCGTATCCGCCCGGCGACAGGCTGCGCGAGCGGTACGGCGCTTTTATCGCCGAGCAGAAAGAGCGGCATTTCCTGAACGAAGCGCTGAGCGCCGGTATCGAAGACGGCTCGCTTCGCTTGGACCTTGATCTGCGCGAGACCGGCGAGTTCATCTTCACCGCCATGATGGGCCTGCTCCAGAAGCTCAGCCTGTCCGCCGAAGATCCGTATTCGCCGGACTCCGGCAGCCGCAGAATCGCCGCGAGATTCATTGGGCTGATTCTCGGCTCGCTGCTTGGCGACGCGCCAGCCAAGGGCGCGGCGGCTTCGGCCGGCGACAGCCCGGCCGGGCAGCAGGGCGCGGCGCCGGAGCACCGCCGGGGCGAGTCCCGCGGCGGCTCGCGGAACGGACGCGGGGACGCCTGACGTCAGGGCCGAAGGCGCGAAGCGGCCACCGGCCTTTGACGATCCGGGAAGGCCGGTAAGGGAAAGTTGATACGCGAACGCCGACACAGGAACATCGATACCCGAACCCTAATCCGGCCCCGCCGATCCGGGAACGCCAGAAAGGCTGCCCGCTCTCCTCGGAGAGCGGGCAGCCTTTTTTTTATACGCATACGGCTCTTGAACGGTTCTGGATCGCCTTCTGACCGCCTCTTAACGACTTCTTGACCTGCTATCGACCGCCTTTTCACCGCCTCTCAACCACCTCTCAACCCCCTCTCGGCAGCCCGCCGAACGCCGGCTTCCGCTTGCCCGGATACCGCTTTTTATGCGCGCCCGAACTTTTATTTTAAATTCATCGTATATTGTGATATTTATCACATATTAAATTTTAGATTTAATTTAAGATAAGGACATGGAAGAGATGATCATCAACCAAACAAACAAAAAGAGCCGCTGAGACAGCGACCCAATAAACCCTTAGGAGAGTGGAACTAATGAACAACTGGCTGAGAACGAACAAAGTGGCAATGTGGCTGCTGACCGTACTGCGCGTGTACATCGGATACAAATGGATTACCGGAGGATGGGGCAAGCTGACCGGCGGAGGCTTTGACGCTTCGGGCTTCCTGCAGGGCGCGCTGGCTCAGTCGGGCGGCGACCATCCGGCCGTGCAGCCTCTGTGGGCAAGCTTCCTTGAACACTTCGCCATCCCGAATGTCGGCCTGTTCAACGTCCTCGTCCCTATCGGCGAATTCGCGGTAGGCCTGGGCCTGATCCTCGGTACGTTCACCACCTTCGCCGCTCTGATGGGCATGGTCATGAACTTCGCCTTCCTCTTCTCGGGCACCGTCAGCACCAACCCGTACCTGATCCTGGCCGAGATCTTCATCGTCGTCGCTGCCCTGAACGCCGGCAAAATCGGTCTCGACCGTTGGGTCATCCCTTACCTCAGAGCACATGTCTGGGGCCGCAACAAAAAACAGGACGGCACAAACGGCAGCGCGACCGACAATCAGAAGATCAGCGCCGCCTAAGCTTTCAGACCCCAAGTGATCGAGTCCGATCCGATTCAGTCCGATCCACTTCTTCCTTCGTGCACTTTACGCAAAAAAGAAAAAAAGCGCCGCCTCCCGCATTCCGTCGAATGCGAAGAGATCGGCGCTTTTTCCCGTGTCCGGCGATCATTCAGCGGCGGGGACGGCGCCCCGGAGATCCGCCTGCCGCCCGCTTGCCGCCGGGCGGCACGTCTATGCCGTGGCTGCGCGCCAGGTCGATCAGGGCGGAAGCGCCGAAGCGGACCGCCATCAGCACGTCCGTACGCTCTTCGTCGCTGCGGTAAGCGGACTCTTCTTCGCGGTCCGCAAAATCCGGCGCGCCGCTTCCGTAGTACGGATGCCAGCCGATCGGCGGCGGGTACGGCGCCCCGGCCGGCTCTTTGCCCCCGTCCTGCCGCTTATCCGTTCCCGCCCCTTTCGCCGATACCGATACCGACACCGCCTCCTGCGCCGACCTTCGCTGCGTTTCGCCAAGCCGCGACATCTCTGGCCCTGCTACGCCGGGTTCCTTCTCCCCTTGCCCTGCCGCTTCGCACAGCTTGATCGCCGGCTCAAGCGCCGACGACGCGTCCGCGCCTTCTTCCGCGCACAGCATGAGCAGCTCCAGCAGTTCCGCCGCGCGCTCCGGATCGCGAAGACGCACCGGCTTCCCTTCTTCGCCCGCTTCTTCTCCCACCAGCTCGCTCAGCATCAGCCCTGCCCATTCCGCCACTTCCGTCGCTTCCTGCGGCAGCACCCGAATCCGAATGACGTCTTCGCCCGTTCCGTATCGCACGTTATTAGCCTCCTCTTCGATCGGTCTGATCGATCTTCTTACTCTTTATTGTAAAAGATAAAATAAGAAGATAAAGAGAAGATACGCGGCGCGAAATTTCGTATTTTACGCAGCGTGCGGCCCAACCGCCGTGCAGCCTTCGCCGATTCCAATCCGCTTCCGATCCGGTTCAATCGCGGCCCGTCACTTCAGTCCCGCCTGCAGCGCCGCCCAGAAGGTCTCGTCCTCCATGCCCAGCGCATACACGGACAAGCCGGCCAGCCGATACCTGACCGCCAGCCGCGCCTTGAGCTTGATGCTGTACGCGTCTTCGTACCAGAGCACATGCTTGTCGCCGCCCGGCGCGGTGTAGGGCAGGCGCATGGACAGCGACCGGGCGTCGCGCGTCCCGGGATTGCCCAGCATGCGGACGATGCGGCGCGCTTCCGTCCATTTCAGCATGGCGCCGCTCTCGTCTTGCGGATCGGACAGATTCCAATCGTTGCCGTAAGCGGGAATGCCCGCAAGCAGCTTGGACGGCTCCACTTCCGAGACGGCAAATTTCAGCGAAGATTCCATCCACGCGAGGCCGGCCGACGAACCCGGTTCGCTCCACATTCCGTGTTCGTCGTACGTCATGACCTGGATCAGATCGGCTTCGCGTCCGAGCGCTTCGTAATCGAAAGCGCCGGACCAGCCGTTACCGGGATCGTCTTCCGATTTGGCCGGCACGGACACCATCGTTTTTTTGCCGGATTTGCGCATCTCCCGGGCCGTGTCGCGCACGAAGCGGCTCAGCGCCGCCCGATCTTCCGGCCGCACCTCTTCGAAATCGATATTGATGCCGGCGTAATCGTGCGTGCGGACCGTCCGCAGCATATGGCGAATAAGCCGGATTTTGGCCTGCGGCTCGTTCAGCACGCGGCGGGCGATGTCCGCGTCCCAGCCGTTCTCGCCGTAATTCGAGACGAGCGCGTACGACTCCATGCCGGCGCGGTCCGCCCTCTCCAGCGCCCGCTCCGGCACGGACCCGACCAGATTGCCGGCCGCGTCCGCATTGAGCGTATCGGTGGCGAGCCGATTGAACCGGTCCGAATACTGCCGCAGCGATGCGTCCGAATCCGCCGTGTAATACGCCAGCACGATCGGCTGCGCCGGCGGCGAACCCGGATTCGCGAAGCCGGCGGTTCGGCTCTGCGCGAGCAGCAGGGCGGCAGTCAGCAGACCGGCGGCGATTTTTCGGTATCCCATACGCGTGCCTCCTTCGCTTCGTTTTGTCTTTTTCTTTTCCCGGCAAAAAAACAAAAAGCGGCCATCGCCTCCAAGACGATTCCGCTTCATGCCGTTGACGCTAATCTATAGGTTTCGAGCCGAATTTCAGAACATGCGGTCATGCAGGGCCGTCTCAACGAATGTCCGGCGATCCCAACCGGTTCACCGTACGGAATTGCTGGCCGTCGTCTTTGCGTCTGGCCCGTCTAGGACCGGTGCGAAGCTCGTTGGTCAGTTCCGTGAACCAGGCTTCGTCGCGAATCTGCAAGGCCAGGTCGATCAGGCTGCGAATCTCCTGCTCGCTTTTGCGCGGATTCTCCGACAATTTCTTCATGCCCCGATCCGATACGGCAATCTCCTTGCCCATCAACTCCTTGTTGTCGCTGTGGGTCACTTGCAGCAGAGCCGTCTGAATGGGCGCACTCGCCGCAATCAGATAACCGTGTACCAGAGCTCCGTCGTCGGTATATGCTTGAATCCAGTCTCCCGTCGTCCATTTACTCATGTTGATACACCTCTCTCTTCCCCGTTAAGAAGTTTGTTGTTTGCCAGATGCGGCTGAAAGAATTATACTTGGGTTATAACTGTAATTATAAAGGATACAGTTCAAAAGGTCAAGAAAGGTGAACCGTTATTCATTCTCCGCACGGACCTTCGAATCTTATCCTTATATTAAATCAAGTGAGGGAGGGATAAACAATGAATAGCGAATTTCCTGCCGCCGTGCACATTTTGGTCTATTTGGCCCACTCTCCTTCCCGGTCCGCCAACAGCGAGGAACTGGCCGCAAACGTCGGCATCCACCCTGCGCGAGTCCGCAAAACGATGGGCTGCCTGCGGGAACAAGGCTGGGTGCTTACGCGCGAAGGCATAGGCGGCGGTTACCGGCTGGCGGCCGAGCCTGCCGGCATCCGGCTGTCCGACGTGTACCGGGCGGCATGCTGCGGAGGACTTCGGCCGAAAAAGAATACCGGCAGCCCCGGCAGCGACTGCGTCGTCGCATCCGGGATCTCCGGCGCGATGAGCGGCTACTTCGACGAAGCGGAGCGGCGCTATCTCGATTACTTCGACGGAGTGACCGTACAGGACGTGCTGAACCGGATCGTCGACGGTGAACTTCCGGGCGCGATGATGGCGGACTGAGGCCTAGACGGCGCCTAGGCAGCCCCTGCCGCCCGCCTGAAGCGGCTTTGGCGGGTTACTCGGCGCCCGTGACGCTGCGCAGCACGTCGTCGATCATCCGGCTGTTGGCGACGGCGCCCGTGTACAGCCAGCTGCTGTCGCGGCCGAACTCGTACACCTGCCCCGCCTTTACGGCCGGGATATTCTGCCAGACCGGATCGGCCAGCACCTGTTCCTTGTCTTTGCCGCTTGCGTTAACGAGGAACACGTAGTCCGCGTCCAGGCCGGCCAGCAGCTCAAGCGATAGGCTGCTCCAGTTCGCTTCGCCGGCTTCCGAAGACTGCTTCACGAGATCCGGCACGGCCATGCCGAGATCGTTGTAGATCACGTCTCCGCTCGACAGGTTCATGTTCACGACGTAGACGTCTTTTTCCGTAACCCAGAGCGCCGCCGCTTTGTTCGCGCCCTTAGTGGCTGCGCCCAGCTTGCTTTTGGCATCGGCCGCTTTGGCTTCGTATTCGTCCAGCACCCGCTGCGCGTCTTCCGGCTTGCCCAGCACTTCCCCGATCGTCAGCAGTTCCTGCCGCCAGTCGTTGTTCTGCGCATTGCCTACCACATAGGTCGGAGCAATCGCCGAATACTGCTTGTACTTGTCGCCCGCCACCAGTTCCGCGCTGTCCATCAGGATCAGGTCCGGCGCGTAGCTGGCTGTCACTTCGAGCGGCAGATCGGACGGAATGCCCGGAATGCCGGACAGCGAATCCTGCAAATAAGCTTGCAGCATATCTGTGCCGATCATCCACTGCGCGACCGGCTTCACGCCGAGCGCGACCAGAGGATCTTCCAGATAGGAAGCGATGATCGCTTTCGGCTCGGCCGGGATCGTCACTTCATGCCCCATCGAGTCGGTCAGTACGCGTTCTTCCGCCGAAGAGGCCGCCTCGCCGGTGCCGCTGTCCGCCGTGTCTTCCGCCGTCCGACCGGCTGCCGGTTCGGTCGCCGCCGTGCCTTGGTCTGCCGCATTGTCTGTCGCCGCATCGCCCGAGCAGGCGCTTAGAGCAAGGGCCAGACCGCCGACCAGCGTAAAAGCCAGACTTTTGAACGTTCTTGTTGTCATGGAATCGTGAGCCTCCGTCCGAATTTTAATTGATAATCATTCTCATGAAAACAATATAACGGGATTCCGCCTTTTGCGCAAGCCCCGTTGAGTCGACGAAAGGAATGAGTACATGACTCTCCCGAATATTCAACAGCTCTACGACCTTTACGTGAAATCGAACCTCCCCAACCGTTTTACGGACGAGCAAATCCACGCCCGATTAACCGAAGTCTATTATGCTGAAAAAGTTGAACTGAGTCGTTTTTCCGAGTTGAGCGAAGATCCCCAGGCCGGCTTCGCCTATGCAAAAGGCGCTTATGTATTCGAAGATCCCCGCGGCATCGAAAAGTTAATGCAGCTAAATGCCGATTTTGATCCGGAAAAAGACGATGCCCATGCCTGGGTCATGAATTCTACGCAGGTCGGGATGTCCAATTTGCTGTCGTTGGAAATTGCGATTTTTCACGGCATCGACGACGAAGACAGAGAGCTAGGCAACCCTGAATTCGAAGAGTATTTGATTATGCTTTACTTGGCCGGTTATCTTTCATTCGAAAACGATCCGCATATCGACCAAGTTCGCGATCGGTACAAACAAGGCTATTATCTTCGATATTTCGGCGCGCAGGACGGTACCGACCGTTTTTTGTATCCGTCAAAAAAGTAAAAAAGACGCTCCCGCCCTACGAACAGGGAGAGAGCGTCTTTTGGCTGCGAACTTAGTTTTTGGAACGTTCCATCCGCACCCGAATCACTTTGACGATCTCCATCAGCACGACCGCGCCGAGCGCAAGGCCGGCCGCGATCAGCCAGTCGTTCACGCCGAAATCGGCCGGGATCGAGAAGATGTCGCGCACGCCCGGCAGCAGCGTGACCGCATACAACGCGAAGCAGAACAGCACGGCGCCGAGCACATATTTGTTATCGAAGAAGCCGGCTCCGAACGCCGTCTGCGTCTGCGAACGCGCCGCGAACGTCTGCAGCGTGCGCGCCAGAATCAGCGTCGTGAACGCCATCGCCACGCTCAGCTCGGGCGACTCCTGCAGCCCGATATACTGCGAGACGATGACCGCGATCCCGATCAGCACGCCGCGCGTGATGACGGTCTGGAGCGTGCCACCCGCGAAGATGCCTTCGTTGATGTCGCGCGGCTTGCGCCGCATGACTTCCGGTTCGGCTTTCTCCATGCCGAGCGCGATCGCCGGCAGCGAATCGTTCAGCAGGTTGATGAACAGCAGCTGCAGCGCCGTGAACGGATTGATCCAGTCGAAGATCAGCGCGAACAGAATCGCGATGATCGCGCCCAGATTGCCCGAGAACAGGTAGGCGATCGATTTCTTGATATTGTCGAACACGGTGCGGCCGACTTCGACGGCGCTGACGATCGAGACGAAGTTATCGTCTGTCAGGACCATCGCCGCGGAATTTTTGGCCACGTCCGTGCCGCTGCCCATCGCCACGCCGATATCGGCCTGCTTGAGCGCCGGGGCGTCGTTGACGCCGTCGCCGGTCATGGCGGTGATCCGGCCTTTTTTCTGCCAGGCGCGGACGATGCGGATCTTGTTCTCCGGCGAGACGCGCGCGTACACGGCGATATGTTCCAGCCGGTTGTCCAGTTCGCTGTCGGACAGCGCGTCCAGCTCGCGGCCGGTCAGCGCTTCGTCGCCTTCTTCCATCAGCCCGATATCGCGGCCGATCGCCTGCGCCGTCGTCTTGTGGTCGCCCGTGATCATGACCGGGCGAATACCGGCGCTTCGCGCTTCCTTGATCGCGCCGTAGACCGCGTCGCGCGGCGGATCGATCATCGCCGTCAGACCGACGAACACCAATTCGTTCTCGTCGTCTTCGTCGACCGTGACGCCGGCGGCGATTTCTTTGTAACCGAAGGCCAGCACGCGCAGCGCACGGTCGGAGAACGATTCGTTCTGCGCCTGAATGCCGCGCAGCCATTCGTCCGTGAACTTCTCTTCGCGACCGTCGATCCGGATGCCGGTGCAGCGGTCGAGCAGCACGTCCGGTCCGCCTTTGACGAGCAGCAGGCGGCGGCCGTCGACCGTATGCACGGTCGACATCAGCTTGCGGTCGGAGTCGAACGGAATCTCGCCTTCGCGTTCGTACGTGCCGCGCACTTCTTCGTGGCTGCGGTTTTTCTTGGAGCTGTAGGCGAGCAGCGCCGTCTCCGTCGGATCGCCGATCTCCTGTCCGTCTTCGTTGATGCGCGAGTCGTTGCACAATACCGCGATGCGCATCAGCCACTGCTCGGAATCCGTCCATTCGTTCGGATCGTCCGGCACCTGGCCTTCGCGGCCTTCCGGCACGAAGTCGTCGACGACGGTCATCTTGTTCTGCGTCAGCGTACCGGTCTTGTCGGTACAGATGACGCTCGTCGAACCGAGCGTCTCGACCGCCGGCAGGCGCCGGATGATGGCATGGCGCTTCGCCATCTTGTTCGTGCCGACCGCAAGCACGATCGTCACGATCGACGACAGCGCTTCGGGAATCGCCGCGACCGCGACGGCTACGGCGAACATGAACGAGTTCAGGATCGCGCCCGTCATGTCTCCCGTATCGTTGGAGAACCATTCGCGTCCCGCTTCGACGCCGAAGATGACGATGCAGAGAATAAGGATGAACAGACCGAGTTTCTTGCTGAAGCTCTCCAGCTTGCGCTGCAGCGGCGTCTGCTTCGCTTCGGCGCTCTCGATCAATCCGGCGATCTTGCCGATCTCCGAATTCGTGCCCGTGCCGGTGACGAGCATCGTCCCCCGGCCGTAGACCACGAGCGCGCCGCTGAACACCATGTTGCGGCGGTCGCCGATCCCCGACTCTTCTTCGATCGTGTCGGTATGCTTCTCGGCCGGTTCCGATTCGCCGGTCAGCATGCCTTCGTCCGTCTTCAGCGAGCTGCTCTCCAGCAGCCGTCCGTCGGCCGGCACGTAATCGCCCGCTTCGAGCAGCACGATGTCGCCGGGCACCACTTCCCTCGCCTCGATCGTATGTACCTGTCCGCTGCGTTTGACTTTGGCGGCGGGCGCCGACATCTGCTTGAGCGCATCGAGCGAATTTTCCGCTTTGCGCGTCTGCACGACGCCGATCACCGAATTCATGATCAATACCGCGAAGATGATAATCGATTCGATGATCTCGCCGAGTGCGAGCTGCACGATGGCGGCCGCCAGCAGCACGATGACCATCGGATCTTTGAACGATTCGAGAATCAGCTTCCAGATCGGATCTTTTTGCCGCTCCTTCAGTTCGTTGTAGCCGTGTTCCTCAAGCCGTCTGCCGGCTTCCCCCGTTTCCAGACCTTCCGGGCGGGACTTCAGTTCCTTCAAAGATTCTTCCCCGCTTGAGCGATAAAAATCCACGCAATCCCTCCTCTTCATTCGGCGCGGGCCGGCATTCCGACGATCGAAACCTACATGCCGGCCGCTCTCTCTCCCTTTTACCCAGAAGGAGCGAAGAAGGTGACGGTTTTTCAGGTGTTTTTTCAGCAAATTCCAAAACGTTAACAGGCAGGTCAAACTTGCGCGCAAAGCCCGCCGCTGCGGCATACGTTTCAGTTTACATATCGGTTAAGCTGCTCGCGGGCCTGCCAATCGGACAGGTTCCAGGATTGCCACGGCACGTTCTCTCCAAGCTCGCTTTGGGCTTTTTCCCGCAGCCGCCGATCCAATTCGCTGTCTGGTTCGGCGCGTTCGATCAGGACAGGCACCGCATCGTCGGACAGGTCCAGCAGATACTCAAGGTCGATCGTCGCCTCGGCCGCCTGCTGGCGATCGAGGTTGAGCCGCGTGATCACGCGATCCATGCAGGCATAGTTGACCGCCAGGTACGCAGCGACGCCGAGCACGACCAGCACGCGGCCGAGCGGGATACGGCGCATGCGGATACACAGCGCGAACAGAACCAGCACGGCGAACAGGAAAATCATGAACGCATGCACGAGAAAACGCAGCCGCGTATAGCCGTACGCTTCTTCGTACAGCAGCAGCCGGGAAAAAGCCGAACCGAGCATCGCTACCGAGCAGAGCGCGAGCAGCAGATGCAGGCCGTCCAGCGCCCGGCGTATCCGGCCTTCCCCGCGCAGCGTCGCGTACAGACCGAGCAGCAGCACACCGAAGTTGATAAACGTTACGCCGATCAATTCCCCGAAGCCGCTGCGCGCATAGTCGGCGTACGAAGAAGATTCGGGCAGCACGCCCTGCCAGGCGCCGAACAGGTACGAGAACTGGAACGCCACGAACAGCACGTAGACGAGATTCAACGCGACCAGCAGCGTGACCACGGGCAGCGGCTGCAGTTTGGAGAGCGGATCGGTCGTTTGGACCGGATGGACCGGTTCAAAATGTTCCGCAAGCTTCGGACCCTGCACGGGCGGCCGGCGTTTCGGCGAACGGAACCCGCCCAGATACGTGAACAGGAATCCGCCTGTCGCAAGCGCCCACAGCAGCCGGATTCCGCCGTCTCCGAGCGACAGATTGCCGAACCAGGCCGGGATTTCGCCCGCCATCGTGCGCAGCACGCCGTCCGCCGAAAGCAGCAGCATCAGCACGACCGCAAGCAGCGGCACCGCGAACGCCAGTCCGTACAGCACCTGCCGCAGCGCGGAATCGCCTTCGCCGTTTGCGGCATCCCCTTCCTGCGGACGACGCCGGAACAAAGCGAACACGTCCGGCACATGCAGCACCGTCTGCTTCAGCATATGGCCGAACGCGTCGGGAATAAGCCGCAGGTCGTGCCAGCTGCGTCTGCGGTCGCCCAGCATGTAGGTCAGATGCCAGGCGGTCAAGGTCGGCAGCGCGAGCAGGTTCAGCACGAAAAACACCGGGTTGTCGAACAGCGCATACGTCAGCGCAAGCAGCAGCACGGCGGCCGCAAGCAGGTACCCGGCCGGCCCTTGCGGACGTACCGCTTCCCGGCCGAACGTCCAGAAGTAGGCGTACAGCAGCAGCAAAAACAGCGGCACGGACAAGCCCGGCAGAAGCCCGTAGAACAGCAGTTGGTGCAGGCCGCCCAACGTCAGCGCGACTGCCAGGGCGGGCAGCAGGCTCCTTTTTGACTTGATCGTCGATTCGTTCATCTCTCGTTCCCTCCGCCTGTCCGAACGGTCTGCGCCGTCGGGACTGTATTCTTTTCCCATTGTAGACGTTAAAATAAGAAGATAAATAGAAAGGTTGGGAGACGTTTTTTCGCATTTTACGGAGGAGGACGAGCATGAAGCTGCACAGACAATTCCTGCTGCTGCACGAGCGGTACGGAGCGGAAGACGACGGGGAGACGGGCGCGCAGGTGACGCTTGCGGAGGTGGCGGAGACGCTGGACTGCACGCATCGGAGCGCCCTGACGGTCATCGGCAAAATGGCGGCGGCAAACTGGATCGGCTGGTCGTCCAAGCGCGGGCGCGGCCGGCGTTCGGGCCTGACGTTTCGCGTGACGCCGGAAGAGATCGCCGCGGCCTCGGTGGCGGACGCGATCGGGCGCGGCGATGTGCGCGGCCTCGCGGGCGGTCTCGGCGACGGCGCTCCGCCGCCCGCGATGCGGGAACGGCTGCGCGAATCGCTGCGCGCCTACTTCGGCCACCATTCGGAGACCCGCACCGGGCGGCAGATCGACACGCTGCGGCTGCCGATCCGCCAGCGGCTGCATTCGCTCGACCCGCTGCGCACGAACCTGCTGGCGGAATCGTTTGTCGTCGGCCACGTGTTCGACGGACTAGTGCGGCAGCAGGGCGGCTCGGACGAGATCCTGCCGGCGCTCGCGCATCATTGGGAATGCGGCGAAGACGGCACGGCGTGGACGTTCTACCTGCGCAAAGACGTGCCGTTCCACGACGGCCGCCTCCTCACCGCCGACGACGTCGTCCATTCGTTCGAGCGCATGCGGCGGCTGCCCGAACGGATGCTGTACGGCTTCATGTTCCGCAATATCGCCGAAGTGACGGCGCCCGGCCCGCTCGTCGTGCGGTTTCGCCTGAAGCGGGCGCACGCGCTGTTTCTGCCGTTTCTGTGCACCAGCCGGGCGTCGATCGTGCCGCTGCGGCGCGGCGACGAACCGGTCGCCCTGCGCCCGATCGGCACCGGCCCGTTCCGGGTCGCGGCTTTCGATCCCGGCTTGTGCGTGCTCGAAGCGCATGTGCCGCATTACGCGGGCCGCGCGCATCTGGACCGGGTCGAGATCGTCAATCTCCCGTGGCGGATCGCAGGCGGCGAAGACGGCGGCGAATCGGATTCGCCGTTTCACGTGTGGCCGGGTGGCGGGCCGGTGGCGGCGGGGACGGACGGCGAGGCGGCAAGGGAGGATGGCGGGACGGCGGGCGCGGACGGCACGGCGACAGGCGCGGATAACGACGCGACAGGCACGGATAGCGACGCGGCAAGAGCGGACGGCGGGATGGCGGGAAAAGAGGGCGACGACGAAGCAGGCAGCGGGGCGGCAGCTTCTGCGGGCGCGGAGCGGGGAGCAGGATCGCTTGCGGAAGCGGCGCAGCCGGAAAGCGGCGATTCCGCCGCAGGGCCGGACGACAGCGGCAGCGGCGTCATGAGGCAGGAAAGTGCCTGGAGCCGGGCACACGCGGAAGTGTTCTCGCGCAAATTCGTCACGTGCAACACGAAAAGCGGACCGCTGCGCGATCCCGCCGAACGGGCCGCGGTCATGGCGGCGATCTCCGCGGAGGACGCGCCGGGCGGGGCGGCCGGACGGCGGGAAGACGCAGCGGATGCGGCGACGGCCGGAGCGGAAGCGGCGGATGCGGCGCACTTGGGCGCGGCGGAGAGCCGCACGCGCACGGGCTCTGCCGGCGACGGCCCGGCAGCCGAAGCGGGCGGCTTCGCGAGCCCGGGCTTGGCCGATTCGGCTGCCGCTGCGCCGGCGGCCGAACCTACCGCGGAGCGGCAGCCGCTGCGCCTGCTGACCATTCCGCAGTATCGCAAAGACGCCGCTCTCCTCCGAGAGCGGCTGGAACGACGCGGCTATGCGTGCCGCGTCATCATCGTGACAGTGGACGATTTCAAAGGCCGGACCCGGCTGGCAGCCGACCTGATCCTGTTCTCGCTGATCCGCGATCGCGACGAACAACTGCGGCTGTTCGACCTGTACCAGACGCTGTCGGAACATGCCGACTCGTCGACCCGTTCTTTCGTCCGGAGCGCGCTGCGCCGGGCCGCGGAAGAGACGACGCCCCGCGGGCGGGGCCGCGAACTGGATCGGCTGGAAGCTTTCCTGATCGCGCAGCATCAGCTGCATATCCTGTACGAGACGCCGCTTCAGACGGCGTACCTGCCCGGCATTCGCGGCGTCAGCTTCGGCGCGCAGGGCTGGATCGATCTGCGGACGATCTGGTTTCCGCCGGGAAGTTAAGGGAGCGGCAGCCCCCTGCTCCGCAGACAAAAGCCCGGCCAATCGCGCAATGCGATAGCCGGGCTTTTCGTTCGTGATTGATGACAGACCGTTCCTCGGTCCGACCCATCAAAACCTTTCGCTCTATCCGCTCCTTCAGGTCTGCAACCGAATCCACGAGCAGATGTATGCCCGAACCCGTTCAAATGTTGACTTTTCGACAGCATTTTAGCAAAAAAAGAGCAGTTTAGTTCGAAAAGTTGACGTTTTGCACACATTTTCCGCTTAAAACAGTCCTTTCGGCGTTTTTTAAGCAAAAATGTGATCATAAAGTCAACATTTCTTCAAAAACCCACCTTCCCGCAGCAAAATGTTGCCTTTTCGCACACATTTTTCGCCCCAAACAGCCTTTTCGGCTTGTTTGAGCGGCCGCCGCAGCTTCACGCTGCCAAACAGTCTACCTTTTCCGCTTCAATCGACTCGAGCGCTTCAGTCGCCTTAATAGCCTTAATGGCTTCAATCCACTCAATCGTCTCGAGTGCTTCAATCCCCTCAATCGACTCGAGCGCTTCAGTCGCCTTAATGGCCTTAATGGCTTCAATCCACTCAATCGTCTCGAGTGCTTCAATCCCCTCAATCGCCTCGAGTGCTTCAATCGCCTTAATCTGCTCTAACCGTCTCAAGCGCTTCAAGCGGCTTCAATCTTCAATCCCCTTGACCCGTCCCAATCCGCTCTATCCGCCGCAATCGCCTCAGCCGCGCTCGTCAACCGCACCCTCTCACCCGCCTCACCCGCCTCACCCGCGCGCGCCTTTCCCCGAAATCCGCCGGTGCGTCTCTTCGTCCGCCACCACGTACAGCTTCGCTTCCGCCGGGATCGGCGTACCGAGCTTGCGGTTGATGCCGAGGTCTTCGCGGTCGGCGATCAGCGTGGCGCCCTGCGCCAGCAGCGCCTGGAACGCGTCGCCGTACGTGCGCCACGAGCGGTCGACCGGCACTTCGTACACGTCGCTACCGTTCGTGCGGTTAAGCAGCTGCGTGATGACGTCCGAGCTGCCTTCGTGCAGCGCCGCCCGCACCGCGAGACGCGAGATGGCGTCATGCGACAGGATGAACTCGTTCACCTGTGCGTGGCGGAAGTTCTGGACGTGGTTTTCGATCGTGATCTCGACCGTCGTATGGACCTGCGGCGCGATCCGCTCGATGCTGGACACGATCAGCAGCGATTTGCCGTCGACGAGCGCACCCTCCTGAATGCGCTCGTCCGCGAAGATGATCGCGGCCCGGCAGGTGGCGATGCTCGCTTTGGCGAGGATGTGGTCCGCGGCCGGATCGCCGCTGACGAAATGTACCTGCTCCAGCTGTTCCAGCGGATGCCGGTTCGATTCGTCGATGAGCACGATCTGCGTTTTGGGCGCGTTTTCCAAAATTTCTTCGATCGCCGACCGCGCTTTTTTGCCCCAGTTGACGATTACGATATGTTCCCGTCCTTCGAACTTCAACAGGCCCGCCCCTCTCTGCCGCTGCACCTCCGCGATCGAATCGATCACCTTGCCGATCACAAGACTGAGCAGACCGATCCCGAAGATGTACAGGAAAATAGTAAAAATTTTGCCCGCGGGCGTCGTGGCGAAATAGTCGCCGTACCCCACCGTGGCCATCGTCGTCAGCACCCAATAGAAAGCGTTGAACCAGTTCGTAAAAGTCGCAGGCTCGATCGCGTAGGCGATCGTCGCACTCAGCAGCACGAAGGTCAAGATGATGACTCCGATCGTCGTCTTGCTCATATGCATCAACCTGGTCGACAGCCGGATAAAAAAGTGCACGTCCGCTCCCCCTTGCTTGGATTCGGGCCGCGGATCGTCTACGATAGGAGAATAGAAGACTTTTCCGAAACGCGGCCGCTTGGCAACACGTAAAGCCCTACATGCGAAAACTGCCGGACAAGCCGGCTTTATCCCAGGTTGGAGGTCATAACCATGTCCATGTTCAAACGCATTCGCAACATCTTTGCCAAACCGGAAGCTCCGCTGAAGGAACGCGGCATTCTCGAGATCGGCCCCGGCGATATTTGCGAAGTCTCGATGGTGACGTACGAAGTCACCGGCCGCACCCAGAACGCCCGCCGCAAAGCCGTCGTCCTGACGCTGCGCGACGGCGCGAACCTGTCGTACCTCGTTATCGAGGAACGCGAAGAGAACAAATACGCGCTCTACCGGCCGATCGACGGACGCCTCGATTCGATCCAGGACGTGCCGGCGACGATGGATCTCGACGGCGTCGTGTACCATCTCGAAGAGCAGTACAACGGCCACGTCGCGACGACCGGCCGCACGCCGTTCATGCAGGGCGGCGACCAGTCCGTCTGGCAGTACCAGTCCGACGACATGAAGCTGCTGCGGATCGAATGGATGGACGGCCGCTTCATGCTGTACGAAGGCGAAGACATCCCGCCGGCCGACGTGCGCGTGATCCGGGGCGGCGCCTAAGACGCGTTACGCCCTGCGGCGGTAAGCCCTGCGGTGACATGCCCTTCGGCAGCACGCTCTGCAACGGCACGCCCTGCTGTGACACGCCCTTCGGCAGCACGCCCTGCGGAGGCACGCCCGCTCCCGAACTATTCGCACCATTCGCGCCGAATTTCGATCGCCAGGCCGTCAAGCCCGAGAAGGCCGCGCCCGCTGGAATAGCGGACGCGGCCTTTTTGCTGCGCCGATCAGATGATCAGGCTGCTGATCGAGATCGCCGTGCCGATGAAGACCGCGCACAGCAGCAGGCCGACGGCGACGTTGCCTTTTTCGAGCTGGTCCGCGATTTTGAACTTCGGCGTCACCAGTTCGAATACGTAGTAGACGATCACGAGGCAGATCTGTCCGACCACGAACCAGATCGCCATGTACCAGATCGACGTGTTCGTGTAGGCCGAGATGCCGAGAATGATACCCGTCGCGATAAACTTGCCGCCGAGCGCGAGGCCGACAGCCACATTGCCTTTTTTGAGCTCGTCCATGTCGTTGAACGGCGTCTTGATGAAGAACACCAGCATGCCCAAGATTTGCAGCACGATGATCGCGACCAGACTGACCGCCAAATTGTATACCGTTACCCAGTCAAACCCCAAATCCTCCATCACTTGGCCCACCCCCGAAATTTCGCATATGCCAGATCGTAATCGGCAAAGTCATGCACTTCTTCCAGCACGACTTCCGTCGTCTTGACGTCTTTCAGCTTGCCGTAACGCGATTCGTCGACCGGTTGTTTGATCCGGTTGCCCGACGGCAGTTCGACCACGGCAAAATTGCGCGTCTCGCCGCCTTTTTCCGTTTTGTACACGCCGACCACGTCAACTTCCGTCGTGACGGACACTTTGAGATTTTCCAGATCGGCCTTCGCCGCGGCTTCGTCCGCATACGACTTGAGCGTCGTCCAGCCGGACAGCTGCACGTCGTTGCGTCCCTGCTCGTCGGTCCTAAGCGTCGCGCTCATCGATTGCAGCGTCCATACTTCCTGCCCGGTCGCGTAGTTATTGTCGTTCGGCAGCAGCTCGTTGTCCGGCAGCACGGTCATGTCGCTGCCGATCAGGTCGCCGACCGAACCTTCCTGAATGCGGTAGTCCCAAGGCACCGTATTTTCGCCCGGCCCGTCGTCGGCATTCGTGCTCGTCACGGAGCTGTTCGAACAGGCACCGAGCACGAGCAGCAGCAGAAGCGCCGGCAGCCAGACGAGTGTCCGCATGCGGCGGTTCCGCCCGGCCTTTTCGTTATTTCGCAGCATCTATTCCACTCCCAACGCGATAAAATGGCTGGCATTGCCGGTAATGAGTCCTCCGGCGCGGCCCAGCATGCCGCACGGAGCTCCGTCGATCACGAACATGCCCGCGAGCAGATGCAGTTCGCCTTCGGCGGTGTGCACGCGCGGCAGATCCGCTCTTTTCTGATACACGACCGGGAACAGCCCGCTCGTGTCGTAGCCGTCTTCGTCCTGCAGCTCCAGCTCGCCGGCCTGTCCGTACATGCGCACGGAGCCGCCTTCGCGGCCGAACATGGACTTCGAGACGTAATCGCCGGAAAACAACGGCTTGTTATATGTAGGCAGCATGTAGCGGGAAATGGCTTCGCGTTCTTCCTCGTCGTACAGCATGCCCAGTTCGTGCAGACCCCAGACGACGGCCATCATGCCTTTGGATTGCAGCAAAATGGCATGCGGATGATTGAACAGCTTGAGCTGTCCGCTCTCGACCGCGTAGGCCAGCGCTTCGCCTCCGTCGTCCACCGACATCCACTCTTTGGGATACAGGGCGAACATCCGGTCGATCGGCCGGCCCTGCCCGTCTTTGACCCGGCCGTCGTCGATCGTCAGTTCCAGGCAGTCGACCAGCCGCATCTCGCGGCCGCTGTGCTTGACGAGCGCCTCGATCGTGCCCGAGTCTTCGGCATGTTCGCCGTAGGCGATACACGCCGCCGTATCCGGCCGCTCGGCCGCCCAGGCCGCCCTGACCCGCTCCGCCATGCCGCCGTTCATGCTGCGCAGCCCGAGCCGCTCGCACATCCACGGCGTGGCGATCGACGACTCCACGTAGCCGGTCGGCGTGTCCGCATTAAGCTCCAGCAGCTTGATGCGAGCGCGGCCCGGCTCGCCGGGCTCGTCCGTCACGGCAAAATCGAAGCGCGCGTACCGGCTGATCTTCGCGTCTTCCGCGACCGGCGCCTGGTCGAGCATGTTCCACAGGATCGGCGGAATGCCGATCAATTCGTACAGGTCGCGGCGCCGGTGGACGTAGCGAACCGCTTTGTCGAACACGTTCCACAGTCGGACCGACGCCTGTTCCAATTCGGCGTGGACGTCCGCGCCCATGACGGCCGCCTGGTCGATCCAATACCGTTCGTCTTCGTAGTCCGCCCACGTGAAGCCCAGTTCGCGCAGTTCCTCCACGCGGGCCGCGCGGTCTTCCGACGGCGTGCCCGCGATGCGAAAGATCCCGCTCATCCGCCGAAGAAGCCGCCGGACTTCGAACCCGACGACTTGGAGCCGGACGAGCTGAGTCCGCTGGACCGGCCGCCGACGCCGCCGGAACCCGAAGACGTGGACCGCCGGGTGATTTTGCCGGTGGAATTCGACGTCTTCGGGCGCACCGTCGAACCGGTCACCGAGCGGTTCTGGAAGCTGCCGCTGTCGTACGTGCGCGGCGTGTACGGACGGGTCGAGCCCGCGTAATAGCCGCGGCGGTTGTCGTACCAGCCGCGCGACGAATAGACGCCGGCATTGTTGAACAGGAAGTGATACAGCAGCAGGTCGCTCCAGCCGAAGCCCGACCCGTATCCGCCGTAATAGTTGTTGACGACGGTCGTCCCGTCCGATCCGCCCGAAGGCGCGGTCGTCTGCTCCTGCTCCTGCAGGTCTTCTTCCGTAATCGGCAGGCTCCAGTCGACCGTCGGGTCGTAATACTGCTTGACTTCGTCCGTCGAGAACTCGACCAGCTTCGGCTCCGAAGAACCGCCGGACGCGTTCGAGGCCAGCGCTCCGCCCGGCACCAGCGCCGTATTGGCGATCAGCGCAAGACCCAGCGACGTCGACAGCACCTTGATCGGCCGGCCGAAGCCCGGTTCTTTGTCCTTGCCGGCGCTTTCGGCGGCCGGATCGGCAGATGGGCTTTCGACCTTGCCCGGCTTGTTCGACTTATTCGGCTTGTCCAACTCGCCCGTCTTGTCCGGCGATTGCGCTTGGGGTTCCGCTTTTAACGTATAGCGTTCTTTATCCGTATGATCCAACGTTCTTGTCCCTCCTTCGCAAACGTTCCGTCTGGGGTGCCCGGCTTCAGCCGTGCATCGGCACGAGCAGCAGTTCGAGCTTGCCCGTATCGACGTTCAGCCGTCCTTCGACCGCTTCGTATTCCTTGCCCTGCACGACGAGGTAATTGGCATGTTCGAGCGCCGCGACCATGTTCATGCTCCACGGACGCTCTTCGATCTGCCTCAACTCGCCCCCGACCATTTTTTCGAACAAGATCACCGCAATGTCCCTATCCATTCTCTATTCCCCTTTCTTGTCGGATTCCATTCTTCCACTTCTATTATCCGTTTATGCCCTCGTATACGCGCCTGGCACAAATGCGTTGCGAAAACTCCCGGCATCGCTCAGAACTTCCCGATATTCCCATTCAGCATACGATTTCTGTTTATTTAAGGCAATATTTACGTTGAAAATGATTGGGCATCCGTTGACGGCCGCCGCTCAGCGTCCCAAATGGAACACCGGCTTCAGCTCCCGCGATACGGGGCTGTCGTCCGGGTTCGTCTCCATAATGTCCCGCATATACGCCCACCATCTGCGGCAGACGTCGGTATCGGCCGATCGGGCCCAGCGCTCTTCGTCTTCGATCTCAAGATAGGCAAACAGCCGATCCGTCTCCGCGTCCAGAAAAATCGAGTAGCTGAGCATGCCGTGTTCGCGCAGCATGCCCTCCATCTCCGGCCACAGCTCGTCGTGCCGGCGCCGGTATTCGTCGTGATGCTCCCTGAAGACTGTCATGACCGAAGCTTTGCGTATCATGTTCGTTCCTCCCTGTACGTGAATAGGCGGCTGCCCGTCGACCTTGGCGACAGCCGGCTCGGGAAAAGTATAGCGTTTTCAAGAAATCCGGGCAAACCTGTTAGGGGAAAAAAACGGTTCCGGTTCCGGGATGCGCTTGAATGATCGAAAAAACCCGGCTCTCCATATGGAGAGCCGGGTTTTTCGGGCAGATTCGGCTGCGAGGCGGACGCGGCGGATGCCGCGCAGCGCGTACGAAGGATAGATTCGCCGCGCAACGCATATGAAGGGCCGAATTCGCAGCCTAACGAATCCTCATCCCGCTATAAGCCAATTTTTCGCCTTTTTCGCAAATTAACGAATCGTCATATCCTTATGCAGCCGCAAACGGCCATTTGGGGACGATTTGGAGCCGATAGCGTGACGACGATTCGTTAGCCGATTTAAAAAGCGGCCCGGAAGACAAATAGCGTGATAACGGTTCGTTAGCGTGATCGAGCAGGCGATCCGGCGATTCGTGATCCGCGATTCCGGCACAGACCGCAAGACCCGGAAGTCCAACGCTGCCGGGCCGGGCAAACTACCTGTCCAAGCAGACCCCGATCCCGGCTTCGTACGAGCCCGCTCGGACATCGGCCGATCGCGAGCCCGCCCGCGCAACCGCAGCTCAGCCCGCCGCGACGGTGCCGGTACGGCCGGACTGGCCGTCTTTGCGGATCTGCTTGCTGCGCAGCTGTCCGCAGGCGGCATCGATGTCGGTGCCGTGTTCCATGCGGACGGTCGCGTTGATATTGCGCTTCTTCAGGACGTCGTAGAAGCTGTTGATCGCTTCCGGCGTGCTGCGCTGGTACTGGCTGTGCTCGTCGACGGGGTTGTACGGAATCAGGTTGATGCTGGCCTGATCCTTGAACTCGTCCAGCAGGTCGGCCAGTTGGGCCGCCGTGTCGGTGCCGTCGTTGACTTCGCTCAGCAGGATGTATTCGAACATGATCCGGCGGTTCGTCGTCTTGAGGTAATAGCGGACGGCGTCCATCAGCTGCTCCAGCGGGAACGCGCGGTTGATCATCATGATCTGCGTGCGCAGGTCGTTGTTCGGCGCATGCAGCGAGATCGCCAGATGCGTCTGGGTGCCGAGATCCGCGAACGCGCGGATCTTGGACGGGATGCCGCTCGTCGAGACGGTGATGCGCTTGGCCGCGATCGCGAGTCCCTTGCGGTCTTTGACCACTTCGAGGAACTGGATCAGATGCTCGAAGTTGTCGAACGGTTCGCCGATGCCCATGACGACGATGTTGGTCACTTTCTCGTCTTGGCCGGCCGCGTCGAGGTAATGCTGCACGGTCATGATCTGCTCGACGATCTCGCCGGCGGTCAGGTCGCGGCTTTTCTTGATCAGGCCGCTCGCGCAGAAGCTGCAGCCGATATTGCAGCCGACCTGCGTCGTAACGCAGACGGACAAGCCGTACTTTTTGCGCATAAGAACGGTCTCGATCAGGCTGCCGTCGTGTAATTGCAGCAGAAATTTGACGGTGCCGTCGGAAGCTTCCTGCTTGACGAACTCCGTCATCGTGTTCAGGGCAAAGCGGTCTTTGAGCAGATCGAGACAAGCTCCGTTAACGGCCGTCATCTGATCGAAATCGCTCACTCTTGCCGTATACAGCGCCTCCCAGATGTGCGCGGCACGGGATTTTTTCTCCCCGTTTTGCGTCAGCCATCCGGACAGCGCATCCAAAGTCAGTCCATAAATGGACGGTTTGCTGTTCATGGTGGGTTACCCTCTTTTCAAAACCGGAACGGACGCTTCTTGTGCGCCGCTGCCCGGTACGTAAAATTCGGCTGTACGGCGGTAAGCCGCACAGCCGAGCGTTCGCTTTTCATTGTCCCAAATTTCGGGGTTGAACACAAGAGGCGGGGAGCGCGCTTTTGCCCGTCAGAACACTTTCTCGTCGGCGTAGCGGGCCCGAATCTCCAGAAACTCGTCCAGGTGCGCGAGAAACAGGTCGGTCAGCATCGGGTCGAAATGGCCGCCTTTTTCTTTGTGGAACAAGTCGACGATCTCGCCCAGCGGCCACGCCTTTTTGTAGACCCGGTCGCTGGCCAGCGCGTCGAACACGTCGGCGATCGCGGTAATCCGGCCGTAGAGATGGATCTCTTCGCCGCGCAGTCCGTGCGGGTAGCCGCCTCCGCTGTATTTCTCGTGGTGCTGCAGCGCGATGATCGCCGCCGTTTTGAGGATCGGCCGGGTGGAATGCTTCAGCATTTCGTACCCCGACAGCGCATGCGTCTTCATCGTGGCATATTCTTCTTCCGTCAGCTTGCCCGGCTTGTTGAGGATGGAATCGCTGATGCCGACCTTGCCGATATCGTGCATGGGACTCGCCAGCGCCAGCAGGTTCGCTTCTTCTTCCGGCAGTCCGTATTTGAGCGCGAGCAGTTTCGTGTATTCGGCGACCCGTTTGACATGAAATCCCGTCTCCTGGGAACGGGTCTCCGCGATTTCGCCCAGCGTGTAGATGATTTCCTTCTGCGTGCTCTCGATCTCGTGGCGCAGTTCCATATTCTCGAACGCCGCGTCGGTATTGGCGCAGTACGACTCCGCCAGATAGTATTCCCAGTCGATCGGCGTCCGGCAGGAATCGATAAAGATCAACCGCTCGGTGCCCGCGATACCCGGCGAATGGAAGCTGAAGCCTTCCAGCGTCAGCGAATGCCGGTTGAACGTGCGCAGCCTCGGCAGCACGTTCTCGATGTCGCGGGGCAGCGAATAGACGTCGAGGTCCGCGTATTTGCCCGCCGCGGCGAGCTTGCGCCATTTTTTGTCGTTTTTTTGCAGGATCAATCCTTCGAAAGGGTGTGGCGTCTTCAAAATCGAAGCCAGATGACGCAGCACGTCCTGCGCCAACTCTTCCATCGAACCCGCGTTCAGCACGAACGAAGAATACAGCGCCACGTGCTCCAGGCTCTTTTTCTCGTCTTCGGTCTTCTTGAAATCCCGGTAAGCGCGAAACGAGCCGACCAGCGCCGACTTGAGCTTGCCGAGGCCGCCGTCGAGTTCGCCTTTGATCCGGAAGCTGTTGATATCGTAGCCGCACATGATCTCTTCTTCCGCCGCCGCCCAGCCTTTGTCGGCCACGACGACGATCCGGACCGCCGCGTTCGAAAGCGTACCGCGCACGTAACCGACCAGGTCCAGCGGCTGCCGGTCTTGCGAAGCGTCGAGCTCCAGCAGCACGACTGCGATATCCGTCTGTTCTTCCAACAGGGGGCGGGCTTCATGGATGTTTTCAGCATGAAGAAGCCGCACAGGACGGCTTTCAAAATCAAATCCGGCCAGCAAATGCGACATCAATCCGGCTTCGTCGCGTTCGCCTCCGACCAGCAGGATTTTCCATTCGCTCTCCGTCGTAAGATTTTCCTCTCCGATTCGCAGGTATCTGTCCATTCCGTGTCTCCTCCAGCACATTGTCGATCCGGTTCTTGATCCGTCCTTCAGTTTAGATTGCGTCCTTTTCGCTTTATCGTCAACTGGGCGGGTGATTTGAAGGGAACACGGGTATAAAATGGAGAAGATTGCGATAAAAAAAGCCGGTTCAACGCCGCAAGGAGGAAAAGATGACGCAAATCCCGCTTTTTGCCGAACCCGGGCGCAAAATCGTGCTCGCCGGAGCGACCGGATTTATAGGAAGCGAACTGCAGGCCCGATACGCGAAAAAAGGATACGACGTCCGCATGATCTCGCGGCGGCCCGGCCATATCTCCTGGGACGATCCTGCCGCGATTGCCGAAGCGCTCGAAGGATCGGCGCTGCTCGTCAATCTCGCCGGACGCTCGGTCAACTGCCGCTACAATGAACGCAACAAGCGCGACATTCTGACTTCCCGCACCGACACGACGCGCCGTCTCGGGGAAGCGGTCGCCGCCTGTTCTAATCCGCCGGAACTGTGGATCAATTCCGGAACGGCCACGATCTACCGGGACGCCCGCGACCGTCCGATGACGGAAGACGGCGGCGAACTCGGCAGCGGCTTCTCCGTCGACGTCGCCAAAGCGTGGGAAGAAGCGTTGTTCGCCGCCGATACGCCGCGCACGCGCAAAGCCGTTCTGCGGATCGCCATCGTGCTCGGACGCGGCGGAGGCGTCATGACGCCGTACGCCAACCTCGTCCGCTTCGGCCTCGGCGGCCGGCAGGGTCCCGGCGATCAGCGCTTCAGTTGGGCGCATCTCGACGATATTTGCCGGATGGTCGAATTTTTGGAGCACCGCCCCGACCTGTCGGGCGTCTTCAACGCCTCGGCGCCGGAGCAGGTCACGAACGCCGAGCAGATGCGCGTCATCCGGGAAGCGTACGGCCGCAAGTTCGGCCTGCCCGCGCCGGTCTGGATGCTCCGGCTCGGCGCGGTCGCGATCCGGACCGAGACGGAACTGATGCTCAAGAGCCGCTGGGTGGCGCCGGAACGCCTGCTGCGCGAAGGGTTCGAATTCCGGTACCCGACGCTGCGCGAAGCGATGGCGGACATCGCCCGCTGAGGCGCGGCCCCCGCCTATTGCCCGCCGCGTCGGCGCATGTATTCGTCCGTAATCGCTTCAATATAAGCGGAAGCTTCGTCGTCCAGTCCGTAGGCGCGGGCCGGTTCGCCCGGCTCCGGCCGGACGAACGTCCAGTAGCGCTCAAGCAGCCGCTCGTCGCCGCCGAAAGCGCCTTCCGCGTACTCCAGCAGCGCGTGCGCCAGCTCAAGCGACTCCGGCGCGTCGGGCGGGCGGTGCAGGTTGGCGCGAACACCGCGCAGCAGCGCCGCCCACGCTTCGGCCTGCGGCCCGGTCTCGACCGGCTGCGGAAGCCGGCGCAGCTCTTCGTCGGAGAAGAAAGCCCGCCGGGCCTCGCCTTTGCGCGAAGCGTCGAAGTCGCCCAGCTGGCGCACGAAATCGGCCATGTCTTCCAGCACGACTTCGCCGTTCACTTCGATCGAGAACAGGCTGGACTCGATCAGCTTCCGCATGGCGGCAAGCTCCTCCATGCGCGACTCAATCTGCTGCGACTGCCGCAGCAGCGCGCTTTTCCATGACTGTTCGCGCGGCCCGTCGCTGCCGGCCGGCAGGTCGCCGATCGCCGACAGCTTGAATCCCATCGCTTTGAGCACGGCGATCTCCTGCAGCCGGACGAGGTCCGCCGGGCCGTACAGCCGATACCCGGAATCCGGGTGGCGTTCGGGCTTCAGCAGGCCGAGTTCTTCGTAATAATGAAGCGCGGCTACGCTGACGCCCGAACGCCGGGCCAATTCGCCGACTTTGTACGTGCGGCTGTCCATCGTCTCTCCCCCTTTTCGGTCGTGCTGCGAGCTTACCCCAACCGCCGCGCCCTGCGCAAGGCATCGCCCGGCGCTTTTTCGTTATGCCGGCGGCGCAGGCCGCCGATCACCGCGAACACCGCCGCTCCGCCGACCACGACGGTCAGGAACAGCACGAACAGGCTGCCCGTCTCCCGTTCGATTTCGACGTAGCGGACCAGTCCTTCGCCCGGTTCGGCCAAAACGGCGAACCGCGCCAGCATAAGGTACGCCAGATGAAAGCCGATGCTGCCCCCGAGTCCGCCCAGCGCGAAGCGGGCGAACTGCAGCGCCACGGCAAAGAAAAACAGCAGCACGACGTAATCGACGGTGACCGCCTGCGTGTCCATGCCGGTCGCCGCCTGCAGGGCGCGCGTCGCGAGCGGCGCCAGCACGAACAGCACCGGAGCGAGTATAAACGCGGCGGCTCGGCGCATCCGGCGGCCCAGCGCGTCGGGAATGACGCCGCGGAACACGAGTTCTTCCGGCAGCGCTTCGTACAGCAGCGCGACGCCGAGATTGAACGCCATTGCGCCCAGCAGCGGCGCCGTGAACCGAATCTCTTCCACGACGATCCAGCCGAGGCCGTGGGCGATCCCGAACCCGAGCGCCGCAAGCGCAAGCGCGATGCCGGCCGCGGCCAGGCCGGCACCGACTTCCCGCTTCCAGGCGCCGCCGCGAACGCGCAGCGGGAATTCGCCCGCCCACCGGCGGTACATCCACAGCACGGCCGGCACGACGATCAAGGCGACGATCAGCGCCTGCACCAAGCGCTGGACCGGCAGGCCGACACCCGCACGCTCCATTGCGTGATGCGCCGCGGCCGCCGCATACAAAGCCAGCACGAAGCTTCCCCAGCCGGCGGCGACCGGCGCGAGCGCTCGCGGCTTTTTTTCCCGCGGCGATAGGGTATCCGTTTTTTTACCCGATTCCGTCTCCGATTTCCTGCGCGATTTCATATCCGTTCTCCTCCTTCGGCGCGAAACGGGTGTTCCGCTTCGCCTGATCCCATCGTAAACCCTCAGGTAAACCCGAGAGTCAAGCGCAAGTCTGCGAGAAGCGGGTAATGGAACGTATGAACTCCCAAACCGAAAGCGAGGAAAATCACTTGTCGCACACTCCGAATGTTCCGTCCGAACCGTTGACGATCGTGATCGGCGCCGGCCTGGCCGGCTTGACCTGCGGATTCGAACTGGCCGAAAAAGGCAAACCCGTGCTCGTGCTGGAAGCCGCCCCGTACGTAGGAGGCCGCACCGCCAACTGGAATGAGCACGGCATGGAGGTCGAATCCGGCTTCCACAAATTCATCGGCTATTACACGCTGCTGCCCGAGCTGCTCGAACGCGCCGGCATCGAACTGAACGACATGCTCTTTTGGGAAAAAACGATGGAAGCCCGGCACCCGGAAGCCAAAGAATCCGGCGAATTCGGACTCGACGTGATCCGCGCTCCGCTCAAAACGGTACTCGGCGCGCTCGGCAACAACAGCTACCTCACGCCGGCCGACAAAGCGTCGCTGATTTCGTTTTTCGCGGCCGGGTTCAAAGATTATTTGGCCAATCCCGAAGACCTCGACGAGATTTCGCTCAAAGACTACGCCGAACGCCATCACGTGACGCAGCAGGCGCTGGACCGCATCTTGCAGCCGCTGTCGTCGGGCATCTTCTTCCTGCCGCCCGAGCAGTATTCGTCCTACGCTTTCTTCGGCCTGTTCGCCCCGGGCATTCCGCGTCTGCACAAAATGCGGATCGGCGCGTTCAGCGGCGGCATGACCGACGTCATGTGCCGGCCGCTGGCGGATGCGATCGAGCGGCTCGGCGGAACGGTGCGCACGTCGGCGCCGGTCAAGAGCCTGATCGTGGAAAAGGAGAGCGTGATCGGCGTCGAACTCGAAAACGGGGAACGGCTGCTGTCGGCGAACGTCGTCGTGGCCGCCAATATCCGCCGCTCGCAGAAGCTGCTGGCCGAACATTTCTCGGCCGTGTCGGCGTTCCAGCCGTTCTTCGAACTGGACGCCATGCCGCACGTGACGGCGCAGTTCGAACTGCAGCAGCCGCTGCTGGCGCAGGACCGGACGACGTTCGGACCCGGCACGCAGCTCGGCTCGTTCGGCGAGCAGTCCCGCACGACGTTTCGCGGCAAGGACGGGCGGACGTCGATCATCCTCGTCGATCCCGACTCGCTGGTCGACCTGCCGGAAGAAGAAGTGTGGCAGCGCACCGTCGAGAGCCTCAAAGCAATCGGGCTGAACGGCGTCGACAGCGCGATGGAATACCGCATTATCCGCGGCGACGAGAACTTCTACCGCCTGTCGCCGGGCAGCGAGAAAAAGCGGCCCAAGCAGGTCACCCCGATCCCGGGCTTGTTCCTCGCCGGCGATTATACGAAGCAGCCGTTCCTCGCGACGATGGAAGGCGCGGTTATCTCCGGCCAGCGCGCGGCGAGAGGCATTTTAAAAGCATGAACCGGCCTATTCCGAAATTTTTGACGGCAAAACGAAACCGCATTCCGTACGCCGCCGTATAGTTGGCATCAATCAAACGGAGGGTGAATATTTATGTCTTTTTTCAAAAAAATGCTAGCCAGCGTTGGAATCGGTAATGCCAAGGTGGATACGGTGCTCGACACGGCGCAGGTGCCGGTCGGCGGCGACATCTCGGGTATCGTGCATATCGAAGGCGGCCAGGTCGAGCAGCAGGTCGACCGTATCTATCTGTTCATCAAGTCGGAATATATCCGCGAGCGCGACGACCGCAAACACAGCGAGACGGTGACGATTACCAAGTTCCTGCTGACCGACCGGTTCACGCTGCGCGCCGGCGAACGCAAGCAGATCCCGTTCCGCTTCACGCTGCCGGAATACGTGCCGATCACGCTGCGCAGCTCCGGCGTGTGGGTCGAGACCGGCCTCGATATTCCGAGCGCCGCCGACGCCACCGACCGCGACGCGCTGAACGTAACGCCGAGCGACGAGATCCAGATCGCGCTGGACGCGGTCGAACTGCTGGGCTTCCGCCTGCGCGAAGTCACGAACGATTACGCGCCGCGCCTCGGCGCTCCGCTGCCGTTCGTGCAGGAATTCGAATACGTGCCGACGACCAAATTCCGCGGCCAGCTCGACGAACTGGAAGTGCTGTTCCGCCAAAATAACGGCGAGCTCGAACTGATGCTCGAAATCGACCGCCGCGCCCGCGGCCTCGGCGGATTTTTCTCCGAAGCGATGGGCACGGACGAGAGCCTCGTTCGTCTGCACCTGTCCCGCAGCGACCTGAGCCGCGGCCCGCACGCCGTCGCGGATCTGCTGGAAGACACGATTGCGCGGTACGCGCGTTAAGCCGCGTTGGCAAGTGCGCCGAACGGCAAAGGACCGCCCCCATTGGGGGCGGTCCTTTTTGCGATACGCGCTTTTGTGTGGCATACACTTTTAACGGCGTGCGCCTTGTATCGGATACGGAATTTGCGGCCCGAGCGGGGCCGGACGCGATCGGACGCGATCAGACGCGAAGTTGCAGCCGACAGGCCCGCTCAACCCCGGCGATCCAGCCGGAACGCGTCCGCGAGCAGCTCGTACATGCGCAGCTTCGCTTCGAAGTCGGGCGAGACCGTCGCCAGCATCACTTCGTCCGCTTCGTACAGATCCGCGAGCGCGATCAGCTGGCGCCGCACGCCGGCCGGATCGCCGACGACCATACGCACGCGTCCGGCCGCGATCTTGGCCTGCTGCTCCGCCGTATAGACGCGCGCAGCGATCTCCGCGAGCGAAGGCACGCGGTCCAGCCGGCCGCCTTCGCCGATATCGAGCAGATAATCGTCAAAAGCGGCGGCGAGCCGCTGCGCTTCCGCTTCGTCGCGGCCGCATACGGCAAACAGCGATACCAGCACCCGCGGGCGTTCGCTGCCCGAAGCAGGAACGAAGCGTTCGCGGTACGCTCGAACCGCTTCGCGGCCGGCCCGGCCGCGAACGAAATGGCCGAACGCCAGGCCCATGCCGTTCGCCGCGGCGATCTGCGCGCCGCCTTCGCTGGAGCCGAGCAGCCACAGCTCCGGCGGCGTCTGCGGGCGCGGCGTGACCGCGGCGCCGGCGGTGCCGCGAATATGGGCCGCCAGCCGCGCCACCTGCTCGGGATACTGCCGGAACGAGCCGCTGCGGCCGTCCAGCAGAGCGGCGGACGTCTCGGCCCGCCCTCCGGTCGAGCGCCCGACGCCAAGATCGATGCGGCCCGGGTAGAGCGAAGACAGAACGGAGAAATTCTCCGCCACCTTGAACGGACTGTGCATCGGCAGCATCACGCCGCCCGAGCCGACCCGCATCCGCCCCTGAAGCGAGGCGGCCGCGGCCGTGACGAGAATTTCGGGCGCGCTGCCCGCGAGCACCCGGTTGCCGTGATGCTCCGATACCCAATAACGGTGATAGCCCCAACGCTCCGCGCTGCGGGCCAGTTCCAACGATTCGCCGAAAGCCTGCTCCGAAGAAGAACCTTCGCGAATTTCCGAATAATCCAGAATCGACAGCTTCATCCCTGCTCCTCCTTCCGCCGTTCGGTTGAACGATCCGCGTCTTCTTCATTATAAGGCATAAGCGGAAGCGAAGCCCAAAACGGACACGGCAAAAAAGCCGGAGCTTCGTACCCCAGCTTGATTCGATAGGCGGCCCCATGCAGGGTGCACCAAACGTTCGTCCGCCAGGCCGCTTGCGCCGCCGAAACGGACAACCGCGATCCGGGTCAGATGATATTGTTAAAATCTTTCGCGCGCGCGTCCAACTGCTCCGAAGCGGCGGAAATGTCTTCGAACTCTTCCATCGCGGTGCGGATCTGCGACTGGCTCTGGACAATATTCTCCTGCGCCAGATTCGTTCCTTCGGTAATGTTCGAGACTTCCTTCGTGATGCCTTCAATGTTGCGGCGCACTTCGACGATCGACTCGCTGACGCGGCCGGCAAGCTTGCGCACTTCTTTGGCCACGATATCGAAGCCTTTGCCGTGTTCGCCGGCATGTGCCGCTTCGATCGCCGCGTTCAGCGCCAGCAGGCTCGTCTGGGAAGCGATTTCCTGAATCGTCTGAACGATGCCGCGAATCGATTCCGCCTGGCCCTGCAAGCTGGCAAGTGTCGAAATGTTTTTCTCCGAGATGTCCGAGATCCGCTCGACGCTCTTGAGCATTTCGTGGCTGCGCACGATGCCCGATTCCGCACGCAGGTTCAATCCTTCGGACATCTGCTGCAGTTCGGTCACGACTTCCTCAATGCTGTTCTGCCGGCGCGTAATGTCGGTCGCTACCTTGAACACGGCCTGCACTTTGCCGCTGCTGTCGATGACCGGCATGTACGTCGCTTCCAGCCAGAGGCGCTTGCCGTGGGCGTCCATCCGCTCGACCTTGTCCTGAAAACTCCGTCCGGACATCAGGTCGCGCCAAAACTTTTCGTACTCCGAGCTGTTCAAAAATTCCGGGAAGCAAAACTGCCGGTGTTCCATTCCCAACATCTGCTCTTCCGTGTACCCCATCGCCTGGGCAAAATTCGAATTGACGTACACGACCCGGCGCTTCATATCGAAGCGGATCAAGGCCAGACTTTTCTCCAAGGCGCTGATGACCAACTGATCCATTGCTTCTTCTCTCATTACACGAATACGATCCATAGACGATTCACCCTTTTCCGTAAATTCATTTCTAGGCTGAGGCACCAAAATTAAAAGCCCGTCAATCCAATTTTGCCCAATACTAATACGTTACTCTTTATATCGTCCGTCGGTGACTAAATATTATATTTTTCGACATTTCCCAGAGATTTTTTTTGAAATTTATTCCAGCTGGGTGGTCTTTTTGCTAATAAACCCCACGTAATCGTTTAAAATTCGGTCCAATCTCTAATTATGTCGAATTTTGTATAAACCAAAAGACCGAATCGTTGATTCGGCCTTGGTTGTGCGTATTCTTTTTCCGGTCAAATCAGTTTCGAAAACTCTTTCGCCTGCGCATCCAGTTCGCCGGAAGCGGCCGAAATATCCGCGAATTCGTCAATTGCCAGTCGAATCCCTTTTTGGCTTTTGGACACGGTGGACTGCGCCCGGCTCGTGCCCTTCGTAATGTTGTTCACTTCGCGCGTGATGCCTTCGATATTCTGCCGGACCTCGACGATCGATTCGCCGACCCGTTCGGACAGCTTCCGCACTTCCTTGGCCACGACGTCGAAGCCTTTGCCGTGCTCGCCGGCCCGCGCCGCTTCGATCGCCGCATTCAGCGCAAGCAGCCCCGTTTGCGAAGCGATCTGCTGAATCGTCTTCACGATGCCGCGAATCGATTCCGCCTGCTCCTGCAAACTTTCGAGCGTCGTCATATTCTGGCTCGACACTTCGGCGATCTCCTCGATGCTGCCGAGCAGTTCGTGGCTGCGCTGGATGCCGGCTTCCGCCCGAATGTTCAGGCCGTCCGACATCTGCTGCAGCTCGCCCATGACGGTCGAAATGGTCACGATGCGCTCGGTGATGTCCGACGCGACCTTGCACACGCCGAGCACCTGGCGATTGCTGCCGAAGACCGGCATGTACGTGGCTTGCAGCCACAGCCTTTTGCCGGCCGAAGTGATTCGCTCGACCTTGTCTTCGTACGTGCGCCCGTTGAGCAGGTCGCGCCAGAAGCGGTCGTAGTCCGAACTGTTGGCGAATTCGGGCAGGCAGAAGCGCCGATGGTCCATACCGAGCATCTCTTCCCTGGAATAGCCCAGCACCGCGGCAAAGTTCTCGTTCACGTACACGACCCGGCGGCTCACGTCAAAACGGATGATGGCCAAATTGTCTTCCAGCGCCCTGACGACGAAACTGTCGCTTACTTGTTCTTCATTCGGTCCGTTCATGAGTCCCCTGGTCCCTCCCGTCCCATATTCCAAAGTCTATTTTCCATAGGCGGCACAAAAGCGTCTGCGGCATGGAAAATTGTTCAAGTATTGAAGTATTCGGCGAGAGCCCGTCTCATTCCTGCCCATTTTTTGGACAAAATTTGAAAAGGAATCCATATTTAATTCGGCGCGGCGTTACCCTTCGCGGCGCAGCAGCGAATCGTCCGCCAGCGTCACCCGGTTTTTGCCGGCCGCTTTCGACGCGTACAACGCGGCATCCGCCAGCTGGTACAGCTCTTCGAAAGTGCCGCGATTGTGCCGTGCCCAGACCATGCCGATGCTCGACGTGACGCCGATCGAACCGTGGCGCGGCAGCTCGAAGCGCGCCGATCCGATCGCCCGCCGCAGACGCTCGGCGCCATCCAGCGCTTCGGACTCGGGCACGCCGGTCAGGAAGACGGCGAATTCTTCGCCGCCGAACCGGCCCGCTACCGCACGGCCTCCGAACGCTTCGCGCAGCACGCCGGCAAAGCCTTCGAGAATAACGTCGCCCGCCGCATGCCCGTACGTGTCGTTGATTCGCTTGAAATCGTCGATATCGAGCAGCGCAAGCGTCAGCCCCGGCTCTTCGAGCCGCCCGGCGAGCAGCTCCAGAAAGTGCCGCCGGTTGAACAGCCCCGTCAGGCCGTCGATCGTCGCGTGCAGCGTCAGCACTTTTTTCTGCGCTTCCAATTCTTCGTTCTTCTCGCGCAGCTGACCCATATACATCTTCGTGTTGTCGATGATCCGGTCCGCTTCGACGGCGATCTCCTCGATCTCCGAATACGAGCGGTCCATGCGGACGCCGTTCTCGAACAGCTCGTCCACGTCTCCGTCCGCCAGGCGGCGAAACACGTTGCGCAGCTGTCCCAGCGAACGCTGCATCGGACCGATCAGCAGTTTGCCGAGCAAATAGTTGACATAGAAGCAGAGCAGCCCGAGCAGAAGCATCAGCACGGCGGTGACGCCTACGATCTCTACCAGCAGCGGCGGATAGATCCGGGACGTAATCAGCCCGATCTCCCGTCCTTCGTCGTTCACGATCGGCGCCAGATACGGCTTGTTGAAATATTCGTACAGCCAGTTGCGCTCGCGGATCGCTTCTTCGGCCGTGCCGGACGGCGACAGATAGGCGCTGCGATACAGCTCCCTGCCGTCCAGCTCGACGATCAGGTCGACCGTATGCAGCTCGCGCGGCATCTCGCGCCCTTCGTCGTAGACGAGCGGCTCGTCGCCGTCGATCAGCGGAATCCGGTAATTGACGACCTCCTGCCGCTCGACCGTCTCCCACCAGCGCTGAAAGCCGGAAGCGTCGGGCGACAGGTCTTCGAGGCGTTCGATGCCGTGGTTGCCCGGAAACGCCGGCGACGTCATCTCCCGCATCGTCGAATGCGCCACAAGCTGCGCGCCGAGCTGGGCCAGCGGACGAATGACGATGGAGAGCAGGATGGTGACGATGACCGCAAAGACGAGAATCGTGAACAGCGTGGACGAATTCATGGAGCGGCGGATCAGCCGGCTCAAACTTCGGCTGCCGGTAGGGTTGGTCACAGGGAAGTCCTCCCGTTCTTGGACTGAGTATGGGTTTTGCGTTTCTCAATTGTATCGGCGCATTCGGTCGTGCGCAATCCGTTTTGTGCCGGTGTCGGGACCGCCGTTCGCAAAATTTTCGTTAAATCGGCGAAACGGCGCAATAATCGGACAAAATCGGATGAAAAAAAGGCGGCGCTGTGCTACAATACTGAAATTGCAAACATTGCAATCGGCCATCAACCTAGGGAGGTTTATCGATCGCCATGCTTATTATTGGTATCGCCGGCGGCACCGGTTCCGGTAAAACAACGGTAGCACGCTCCGTCATTGACCGCCTCGGCGCGGGCAAAGTCACGTTCATATCACAGGACAACTATTATAAAGATCATCCGGAGCTGAGCTTCGAGGAGCGCGGAGCGATCAATTACGACCACCCCTTCGCGTTCGACAACGATCTGATGGTTCGGCACCTGAACGACCTCAAGGCAGGCCGGGCGGCTTACGCTCCGGTATACGACTTCACCGTGCACGCGCGTTCCGCGGACAAGACGGTGGAGCTCAAGCCGAACAACATCGTCATCATCGAAGGGCTGCACGTCCTGTCGGACGAACATCTGCGCGCCCTGCTCGACATCAAGGTCTTCGTCGACACGGACCCGGACGTGCGCATCCTGCGCCGCGTGCTGCGTGACATCGAAGATCGCGGCCGCAATATCCGTTCGGTGCACGACCAATATTTGACGACGGTCAAGCCGATGCACGAAGCGTTCATCGAACCGTCGAAGAAATACGCCGACCTGATCATTCCCGAAGGCGGGCACAACGAAGTCGGTATCCAGCTGCTGTCGATCCTGACGGAGAAATACCTGTCGGGCGACCACAAGTGGAACCATTCTTCCTGACCGCGTGTTCGTGAACCGCAGCACCCGCAAAGCCCAAGCAAAAAAGCTTATCCTTCGGAGGATAAGCTTTTTTGGCATCAAATGGGTCCGGACGCCGCGCGATTCCCGGATCGACGGGGCTCTTGAGCGCCTCGCGGCGGCTCGGCGTCCGGTCGTCTTATTTGTAAAAGACTTTGTCCACGTTGTATTTCGCGCGGCCGTTGTTGATCAGGTACGTCTCGTAGATTTCGCGCTCCGTCGGATCGGCGACGACGCACACTTCGATGCGGCGCACTTCTTCCCGGTGAGCCTTCATCGGAGAGACGTTGTCTTCGAAATGCTTCTTGATGCGCGGTCTGATCTTGCGGGCTTTGCCGACGAACAGCAGCTCGTCGTTCTCGCCGTAAAACATGAAGATGCCGCCTTCCTCCCGTGTAATCAGGTGGAAATCGGTAAAGCCGTAAATATGGCTGAGCTGCGGATCCGTCTGCTTCTCGATCACGACGTCCGGCTTCGGTACGGTAATTTGAATCATGCTTGTCACGTCCTCTTATTCGAATGATGCGGTGGCCCGCCGGCTGCGCGAAGCGCGTCCGGCGCTGCTCATCCTATCATACATTTCCCCGGCGCGCCACGAAAATAAACGGGAAGCGCAACTTCGGACGTCGCGGCTGCGTATGCTTTTCCATGCAGAACCCGATCGTCCGCCAGCCCGGCGGCCGCCTTCTTGGCGGGTCGACCGGGATTCCATTTCAGAGGAGTGAAGTTCATGTCCACGGTTAACGCAAGCATCACCGAAGGCGTGCTGCGCACACGCAAAAAACTGCGCCAGGATACGCTGATTTCGATATTCGAGGAATTCGACGGGGAACGGATGAGCCTGGATGACGACAAACGGGCCGAGAAGTATCGCAAAATGGCGCTGAGCCCGTTTTCTTTTTATCGCGGCAGCGCTTACCTGTTTTATTTTGACGTAACACGCCAATATTTCCCGTACCACACGCCCAAAGAGCGCCCGACGTGGGTGCAGGGCGACCTGCATTTTGAAAACTTCGGCGCTTTCCAGAGCGAGACGGGCCGCATCGTCTACGACGTGAACGATTTCGACGAAGGGTACGTGGGCTCGTACCTCTACGACGTTGTGCGGATGGCCGTGAGCGTCGTGCTCGTCGGGCGCCAGCTCGGCTACACGCCGACCGAACAGGTCGAAGCCGCGGCGCATTATATCCGTTCGTACTATAAGCAAATCGACAAGTTCGCCTGCGGCAAAGACGACCCGGCCGACTTCGTCGTCGATTCCGACTGCGCCAAAGGCCCGGTTCGCAAGCTGCTGCGCAAACTGGAGAAACGGCAGCAGGGTCATTTTCTGGAAAAAGTAACAGCCCGGATGCAGAGCGGACGCGCGTTCCTCGAAAATGCCGAGCTGGTCGAACCGGCCGAAGCGGAACGCGCAGAGCTGGAGCGGTCCTGGAGCCTGTACATGGACACGCTGCTCTGCCGCCGTCCCGACGCGGAGCATTACCGGATCAAGGACGTCGCCGTGAAGCGCGGTTCCGGCACCGCTTCGATCGGCCTGTCGCGGTTCTACGTGCTGATCGAAGGCGGCTCGGCCGAAGCGACGGGCGACCGCGATTCCGACGATACGGTGCTCGAAGTCAAGGAAGTTCGCGTGCCGGTGCCCGCCTACTTCATGCCGTATTCCGAATCGTTCTGGAACACGTTCTCCCATCAGGGCAAGCGGGTCACCGCGACGCAGCAGGCGATGCACCACGAAGCCGATCCCTACCTCGGTTTCCTGACGATGGACGGCCGCCATTTCTACGCGCGCGAACGTTCGCCGTACAAGAAGCGCCTGAAGCTCGAAGACCTCAAAACGACCGAAGACATGGAGCGCGTCCTGACGCTGATGGGCCGCCTGACGGCCAAGATGCACGCCCGCGCCGACTTCGACGTCAGCATGGGCCTCCTGCCCTACCACAGCGAAAAAGAAATCGCCAAAGCGATGGGCGACGACTCCGACGCGTTCGCCAAACACATCTCGCAGTTCGCCTACGCTTACTCCGACGTCGTGGAGCGCGATTACGCGCTGTTCACGGAGTGGATCGCGCAGCGCTTCCCGGAGACGCAGGCGGGTGCGGGTGCGGCTGGCAGCGGCGGGAAGGCCGGAGGTGAAGGCCAGGAGGCAGGTGCGGGCGCGGCTGGAAGCGGCGCGGAAGGCGGCGGTGAGGCCGGAGGCGAAGCGGCGGCAGGTTCGGGCGCGGCTGGAAGCGGCGCGGATGGCGGCGGGGAAGGCGAGGATGCGGCCGGAGGCGAAGGCCAGGCGGCAGGTGCGGGCGTGGCTGGAAGCGGCGCGGATGGCGGCGGTGAGGCCGGAGGCGGAGCGGCGGCAGGTGCGGGCGTGGCTGGAAGCGGCGCGGAAGGCGAGGGTGCGGCCGGAGGCGAAGCGGCGGCAGGTGCGGGCCCGGATGGCAACGGCGCGGATGGCGGCGGGGAGGCCGGAAGCGAAGGCCAGGCGGCAGGTTCGGGCGCGGCTGGAAGCGGCGCGGAAGGCGGCAGTGAGGCCGGAGGCGGAGTGGCGAGCGGCAGCGGCGTGACGGCGGCGGCGGAACGGGAGCCGGCCGTGGAAGACGGCGTAACGGTCGAGCCGTCGATGGAAGGCGAGACGAAGACCGCGGCCGGAGCTTGCGAAGAGGACTGAGCGGCGGCTGGCGGCCGGGCGTGGCGGAGCGGAAGCCGGGAGCAACGCGGTAGAGGCGGCTTGTAAAACGCCGACCCGGTCCGCTCGAGGCGCAAAGTGCCGCCGAAGACCGCGGATGCGGCCCTGCGCGCGGAGACAGCCGCCGCGGGACTCGTCGAGCAGGTCGAACGATCAAAAAGAACCTTCGTTTCCGCCCGGCGGCGGAAATGAAGGTTCTTTTGTCGATCGCGGATCCGGCGGATCGAACGCGGCGCGAATCACGCTTGGCCGCACGGTGGTATGGAGCTGTTACAGCTCTTTGCAGCTGAAATGTTGACTTTTGGGCAGCATTTTAGCTGCAAAAGGGGCCTCTTCGCTTTGAAAGTTGACTTTTTGTGCACATTTTTCGCTGAATACAGCCTTTTCGGCGCTGTATGGGCAAAAATGTGTGCATGAGGTCAACATTTTGCCGAATTAGCCGGGTTTTCGATCCAAATGCTGACGAAAAGTCAACATTTGGATCGGACGCCCGGGCGAACTCCCGTGGCACGCCCGCACGCAGCGCAAGCCCGCCCACAGCCCGCAGCCCAAATCCTACAAGCTGCCGCCGAACGTATCGCCGCCTTCGATCGTGCCGCTCTGGAAGCCTTTGTAGAACCAGCTTTTGCGCTGTTCGGACGTGCCGTGCGTGAAGCTGTCCGGCACGACGTAGCCCCGCGATTGCAGCTGGATGCTGTCGTCGCCCACGGCGCTTGCGGCCGTCAGCGCTTCGTCCAGGTCGCCCTCCTCCAACAGGTTCTGGCCCTGTTCGTAATGCGCCCAGACCCCCGCGTAATAATCCGCCTGAAGCTCCAGCTTGACGGAATACTTGTTGTACTCCGTTTCGCTCAATTTCCGGCGCAGCTGGTCGACCTTCCCGCTCGTGCCGAGCAGGTTCTGCACGTGGTGACCGACCTCGTGCGCCACGACGTAAGCCATCGCGAAGTCGCCCGGAGCGTTGAACTGCCGATTCAATTCGTCGTAAAAGTCGAGGTCGATATACAGCTTCTCATCGCCCGGACAATAGAACGGCCCGACGGCGGAACTGGCCGTGCCGCAGGCCGACTGCACGCTGTCCGTAAACAGGACGAGCTTGGGATTACGGTAAGTCATCCCGTTTTCGCGGAACACCCGGCTCCACACTTCTTCCGTGTCGGCCAGCACGACCGAGACGAAATCAGCCTGTTCTTCTTCCTCCGCCGTTCCCTGGTAACTTCCCTGCGTCTGGGTCTGCGCCGTGTCCGTCGAAGAGCCGCCTCCGCCGAGCAGGCTGCCCGGATCGCCGCCGAGCAGCATGACGATGATCACGATCACGACTCCGCCGATTCCGAGGCCGCCGCCTACTTTCAATCCGCCGCCTCCGCCGCTTTGTCCGCGCCGGTCTTCCACGTTACGGCTCGCTTTTCTGCCTTTCCACTGCATCGATGTGCCTCCTTGATCGCGGCGAAGCCCGGGATTGCTGCCCGCCTTCGCCGCCCCGATTGATCCGCCGAACGTGCCGTACTCCCGCGAACAAATGCGCCGGCTGCGTTCTCGCTCTCTTCCACAGAATTAACCCGCAGCCCGGCAGTCAACGCGAATCGCGGCAAAAACCGCGGCAAAAACCGCGCCAAAAAGCGTCCGGTCCAAGACCGAACGCCGATTTGGCCGCCGGGACGGCCCGAGCGTATGCGGCCCGGACGCACGCGCCCCGCTCAGCGCTCCGGGCACAGAAGTCCCGAGCCGGCAGGCCCGGAGCCGGTATCCACGGAGCCGACAAGCCCCGAACGCGCACGTCTTCCCGCACGGCCGGGCCGCTTCGGCTACTGCCGGTCCAGAGCGTCCAACCGCTCCAGCACGCGCCGCTTGCGATACAGCATGACGGCCGCTTCGGACACGTCGCCGAGCGTCTGCCGGTTGGCGAACGCGCCGAAAACGATACCCGCGACCGGGACGGCCTGAAGCAGCTTTTTCCAGCCCCAGCTCTCCCGGTAGGTCATCACGACTTCGCGCCAGCCCTGGATTTTGGACATCCCGGTGATGGCGGGCGGCAGTTTGCCGTCTTCGCCGGCTTTGAGATTCAGTTCTTCCAGCACGGCCTGCTTGCCGACGATGTCGGAGGAAGCGAACTGCAGCACTTTGATCGCGAATACGCGCTCGGCTTTCTCGTTGGCGTCGTAGCCGTAGCAGAGGCCGATTTCCTGAATGACTTTGAGCGACAGGCCCAGCACCGCGGGAATGTCCGCCGCGAGCGTGAATACCCCGCCAAGCCCCGTGGTCGCGCCCTGCGCCGTAGCGAGGTTGCGGCTCTCCGCGCTCAATCGGGACGAAGCTTCGTCCATCAGGGAGAGCGGGTACGGGCCGGCTTCCGGCTGCTGCCTTTTGCGTGCCAGATTCTCCAGCATGCCTGTCACGCGCCGCCGCGCGATCAGGTATTTGCCGCCGTTCTGGACGTAGTTGCCCATCTCGTCGAGCAGGCTGCCGATCTTGCGGTGGATAAACTTGGGCGTGACTTTGTCGAGCAGCTTGAACGGAATCTGGGTGATGCGGTCCCAGATCGGCAGTTTGCGCTGGCTCTTCATCCATTTCTCCACTTCCGCCAATGCGGCGCGAAGCTGTTCGGTGCTGTCGGGCACGGCCGGTTGCGCGGCTTCGCGCCCGGCTGCGTCTTCTTCCGCGTTCTCCGGACGGATCTCGTCGGGTTCGTTCGTCATGCGTGTTCCTCCCTGGTCTCGGATGTGTATCTTCTAGACTACCCTTTATACGCGATCCAGAAAAGAAAGATGCGAAAAAAAGACGCGTCGACGGGGCGGCGGAGCGCAGCGTGTACGCAGAGCCGGCCGTAGGTCCGCAGCGGAACGCGGGAGAACGGCGAACCCAGTCCGCCGGGCGGCGGGCGGACCTTCAGGCCGCCCGGCAGCCGGGCCTGCGCGGCGCCGGCGCAGACGGCCGGGCCAAGCGGCGGGCCGCTCGCCGCCCGGGAACGGCCAGCCGCCCAGCGGCGCGGCGCCGGGCGGCCGAGGGCCGCTGCGGCCGCCCCGCTCCGCTCAATCCGCGGCCGGCACCACCTGCCGCGCGCGGACGTCCCAGCGCGGCGAAGCTTCGCCGGCGAGGCGCAGCCCGCCGGCCCAGGCGGGAGAGACCGGCCCAGGCGCGGCCGTCTCTCCCGCAAGGATGCGCCGTCCGAGTTCCGACGGCGCGAAGGTCCGGTTCCCGAATTCCGGCGCGAAGAAGCCGTATTTCGGGAACGCTCCCGATCCGCCGGCAACGAGCAGCGGATCAGGGCCGGCGGTCATCCGCTCCAGATGCCGCCAGAATTCCAGGTCGCCCAGGCCGAGGGCGACCAGCCGGTCCGCCGAGCGCTTGAACAGCTCGGCGGGGGTAGAGGCGCCGGCGGCCGCTTCTTCGAGCGCGGTCCGCTCGATGACGCCGAGACCGTCCGCGGTCGACGGCAGCCGCGACAGATGCGCCTCGAACGCGGCGCGCGCGAACGGCAGCGCCGCGGTGTCCGATTCGAGGAAGCGGACATGGTCTTCGGGATTCGGCGAGCTGTAGGCCGCCCACAGCCGCTCCGCGAGCGCGTACTGCTCGGGCCCGACCGGCTGCCACGTGCCGGACAGCGTCTTGAGCTGGTCGGCACGGAGCTGGCCGAGACCGTGAAAAATCCCGATGCCCGGGAAGGCGCCGACGCAGAGCAGGCTGATCCGCGCGCTGCCCGTTTGCATGCGGCCGATCCGGTTCAGCACCAGCGCCAGCATCGTCTGGTCGAACAGGTCGTGCTCGAACCACAGCACGACTTCCTCGTACTGCTGCAGTTCCCGCAGTTTGCGTTCCTGCTCCGCGCAGCCGCCGAGCAGCGTCTGCCGGGGAATGCCCAGCTCCCGCTCCAAATGTTCCGCCCGCGCGTAACGCGCCGACGCTTGTTCCATATCGGGAAAGACCGGTCCGAACGGATACAGTTCCCGCCAGACGAGCACGTCCCCTTCGATACCCGCTTCGCGTATCCGCTCGGCCGTATGGTCTCCGTTTACAAGGTGCAGCATGCTTTTTCCTCCTTCGTACAGATCGTGGAACGCGGCGGAGAAGTCCGAGACGTGCAGCGCCGACCGGAGCCGGGCGCGGGCGTCGAACAGCCTTTTTTTGAGTGCCGATTCCGATACGCCCAAAAAAGCCGAGATGTCCCGAATCCGGTAGCCTTCGAAATAAAACAGGCGCACCGCGAGCCGCTGGCTGCCCGGCAGTTGTTCCACCGAATCGTACAGCGCCCGCCGCTGCTCTCTGCGCTGCGCGATCTGTTCCGTATTCGCCGCTTCGTCGGCGAACGCCGCCGCCGTCTCTTCGATCGGCAGCGTCGGCACCGCTTTGCGCCGGATCATCCGGAAAGCGCGGCGCCTGACGATCGTGCGCAGCCAGCCGGGGAACGCTTCCGGGCGTTCCAGCTCCCGAATTCCGGCGAACGCTTCCGCGAATGCCTCCTGCACGGCGTCTTCCGCAGCGTGCGCGTCGCCGAGTTTTTCGTAGGCGGCGGCATAGGCCATTTTACCGAACTGCCGAAACAGCCGCTCGTACGCTTCGGGATCTCCCGCCTGCGCTTTTTTCACCCAATCTTCCATCGTCGTTCTTGGCCTCCTCCGCTCGTTCACCCTATTAGTGCCGCGTGGCGCGGCTTTGGTTACTTTTTCGCCCTTTATTTCCATGAGGATATTTTTCTAATCTTTCTTTTTTTCGTACCGATGAAGAGAGAGATAGACTATGATAACCATAGAGCTAAAGAACTATATAAAAAAGAGGGAACCCTTCATGCGCATTTCCGTCAAACCTGCTGCCGCCCTTTTATTCGTCCTATTGTTTACGCTTGGGTATTACGCCTGGATCGCGATCTGGACCGACAACGACAACGTTGCGACGTGGGGAGGCAATCTCCTGTCCGTAGCCGGAAGCCTTACGGCCGCTTTCTGGCTGGCCGGCGCCGCCCGGCGAACGCTCGGAGAGAAACGAACGTTCTGGACGCTGCTGTCGATCGGCTGCTTCAGCTATTTTATCGCCGAATTGATCTGGCTGTACGAAGAGAAATTTTTGCGAATCGATCCCCCTTCCCCGGGCTGGACCGACTTCTTTTATATTCTTCAGGTCGTCTGCTACCTCGCCGCGTTCATCTATCCGTTTATTCGGCTCAAAAAAAGCTACGGCGCGTTCAAGCTGGTGTTCGACATCCTGATCGTCATGACCGTCGCCGCCACGTTCAGCTGGCATTACCTGATCGGGCCGATTCTGCGCGAAGGCAAGCTGTCGACGCTGACGATGGTCGTCAACCTGTCTTATCCGATCACCGATCTGGCGCTGCTGTTCGGCGCGATGAGCCTGTATTGGGGCGCGCGCCGCATTTTCCCCGGACGCCTGATCGTGTTTATCTTCGCCGGCCTCGTGACCCAGGCGTTCGTCGATTCGATCTATCTGTACCTGCTGTCCGCCGAATCGTACGACTCCGGCAGCTTCGTCGATCCGTTCTTCATGCTCAGCCTGCTGCTGGTCGGCTACGCCGGATATATCCAGCAGCCCGAAACGCAGACCGAATCGGTCCGGGACGTGCCGGAGGCGGGCGTCGAACGGCTCGACATCCCGCGGATCGTGCTGCCTTACCTGAACGTGATGATCCTGTTCTTCTTCATGATCTCGGGCTCCGCCGGCATCGATGCTTTTACGATCGGAACGGGCGTGTCGATCCTGCTCGTGATCGTGCGGCAGCTGCTGATCATTCTGGAGAATCACCAACTGCTGCTCAGCGTGTACCGCAAGACGGAACAGCTCGAATTGAGCGAGCAGCGCTACAAATCGATGTTCGAATACCATCCGGACGCCGTCTATTCGCTCGATTCGAACGGCAAGTTCGACAGCGCGAACGCGGCTTCGGCGGATCTGCTGGACTGCGCGCCGGAGCAGCTGATCGGCAGGTCCCATACCGAGTTCGTGCATGAGCCGATCAGCGGCCTGGCCGATTATATGGGCGCCGCCAAGTCCGGGCTGTCGGAACGTTACGAAGGCCAAATCCGCAGCCTCAGCGGCCGGATCAGCATCGTCAGCGTGACGCATATCCCGATTCGCGTGCGCGACCGCGTCGTGGGCATTTTCGGTATCGGCCGCGACATTACGGAGAACAAACGCAATGAGGAACAGATTCGTTATCTGGCTTACCATGACGCGCTGACGGGCCTGCCCAACCGCGCGTCGTTCGATGCCGAACTCAAAGAGACGATCGAGGAAGCGCGCGTGTCGGGCGAGACGTTCGCCGTCGTGTTCATCGACCTCGACCGCTTCAAAAACGTGAACGACACGCTCGGCCACGACGTAGGCGACCGGCTGCTGATCTCCGTGGCGGAACGGCTGCGGCTCTGCATCGGCGAAGCGGACACGGTCGCGCGCCAGGGCGGCGACGAGTTCACGCTGATCCTGCGCGGCGTCGACGACCGGGAAGGCGTCCGGGCGGCCGCCCAACGCATTCTGGAAGCGCTCCGGCCTCCGCACGATCTGGAAGAGCAGGAGATCGTCGCGCTGCCGAGCATCGGCCTGTCGGTGTATCCGATCGACGACGACACCCCGGTCGGCCTGATGAAAAAGGCGGATATCGCCCTGTACCAGGTCAAATACGGCGGCCGCGGCCATCACCGGATGTACTGCGAGACCGATCCCGGCGTGTCGCGCAAGTTCATGTTGGAAAAAGATCTGGGCCTTGCGCTCGACGCCGAGCAGTTCTTCCTGCATTACCAGCCGCAGATCGATTCCGCTTCCGGACAGTTAAAAGGGGTCGAAGCGCTGATCCGCTGGAACCATCCTCAGCTGGGGCTCGTCTCGCCGGTCGAATTCATTCCGATCGCGGAAGAAAGCGGGCATATTCTGGCAATCGGCGATTGGGTGCTGAACGAGGCGTGCCGGCAGGCGAAGCAGTGGAGCGACGCCGGCAGGCCGATCAAGGTAGGCGTCAACTTGTCGCCCCGGCAGCTGCACCGGCCGGATATCGTCGAACAGATCGAAAGCGTGCTGAACGAGGTAGGCCTTCGCCCGGATCTGCTCGATCTCGAAATTACCGAATCGGCGGCGCTGGAGAAGCCGGAACTCGTACTGGCCCGGTTAAAAGCGCTCAAGCAGCTTGGCCTGACGCTCTCGATCGACGACTTCGGCACGGGCTACTCGTCCCTGTCTTATCTGGAGACGTTCCCGATCGACAAGCTCAAGATCGCCCGGCAGTTCACGAGCAAGCTGGAGAACCGCCAGGTCAACCGGAAGATCGTCTCGCACATTATCGATCTCGCCCGGACGCTGGACATGAGCGTCATCGCCGAAGGCGTCGAAAGCGAGAACCAGGCCGAGATTCTGCGTACGATCGAATGCGTCGAGATGCAGGGCTTCCTGTTCGGCCGGCCGGTGCCGCCCGAAGACATCTGGACGATGCTGCACGCCGTACCGAAGTGACGGGACGCGCTCATAAGCGTGCTTCCGAGCGGGTCGGTCGGCGTATGGATCGGCTCAGCGCCGAATCTGTCGCTCGGCGCCGCGAGCGGGCCGGTCGGCGGGTCGCCGAACGCGCTGCTCGGCGCCCCAAGCGGGTGGGACGCGGTGTCGACCGGTGCGTCGGCCAGCTTCGCCTTCGCCTGTCGTCTTGGCTTCGGATTTAAGCGCTCGCTGCGTATCGGAACGAACAACCCCCGCCGGGACCCGGCGGGGGTTGTTCGTGTATCGGTTTTCTTTTCCCATATCCGGCACCGTCTTCGGTTCGATCGTCCGTTCGATCGTCAGTTCGCTCGTCCGTTCGATCTCTCACCCGGTCTTCGCTCCAACCGGGACCTCCGCCCAAGCGCCCAGCGTTCAGCCGACCGCGATATAGATCAGCACTTCCGCCGCTTCGGGGTCCATGCCCCGGGTGTCGTACAGCTCGAAGTCGCCGGTATACGTCCGCCGCTCGGCCGACTGTTCGAAATGGGCCCAGATGCCGGCCCACGCTTCGGCGACGACTTCGCCCATCGGGCCTGTGCGGGTCTTGAACACCCGATAGCGGCTCTGCGGCACCAGCGCCCGGAACGTCTCGGGCACACGGAACGCGCCGCTTTCCGCGCTCTCCGCTGCGGCTTGGGAAGCTTCGGACCGAACGGCCGAAGTCTGCGATCCGGCCGAAGCGGCGGCAGATTCATGGCCGATTACGAGCGTGTAGGCGCCCGAAGCGTCGCTCTCGTAATCGGTGTAGAGCGCATAGAGCAGATGCGGATTGAGCACTTCGGGCCCCGGGTCCGCGGCGAGCGAACTTTGTCCGTACGTCTGCCACAGGCCCGGAATTTTGCCGGCCGAACCGAATTCGGCCGCATTGGTCGTTCTTGCGGCGAAGCCGGTCAGGGCAAACGCTTTGCGCGTCTCGTACGCGGCCCCGCTCTCCGATTCTTCCTGGTGCTCGCGCTGACGGGCTGACGCATTGAAAGATTCCATTTCCCTCTTCCTCTCTCGACTCCGTTTCCGTCAGTATACGCCTCTAACATGGACAGCTTGCTGTCCATGTTAGAGGCACCTTCTCATTTTCGGTCCGACACCCGCTCCAATACCCGATCCGACGTGCGATCCGCCACGCTTTTCCCGGCTGCGCCTTCGCTTCCGGACCTGTCGCTCCCGTCGGCGTCGGCGTCCGCGCCGTAAGCGGCGATCAGGCTTCGTGCCCGCCGCAGCAGCTCGCTTCGCACTTCGGGCGGCGATTCGACCGTCACCTTGTCGCCGTAGCTGAGCAGCATGCCGTAGAACCATTCGTCGCGCGAGAACGACGTATGCACCCGGACGCTTCCGTCTTCCGTTTCTTCGATGCTCGCCGGATTGAATTCGTCCGTCACGCGAATCCGGACTTCCGGGCGAAAACGCAGCGACACTTCGATCCGGGGCAGCGGATTCCAGTCGTCGTTCCATGCGTAACCGTCGAGCGTCGGCGCCGGCTTAGGCAGAAACGGCTCGCCCGTCTCCCTGAGCTCCAGTATGCGCGACAGCCGAAACAGCCGGAATTCGCTGCGCAGCAGACAGTACGCCTGTACGTACCAGACGCTTCCTTTCATCAGCAGCATGGACGGTTCGATAAGGCGCCGGCTCTCCAGCCCGTTCATGTTCAGGTAGCGAATGTCCATCCGCACCGCTTCCCGGGCAGCCTGCCGCAAAATCTCGACCTGGCCGCGCATCATTCCGTTCGGTCCCCACGGATTGAAGTCGAACACGACGCCCGGCCCGGCTCCTTCCTGGCCGCTTCCGCTGCCCAGCAGCGCCTGCACCTTCTCCGTCAGGTCGGCGAACGTCCGGTCCCCGAGCACGCTGGCCGCGCCTTTTACCGCTGTGCGCAGCGCTTCGATCTCGCCGGAGCTGAGCATCTGCCGCCCGATCGTGTAGCGTTCCATCAGCTCGAACCCGCCGCTCATGCCCTGATGCGACACGATCGGAATCCCGGCGCGGCACAGCGTCTCGATGTCCCGGTAGACGGTCTTGGTCGAGACTTCGAATCTCTCCGCCAGCTCCCCCGCGCTGATGCGCCTGCGGTTCAGCAGCAGAATGGTGATCGCCAGCAAACGGTCGATTTTCATACGTTCTTCCTCCTCTTCGCGCAGCCTTCTCTCCTCTATTCTACGGCAAACAAACGTTCGCGCCCAGTCCGAAATACTGCGGCTTCCGGGCCAAACTTGCAACCGCATTCCCGCATCCTTTAAGATCAGGTGGAGGACATCGCGGCGGGTACCGGGCCCCTGCCCTCAAGCGGACGCTCGCAAGCAAAATTGAAAATATCTCTTCTTTTTCTGAAAATATATCGATATTTACATATTGAATCGGGACGCCGTCATCGACGTTTTCGCAGCAGCACCGGGAGCCGGAATCCCTTCAAATTCAACAGCCGAGGTGAACGAAATGGAGAATTGGATTACGGACTTCATGAACGACTGGGGATACTTCGGCATTTTTCTGCTGATTGCCCTGGAAAATATTTTCCCGCCGATTCCGTCCGAGGTCATCTTGACGTTCGGCGGATTCATGACGACGCAGACGGACATGAACATTACCGGAGTCGTGATCGCTTCGACGCTCGGCTCCGTGGCGGGCGCGGTCGCGCTGTACGCGATCGGCGCCGTCATGAAGCAGGACCGCATGGAGCGGCTGATCGAGAAGCGCGGCAAATGGCTCCGGCTCAAAAAAGAAGACGTCGGCAAAGCCTACGGCTGGTTCGACCGTTTCGGCAAATGGGCCGTGTTCCTCTGCCGCCTCGTGCCGCTCGTGCGCAGCCTGATCTCGATCCCCGCCGGCAGCGTGCGCATGAATCTGGGTTCGTTCCTGCTGCTCACAACGCTCGGCTCGCTGCTGTGGAACACGGTACTGACGTATATCGGCAGCGCGGTCGGCGAATCGTGGGAAAGCGTAGTCGGCCAGCTTGACGTCTTCTCGAACGTGATCTACGTCATCCTCGGCGTACTGGTCGTCGGAGGAGCGGCATTCTTTTTCTGGAAAAGAAGCCGGGGGGCGAAAAGCGAGTCTTGAAAGGGGAGGGGAAGGGAGTTTTGGATAGGACGGAAAGGGTAAAGTTCTAAAAGATTAAAGATTAAAGATTAAAAGATGTCGCTTAGCGCGGCGTCTGCAAATTAAGGGGCCGTAGGCTTTCTCAATTTTTGACGCGGCAGCTGCAAATTAAGGGCCGAAGGCCTTCTCAATTTTCGACGCGGCGGCTGCAAATTAAGGGCCGAAGGCCTTCTCAATTTTCGATACTAAGGGGTTTTTCAAATGGAAGAAATCACGATCACGGCCATACTCAAAGCCAAGCCCGGAACAGAGCACGAGCTCAGAGGCGAGCACGAGCTCAGAGGCGAGTTAATCAAAGTCGTCGGTCCGACGAGGACGGAGCAGGGATGCGTCGAATACGTGTTGAACGAATCGACCGAAGATCCGCTCACCTTCGTCTTCTACGAGCGTTGGGAGAACGCGGCGGCCGTCCAGGCGCATCTGGACAGCGAGCATTACCGGGAGTACCGGCGGGCGACGGAACCGCTGATCGAGAGCCGCGAGGTGTACCGGCTGCAGCCGATTACGGGGTAATCCGTTGCCGGGGCAAGCCCGATCGCATGCAAAAAAAGATCGGGATCGCCCGCGAACGATAGCGCACAAGCCGGATCGAACATCCTTATAAGGAAGCGGCTGGAACCCTTGACCGAAGATTCCGTCGGCAGGTCGGGTCCCGACATCCGAACAATAGAATCGCCCTTTGCCGAATCCGGCGAAGGGCGATTCTATTTGCCGAATTCTCGGGTATAGAAAAGGGAATGACCGGAGAGCGGCACATACAGCCGTTCTCCGGCAGCGACAGGAAGCGAGAGGTGAACGACCGCTATGTTCAGCGAAACTGAAAATCATCAAGCAAACGGCTTATCCGGCGGCGCGAACGAGGCTTCCGGCACATCCGATTCCCTATACGTCACGGCGGCGGAAGAAGCCGTCGACGAACTCGAACACGTCTCCGGCGTCCATCCCGGCTACCGGCGTGCCCATGCGCGCGGCTTTTGCTGCCGGGCTTCTTTTCTCCCGAGCGGCAAAGCCGCCCCGTACACGACCGCCGCGCATTTGCAGGAGCGCGAGATCAAGGCGATCGTCCGCTTCTCGGGCAGCTCGACCGATCCGGCGCTGGCCGACCTGTTATCGCCGGCCAAAGGCATGGCGGTCCAGTTTTTGCTACCGGAAGGCGGGCACACCAATATGGTGGGCGTTACCGTTCCGGTCTTTTTTGCCCGGACGCCGGAATCTTTTATGGAAATGCTGACGACGCTCAACCGCACCAAAGCCGGCAAGATGCCCAAAGCGGAAGCGCTGCGCCGCTTCGCCCGCCACTTCGGCGAGAGCCGGCAGAGTCTGCTGGCGCTCAAGCGTCTCAAACCGCCGGCCAGCTACGCCACCAACCTCTATTACTGCATTCACGTCTATATTCTCGTCGATTCGGAAGGACGCCGCCGGCCGGTCAAGTTCGAATGGATTCCCGACCTCGGCGTGCAGACGCTGTCGATCCACGACGCGGCCGCCATGCCCGACGACTATCTGGAACGCGAACTGGAGCTGCGGATGCTCGCGCATCCGCCGTCGTTCAAGCTGAATATCGTCTTCGGCGAAGAAGGCGACCCGACGAACGATCCGACCAAGCGCTGGCCGAGCGACCGCAAACGGATCGACGCCGGCCGCCTCGTGCTGCTGGAACCGATCGCCGAGCCGCCGGGACTGATCATGGACCCGACCGCCGTCCCGGACGGAATCGCCCTGTCCGACGACCCGATCCTGAACTTCCGCCGCGATACGTACGCGGAATCTTTGAAACGCCGCAGCGGCGGGCATTGAGCGCTGAGCAGGCATTGAGCGCAGGACGGGTATCGAGCGCAGGGCGGGCATTGAGCGCAGGGCGGGTATTGAGCGCTGGGCGGGCATTGAGCGCAGGAGGCGGACGCCAAGTTGGAGCGTGAGGCTGAGCCATAAGGCGAAGTTGATACGCTGAGCCGCTTTTTGTAAGCCAGCATTGATTATATGGCTGACATCGGTTTGTGGGCCGGACCAGGTTGGCCGGCCGGGCCAAACCAGCCATCCTGCTCGATGAGCAGGCGGGACAAGAATAACCGTCCAAGGCCCGAACCGCGAATGGATCGCGGTTCGGGCCTTTTCGCGGCGGCGCATCAGGCGCATCGCCCGCCTCATGACAGCTATCCGATCGCCTGAACAGTCGGCCTGTTCGAATTAAGTGCACAGCTGCAATTATTCGGCTCCAAAAAGCCGTAAATTGCGAAATAGGTGCGAGAGAACAACTAATTTGCCCAAAGACGAGAATATCCGTAAGGAAAGCGGCAAATAAGTGTTCTCAGGCCGTTATTTGCGGTGAGCTCGCAAAGAAGAGGAAATAAGTGCGCTGTCGCACTTATTAGGCGCATCGCCTGCCGAATGACAGCTATCCGATCGCCTGAACCGCTGGCCTGCTCGAATTAAGTGCACAGCTGCAATTATTCGGCTCCAAAAAGCCGCAAATTGCGAAATAGGTGCGAGAGAACAACTAATTTGCCTATAGACGAGAATATCCGTAAAGAAAGCGGCAAATAAGTGTTCTCAGGCAGCTATTTGCAGCGAGCTCGCAAAGAAAAGGAAATAAGTGCGCTGTCGCACTTATTTCCTCTTTTTTTGGCGTTGCGCGGCGTGTCGCGGTGTGTCCCCGCTCGAAGCCGCCCGCTGCCGGCTTGGCACCGGCTTTGTTCGCGCCCCTGCGCGCTGCGCCGCCCTCGCTCAGAGCGCGCGGCCCCAGATGCGCTCGAACGGCCGAAGGGTGCGGCCGTCTTGCGAACGGTCCAGTACGGCGAACACGACTTGTTCGAAGTGCGCAGACCAGCCTTCGCCGTCCAGAAGGCGGCGCCACCAGGAAGCGACTTCCGCCGGGTCGTTGCGGAACACACCGCAGCCGTAGGCGCCGAGCACGATCGTCCGGTCGCCGCGTTCGGCGAAGATCGCCAGCGCCAGTCGCATGCGTTCCAGCATGGCGATTTTGGCTTGGTCGGCATCTTCTCCCTTGAGCAGCACCTGGCCGTAGTTGACGGCCGGCAGCGTTAAGACCGACGCGCAGACCGGAGGCGCGAGTTCGAACCGCTCGTCGCGGAAAAAGACGACGTCCGGCGAATAAATCGCGTGATGCGTATACATCATCGAGCCGCAGGCCCGATTGGCGTCGTAGTAGCCGGCGTTTCGCAGCTGCGACAGATACAGGCCGCTCGAAATCGCCAGATTCTCTTCCTGCGCCGTCGCCCCGTTCAAGAAGCCGCCGCCCGGATTTTTGGCGCTGGCAAAATTCAGCAGCCCGATACGGCCCGTTCCAGCTATGACCGCTCCACCTGCCGCCGCTTCGCGAACCGCCTCGCCTATGCGTCCTTCGCCCACCGCTTCGCGAACCGCCTCGCCTCCACCCGCTCCACCCGCCGCCACTTCGCTTCGGCCTGCTTCGCGCCCAGCTTCGCCTTGCTCCGCTTCCCTTGCCGCCGCTCCGCCTGCCGCCGCATCCCGCACCGCTCCGACGCTCTCTCCGCCCGCTACCTCGCCCAGCCCGGCTCCGCCCACCGCCAACTCCCGCACCGTTTTCACGGCCGATTCGTTGACGACGCGGTAGTCCGTGCGCAGGCTGCCGCTGCGGCCGGCCAGCGTGCGCACGATTTCCGCGCCGCGCTCCGGCGTAATAAGCCGGCTGCCTTCTTCGCTCAGCCGCTGCGCTGCGCGAATATCGATCGATTGTCCGCGGTAGGCGTACACGCCGCTGCGGGCGATCTCTACCGTCTCGGCGGCGGTGCGCCGCATGCGGTCGCGCGCTTTTTCCCGGCTGCCGCCTGCCTGTCCCTGCGTCCGTTCATTCATCTTGAACTTCCTCCTTCAATAACGTATCCCGCGCTTCGCTCAGCGCAAAACCGAGCAGATTCGTTCCGCGCCATGCGGACGGATTCTCCACGTCGGGGTGGTCTTTGCCGAGGCCGATGCCCCAGATCCGGTCTCTCGGACTGGCTTCGACCAGCACGCGGTTTTGGGTACTGCGGAGAAAAGCCCACAGCTCGGCGTTCTGCCGGAACTTCTCCGTGCTCGCGCGCCGGACGATGCCGTACGCTTCTTTTTTCCAGACGGCGTCGTCGAAGTTCCGGACTTCCCGGCCCAATTCTTTCATGCGCTTCGGATGTTCGGCCCGCAAAATGCGCTGGCGCGTCTCTTCGTCCCGGAACAACCGCGCTTTCTCCGCCATCATGTACTGCTCCGCGCAGACGTATTCGGTGCCGTCGACCGTAAAAGCGCTCGGCCACCACTGGCTCAGACAGCTGGCGTCAATCGTGCCCGGCCGCTTGGGCGTATGTCCCCAGAAAAACAAATATTTGAACCGCTGCCCCGCTTCGTGCGCCCGGCGCAGTTCGTTCAGCTCGTAATTCATCGGTAATCTCCCCATTCTTCGCGGCTGCGCCGATACAATCTCGACGGCCGGTGACCCGCATGTTCCGTATATTCGTCCGTTTTCTCCACGAGCGGCTCCGCTTTGCGGCGGAAAGCCGCTTTGAGCAGTTCGCGGTCCAGAATCGCTTCGTAGACCTGCTGCAGCTGCGTCAGCGTGAACCGCTCGGGCATCAGATGCAGCGCCAGCTCGTCGCGTTCCACGCGCATCCGCAGCCGCTCGATCGCCATCGCGATCATCTTGGCATGGTCGAATGCCAGACCGTCATTGTCCGCGATCCGGTACTCGTCGGTCGAAGCCCCGTTCGTGCGGGTAAGCCGGCGCTCCACGATCGCGGTCAATTCGATCGCGTCGGCTTCGTCCGTGCTCTCCGTCCCGTCCGCCCCGTTCCCGCGCCGCGCTTCGGCTTCGCCGCTGCCCGCCCCGAAGGACGTCAGCCGCAGCTCATAGCGCCGCGTATGCACCACGCCGCCGCCCAGCCGCTCCCGGCTGTCGCCTTGCAGCCGGTACGTCAGCTCGAACCAGGCGGCGCGATCGGCATCGTCGCCGGCGCGCACGTCCAGACCACGGCTGTCGACGAGCGCCATATAGGCGCAGCTCATGACCCAGGTGCGCGGATCGCGCCCCACGTCGCTGAACGTGTGCAGCTGCTCCAGATAGACGCGGTCCACGCCCGTCTCTTCGCGCAGCTCCCGGGCCGCCGCCTGATCCGCCGTCTCGTTCGGGCGGACGAATCCGCCCGGTAGCGCCCAGCTGCCCAAGTACGGATGGCCGCCCCGGCGAATGAGCAGCACGCGCAGCGAACGCTTGGGCAGCTTGCGGTAATTCGCTTCTTTGTCGCCCGCCACCGTGAAAATGACCATGTCCGCCGCCACCGAAGGCCGCTCGTAATCGCCGACGTCGTACGCGGCGAGAAATTCCTCTTCCGTCCGGCCGTCGGCGTCGCGCGCCGTCCCGGGACTGCGTTTGTCCGCGTCTTCGCCGCTTCTGCCGCTTTTTCCGCTGCCGTTCCCGCTGTGGTCAGGCTTCTCTGCGCCGTTACGCTTTTCGGGGTCGAGTCCGTTCTCTTTTCCCAAACTGCTTCCTTCCGCCCGTTCTTGTGTCATGCCCGTGCACCTCCGCGTCATCTCCCGCTTGCGTCCATCTATCACGGCAAGCATTTCGTTCGTCACATATTGATATTATCTAAAAGTTACTATCAACAATAAAAGAATGGCCCTTTTTTGTCAACCGTGCGGCATAAAGCGTATAATGGGAAAAGAATCCAACTTCGAGGAAGTGAAACCCGCATGCCGAATACGCCGGAAGCGCACACGCCGCAGCTGGCTCCGGATGAGAACGCACCGTGTTTTTGCGGCAGCGGACGCAAAATGCGTCTCTGCCACAAGACGGCCTCGGCCGACAGCCGGGCGGTGCAGATGACCCGCTTGTACGGTGACGTCGAAGTCACGATCGCGGACTACCGGGCGGGCAGTCCCAAGCAGCCTCCCTGCCACGAAGGATGCAGCTCATGCTGCTCCGACTATTTTCCCGTGTCCCAAGTCGAATTCGAACTGCTGCTCGTCTACATGGAACGACACTGGAGCAAAGACGAAGTCCGCGAAGCGTTCGAACGCGCCGAAGAGAACCTGCTGGCGTTTCAGAGCGAAAATCCCGACCTGCACGCGTCGCTGACGCACACGGCCGACCGCCAAGGCGAGCTGGACGCGATTCGCCACCATGCGGGACGCAACAGTTTCCCCTGTCCGCTGCTCGACCGGGCGACGGGACGATGCCGGGTGTATCCGGCGCGCCCGTTTCTGTGCCGCACGCACGGCAGCTCGCATACGTTCTACGGCAGCTGGCGCGAACGGCTGAGAACCGAGCGCGTATGCGAACATATCGAAGGCGGACGCGCGCACCGCAAGATCACGCCGAACGTCGCGGACCTCTGGCCCCGCTACGAGGAGCTGGCCGACGTGCGCGTCGGGCCGAAGCGGAATCCGCTGCGCCAGTATCCGATTTTCTACTGGCTTGTCCTGTACGGCCGGCACGGCAGCGGACAGACGACGCAGCTCGGCAATCGCGACAATTTCGATCTGCCGCTCGCCGAGCACAACGCGCGGATGGCGGCGCACGGCTCGTCGGCGAACTGAATATCGGCCTTGCACATGCAGCGCCAATCCCGAATCCCCGCCGAAAAAAAACCATCAAAAAGACCGCTTTCCCCGCCATCTCTCAGATGGTCGTGGAAAACGGTCTTTTCTTGCTGCCCGCGCTGCTGCGCCGACTGTATCTTCATCGGCTGCGGCCGGAAACTTCCGCCTATTCGCCGTTTGCTCCGCCGGTTTCGGGTTTCGCTTCGGTGTCTTTGGTTCCCTTGGTCTTGTAAGGTTTGGGTGCGTTCTTCTTGCGGTTCTCCGCTTTTTGCCAGCGGGTCCAGCCTTTCTTGCCGGTACCGCGGCCCGTGCCGCCCTTCTTGCTTGCCATGATTGGTTCGCCTCGCTTTCGCGTCCCTCGCCTCCCGCCGTACCGATCTATCGGCCGTTCCGATGCGCATGGACGTCTGTCGTTCTATCGTACGTTAGACGCGGCTCCGGCACAAGGGAGAATCGCCGTTTAGCCGCAACATAAATTTATGGATGTTGGCGGTGTGGAGCGATTGAGCGGCCTTTTCGGGAGCCCGCTCACTCCGCCCCTTCCAACCGGGCGGCGTCCGTGCCGCGGACTTCGTCCGCGTACAGGCTGACGCGGTTGCGGCCGAGCTGCTTGGACTCGTACAGCGCCTGGTCGGCTTTGCGCATCAGCGTCTGCATGCAGACGTCGGCGGGCGTGGGATCGGACAGCGCTTCCGCCGGAAGCTGCGCGACGCCGAAGCTGGACGTGACTCTCACACCGTGGCCGACGACGTCGATCGCAAGCGCCGCCACGGCGGCGCGAATACGCTCGGCCCGGGCGCACGCTTCTTGTGCGCCGGTGTCCGGCAGGTACAGGACGAATTCGTCCCCGCCGTAGCGGCCGGCGACGTCTTCGGGTTCGATGATCGAGCGGATGATCTCCGCCACGCCGGACAGGACCCGGTCGCCCGCTTCGTGGCCGAACGTATCGTTGACGCGCTTGAAGTGATCGACGTCGAACATGACGACCGCGGCGGACCCGCCATGCCGCGAAGCTTCGCGCAGTCCCCGCTCGGCCCGCTCGATCAGGGCGTTTTTGTTGAACAGCCCGGTGAGGCCGTCGGTATTGGCGAGCCGCTTGAGTTCTTTTTCCATCTCGACCCGTTCGGTAATGTTGACGAACGTGACGATGCTGCCGGAGCGCTGCCCTTCGCGGTCGCGGATCGGCGAGAACCGAAGATGCACGTAAATCCCGTCGTCGTCCCCGCCGAGCCGCAGATCGCATTCCCGGCCGTCGACTACGCTCTGCGCGATCTGCGGACGCTCGGCCAGCACTTCCTCGGCCGGACGCCCGATCAGGCGGCTGTTCAAGCCGGGAGCAAGCTTCAACATGGCGGCGTTGTAATCGACCATGACGTTCTGCGCATTCAGGACGAGCACGCCGTCTTCCATGTTCTCGAACACGAGGTCGCGCGCGATCGGCGCCACGTCGAACATGCGGAAACGGAACACGGCCATGCTGTGGAACACGAACGAGAAGCTGATAAACACCGGCCCGAGGTCGATGCCGTACGGACTGAGCCCTGCGAGGTAATACAGATTGCCCGCGACCGGCACGAGCAGCCCCGCGGCCATCGCCAGCATCTGCAGGCGGAAACGGCGGCCGCTCCGGCGCATGCGCGTCGACAGCGCGAAGATCGAGAGCGCCAGGCAGCCGTACAAATAGAGCGTATGGACGGCATACCACGGCCCGCGGCCGAGTTCGACGATCGGGAACGGCGCGTCCGCCCGCAGGCCGATCGACGTATAGTACAAATGATGCAGATCGTTCGTATGCTGAATCACGAAAGTCAGCAGCGGGATGAGGTACAGCATGCGCTTTTTCCAATTGCCGAGCCGGATGCCCGCGTATTCCACGCACATCAGCAGCGTAAACACCGGCAGGAAAGGCAGGGAGAAATATTCGATGCCGATCCAGAATTTGATCTGTTCCAGCGTGTCGCTGGTCAGTTCGAACGCGTATCCGAACGCCAAAATAGAAGCCATAAGCGCGGCCAACACGTAATATCGGCCGCCTGGCGCATGCTTGAATCGGAGCAGGGCATAAACCGCGAGAAAAAGGCTCAGCATCCCGCCCATCATGATGATCGATACGTATACGAATAACGGCTGGGCCATGTTCACCTGCTCCATCTGGAAGATAGGATCGCTTTCGGTCAAACGGACTATAGGGACTGGGTATTCTTGCGCAATTCTTTTTATTATATAGCAGTTTAGCTGTTTATGCCCAACCATTAGTTGGATAGCGGCCGGTTCGTGCGGAAGTGTACCGGGCCACGCAGAATCGCGCGGTTTCCAATCAAAAAGCCGCTCCGCGGAAAATCCGCGAAGCGGCCGGGACGAACTTTGTTTCAGCCTTTGATCTCGGCAACGGCCCGTTCCAACGCCGCCGCCACTTTATCGCTCCAGGCGTCGAATTCGGGATCTTCCTGCTGCGCTTCCGAATGCGACAGCATGTACGCCACCGCTTCGCGCAGTCCCTGGTCCGCCCGCGTCGTCGCGACGAATTCCGGCACGAGCCGCTTGAGCTTCGAGTTGTCGAACACGACCGTATTGGCCTTGTCGCCGAGCAGGCTGCCGCGGTAGTCTTCGCCGCTGCACGCGTCGAGGAACGCCGACGGCGCATGCAGCAGGTTCGGCTTCACCCCGAGCGCCGACGCGACGATCTCGTGAATCTGGTTCCACGTGACCGATTCGTCGGACGTGATATGCACCGCATCGCCGATCGCGTGAATATTACCCATCAGCCCGACGAAGCCTTTGGCGAAGTCGCGGCTGTGCGTGACCGTCCAGAGCGACGTGCCGTCTCCGTGCACGAGCACCGGCTTGCCTTCCTGCATCCGCTTGAGCACCTGCCATGGCCCTTTGCTGCCGTGTACGCCGACCGGCACCGAACGTTCGCTGTACGTATGGCTCGGACGGACGATCGTCACCGGGAAGCCGTCTTCGCGGTAACGCTGCATCAAGTATTCTTCGCAGGCGATCTTGTTGCGCGAGTATTCCCAGTACGGATTCGCGAGCGGCGTGCTCTCGGTGATCCGGTAATCCGCCGGCGGCGACTGGTAGGCGGACGCCGAGCTGATAAACAGATACTGCTTCGTTTTCCCTTTGAACAGACGGTAGTCGCGCTCGACCTGCGCCGGCACGAATGCGATGAACTGCGCGACTACGTCGAACTCCAGATCCGCGATCAGCTTGGCCGCTTCGGCTTCGTCGTTGATGTCGCCCTGCAGCAGATGCGCGCCTTCCGGCAGTTCCGCATTGCGGCTGCCCCGGTTCAGCAAATAAAGGTCATGCCCCTGCGCAAGCAGCAGCTTCGTAATCTCTGTGCTGATCGTGCCCGTTCCTCCGATAAATAGCGCTTTCATATTTTCCCCTCCGTTTTGAAAAAAGATAGACTTGCCCGTTTTTTTCCACTTTACGGCCTTTAGGATAGCATGCCCGCAAGGCGAACACAAATTTCCATTGAGGTGATTCAACAGGAAAAATTTTCTTTAAAGGTAAGCGTGAAGCCCAATCCACGGAAAAGGAGCTGCATCTATGAGAAAACCGTTTCGTCCCTTTCTTTTGTTGATGCTTTGCCTCATTCTGACGGCCCTGCCTGTAACCGCTTTTGGCGCTTCGGCGCCTACTACCAAAACGCCGGCTGCCGATCTGCGCACGACGATGGCCAAAGTGCACGGCGAACATGCCTACTACACGGTTATAGCCATGCAAAAACGATTTAACCAAGCCAAAGACGCCTCGGAAGCGATGAACTTGCTCAACGCCAACTCGAATACGATGGCCATGATGGTGTCGGACCTCTACGGCAAAAGCGCCGCCCAAACGTTCCGCACAGGCTGGGATAACCATATCGCGCTGCTGATGAACTACGTTGACGCGACCCGCTCCAAGAACGACGCCGCCCGCAAACAGGCCACGTCGGATCTGAAGAAAAACGCTTCGTCCATGGCTACGGTGCTCAACAATCTCAATCCGCACCTCGACCGCAAGACGCTCGAACAAAACCTGCTCGTCCATGAGCAGTATCTGCTGCAATCGTTCGACGGCTACGCTTCCGGCAAATACGGAACCGCGTACACGGCTGCGCATAACGCCTATGCCCGCACTTCGACGATCGGCGCCATGATGGCGACCGCCGTCGTGAAGCAGTTCCCGGCCAAGTTCAAAGGAACGTCGACCCAGACGGATGCCGCCTACCTGCGCCAGCAGATGGGACAAGGACTCGGCGAGCACGCGATCCTGTCGATCCTCGTGCTTCAGAAAGCGCACGACAAAGCGCCGGATTACGCCAACGCCAAAGCCGCGCTGGATAAAAACACGGCCGCTTTGACCGCGGTGCACCGCAGCCTGTTCGGGGCCGGCGCCGCCAAAACGTTCAACGAACAGTGGAACCGCCATATCAAGGATTACCAGCTGTATCTGGCTGCGACGCTTGCCGGTAACGAAGCGGGCCGCAAAGCCGCCAAAGCCGATCTCGGCGATTTCGTCGCCAAGATTACCGCGTTCCAGGTCAACCGCCTGCCGCTCGACAAGACGATGACGTACCAGGCGAACGCCATGCACGGCGCGCATGTGATCACGGCGATCGACTCGTATCACAACGCCAACTACGCCAAGACGTATCAAGCGCTGCGCATCGGCTACAACCATATGTGGATGACCGGCAACGACCTGTCCGAAGCTGTGGTGAAAAAGATGCCGGGAAAATTTTAAGCGAGACGAAGTTGGGAAAAAAGCGGAAGGGACGAGCTGCGCTCTACTCGATTTTTCCGGCAAGGGCAGGAAAAGAAAAGGAACGGCTTATGAGCCGTTCCTTTTTTTGTGTGGGCGATTTCAGGGCAGCCACGCTTACTGAGCCACGGCCCGGAAATATTTGTAGACTTTGTCCAGCTTCTGCGCATGCTTGCCTTTGGGACTTTCCATGCCGCCAAATTCGAAAAACTTCACTTTTTTGATGCCGACGTATCCGAACAGCGCCCGGCGCATGAGTACCTGATGGGCGTTGCCCATGACGAGGCGCAAATAGCCGGTCGGTCCTTTCATGACGGAGATGCAGACGACGGATTTGCCTTTCATGAGTCCTTCCGGCATCAGGCCGCCTTTGTCGAGATAGGCGAACTTGGACGCGAACATCCGGTCGACGAAGCCCAGCATCATCGCGGGCGGACGTCCCCACCAGATCGGATAGATCAGCACGATTTTGTCCGCCCACATGAGCAGCTCGCGATGCCGCGAAAGTTCGGGATCGATATGCATGTCGCGCCGGCGCTTGTCTTCGTTGAACACCAGCACCGGGTCGAAGCCTTCTTCGTACAGATCGAGCACGCGGACTTCCTTGACGCCCGGGTTCTCGCCTCCGCCGCGCAATACCTGCTGCATAAAAGCGTAACTCAGGCTCTGGTGATTGGGATGCGCGTAGATCAACAGCATGTTCATGTGTGTTCCCCTTTTCATTATCATTTGATAACAAAAAGATAGCACACCGGAGTTATAGTTGTCAAATGATAATTGTTTATAGATAAGTTTTTTGCTATGTTAAAGAAAAGAGGTGAGAACATGGACCACAGCGCACTATTTCAAAAAGTCGTCGCTTTCATATCTTCGGTACATGAAGTCAGCCACGAACTGACCAAGGGCGTGAAGAGCGAAGATATTACGCCCGCCCAATATAAAATTCTCGAATATATGATGTTTACGCAGCCGGTAACGCCGAGCGATATCGCGGACTGCGTCGATTTGTCGCTGCCCAATACAAGCCGGGAGCTGCGCAAGCTGCTGGAAAAAGGATTGTGCGAAAAAGCGGTGGACGACGCCGACCGGCGCCGCCAGCTGTTCCGGCTGTCCGCGAACGGGCAGGCTTTGATGGGCCGCGTGTTCGGACAGGCACAGGAACGGTTCGAGCAGCGGATCGACGGCATCTCGGCAGAGGAAGAGCAGGAGATCGAACGGGCGCTGGCGCTGCTGCAGCGAAAGCTGTTCGGGTAGAGACGTTCAGCCCTTTTAATCAGACGGAGTTTTGGCTATCCGTTCCTTGATTGCTTTGACTTTGCTGCCGGACAGGCTGCAGGCGATCCCTTCTGCAAAAAAGATTTGTTTGTTTGAAAAATCAATTTCCTGTACATTTTCCGGATTGATCAAAAAAGCTTTATGTACCCTCATCATTTGGGGGTACTCTTTTTCCAACTGATTCAGCTTCCCATAGAACTGATACTGCGAATCCGCCGTATGTACAATCAGCTTATGCGGGGGGAGCGTTTCGATAAAGTAAAGGTCGGACAGCGCCAGATGAATACGACGACTGCCGATGGCGAGCGAGAACAATTGCTTGTCTATTTTTCGCCTATCCAGAGATCTCTGGAACGCAACCTGAACGCATTCTTCGATCTGCGGACGCTCAGAAAAAAGCGAAGTTTCGCTTTTTTTAATCCAAAAGCAAGTAACAGCAGCAGAAGCGTATAATCTGAAAGCTGTATGAACAGTATGCCTGAAGACGAAATGGTAATCACAACATTCCTCCTTGTAAAAAAACCTTTCAACATCTATTAAACTCCTTTGAAAGGCATTTACAAGTATAGTAGAATGTTATTTAGCTATAAATTTACTTTATACCCAATTTTAACATCGATTATATTTCTGACTGCAATGCTCTTTAGCTCCTGATCTTTAATAATCTCTTTTTTCATTTTACTCCTTAATGCCGACCTCTCTTCTGTTCGCTTAACTTTCGAATCAGAGCCCCTACCGACAAGATCAACATGCCCAAGCTCATAACAAATCCTACGACGTTAAACAAAGTCAGAGGCTGTCCCTCGACTCTTCCGAAATTCGAAGCTCCGACTCCGACCAGAATCATGAAAACAATCGAACTTATGACCAATGACATGATCGCTTTTTTCGGTTCCATCTTGTTCCTCCCGTCTATTTGGCTTCATGCAACGAAACGTTCCGTTTGCTCCCTCACTCTCTCATACTTTGATCCCTTATAGGCACAAACCGTCCTGAAACGAATGTTTTCCGTCCCGAATCCATCAGACAGCCACCAAGCTGTTTACAAAAAAAGAGCAGGTTCGCTTCGAAGTCTCTCCGCTTCGATGCGAACCTGCTCTTTTCATTTTAGGCCAAATACTCTTCCAGCCGGTCCCACGTCTCGCGGATGCCGTGCTCCATGCCCATCTCGACGACGGTCTGCAGCGATTGTTCGGAATCGTACAGCGTGCGCGAGATCAGCTTCGTGCCGCCTTCGATCTCTTCGAAAACGAGCGTCGTGTCGGACGGAGGCAGGTCTTCATTGATCGCGCCGTCGGCATCGGAAAAATAATCGGTGTAGACGAACGAGTTCGGCGCGTCAATCGACCGGTATACCCCTTTGCCCCACGATTCCATCCCGAAAAACTCGCCCTGATTCTTGTCCTTGCACGTCATGCAGTAATGCCAGACTCCTTCCGGGCGAAAATCGAGCGTGCACGCGGTCAGCTCCCAGCCTCGCGGTCCCCACCAATGCGTCAAATGTTCGCATTGGGTGAAAGCGGCGAACACTTTCTCGCGCGGTGCCTTGAAGATCCTTTCCATAATAAATTCGCGGCCTTCGACTCTTACGATCATGCGGTCGGTCATGTCGTGGTCCTCCTCGAAAAGCTGAATTTGAATACAACTTCCAAGCCTGCCCCGGGCATCGGCCCGAAGCTCGTTTCCCGTGCTGTCCCGTGCTGCCGATCAGTCCGGCATGTCGCGCAGGTACGCGTCCAGCCGGTCGAACCGTTCTTCCCACAGCTCGCGGTAGCCCGCCAGCCAATCTTCCAGTTCGCGAAAAGGCTCGGGCCGCAGCCCGTAATGTCTGCGGTTCGCTTCGGCCCGCACCTCGACCACGCCCGCCTGCTGAAGCACCTTCAAGTGCTTGGAAGCCTGCGGCTGGCGCATGTCCAATCGCTGCACGATCTCGCCCACGCTGAGCGGCCCGCCGCGCAGCAGCGAGACGATCCGCATGCGGCCCGGTTCCGCCAACGCGCCGAACAACTCCGTATTCCCTTCATCCATACCGTCTCTGCGCGGCCCCTCGATCCGGCTTCTGTCTACTTTCGCCCGAAGCGGGCCCGCGCAAGATCACCTCTTTCCGCTCTGCGTCTTGTGTCGGCTTCAGTATAACCGAATCGAATATTCCTGTACAGGAATATTCGATTCTCTTTTCAATCTCCCCGGGCCCGCTCGTCGGCACAACCCCCAACGACAAAAAAGGCCCGCGCCCTCAGGCGCGGACCTTCTCGGATCACGAATCCTTTTATCCCGTGTGACCTCTTTACTCGGCCGGCTGTCCCGCCGCTTCCCAGGCCGCGATCTCTTCGCGCACGATCGGGGCGACCTTCGTACCGAGCAGCTCGACCGAACGCATCACGTCTTCGTGATTGCCCATCGTGCCGACCGGCGTATGCAGCATGAAGCGCGTGATGCCGACTTTTTTGCGCAGGTCGATGATCTTCTTCGCGACCGTCTCCGGGCTGCCGACGTACAGGGCGCCTTCCGGACCGCGCAGCGCGTCGTAGCCCTGGCGGGTATACGGACCCCAACCGCGCTCTTTGCCGAGCACCGTCATCGCGTAGCGCATCGACGGGAAGAACTTGTCCGCCGCTTCGTCGTCGGTCTCGCCGACGAAGCCGTGCGAATGCGAAGCGACCGGAAGCAGGGAAGCGTCGTTCCCGCCGTGCTCGGCGGCGCGCTTGTACAGGTCGACGAGCGGCGCGAACTGGCTCGGACGTCCGCCGATGATCGCGAGCACCAGCGGCAGGTTGAGCAGGCCGGCGCGCACGACGGATTCCTGGTTGCCGCCGCTGCCGATCCAGACAGGCAGCTTCTCCTGTACCGGACGCGGGTAGACGCCCCGGCCTTTGATCGCCGGACGGTGTCCGCCTTTCCAGTCGACGATTTCCGATTGCTGGATCTTGAGCAGCAGCTCCAGCTTCTCGTCGAACAGGTCGTCGTAATCGTTCAGATCGTACCCGAACAGCGGGAACGACTCGATGAACGATCCGCGGCCCGCCATGATCTCCGCGCGGCCGTTCGAGATCGCGTCTACCGTCGAGAAATCCTGAAATACGCGGACCGGATCGGCCGAAGACAGCACCGTCACCGCGCTCGTCAGACGGATCTTCTCGGTGCGCGCCGCCGCCGCGGCCAGAATGACCGCAGGCGCGGACGCCGCGTAATCGATCCGGTGATGCTCGCCCACGCCGAAAACGTCGAGGCCGACTTGGTCCGCGAGCACGATTTCTTCCACTACCTGGCGAATGCGCTCCGCGTGACTGATCGTCGGGCCGGTGCCGTCCGCAGGGGTCGTTTCCACAAATGTACTGATACCGATTTCCATAATTGAATCTCCTTTTGATGAGCCGCCGAATCGAAGGCTAAATATATTTATTAAAGTAAGTAACTATAATTATTTTATATACTCATTATCGGCTTTTTCTTCGAAGATTTCAAGCTTTGTTTTGAAAATCGGTTCAATCTTCACGGAATCCGGGCAGGAACGGTCGCGAAAAAGAGAATCGGAACGAGGACCGCGATCGGAAAAGCGACGCCGACGGCGGGATTGCCTGTTTTCTAACGGGCAGCGGCGGAGTTTCTTTTCACGAAAAAGCGCCTTGCCGCGAGATTCCCACGGCAAAGGCGCTTTCTGTCTTACCTACTGCTTGATTGCTGCCCCGATCGAATTATCTGCCTGTACGAGTCGTCGTATCATGGTCGTGGCGGCGGCGCAGACCGAGCAGGCCAAGCAAACCAAGCAGGCCAAGCAGGCCCCAAAGTCCGTTGTCTCCGTCGTCGTCGGTTGCTTCGTCCACGGCGTTGCCTGTCGTTTGTTCCACTTCGGCTGCGGCCGAAACGTAAGAAGTTCCGGCAGAAGCGGTCGAGACTTCACCCGCGAAAGCGGAAGCGGCACCGAACGAGGAAACGAGCGTGAAAGCGATGAGAAGAGTTTTAACTTTAGCCAACATTTTGTTTGTTCTCCTTTGTAAAGCACGAATGACATTCTTTTACTATTAACCTCGGTTAGGTTTTTGAATCTTTTCTATCTTCTTATGTAAGCTAAGTATCCAAATCCGGTAAGTTCTCGAACCCTTGCCCTGTATAGGTTTAGAAATCTTTTTCGATTAGTTGAATATATTTTCCCCAGATGCTTGAGACCTTATTTTAAGCTGGTTCTTCGCTTGGACCGGGTGTTATATAAGGGGGTAATCCTCCCTTGAAAGGAGCTGGAAGCTTGCCGAACTCCGCCGCTGCCGCCCTCAAAAACGGACTGCTGCTCATGCGGCCGGCCGCCGTCATCGCTTCGAGCGTCGTCATTATTTTCTCCGGCGTCTATCCGCTGTTTGCCGATCCGGCGGTGCCGACCGATCGGGTACTGACCGCGGCGGCGCTGCTGCTCGTCGGCTGTCTGCTGATCCACGGCCTGCTGACGCATGCGCTCAACGATTATACCGATTACCGGTCCGGCACGGACGAACGCAGTCCCGCCCTGCTGTCCGGCGGCAGCCGGGTCATTCAGAACGGACGCATCTCGCCGGAAGCGCTGGGACGTTTCGGCTTCGGGCTGACGGCCGTACTGCTGATTGGCGCGGGGGTGCTCGCCGCAATGGGGCAGATTCGGCTCGCCGTGCTGCTGGTCATCGGAATCTGGGGTGCTGTCTCCTACTCCGCGGCTCCGCTTCGGCTGTCGTACGTTCCTTTTGCCGGGGAGTGGCTGAGCACGTTTCCGTCCACTTTCGCGCTGGGACTCGGCGGAGCGTGGCTGCTGCTGGACGATCTGCCGCTGTGGGCCGTGCAAAATGCGTGGATCAACGCCATGTACTGCATATCCTGGGTAATGGTGCATCATATTCCCGATCTGGAGGCCGACCGCGGCGCTTCCCCCGTCAAGCGGACCAGCGTCGTCTGGGCCGCCGACCGGTTCGGCCCCGCGTTCGCCCGTCTGCCGGCCGTCGTCTATTTCGCCCTGATCGGCGTATCCGCGCTCTGGTTCGCCGGAACGGGCCGGACGCTCGCCGCGGGTATCGTGCTGGCGGCTGCGGCGCTGTCGGTCTATTGGCTGGCCCGGGTGGACGTGCAGGACGCGGCAGCCGTGACGGCGTGCGAGAAAAAGATGCTGCTCACCGCGATGATTCTGGCGATCGGGCTCGGTATTTTCCACTGAATCCGGTCGAAGGGGCGCATCATGCCGAAGCTTCGCTTCCAAACTCGTACGGCGGCTTTTTCGCCTTGAAAACGTTTTATTTTTATGCCACAATTGATATGTTTTCAAGTACCGGTTAGCCTGAAAGGTTCCTTTGCCAAAGTCGTCCATTCATACAGCAGCGGGGGTTCCGTTGAATCGGACCTTCGTCCAATACGAGGAGGAAAGACCTGATGAGAACAATCAAGCTCGGAAGCAGCAATCTTGACGTACCGATAGTCGCTGTCGGCTGCATGAGAATCGATTCCCTGGACAAAAAAGAAGCGGAAACCTTCGTGCAAACGGCACTCGACGAAGGCGCGAACTTCTTCGACCATGCGGACATTTACGGCGGCGGCAAGTGCGAAGAGATTTTCGCCGAAGCGGTACATATGAGCCCGTCCGTGCGCGAGAACCTGATCCTTCAATCCAAATGCGGCATCCGTCAGGGACAGTTCGATTTCTCCAAAGAGCATATCCTGTCTTCCGTCGACGGCATCCTGCAAAGACTGAACACCGATTACCTCGACATCCTGCTGCTGCACCGTCCCGACGCCCTCGTCGAGCCGGAAGAAGTGGCAGAAGCGTTCGACAAGCTGGAAGCTTCGGGCAAAGTGCGCCACTTCGGCGTATCCAACCAAAAACCGATGCAGATCGATCTGCTCAAAAAATACGTGAAGCAGCCGCTGGTTGCCAATCAGCTCCAGCTCAGCATCACGAACGCCAACATGATCTCCAACGGCGTCAACGTCAACATGCTGATCGACGAATCGGTCGACCGCGACGGCAGCATTCTCGACTACTGCCGCCTGAACGATATCACGGTCCAGCCGTGGTCGCCGTTCCAATACGGATTTTTCGAAGGCGTGTTCCTCGACAACGACAAGTTCCCGGAATTGAACGCGGAAATCAACAACGTGGCCGAAGCGCACGGCGTCAGCAACACGACGATCGCGATCGCGTGGCTGCTGCGCCACCCGGCCAACATGCAGCCGGTGACAGGCACGATGAACGTGCAGCGCATCAAAGACTGCATTAAAGCCGGCGAAGTGAAGCTGTCCCGCGAAGAATGGTACGCCATCTACCGCGCGGCGGGCAACAAACTGCCTTAACTTCAGGCTAAAGATTAACGATTAACGATTAACGCCTTATTTTCGGCGCAAAAAGCCCTGTTCGTACGCTTCGGGGGTATCCGCGGATACTCCCGAGCGACGACAGGGCTTTTTGGTAGGTAACGCTTCGTGCCGGCTTGCGGGAGCGGCGGCGGCCGATTCGACGGCCGTTACCCGTCGGTGCGCAGCACTTTGGCCCGCGGCGGCTCCGGTTCGCCATGCAGCGCCCTGCCGTACAGCTCGACCAACCGCCGTCCGACGGCGTCGAGGTCGAGGCCGAGCGCAAGCTCGCGGCCATTACCCGTCAGATCCGGCAGCGTGCGCTGCGTGATCCCGCGTATGCCGCGCTCGAACGTCTCCAGGCTCCGCGCTTTGTACACGGTCTCGCCGTCGCGCAGCCAATCCGCATAGATCGGCAGATCGCGCACGAGGACCGGAATTTCGGCGGCCAGCGCTTCCAGCAGCACGATGCCTTCCGTCTCCTCGTGCGTGGCGAACAGAAACAGGTCGCTGCCGCAGTAGGCGTCGCGCAGTTCGGTCCGGTTCACGTAGCCGGGAAAATGCAGGTTCGGCAGCTTCGTCTCGACGGCTTGGCGAATCTTCGGCGGGATCATGTACAGCGGCGTATGGCCGAACCAGTAAAATTCGTGATCCGGCATGCGGCGGGCCAGTTCCACGAAGTCCAGCACGCCTTTGCGCTCGATGTAATGGCCGACCGACAAAATGACTTTGGTGTCGGCTGCGAGTCCGTACCGCTCGCGGAACCGGAGTCCGGCTTCGGCGTCCGGCGCGAAGAAGGCACTGTCCACCCCGTTCGACAAGCTGACGATCGGGCCGGTCAGGCCGTACCCGAGCAGCAGGCCTCGGGCATAGTCGGTCGGCGTGATCAGCAGGTCGGCGCTGCGGTAGCAGCGCATGATCCAGCGCTTGAACAAGGGAGCGGCCAGATTGGAGCCGATAAACGAATTGCGGAAGTCTTCCATCGTGGAATGGGCATGGTACACGACCTTTTTGCCCTGCCGCTTCGCTCTTCGCGCCATGCGCAGCGAGTCGGGGAAAATGGTGTTCAGATGGACGACGTCGTAGTCTTCCCGTTCGTCCATCGTGTACGCGACGCCGAGCCTTTCCAGCGCTTCGCGCTGATGGCGCACGGCTTCGCCGACCCCGCTTCGGCTGACCGTATCGAGCGATCCGGCATAGAGCAGTATTTTCATATTCGTTGTCCTTCCCTTCTTCACGTTCAAGCCATCCCGAACAATCCGGCGGCCCACGTAATCGCCGCGCTCAGGCCGAAGCTGTAGGCGGCGATCGCCAGCGGCTTGCCGAGCAGGATAATCGTCGTGAAGCGGCGCAGCGTCATCTTCGTCGTTCCGGCAAGGTAGCAGAGGAAATCGTCCGGCGCAACCGGCATGAAGATGCCGACGGCGAACAAATTATTGAAGCGCCGGCCTTCCGTCCAGTGTTTGTATTTGGCGAGCAGCTTCGGACTGAACATGCTGTCCAGAATCGGGCGGCCGTATCTTCGCGCCAGCAGGAACGCCGCAAGCGAGCCGAGGCAGATGCCGACGTAATTGTAGAGGAATCCGGCCAGCGGCCCAAAGATCAGAATGCCGCCGACGCAGCCGATACCGCCGGGCAGAATCGGGATGACGACCTGCACGGCCTGGAAGACGACGAAGATCAGCGGAGCCCAGACGCCAAACCCCGTCAGAAAAGCTTCCAGCGAAGCCTGGGAACTGAATAAGCCCGCATAGAATCCGTAAACGATGCAGGCCGCGCAGGCGGCCAGGCCCGCGGCGGTCGTGGCGTTCATCATGTAGCGCATCGAGGAAGACTTCAAAATCGTTCCCTCCGATCTGTCAGTATGGAATCCGTAAGCCGCCGGGTGATCCGGCTGTTGGGCTGTCCGCCTGCCAAGGCTTGGATGGCCTTTATTTGAGAGCCGCCATCAGAGGCGCCCGGCCGGCCGCCGGGCTGTAACTCGCGGCAGCCCGGAGATAGATCTGCTCCGCGCTGTCGCCGAAAGCGGAAGACGAGTAGCGTTCCAGCGCAAGCTTGCGGGCGTTCTCGCCGAGCTCCGCCAGCAGTCCCGGCCGATCGAGCGCCGTCGCGAGCGACGCTTCGAACTGCTCGAACGTCTCGTACTGCCAACCGTTGACGCCGCTGTCGACGACGCCGTTGAGGCAGTCATCCCGGCGGCACAGCACCGGCACGCCGGAAGCCATCGCTTCGATGTAGGTCAAGCCCTGCGTCTCGCTGTTCGAAGCGCTGACGAACAGGTCGCCCAGCTTGTAATAATTCGCGACTTGTTCCGGCTGGACCATGCCCGCGAACACGATCCGCTCGCGCAAGCCGAGCTCGTCCGCGCGCCGTTCCAGCGCCTGCCGGTTCGGGCCGTCCCCGACGATCAGCAGCTTCAGCCGCGGATGGGGACAGCGCGAGACGAAGCGCAGGATTTCTTCGAGATTTTTCTCTTTGGCTAACCGTCCGACAGACACCAGTACCCGATCTTCTTCGGACAGACCGAGGCTTTTTCTAAGAAGCAGGCGACGTTCCGCAGGCAGTTCGGCCTGAAACTGGCTCAGGTCCACGCCGGTCGGCACGACCTGGATATCGCCGGGCACGCCGTAACTTTCCAGTAGACTGCGGACTTTCTGCGTAGGGGCGACGACGCTCTCCACATGCTTCAGCGTGCGGCGGGTAAACAGCGCGACCGCCGCGCGTCCCCACGTGCGGCTGGGCGAGAAATAATGGGTGTAGTCTTCGTACACCGTATGGTACGTATGAACGATCGGGATCTTCAGCGCTCCCGCTATGTATCTGGCCATGCGGAACGTACTGAATTCGCACTGCGAATGAATAACGTCCGGTTTCCAGTCGAGCAGCTCGCGCAGCTCTCTTCGATGTACGCGCAGCGCCGTGCGAACGCCCGGGTAGAGCGCGCCCACGGAGCCGATATGGGTGACGCCGCCTTCGGTGAACGAACGGCCGTCCGGCGACAGGGTCAGGATGCGAACCTCGTGCCCGTTCTTCTCCAGTTCGTTTTGCAAATTGACCACCGAGGTAACGACGCCGTTGATGATCGGTCGGTAACATTCGGTCGTAATCAAAATTTTCATACCTGTCCCTCGATTTCGATAGAATTTTGATCGGTGGGAATGCGGATTCTGTTATTGTAAGCTCTATGTTTAAAATACATTCGAATTGCAGATTAAACAATGCTAAACAATTGTTAACAAACTTCCGCTTTGGATCGTGCCGCTGCTTCATGGACGCCGGGGAACGATCCAGGCCCTGCATCGAATGCCGCGCGGGAGTGTCTATGGGGATTACGTGCTCCCGCGCTCGGCGTTTCGCCCAATCGCGCGCGAGGACATAAATAGTCGGGACGCCTCTTCCAAAAACAAGTATACCCGTTACGCGAAGGCTTCACGAACGAACCGATTCCATGCGAAAAGGCCGAAGCGGCCGGCTTCGGCTTTTGCGTTAAATCGGCGGCTCCTGCCGACTGTTCCAACCGGAGAGCTTCAGCACCCGCGCGATGTTCTCGCACGTCCGGGCCACGTTCTCCGGGCCGGCGGCCAGCAGGTCGGGCAGCCGCGCGGCGCCCGGCACGATGCCGAACACCGCGTCGATCCCTTCGTCGTACAGGCTCTCGATCCCGTCGCCGACGAAGCCGGCGATCGCGATCACTTTTTTGCCGGCCCGGCGGGAAGCCCGGGCGACGCCGTACGGCGTTTTGCCGAATCGGGTCTGGACATCGATCCCGCCTTCGCCGGTGAACACGAGATCGGCTTCAGCCGCTTGGCGCTCGAACCGGTTATAATCGAGCACGATGTCGACGCCGCGGCGCAGCTCGGACCGGGTGAACGCGAGCAGTCCCGCGCCGAGGCCGCCGGCCGCGCCCGCTCCCGGCACGTCGCGGACGTCGCGGCCAAGCTGCTGCGCGATCACGTCGGCGTAACGGGACAGATTGGCGTCGAGCGTCTTGACCATACCCGGCGTGGCGCCTTTTTGCGGGCCGAACACATGCGAAGCGCCCTGCGCGCCGCACAGCGGATTAGTCACGTCGCAGGCGACGACGATTTCGACCTGCCCGAGCCGGGGATCGAGTCCCGACGTATCGATCGACCGCAGCTCGGCCAGACCGCCGCCGCCGCGGCGAAGCTCCTGCCCGTTCGCATCCCGAAATTTCACGCCGAGCGCTTCGGCCATGCCCGCTCCCCCGTCGTTGGTGGCGCTGCCGCCGAGGCCGATCAGAATCTTCCGCACGCCGAAGTCCAGACAGGCGCGGATCAGTTCGCCCGTGCCGTAACTGGTCGCGATGAGCGGATTTTTCGTATGCTCGTCGACAAAATGAATCCCGCTTGCCGACGCCATCTCGATCGCCGCCGTCTGCCCGTCGCCGAGCAGGCCAAAGCTTGCCGTCACCGGCGCACCGAGCGGACCCGTCACTTCCCGCTCGTGCAGCGTGCCGCCCGACGCGTCGACCAGCGACTGCACCGTGCCTTCGCCGCCGTCCGCCATCGGAAGGTGGATATAGCGGGCGTCCGGGTAGACCCGGCGCAGCCCCGTCTCCATCGCGAGGCAGACTTCTTTGGCTGTCATGCTTCCCTTAAAAGAATCCGGCGCAAGCAGAAACGTATGGCCGTGCATGGAATCACGCTCCGTTCTCGATCCTGAATTCGGTCATGCCGGGGATACCGGTCAGTTCAGGCGGTAGACCGCGAACGGTTCGCCGGAGCGGAACGGCTCGCTGATCTCGTCGAGCTTCGCCAGCAGCTCCGCGTCCGGCTGCAGCCGGACGCTCTCCAGATTGTCTTCCACCTGCTGCGGACGCGTCGCGCCGACGATCACGGTCGAGACGGCCGGGCGGCGCAGCAGCCACGATAGCGACAGCGTGCTCGGCGTAGTCGACGCTTCCGCCGCAAGCGCGGACACGTCGCGCCCCAACCGCACATACCGTTCGTGCAGAAAGCGCCGGAAATTGGGATCGGTCTCGGCACGGGAACCGGCCGGAGCCGGCGTACCTTCGCCGTATTTGCCGCTCAGAATGCCGCCCGCAAGCGGGAAATACGGAATGACGCCCACGCCCTGATCGAGACACATCGGGATCAGTTCGCGCTCCGGCGTACGGTCCGCCAGCGAATAGCTCGTCTGGCTCGATATGTAGCGGACGAAGCCTTCCCGCTCGCTGATGCCGAGCGCCTTCATGAATTCCCACGCGGCATAATTCGAAGCGCCGACGTAGCGCACTTTGCCGGAGGAGACGAAGTCGTCCAGCGCGCGCAGCGTCTCTTCGAGCGGCGTATCCGGGTCGAACGTATGGATCTGGTACAAGTCGATATGATCGGTGCGCAGGCGCCGGAGGCTGTCTTCCAGTTCCCTTTGCAGATGGCGGCGCGACGAACCGCGCTCGTTCGGGCCTTCGCCGCGCGGCAGGCCGGCTTTGGTCGTGAGCACGACCTGGTCGCGGCGTCCTTCAAGCGCCCTGCCGATGATGCGTTCCGATTCCGTGCCGGCATAAATATTGGCCGTATCGAGAAAGTTGATCCCGCCGTCCAGCGCCGCATGGATGACGCGGATCGACGTCTCTTCGTCGGCGCGCTTGCCGAACGCGTTGGTGCCGAGCCCGAGTTCCGAGACGTACAGACCGCTGCGGCCGAGCCGATTCAGCTTCATGCTTCCACCTCCGCTCGGGGATGCAAGATCAGGTAGACGTCGATCTCGTCTTCGCTTTCGGTCTCGAAGCCGAAACGTTCGTACAGGCGGCGGGCCGCGCTGCCCTGCAGCACGTTAAGCCGCACCGGCAGGCGCCGATCCCGCTCTTCGCCCAGAACGGCATGCAGCACCCGCGTGCCGAGACCGCTGCCGCGGCTGCCGCCCCGCAGATAGAAATGCTCCAGCCAGTAGCCCTCCGGCTCCGGCCGCAGAGCCACGCAGCCGGCAAATTCGCCGCCTTGTTCCACGATCTTCGTATGCTCCGGCACGAACGAACGGCGGAATCTCTCGCGTACGCCCTGCTCGTCATAGCGGCCCAGCCGCGTCAACGATTCATGCAGCGCTTCCGCGCGCAGTTCGGCCAACCGCTCCACGTCCGAAGCGTGGGCCGGCGTTAACTTCATTCCGTTCATCGGGCCTGCCTCCTTCTCTCGTCGATTCGCGGCAAGCGGCAGGCGTTCAGCCCGCCGCCGTCCAGTGGTCCGGGCGCTCAAGGCCCGGCGGCAGGGTCGTCGACGCGTCCCCCCGGGCCGCGTTCAACTGGACCTGCGTCAGGAACAGGGCGCCGGTCAGGTCGGCGCCCCGCAGATCGGCGTCGCGGAAATCCGCGCCGATCAGGTCCGCTTCGCGCAGGTCCGCGCCGCTGAGGTTCGCGGCGATCAGGTAGGCGCCTCGCAGATTCGCGGCGCGCAGGTCCTCGCCGCGCAGATCGGCGCCCACGAGGTCCGCGCCGCGGCCGATAGCCGGCCTGCGGCCCCGGCGGCCGGCCTTGCCCCCGCGCGGGTGCTGCCGCCCGCGCGCCGGCTCTTCGCCGCGCGCAGCCTTGCGGCGCAGCGCTTCGGCCCGAACGAGCTCGCTGCCTTCGAGCAGCAGCCCGTTCACTTCCGCGCGCTGCGCGGAGACGCTCAGCTTCAGGAGAGCGTCGGGTTCAAGCTGCGTGAGGCGCTCGATCTCCGCGAGCGCCTCGCCCAGCTGCGGATGGAGCTTCGAGGCCGCGGAGCGGCCGAGCAGCTCGGTCAGGTACAGCATCAGCTCGTGCAGCTGCCAGACGATCGGCAGCACTTCGAACATGGCGCGCGCCGTCTCCGGCCGCTCGCGCCAATTCACGCCGCCGAACGTCTGCTGCGACACTTTCTGGCCCGCGCCGAAGCAGTCGTAGACGGTGCAGCCGCGAAATCCGCTGCCGCGCAGCTTCGTATGAATGCCGCAGCGAAAATCGTCGCGCAGGTTGCGGCAGGGCTCGCCGGCCGCTTTGTCGATCGCAAAATCGACCGAGGCCGCAAAAGGCAGCGCCGCGCAGCACAAGCCGAAGCAGTTCTCGCAGTCGCCTCTGAAGCGTGCGCGGTAAGCCCCCGGTTCAGGCAGCGGATCGTCGAATTTCTGTGTCATCGTTGTCAGTCCTCCGAATGCTTTTTTAGGCTTTGCGCACGAACTCCGACTTCAGCTTCATCGCGCCGAAGCCGTCGATCTTGCAGTCGATATCGTGATCGCCGTCGACCAGCCGGATATTTTTGACTTTGGTGCCGATCTTGAGGGTGGACGAACTTCCTTTGACCTTGAGGTCTTTGATCACGGTGACGGAATCGCCGTCGCGCAGTTCGTTGCCGTTGGCGTCGCGCACTTTCTTCTCCGCTTCCGCGCCGCTCGGCGCTTCCGCTCCCGGCGTCCATTCGTGCGCGCATTCCGGACAGACGAGCAGATTGCCGTCCTCGTACGTGTATGCGGAATTGCAGGCCGGGCAGTTGGGCAGTTCATTCATCGGTTTTATTCCTCTTTTCTCTCGCGTTCGTTCTCTTCTCTTCATGGTGCCACAGGCGGCCGCTTCTCCACAACCCGCAAAACCGAACATTCGGCGACACCCGGATCGGCTTCGGGGCGAAGGACGGCCCAAGCTTTCTTCTAATCGGCTTCCGTCAGCGCTTTGGCCGCCTCATACAAGATTTCGACCGCACGCGCGATATCCGCCGCATCCGACCATTCTTCCGGGCAGTGGCTGAGTCCGCCGCGGCTCGGCACGAACAGCATGCCCACGTCGGTGTAATCGGAAAAGATCATCGCGTCATGTCCCGCCCCGCTGTTGAGCGCGCGATAAGGGATGCCGAGCGATTCACTGCCTTTTTCCAGCAGCTCCCGCACTTTGCCGCTCATGCGCTTGGGCTGGATATACAGCTGGCGCTCGATATCGACCTCGATCCCGCCGCCCGCCACCGAACGCGCCAGCGCTTCCGCTTTTTCAAGCATGCCCAGCACGTCTTCTTCGCGTCCCGCGCGCAGGTCGGCCGTGAACACGACCCGATTGGGAATAACGTTCGCCCCGTTTGGAAAAACGTTCAGCCGACCGATCGTCGCGACTGTCCCGCCGCCCTGCTCCAGCGCGAGTTCCGGCAGCCGGGCCACGATCTTCGCAGCGGCGACCAGCGCGTCGGCGCGGCGTTCCATCGGCATCGTACCGGCATGGCCGGCACTGCCGCGCACCGTGACCTGAATCTGCGTCAGGCCGACGATCGCTTCGACGATGCCGATCGGAAGACCTTCTTCTTCCAGGATCGGCCCCTGCTCGATATGCAGCTCAAGGAACGCTTTGAGGCTCTGCGCGTCCCGCTTGCCCGGCAGCTCCGGGTCCAGTCCGATTGCCTGCATCGCTTCGATCGTCGTGATGCCGTCCTTGTCTTTCGTATTGGCGAACTCCTCGCGCGAGATGGCGCCGAGCATGGCGCGCGAACCGAGCAGCCCTCCGATGAACCGGCCGCCTTCCTCTTCGATCATCGCGATCGCTTCAAGCGGATATTTGGGCGTCAGCCCGTTTTCCCGGAACAGCCGCGCGACTTCGAGCCCCGCGATCACGCCCGCCGGACCGTCGTACGAACCCCCATTGGGCACCGAATCGAAATGCGATCCGATCAGCACGCTCGGCGCGCCTTCGATCGTTCCTTCTTGTTTGCCGAAAATATTGCCGAACCCGTCTTCCCGCACCTGAAGCCCGTATTCGGCCATCACCTGCTTGATATACGTCCGCGCCTGCCGGTCCTGCTCGCTGTAAGTCAGGCGCGTCGTGCCGCGGCCCGGCGTGGACGTAAATGCGCCGATCGCTTCGATATGGCGCTCGATGCGCAGCTTCAGATCGTCCGCGGGCCTTTTCTGCTCGCTCATTACCGCTCTCTCCTTCGGCCCTTGGGCAGGGTGATACCCGGGCATTTTATGAACTCCGTTCATTATAACCGATCTTTTGTCCGTTCTCTTCGACGTCTTGGCGAAGCCTTGGACAGCCATACCTGGCGTCTTGCCGAAATATCGCGCTTCCGCGTCTCCAAAAATGGAGACGATCGCCCGTTTTCTGGGTAAAGAAAAAGTGCAAGCCTATTCCATATCAGAACGGGGGAGCTGCTTCGTGAAGCAGGCCATGATTATAATGAATCCGTCTTCAGGCAAAGAGAAGGCGCTTGAATACGTACGCAAAGTCGAAGACGCGCTGCGCGAAGAAATCGGCTATGACGTCGTCATCAAAGAAACGACGCAGGAGCTGGATGCTACCAAATTCTGCGTATCCGCCTGCCAGGACAAGTTCGACCTCGTCGTCTCCGTCGGCGGGGACGGCACGCTGCACGAGACGATCAACGGGCTGCTCGATCAGCCGCATCGTCCGAAGCTCGGCGTCATTCCGCTCGGCACCGTGAACGATTTTGCCCGGGCGCTCCATATTCCGCTCGATCCCGACCAGGCTATCCGTACGTTAAGCTCGACGCGGCTGCGCCAGGTCGATATGGCCCGGATCAACGACCAGCTGTTCGCGAACGTGGTCGCGGCCGGATCGCTTGCCGACGCGCTGTCGTCCGTCACGTCCGAAGAGAAGTCGAAGCTCGGCGCGTTCGCTTACTTCAAGCAGGGCGCCAAAGAGCTGCTCGGCAATTCGGTCTCGCCGCTGCGGATCACGCACGACGGCGGAACGTGGGAAGGCGACGCGCCGATCTTCATCGCCGCGCTGACCAACTCGGTCGGCGGCTTCGAGAATCTGGCGCCGGACGCTTCCGTCGACGACGGACTGCTGCACTGCTTCATTCTGCACGATCTGAACATCTTCAACACGCTGACAGCGGGCGTCTCGCTGCTGCTCGGCAATCTCAAAGCGCATAAGGACGTGGAATACTTCACGACCAAACGCGTCAGCGTCTCCTCCACGGAGCCGGTCAAGACGAACGTCGACGGCGAACCCGGACCGGCGCTGCCGATCGAGATGCACATCCTGCCTTCGCATGTTCAGGTCATCGTGCCGGAAGACGCGGAGATCGCTTGATTCTATCCGCCTACCACGGACAGACGCAAGTCGGCGAACGTATTCGATATGCAAAAAGATGCAAAAAGGCGCCCGTCAGGGTCGCCTTTTTTTGTTTTTCGGCGATATGCCCTTGAGTACCGGACCTCCCGGTCAGCGTTCGACGGTTCCCTGTCTCCGCTCTGGCCGCCCTTCCGGAGTGGCCGTTCGGACAGGCACTCGCCGCGCAGGATGCAGGCAGTCAGCGGTGTACCAACTCTCCGCCGCGCGCCTGCATCAGCCGCTCCAGCTCCAGCCATTCCTGCGTGCCCGACTGCGCCTGGCTGCCGGACAACCGCACCCATTTGAGCGCCGGAAGTTCAAGCAGCAGCCCCGGATCGGCAAAAGACGTTTTGGACAGATCAAGCCGTTCCAGCCCGATCAGCGTCGGCAGAAAGTCCCACGTCCTGGGCTTGAGCATCGTGACGTCGAGGTTGTTCAACCGGCTCATGCCGGCGAGCGGACGCAGGTCTTTGACCTTCGTGCCCCAGATCCACAAATGTTCAAGCTTCGGAAACTGCTCGCGAATGCCTTCGATCGACGCCAGCTTCGACTTCTCCACGTAGAGCGTATGCAGCGCCGGGCAGATGCCCATCTCCCGCAAACTGACGACTCCCGAACCCCGCAGCCTCAGCTCCTCGATAGCCGGATGCGCATGGAACCCGCCAAGATCCGCAGCCATGCAGAAATTGGCGTCGAGCACCCGCAGCCGGAGAAGGCGGGCGGCCTGCGAAAGATCGTTCAGCGACTTGGGCGATATCAGCCGCACCTGTTCGACATTCGGGAAGACCGACAGCGAATCGAGGTCTTCAAGGCCGCAGGTGATCGCTCCGAGCGACAATTCGCGCACCGTCGGCGCCCGGTCATAGTCGGGAATCCGCTGCAATTCGTTAAATTGCAGCTGCAATTTCTCAAGCGCCGGCGGCAGTGCCGTCGGGCTCTCGTAATTCAAGCGCGACAAGCTGAGCTTCCGCAATCCGTGCAGCGAAGACAGCAGATTCGGCGGAATGGCCTGCGCCAGCTCCGCCAGATGCAGCGTGTCCAGCCGGCGCAGCCCGGCGATCGCTTCGATCCCGCGCTTCACCGTCGTTTTCGAGACAAAAGCAAGCTGCTTCAGCCCGGCCGCCGCTTCGATTCCCGACAGGTCAGGGATCGTCATCTTCGAATCGGTCGTGCCGAATTCCAGCCGTTCCAGCCGCGGAAATTCCCGCAAAGGTTCATACGTGGACAGGTAGCGCGGCTGCATGATTTTGAGCGATTCCAGTTCCTGCGGCGTATCCGGTTCGCGGAAAAAAGCATACTGGCGATACTTCCCGATATACGCCTCCGCTTCCTTGAGCAGGGCTGCTCTCGACTTGTCGTAATCGGCGGCGGGCGTCACCGTGCACAGCCAGAGCTTATGCGGCATCCCCGGCCCCCAATAATCCGCGGCGACGATATGCGGCGGGCCGAACTTGCGCGTCCAGCGTGCCTGCGCCCGGGCGTATCCGCTGTCGAGGCAGAATCGGCGAATGCCGCGGCGGCGCAGTTCCTCCGTCATCGCTGCGATCAGCGCCGAACCGATGCCGCGATCCTGCAGGTCCGGCCGGACATACAGGCTGCCGAGCTCTCCTACTTCGTTCAGCCGCCCTTCGGCACATTCGCGAATGTTCTCGCCGCAGGGACCGAACGAAATCGTGCCGACGACCTCGCCGCCGTGTTCGGCGACGAGGAAGAAGGGCGGAGAGAGGCTGCCCGGAGCGCCCGGCAGTTCGGCCGGCGGCAAGGCGCCGGAATCCCGGCTGATGCCGCCGGGGCTCGCGGACTCCGACCGCCGTTTCGGCGGCGCTTGGTCCGCCGGCGCGGGTTCCGCCGCCTGTCGTTCCGGTGCCGCTGGGTCCGCAGCCTCTTGACCCAACGCTTCCGACAACAGTCTTTTTTTATGCGAAATTTCGTCTTCGATTTCTTCGGGTACGTCATTCAATCCTTCGCGTGCAAAAGCGTCCGCGATCGCCGATTCGAACACCTGGCCGGCCGAAGCGATATCGCCGGGAACCGGGCGCCGGATGATCAGTTCGGGCAACTTGGCCATCTTAACGCCTCCTCAGCCTTTTTCCGGCGTCAGCTTTTTGGCCAGCGCGCTCATGTCCTGTCCCTGCAGCGCACCCGCCACGAGTTCGGGCAGCATGGCCGGCGTGCAGGCAAAGCACGGCGTGCCGTCTCTCGCCAGCTGCCGGGCCAGCCGCTCGTCATAGAACGGGCGGCCGCTGTCGGAGAGCGCCAGCAAACAGAGCGTCCGTACGCCCGATTCGCGCATCTCGCGCATCCGGCGCACGAGCGCCGACTGGTTGCCGCCTTCGTACAGGTCGGTCACCATGATGAACAGCGTCTTCTTCGGATCTTCGATGAAGTTCTCGCAGTAGGCGACCGACTTGTTGATGTCGGTTCCGCCGCCGAGCTGAATGCCGAACAGCATGTCGACGGGATCGTCGGCGCACTGCTCGGTCAGGTCGACGACTTCCGTATCGAACACGACGACGCGCGTATCCAGCGCCGGCATGCTGGCGAAGACCGCGCCTGTCACCGAAGCCCAGATGACCGATTCGGCCATGGAACCGCTCTGGTCGATGTCGAGAATGACGGTCCATTCCTTGCTGCGCCGAGCCCGGTCGAAGTAGTAGAACCGTTCGGGAATCAGAATCTTCCGCTCGGTATCGTAATGCTTCAGGTTGCGCTGGATCGTCCGCTTCCAGTCCAGTCCGCTGAGCGAAGGCAGCGGCGTATGCTGGCGCTTGTTCAGCGCGCCGGTCACGGCCCGCTGCATGTCTTCCTTCATGCGGGACATGAGGTCGTCCACGACCGCTTTGACGAGCATGCGGGCCGTTTCTTTGGTTTTCTCGGGAATTTTGCCTTTGAGCGCCATCAGCGTTCCGACCATCTGGATATCCGGCTTGACCGAGGCGAGCAGCTCCGGCTCGAACAGCAGCTGCTTCCAGCCGCGCCGCTCGATCGCGTCGTTCTGGATGATCGAGACGACGTCTTCCGAGAACAGGCTGCGCACGTCGCCGAGCCAGCGCGACAGATTGACGGAACCTCGTCCGCCGCCCGCCGCGCGTCCGCCCGAACCGCCGGCCGACGGCGCTCCGTCCGTCGTGTCGTCGTAGATCGCCGCCAACGCCGCGTCCATGATCGCTTCTTCCTCCGTCAAATGCAGGCCGCCGGGTCCGTTCATGCCTTCCAGCTGCTTCTGGGCCGCTTCGCCCAGAATCAACCGCCAGCGGGACACCGCGTGCTGCTTCTGCTGCGCCGCCAAGTCCGGCTCGTTCCGCCCGCTGCCGTTTTCCTTATCCGCCATGTTCCCCATACTAAAAGTCCCCAAAGTCGAAATCGTTCAATTCATCCAGCATCTTGTCCTCTTCCTCCTTCAGATCCCCGGTCAGAATTTCCGCGGCCTGCTCCGCGTTCACGCCCCACAGCTCGCCCAGCGTCTCGGCGATCATCGTCTTCTCGTGCGCCGAGAACGAACTGAACGCCCGGCGCAGGAACACGAGCGCGCGCTTGAATTCTTCGTCGTCGAGCGAATGGATATAATCGTTCAACTGTTGCCACAGGCTCATGCGCGACAGCAGCGCATAGCGGTTGCGCATGGACAGTCCTTCGAACCAGCCCGCGCCAAGCTCGGACGGAATGCCCGGCGACAGCCGCCGCGACACTTCGGCGGCGCACTTCTCCGCGTCCATCTCCCCGCGTTCCAGCAGCAGCGCGCAGGAGAAGCCGGACAGCTTCGGATTGCGGTCGTCGCGCTCCGACAGCCCGGACAGCTCCGCCGTCCAGAGCGGCACGTCGACGACGTCGTCGTGTTCCTGCGCAATCTGGTTCAGGCTGCCCATCGCGGACACGATGCCGTAAGCCGCTTCGTCGCTGCAGTTGGCGGCGTCGGTCAGATAGAGGCAGCCGCGATAGAACAGCTGCGTCAGCAGCGGCACGAGCGGCGCCGTGTCCGCGCGGCGAATATCGCCGTAGGCGATAATGCCGGACAGCCGCGAAGCCGCCGCCGCGATCTGGGCCACGTCGCGGCTATCCGCCGCCAGCGCTTGCAGCACGCGGCGCCCGTCTTCCATCTGCGCGGTCATGCCGCAGCGGACGGCGGCTTCGATCAGCTTCGAAGCTTCCGAAATGGAAGTGCAGGCTTCCAGCCGTTCGCGCAGCCGATACGCGCAGGCGATCTCGATCGTCTCGCCGAGCAGGGTCGATTCGACGACCCGGATCTCGGCTTCCGGCGTCCACTGGATAATCCAGTCTTCGGCCCAGATCGCCCGATCCGCGCCCGCGGATTTTGCGCGGACGAACGGAATGTCCAGCAATTCCAGGCGATGGAACAGGAAGGAGCGGTTCAGGTCGAGAAAAGCGGCTTCGGGAGACGAGACGCGCCGGTTCTCGCGCAGATCGAGCGACAGATCGGCCGCGACCGCGGTCTTGTATTTGGTCAACTTGAGCCGCTTCAACTCGCGGTTCAGGTCGTCCTGCAGCGGCGTCTGGCTGACGCCTTCGGCCAGGCTGCCGATCCGGGTGCCGATCTCGACCCGGGCCAGCGCTTCGGCCACGACCGACAGCTCGCCGCGGCCGAGCAGCGTCTGCGCCGCGTCGCGCAGTTCCAGCAGCGTCGGCGCGCTGCCGCCGTGCAGCGAAGCCAGCCCTTCGGCCAGCCGCACCGCTTCGATGACTTCCGCCGTCGAACGGTGCGTGCCGGCCTCGCGCAGGCTGCGCGCCGCCGTTGACAGATAGACGCGCGGCAGCTCGTCCGGCCGCCCGGCCTCCATCGCGTCCCACATCAGCTGGTAGTAATGCGGAGCGCGGTTCCCCGCGCCGTAGCCCGACAGGCTGGAGAGCCGGTAATACGAATACGGCATCAGCGTCAGCTTCGAACCGCGCAGCGGCATCGCCGCAAGTTCCGCGTCGCTCATGGCGCCGCCGGCCGGATGCTCCAGCGCCGCCGCATGGTAGGCGCCGCAGACGACTACGACTTTGGCGGGATCGTGCCCCGCTTCAACGACGTTCAGAATCTGCCGCCGCATATACGCTTCGCGGACGTGATTATACGCGTGTTCCTGCGGCTGCTCGGACTGCTCGCGGTCTTCGCCGAGCGATCGCATCTCGGCCGAAAAGGCCAGGATCGAATCCCGGTAGGCATCCGGATTCGCGTTGTGCTCGTAATGACGTTCCCAGTACGTCTCGTAGTCGTGCTCGTCCGCCAGGTCGGCGATGCGTTCGTACACCGAACGCCCCGCCACCGCGGCTTCCGGCTCTTCTTCGCCCTGCGGCCGACCGGGCAGATCTTCGCCGCCGCGCCGCAGATCCTGCAGCGCCAGCGCCGACCCGGCCGGCAGGTCGATCAGTTCGCACAGGGCGCCGTTCTTCGCGGCCCAGCGCATCGCCTGAAGCTCCGGCGAATAGACGGCGAACGGCCACAGCGCCGTGCGCACAGGCATCTCGTCGGTAAAAGCCAGAATGGCGACCGGCGGAACGGTCGACGGATCGACGAGATCGCGGATCAGGGGAGTCGCATCGGACGGGCCTTCGATCAGCACCGCCGTCGGCCGGACCGCGTCCAGATATTGCAGCAGATGGCGGGCACCGCCGGGGGACAGGTGCCGGACGCCGAATACGGAGACGGTGACGTCGGCCGCCGTCTTCACTCGTTCATCTCCCTGCACGCTTGATACAGTCCGCGCCACTCCGATCCCCGTTTCTTCATGACGTTGTCCAGGTATTCTTTCCAGACGAGCTTGTCCTTGTCATCGTCCTTGACGATCGCGCCCTGCAGGCCGGCCGCCAGATCCTCGTCGGTCATCTCGCCGCTGCCGAAACTTGCCGCAAGCGCCATGCTGTTCGTCAGCAGCGAAATCGCTTCGGCCGTCGAGATGACGCCGCCGGGCGATTTGAGCTTCTCCTTGCGGTCGAGCGTCATGCCGCTGCGCAGCTCGCGGAAGATCGTCACGACCTTGAGCAGCGCCTCGTCGGCCGGAGGCGAAGCGTGCAGCTGGTAGGAAGCGGCAATCTCGCCGACCCGCTTCTTGACGATCGACAGTTCCGTCTCCAGATCCGACGGCGCGGGCAGAACGATAATGTTGAAGCGCCGCTTGAGGGCGGCGGACATTTCGTTCACGCCGCGGTCGCGCGTGTTCGCCGTGGCGATAATCGAGAAGCCTTTGCGGGCGCTCGTCTCGCTGCCGAGTTCGGGTACCGAGACGGTCTTCTCGGACAAAATCGAGATCAACGCGTCCTGCACTTCCGACGCGCAGCGCGAAATCTCTTCGAACCGGGCGACGCTGCCGCCTTCCATCGCGCGCATGATCGGGCTCCGCACGAGCGCTTCCGGCGTCGGGCCGTTGGCCAGCAGCATCGCGTAATTCCACGAATAGCGGACATGTTCTTCGCTCGTGCCGGCCGTTCCCTGCACGACAAGGCCCGAGTTGCCGCTGACGGCGGCGGTCAGGTTCTCGGACAGCCAGGACTTGGCGGTGCCCGGCTCGCCGATCAGCATCAGCGCACGGTCCGTAACGAGCGTGGCGATCGCCATCTCGACCAGACGCCGGTTGCCTATGTATTTGGGCGTGATGTCCAGCTTTCCGGCCGTGCCGCCGGTCAGAAACGTCAACACGGAACGCGGCGACATCTGCCAACCCGGCGGGACCGCCCCTTTGTCCGCTTTTTGCAGCGCCTCGATCTCTTCCTGGTACAACACTTCCGCCGGTAGGCGCATAGCCTCCTGCTCTTGCTTCTTCGCTGCTGCCATTTGTTCATTCTCCTCTCGACTGCAAGATGGGATTGCGGTGATCCGTGCGGTGATCCGATCGCGGCTTCGCCGCCTTTACTCCGCGCCGGCGGCCCGCCGGCGAAGCGAATGGACGACTTCCTGCATCGTTTCCTTGAGGCTCTCGAACCTCGCGTTCGCGATCAGCGGCTCCAGACGGTCGGCGGCGTCCGCGGCAAACCGGTCCGGGATGCCCGTCAAACGCTCGATCTCGTCCGGATAGATGCTGTAGATTTTTTTCCAGTCCTTATTTTCCATCCAGCTCATGAGCAGTCCGTACTTCGTATCTTCGTCGTAATCGCCCGCGTCGAGCGCGCTGAAAATGTAATTCTCGTAATAAGGGCTGGCGTTTTTCTCGACCTGTTTTCTCAAAAACGGCAGCAGTCTCGGATTGCCGGGAGCGGCAAAGCCCGATACCAGTTCCAGATCGCCCCGGTCGATCGTCCAATCGAGCCAACGCGGGTCCCACTGCGTCTCGATGACGTCCTGCGGCAGACGCCGCCGGACGTAATTGTCGTACACGTGGATCTCTCCGTGCAGCGTCTCGATCAGCTTCTTCTGGATCGCCTGCGCTTTTTTGGATACGGCTTCGCGCAGCCTGCCCCGGCCCGAACCGGCGTAACGGTCGTACAGTTCGGCCGGCGAACGGCGGCGCTTCGTCGCATGGAATGCATACGGCAGAAAATCGGGACTCTGCTCTTCGAGCGCGTACAGCACTTCGAGCGCTTCTTCGGTGTCCGTATTTTCCAGATAGCGGGCCGCCTGGCTCAGGACGCGGAACCGTTCCGCGTAATCCAGCCGGCCGAGCGCCGGATAAGCGTTCGGATGTCCGCAGAAATCCAGGTACAGCCGTTCCAGTTGCGGGTGCTCCGCATTCCGAAACGCGATCGTGAACGGTTCCAGCGCGCTCCACAGCTTGTCTTTGCTTTTGCGGTCTTCTTCGCCCGCATACTCTTCGCGCAGCCGCTCCGCGTACAGCGGGATGATGCGCGCAAGCATCTCTTCCGCCGGAGCGGCCCCGATCGCCTGCGCGGCCGGAATCGCGTCCTTGCCGACGAACGCGTCGTACAGCCGTTCGCGGGCGTCCGCCGAATTGCGTACGGCAAGCGCGGCAAGCGCGCCTTCGCGCACCGGCTTCTTCTTGTCGAGCGACCATTCGATCAGGCGGTTTTCGAAGTCCGGATGCGTGCCGAGGCAGGATATTGCCGCCGCGCGGACTTTGTCCGAGCCTTCTTCCGCCGCCTGCACGAGCCGCGCAAGCGAACGCTTGTCGCCGGCATCGACGCCAAGCGTCCGCACGACTTCAAGGCGGCGTTCTTCTTCGCGTCCGCCCTGAAGGTTCAGGTCCGCCAGCAGGTACGGCACGATGACCCTTCCGTAGGAAGGCAGGATATATCGGACGGCGTAATCGGCCAGTTCCGCGTACGGATCGTTCAGCGCCTTCATCGCGAACGGGAACAGGCGCAGATCGCGGAACAAGCCGTCCCGATGGGCCGTCGTTACGATCTCGTAGCGTCCTCCGCCCGAAGTGGACAGCGCGTTCTGCACTTCCGCCAGCTGGCGGTACGAGCGGGACGTCGTCAAATCGGTCAGGCCGCTGTCCGCCGGCTTCTCGGCCGACATGTCGCCGCCCGGTGCCGTCGCGCCCTGCGTCGACAGCACCGAATTCAGCAGCAGCGACACGTCCTGCAGCCTGGAAGCGCGCGCTTCCGCTTCGGACGGTCCCGTCAATTCCGCGATGCCTTCGGCCAGCTTCTTGAACACCGGCGCCCGCTCTCCGAGCTGCGCAAGCTTCGGTTCGATCCGTTTCAGGCGGAAATCGTCCGCCGCCAGGTCGCTGCCCGCGATATACAGGCGGCGCAGTTCGCCCTGGAGTTCCTGCAACAAAGTCGTACTCATTGGCTTCTCCTCCCGATTCTGTTCGATTCGTCCCGGAATCCGGGCTCTGTCTTCGACGGCGTTCCGCTCAATACAACAGCCGCGTGATCCGCTCGCCCTTGATCAGCGTGAGCGGCTGGGCGACGAGTCTTCCCGTGTCCATCCGGTGCTCGAACATCGCCAGCACGTCGGTGTCTTCCAGCAGCGCGGGATCGACGAGCGACAGCAGGGGCGTGGTCGGCTGCGGAAGCCGGTAAATGTCGCCGAGTTCCAGCGTGCCGCCGGATTCGTCGACCAGCGCGAAAGCCCCGCTCTCGGTCTGCGCGATCCGGGCCGCTTGCAGCAGAACGACCGGCGCGCGGTCGGCCAGCGGGTCCTTGAGCTGGTTCTTGACGGCCTTCACCGCGTCCGCGATCGAAGTCGAAGCGGCGGATCGAATCGATTCGAAATCGGCGGAAGACGTCTGCCGCGGCAGCATGCCCTCGAAGCGCACGCGGGCGTTCAGGCCGCCCGGATACCGGTACAGCTCATTGATCTGCGCGACGCTGAAAAAGCTGTCTTCTTCCTTCATGAACTTGACCGCTTTGAACGGGCGGTACTGCACCGTGCGGTGAATCCGGCTCTCGCCGAGTTCCAGCCAGAAGCCGGTATCGACGAATTCTTTGCGCGCTTCGTCCCGGTAGCTGTAGAACGCGAGCTGCAGCAGTTGGACGTTCTCGCTGACCCGTCCCGCTTCCTTCAGCTCGGACAGCTGCCAGGCATGGCCCAGCCATTCCTCGATCGTCGATTCCGCATCCGGCGACAGTTCCGGATCTTCCTGCTTCGCCTGCAGGTAGGAGCGGCCTTTCTTGATAAAAGCGTTCAGCAGCGTCAGCTGCTCGGCCGCGTATGTATACCCGCTCTCGCGATCTTCCTGCTCCAGCAGCAGGGCCAGGCGGCGAAGCTCGTTCTCCGCTCCGGTCAAATAACTGCTGCCGAGCCGCTTGGCATGGTCGTTCAGGTCTTTGACCGTCTTCGCGTTCGCCGTGCCCAGCCCGCCGCGCACGAGCGACAGCGACAATTTCTCCAGTTCGTCCAGCGCTTCAAGCTGCTGCCCGATCTTCTTCTTGAGCGCGGCCTTGTTCACTTTCTTCGGCTTGGCGGGCGGAAGTTCGCCGCTGTCGCGCTTGGCCTTGTTCTCTTCGCGCTTGCCGGCCTTGTCTCTCTTCGACGAAATGTCTTCCGGCACGGACGCCTGCTCGAACTTCAGGCCGTCCGCGTAAGCGTACATAAGGCCCAGCGCGTGCTTGCACGGAAACTGCCGGCTCGGGCAGCTGCAGCGGGACACCGGATTGTCGGGAGTGACGAAGTCGACGGAACAGACGTAGTTGGACTTGCCGCTGCCGGAACATTCGCCGAACAGCAGGTCGCCTTCCGCGGATACGTTGAGCTTGACGAACTTGTTCTTCTGAACGAGCCCGCGGCCGTTCTTGGCCGCGGCAGCGTTCGGGGCGAGCGAATCGATATGGGATGCAGTCAATTGTAGCAAATCAAGCGCCTCCTCGCTAATCTTTGGTTGGTTAGCATTATACGTGATTCCCGCGCAAATCTCACTCGGGCATGCGGCATCGGACTTTCGACCCTGGACGTTCGTCCTGGCGGGATTTTCCAGACGAAAAAGAACGCATGTTCTTATTTTCGTAAAATATAGCACGCTTTCCGCCGGAATTCAAATGGCGCGCGATTGTTCCGTCCAGTCGTCCTTTTTTCGTATAAATAACGGCAAGAGGGCACTTACTCCCTTACGCCGGTCCGCGACGAGCCGAATAACGGCGTAGAAGCAGCTATTTCCGCGCTTCGAAGCCGAAATCCCCTTTTTTCCGCAAAATAAATGGATCTGTGCCGTTATTTGCGCTTTTGGCAGTATTTTCGCAAAAATAAGTGTCTTCAGGACGTTAATCCGGCGCGCCCCGCGACAGGTTCGATAGGATGCCCCAAGTTTGCGCCAAGCACAGGTACAGGTACAGCTATAGGCACAAACGCAGACCCGAAGCTGTCCGATCCGCGTCATCTCCATACAAAAAAACCGATCCGGAGGCTGGCGGGCCTCCGGATCGGAGTGAATGTTCATTTTGCCATGAGTCGGTTTACCGTCTGCCTCCGCCCATTCCGCCGGTGTTCCCGGTTGTGATGCCGGACTCGTCTACCCACGTTGTCACGCTGCCCGAGACGGTGAAGGTCACGACGTCGGCTTGACCGGCCGCCACCGTATACGTGCCGCCGTTCTGCAGATCAGCCGAGCTGAATACGACGGTGCGGAACGCTTTGGTCGGCGTGACGGTCGCCACGACGGCGCCTTCGTCGTTCTTGAGATCGACCCGCGTGCCGGCTTCCTGCGTGTCCGTGAACGTCATCGCGACGGAGAGCTGCGCCGATTGTTCGCTCGGAGCCTGCGCCATGCCGGCGCTGCCGGCCGTGATCAGCGTGCCGCCGCTAATGTCGAACGTGCCGTCGTAGTCGAGCGCACCGTTGCCGTCGCCCGTCGGACCGTACACGGTCACCGTGCCGCCCGTCATCGCGATCGATCCGTTGGCATCGAGGCCGTCGCCTTCCGCGTCGACGGTCAGCGTGCCGCCGCTGATGGTCAATTGGGCACTGCCCGCGCCCATCCCTCCCATGCCGCCGCCGAAGCCGCCGCGCGCCGCCGTATCGGTCGCGGAAGCCGTCGCCGAATCGGCGCTCGCGTCCGCAGCCGCCTCATTCGCGGACCCCGAAGCCGCGACGACCGCTGTCGTCGCTTTGCCCGTCGCCGCACCGGATGCCGTCGTTCCGACCTCCGCTTTCGCAACTGTCGTCGTCGCCTGTTCCGTCGCCGAATCGGCCGCGTTCGTCTCGGCTCCTGTCGTCCCTGTCTCCGGCGTGCCTGCCGCCGCGTCCGCCTCTGCCGCCGACCCTGTCCCCGCCTCGACCGCCGCCGAAGCTTCCGACGCATTGACCCCGTCGTCGGTCGCGACGACGTTGATCTCGCCGCCGGCGATCGAGATCTGTTCGGCTTCCAGCCCTTCGTAGCTCGTCTTGACGTCGACCTTGCCGGCCGCGATCGTCAGGTTCGTCTCGCCGTGCAGCGCGTCGTCGCCGGTCGAGATTTGCAGGTCGCCGCCTGTCACTTCGACGTCGCCGTTGCTGTGCAGCGCGTCGTCCGCCGAGTCGACGACGATCGTACCGCCGTTCACGATCAGCGTCGTCCCGGCTTTGATGCCTTTCATGCTGCCGGATTCGGTCTCGGTCTCGGCCGCCGCAGCCGACGTGCCGGACGCCGCGGAAGAATCGCTGCCGGATTCGGCCGCCGCTGTATCCGAAGCGCCGCCCGGCAGGGCGGGAGGCGTTCCGCCGTCTTCGGGCTGGGCGCCGTCCGGCAGCGCCGGAGGGCCGTCCGACGCCGCAGCGCCGGTATTCGCCGTGCCCGAAGCGGCTCCGCTGCCGTCCACGGACGGTCCCTGTCCGGTTCCCGGATCGCCGGTTCCGCCCGGACCGCGCATGCCGCCTTCCGGACGCTGGCCGCCGCCGAAGCCGCCTCCTCCGAAGCCGCCGCCCATTTCTTCGGTGTGCTCCGGCCCGTTTTCGTGGCCGCCGCCGGTCACGAGGTTGAACGTGCCGCCGTCCACGACGACGTCCGTTTCGCCCTGGATGCCGTCCTGGCCCGCCGTAATCCCGAATGTGCCGCCCCGGATCGCCACGAATCCTTTTTCCGCGTCTTCGTCGTTCGTCGATTTGATGCCGTCGCCGGCCGCGTCGATACCGATCGTGCCGTCTTCGACATACACGCGGTCTTTGCCGACCAGTCCGTCGTCCGCCGCTTTGACGTCGATCGTGCCGCTGACGATATTGAGATCGTCTTTGCTCGTGATGCCGTCTTTGTAGTTGGCCGTGACGGTCAGGCTGCCGGTTCCGTTAATCGTCAGATCGGCTTTGCTGAAAATGGCCGCACTCGGCTCCCCGTCCGCGTTCAACGCATACGTCTGGCCGTCTGTCACCGTGTTGACCGTGCCTGCGGCAAGCGTCAGAATCACTTTCCCGGCCGATTTGACGTAGATCGGAGCACTGTCTTGATCCGTCAGATCGACGCCGTTCAGGATCAAGTGCACGGGATCGGCATCCGCCGTATCCACGACGATCTGCCCGTCGCCCAGCGTCCCGCTCAGGACGTACGTGCCGGCCGCGGTAATCGTCACCGATCCGTCCGCCGCCTCGGCGCCGCTTCCGTCGATCGAAGCGCCGCTTCCGCCGAGCGCGATCGTCGTCGCGTCCGCCGAAGCTTCCGCGGCGTAATCTTCGTCGTCCAGCGTGACGAGATCGGCTGTCGTCCGGCCGCTCGGGTTAACGGAAGCCGGGACGGTCGTCGCGGTCGCGGCGGTTGTGGTCGAGTTCGCCGTCTGTGTGCCGGACGCGGACGCCGTCGTAGTCGCCGCGGCCGTCTCCGCCGTGTCCGCTGCCGAACTGCACGCCGACAAGGTCAGCAGGGCGCCGAGGAAAAGGACGAGGCCGGTCCGTTTTTTCGCCTGGAATCTTTTCGTTTTCTCGATCTTGGTCGTTTTTTTCATCTATGATCGTTCCCTTCGGGTTGGGTTTGGGTGCGTGGTGTGCGCGGGCAAGCGTCGTTGCGACTGCCTTTATCCTAAGCCCCGAAGCTTTAGCGAATCTTAAACGGACGAATACTTCTGAACCTGTTTCGTCTGCCCGACCTGCCACATGCCGAAAAAGAAACCCAAACATCAAAAAATACGTCGCTAAGACCAAAAATCCGTCTATTGAATCCACTATTTGTAAGCGCTACCATTTAGGGGAACATCAAAGTTACCGATCAGGGGGGATTAAGATGAATATGCGTACATTCGCCAAACGTGCGGCTCTGTTGGCCGCCGTCTCCACGCTTGCCGTCTCGACGGCATGCAGCGGCGCAAAGACCGAAGAAGCTTCGACCACGGACAGCGAGACGACCGTCAAGCAGGAACAGGTCGCTTTTACCGATATCGGCAGCGATATCCGGGGCAACGAAAAACCGACGCAGCAGCAAATCGACGAAGTGAACGGCACGCTCAACGATACATATCTCGGCGACATTTTCGATCAGCCCATCCCGAACGACTATTCCGCTTATCCGGTCGAAGGCGACGTGACGCTGGACGTATGGATGGCGGCCCCCGCCGAAATCCCGGACATGAACACTCAGCTTGTGCAGAAGCAGGTGCAGAAGCTCACCGGCATCAAAGTCAATTTCATCACGCCGCCGGTCGGACAGGAAGCGGATGCGTTCACGCTGATGATCTCGTCGGGCGAGCTGCCGGACATCATTATCGATCCGGGCCGATATCCGGGCGGGCTCGAAGCGGGTCTGAACGACGGCGCCTTTATCGACCTCACCGATCTGATCGAGAAAAATGCGCCGAACTACAACGCCTGGCGCAACTCCGACGAAATGCGCCGCAAAACGACCGTTACCGACAGCGGCAGACTGCTCGGCTTCTACGGCATCGCGCCTTATTCCGAGTGGATGTGGTTCGGTCCGCTGATCAAGAAGGAAGCGCTGGAGAAGACGGGTCTCGAAGTACCGACCACGATCGACGAATGGCACACGTTCCTCACCAAAGCCAAAGAAGTCGGCTACACCGAACCGCTCAACTACGGCTCGTCGTACGGACAGATTTTCACCGGTATTATCAACGGCGCTTACGGAGTCTGGGACTGGACGTTCATGGACGCGGACGGCAAAGTCCAATGGGGACCGGCCCAGCCCAAAGCCAAAGAGTATCTCAAGACGATGCAGGATTGGAACAAGGAAGGACTGCTCAACCGCGACTGGGCGACGGCGGACTTCAACCAGCGCATGGCGACCGCGATCTCCGACAAGACCGCGATCATGATGGACTCCCCGGATACGATGTGGAGCTACTGGAAGCAGCAGAACGATATCGACTTCGTCGGCGCGCCGAATCCGGTGCTGAACGAAGGCGATAAGCCTCAGGTCAGCTACAAAAACTTTATGCGGGCCGGTACGAGCGCCGCGATTACGACGCAGGCGGAGAACGTCGAAGCGGCGATGGCGTTTCTGGACTTCGGCTACAGCAAAAAAGGCTGGGAAGTGTTCAACTACGGCGAATACGGCAAGGTGCATCTGATCGACAAAGACGGCAAACCGTACTTCCCGGCGGAAAGCTACATTTACAAAGACCCGGACGGACAGCCGGTTGCGACGACGCTGCACAAATACCGGGTGCACGACTGGGCAAATATCCGCGACGAGCATAATTCCAACCCGCTGATCGTGGCCGAAGGCAGCTACTCCGGCGATATCCGCAAAACGTGGACGGAAGAGATGGACGCGAGCATGACGATGCCTCCGATCACGTTTACCCAGGAAGAAGCGTCGCGCGAAGCCGAGCTCGGCAACCAATTGGCGACGCTGCGAAGCGAATACTACGCCAAGATCATCATGGGCGAGCTGCCGGTAGACGCGTACGACAAGTTCCTGCAGGAAGCGCAGAAGATGGGTCTCGAAGAATTCGTCGCCCTGCATCAGGCCGCGCTCGACCGCTACAACCAACGTTAAGCGGGGACGGCCTCGCATGAATTTACAGGGAGGTGAACGACCGGGTGCTTACGCTGCAAAAAAACAAAAAGACGCGCGGCTCGGCGGTGTCCGAACGCCCCCGAACCGCGGCGCTGATCAAAAAAGACGTGCGCAAAAATTGGTTCCCCTATCTGCTTGTCATTCCCGTCCTGATCTGGTTCATCGTGTTCTGCTACGGGCCGATGTGGGGTCTGCTGATCGCATTCAAGGACTACAAGCCGCTGCTCGGATTTTCCGAAAGTCCCTGGGTCGGCATGAAGCATTTTATCGACTTTTTCCAGGGTCCGTATTTTTGGCGGGTCGTCAAAAATACGCTGCTGCTGAATCTGTGGGGCATCGCGTTCGGCTTCACCGCCCCGATTATTCTGGCGCTGCTGCTGAACGAAATCCGCAGCAAAATGTTCAAACGCACCGTGCAGACGATCACCTACATGCCGCATTTTATTTCACTCGTCGTCGTGGCCGGCATGATCCATATTTTCACTGCCGACCAAGGCATCATTACGCAGGCGCTTCAGTGGATCACGGGCAAAGAGTATACTTCCCTGCTCGGCTACTCTTCGATGTTCCGGCCGCTGTACGTGTTCTCGGGCATCTGGCAGAGCATCGGTTGGGAAAGTATCATCTACCTTGCCGCGATGGGCTCGATCGACACGTCGCTGTATGAAGCGGCGGATATGGACGGAGCGAGCCGACTGCGCAAAATGTGGCATGTCACGCTGCCGCAAATCACGCCGACCATCGTTATCCTGTTCATTTTCGCGGTCGGCGGTCTGATGGCTTCCGGTTACGAAAAAATTATCCTGCTCTATAATCCGCTCACTTACGACACGGCGGATGTGATCGGGTCTTACGTCTATAGACGCGGCCTGCGCGAAGCCAGCCTGAGCTATTCGACGGCCGTCGGATTGTTCAGCGCTCTCATTAACTTCGGCCTGCTCTGGATGACGAACAGTATCGCCAGACGCAAATCCGAAGTCAGCCTGTGGTAGAAAGGAGCGTATACGCAACATGGTCCAATACAAATCGCTGGGCAACCGGCTGATCGACGCGGCGATCTATCTGCTGCTCGCCGCGCTGACGCTCGTCTGCCTGTATCCGATCGTGCATATCCTGTTCGCTTCGATGAGCGATCCGGCGCGGCTGGTTGCCCACAAAGGACTGCTGCTCGCCCCGCTCGGCTTTACGCTGGACGGCTACAAGCTGATCTTCCGCGACAACGCCCTGCTCGTCGGCTACGCCAATACGCTGCTGTACGTCGGACTCGGCACGGCGATCAACATGGTCATGACGATCATGGGCGCCTACGTGCTGTCCCGGCGGGATCTGTTTTTCAAAAAATACATCATGATCCTGATCACGATCACCATGTTCTTCGGCGGCGGACTGATCCCGTGGTTCCTGCTGATGAAAGACATCGGCCTGTACAACAATGTCTGGGCGATGGTGCTGCCGGGCGCGATCAATACGTGGAACATGATCATCCTGCGCACCGGCTTCCAGGCGCTGCCGCAGGAACTGGAAGAAGCGGCGACGATCGACGGGGCAAGCTCCATGCGTATTCTGCTGAGCATCATCGTTCCGCTGTCCAAAGCGACGCTTGCCGTCATCTTCCTCTACTATCTCGTCGGCAACTGGAACTCCTGGTTCAACGCGATGGTGCTGCTGCAGGACCGGGACAAATTCCCGCTCCAGCTTCTATTGAAGGAGATTCTCGTCGCCAACGACACGAGCGCGGCTACCATGGGCAGCTCCGGCGGCGTGGTGATCGACAGCGCGGGCAGCGCCACCGCCCACCGCGAGTTGGTCAAATACTGTACGATCGTCGTCTCGACACTCCCGATCCTGCTCGTATACCCGTTCCTGCAAAAATATTTCGTCAAAGGCGTATACGTGGGGTCGATCAAAGGCTAGCTTCCAGGCAAAATTCCAAGCCAAAAAAGCCGGTCCGAACCCGAACGCCGCAGCAAAAAGCGCCTTTTCTCCCGGCAGGGAAAAAAGGCGCTTTTTCGCGTCGCGGAAAGTCCGATCCGAGGTCCGGCTTAATCGTTGTAGCGTCCGAAAGCTTCTTTGTCGGTTGGCACATTTTCCAGATAGACGATCTTGCCCTGCTCGTTCAGGCGGGCGATGTCGATTCCCGTCTTGGCGTAGACTTTGCCTTCGGCGGAATGTCCGCATACGGCCCAGTTCGTGCGGTAGCTTCCGTCGGGCTGGCGTTCCCACGCTTCCCACATATGCTTCACGTCGCTGTTGTAGGCATAGAACGCTCGCACGAAGTCTTCGAATCCGGTACGGCTGCTGCCGTTCAGCACGATCTCCGCATCGGGAACGAACAGCGAGAGCAGATCCTGCATCGCCGACTCGTCGGTGCGCGCCGCGTCGAACAGGCGAAAATAAGTATTCAATAAAGGTACGGTTTCCATGGGTGATCCTCCTGGCGAAGCGGATAGGACGGGACGAGTTGGCTTGGCCCGCCGTCTTTAACGTTTCGATATTTTTCGAACTATAGAGAATCCTACCACTTCTTCGCCATCCTGCGCAATCTTTAGTTCGAATTTGATCGAAGTTTGTGCGAAAACGGCGAATATGGTACCCTACAAGCATGAAAACTCCAAATATTCCGGCCGCTCCCGACCTGAGCCTCACCGTCGTATGCGCCGCGCTCGGCGATCCGGTTCGCATGAAGATCGTGCGGTGCCTGGCCAGCTCGGGCGAGAAAAACTGCTCGGGCTTCGAAGTCGACCATATTTCCAAATCCACGCTGTCGCATCATATCAAGATTCTGCGCGAAGCCGGATTGATCCGGCCGCGCTTTCAGGGCAAGGAACACTTCTACTCCCTGCGTGCGGACGAATTGAACCTGCGCTTCCCGGGACTCGTGGATCTGCTGCTTGACGAAAAAGAACAAGGGAACGCCGCGATGTCCGTGTAATTTCGGATGCGATTTCGAAATAGGCGGCGTTCGAAAGATCGGCTTACCGTCTGACGGATGCAAGATCCGTCAGACGGTTTTTTGTTTGGCGGTACGCTGCGAGGCGGTGAAAAAGGAGGCGGAGCGGTTGAATTTTAACTTATCCACCTGTGGATAAACAAAATTCGGGTGAAAAAACGGTTATCCACAGGCCAAAAGAAGCCGATCCGGCTTTTGGGGCGCGGATCGGCTCTGTGTATAACTTATTGCGGCTCCTTCTGCGGCTCCAGCGTTTTCGTCATGATCCAGTCGGTCTGCTCTTCGTCCCCCATCATGAACGTGTGGGAACCGGTTCGCACGAAGCCGTTTTTGGCGTAAAAAGCGGCGGCTTTTTCGTTTTTCTCCCACACGCCGAGCCAGACGCTGCGTTTTCTTTGCGCGGCGGCCCGCTCGAACGCTTTGTCGATCAAGGTCTGGCCCAGTCCTTTTTGCTGAAAAGTCCGCCGGACATAAATACGTTCGATCTCCAAAGCCTCGGCTCCCATCGGTTCCGATTGGGCTTCGTCGGTGTTGATCTTCAGGAAGCCGGCCAACTGCCCGTCGAGCTCCAGGAAAAAGAACGTCGAATTCACCGTCTTCAATTCCCGCAGCAGCCGCTGTTCGTCAAACGCTTTTTCCAGATAGGCCTGCATATTGTCCGGTTTGTTCTGCTCGCCGAACGTGTCGCTAAACGTCTCAATGCTGATCTCGCGCAGTTCCTGCAGGTCCCGCTCGTCGCATGTTCGAAGCTTGATGTTCATTCCGTTCATCCTTTCTTCTGTTCGGCTTGTGCCGCCTTGGCGTCAGTAGTCCCGTTTGCCGCCTTTTTTGACAAACTCCCAATCGACTTCGACGTTGCCGCGGATTTTGCGCAGCAGGTGCAGCACCGTCTCTGCTTCTTCCTGCGACAATCCGGCCAGCGCCACCCGGTCGGAATGGTCGTTCTCGCGCCGGATCACCGGGACGACTTCCAGCCCTTGCTGCGTCGGAAACAGCTTCTTGATCTTGCGGTTATGTGCGTCGCCTCTTTTCTCGACCAGTCCGTTCGTCTCCAGCTTCTGGATCGCGCGGGCGGCCGTCGTCCGGTCCACTTTGATCATCTCCGCCAGCTTCTCCTGAATGATGCCGGGGTTCTCGCAGATGCGCACGAGGTAGAGATATTGCCCTTTGGTGAGCTGCTGCTCCTTGAATTCGATATTGCTGATCGAGTCGAGCGCCCGGGCGATCATGCCGATCTCGCGCAGGATTTCTGTCATGGGTGGGGGCTCCTTCCTGTTGGGCGGGTGGTGGGAGCGGGAGCGTTTCGACCTGCGCTTCGTTGTCCTTTCCCCTTTGATTGAGTAAAAGATTTAGGGGTGAGGGGAAAGGGCAAAGGCGCTCCGGTTCGAAAAGCTCCCGCTCCAGGGGGGTGTGGATATTTAAAAGGCAAAAAGGCAAAGACAAAAGGCGGAAAGATAAAAGGCAAAGATAAAGGGCGGAAAGGCAAAGGGCTGTGGGAGGGAATCTTGGGTGTAGTCAAATCATAAGTGTATTTTGTTGTATTTGCAACATTGAATCGGGCTTGAAGTCTACGGCGGCTGGGGCTGTAGAGAAAGAATATCCAAGGGGATAGAGCGTGAAGAACTTGAGTGTGCGTGAGAAAAAAGACGTCCCTTTTCCCGGTATGAGGGAGAAAGGACGTCTTTTCCAGGGTGCTGAATGGAGGGATGCTCCTGCGTCGCTGCTGTAGGAATCGAACGGGGGCGGGCGCGGGAAGGGCGGGGCGGCAGGTCTTAATAATCGGCGGTCATGGGAGGGGCCATCGTCAGCGACAGGTCGAGATTGCCGTTGCGGGTACGGATCGAATCGAGAAAGGCTTTCTGGTTGACGCTCGCGTCCAGCGTAACGGAGTAGACGAGTTCGTACAGGCTGCCGAGTTCGGTCGTGCGGATCTTCTTGAGATCGTGCTGCACGCCGAATTTGCGGAACACTTCTTCGAACGCTTCCTCGTAGCCGAGATTTTCCGGAATCGTCACTTTGAGCGTCTTCTGCTGCGATTTGCGGGCGCCGAATTTGAAGACGTTCAGCGCGAACATGACGACGCAGAGGATCAGGGTGAACAATACGGCGTAGCCGAGAGAGCCGACGCCGCAGGCCAGGCCCGACGCCATCGTGAACAGGACGTACGTAATGTCTTTCGGATCGCCCGCCGCGCTGCGGAAACGGATGATCGAGAACGCTCCGGCCAGGCTGAACGCGCGGGCCACGTTGCTGCCGATCATCAAGATGATGACGGCGACGACGATCGGGAGAATGACCAGCGTCAGCGTAAAGCCCTGCGTATAGGTCGCTTTATTCGTTTTCATATACGTCAAGCTGATGATCAGGCCCAGCACCACCGCGAGGGCGATCGTCATCAGCGTGGTCGTAAGAGTCAGATCGGTCGTGCTTGTCGTGGTGCTATTGAGAATGGAATCAAGCATAGAGCACAGTCTCCTTTTGGTTGGCATGTTCGAAGTCGGGCAGATCGAGGATCGCGCCGACTTGAGTATTCGGGTTCAGGTTCGGACTCGGATTCAGTTCGGGCATGGCTTTTCGGTTCTTGAGCAGCTTCTTGTATTCGTTGCCGTATTTGGAAAAGCTCGTCCGGTACAGTCCGTGCTCGGACAGCAGTTTGGACAGCCAGGCCGGTACCGTCTTCTCCGCTTTGACTTCCATCAGCCATTGGCCGGGTTCCATCAGCGGCTCGCCGTAATCGCCGCGTTCCAACCGGACGTCGTGCCGGCGGCAGCGGATATTCGTATCGAACGTGATACGCAGGTCGCGGCTCGTCTTGTCGAACAGCGCTTTGCGGTCGTAGGACAGATACACTTTCGGTTCCAGTTCGTAGAGGCGCAGGAAATATTCGATCTCGTCGACCACCTGGGCATTCATGTAAGGCTGAAGTTCCGGCGGCCGGCCGGTGCGCACAAAGTCGTAGGCTTCGCTCAGCTTCAGCGCCGTGCGGCGTTTGTTGACCAGACCGAACACTTTTTTCTTGATCTCCAGATACACTTTCGCGTCTTCGCCCGGCACGCCGTAAGCGCGGAGACGCAGCTTTTCCTTGTATTTCGGCTTGGCGAGGCTTTGGCGGATCAGCGAGTCGTGCGGCGTGTCAAAGTACAGATTGCTGATGCAGTAAAATTCGTTTTTGTTATATTCGTCTTTTTCCATATATTCCAGCAGCGCCGTGTAAATCCTGAGGTAAGCGGCGTGATCCATCACATATTTGCTCTCGTATCGGTTGAAGACTTCGATTGCCATGATTCATCGTTCCTTTCGCTGTGGGGTCGGCGTCGTCTTGCCCTATCCGTATCTTAGGCCGATAACCTTTAGCGAATCTTAAACGATCTAGGCGAATTTAGGCAAAATAAAAAAGAACTGGAGCACCCGTTCTTTACGAATTATTATATCTCATTAACAAAATAACAATCGTCAATAAAAATGCAATAACAGCTCCTATTAAATAATTCATCGAGTTTAACGGATCCTTCTCCCTCGTCTTCTGATCTTTTCCTTCCAAAAAGCATACGAGCATCAAAAGCGAAAGTACAAAGGTAAATAGAATATTAAATTCGATATAGAAAAAAGACAAACCCGCGCTCAGCAAACAAAAGAAGAACAAAAATTTCCGCATCAATTTCAGCATAGTCACCCTCCTCTAAAATAGAAAAAAGAACAGTAGAGTTAATAGTAAAACTCTCTGTTCCTTTTTCCATATCCGTGTTCGTTACTTTATTACGTTGTAGGCATTTCTCATAGCTTCCAGTCCGGCATTACTATTCTTATAAACTTGATACGCCGCTACTGAAGTTCCGATCATTCCTATTATAACATGTGCAAAATATCCAACTCCGGATGCAGCCAACTGTACCATTCCTTGATCTACACCGTCTTTAGAACTTGCTACAACATTAGCGTACATTTTAAAATCGCTTAATCTTGAACCATGCGTAGAGGCTGATGCCGAACCGAACGTGACACTACCCTCTGCTTTTTCCAGAAAAAAGTTAGCAGAAGGATACGCACGAAAATCATAGACATCGTATGGTTTTAACCCTCTATTTGTATAATAGGTTAACCCCTGCTTACCTCCACTTTCTAGGCCTAATGTCATAACGCCCATTGCTGTTCCTTTCATGGAAAGGTCATTTGTTACGTCACTAGAGTATGGCGTGTTAAGCTCTTCTTCCGAGAGTTTTTTATCATTGATAAAATATTCATTTTCATTCGTAATCAAAATTTCAGTTGTTGTAGTGTGATCAGGAAACATTTCAGCATATTTCTCTTTGTTCTCTTTGAATATGTAGGTCTCTTTCTCAACTAGATTAGTTTCTTTTCCTTGCTTTGTTTCCTTAACCTCAACGGTGGTGTCGGTATATTTAATACCTACTACGACAAAATTCTCATCGACTACATTATTTTCAAGATGATATTGAGCGATTTGGGGTTGTGCTTCTTGTGCAAAACTACTCTGTGTAAACATATTAGTTGAAGAAATAGAAATGATGGAAAAAGCTAAAACTGACGATATCATTTTTTTTGATAAGCTCAATTTAAAAACTCCTTTTCATCAATTTTTTGTTTTTCTATATGAATAAGATAGCATTTATTAGATATAAATCAATACCATTTTTATCCTTTATAAAGATATTTCGATATTATTTTATTTATATCATTCATTTGAAAGAAATAGCTGTTCATTCTGTAGGCAGCTGCTTAAGGTTCACTAAAGCCTTTCCCGATATAATGAAAGAAATTCAGCGCCAAGCGGCGAACGCATTCAACCAAACTCAAACAGAGGGTGAATACAGATGAGAATCCTGATCGTGGAAGACGAAGTGCACCTGGCGGAAGCCTTGTCCCAAATTTTGAAAAAAAACAATTATTCGGTCGATGTCGTGCATGACGGCGAAGACGGCCTGGATTACGCGCTCAGCGGCATTTACGATCTGCTGCTGCTCGATATTATGCTGCCGGGCATGGACGGGATTAGTATTCTCCAAACGGTGCGCAGCCAGAACATGGCCGTGCCGGTCATCCTGCTGACGGCCAAAGGCGAGATTCCCGAAAAAATCGCGGGGCTGGATCACGGGGCGGACGACTACGTGGCGAAGCCTTTTTCCTCGGACGAGCTGCTGGCGCGCATCCGGGCAGCCATGCGGCGCAAAGGCGAGGTCATGCCTGAAGACGCGTTGAAATACGGGGATCTGGAACTGAACGCGACCAATCCGAAGCTGACCGTGCGCGGCAAAGAGATCAAGCTCAATCCGAAGGAAAGCGAGCTGCTGGAGCTGCTGATTTTGCGCAAGCAGGCGGTAACGTCCAAAGAGCAAATCATCGAGAAGCTGTGGGGGTTCGATTCGGAAGCGGAGCATAATAACGTGGAAGTGTATATTTCTTTTTTGCGCAAAAAATTGAATTTCCTCGGCTCGGACACGCGCATCTCGACGATCCGGGGCGTAGGCTACGTGCTGGAGGAGGGTAAGGGCTAATGGGAAAAAGCATCCGCTCGAACGGCCGGCACGACCTGTCGAATCCGCTGTTCAAAAAACTGCGTGACCGCTTCCTCATCGTCAATCTGGTCACGATCGTCCTCCTGATGCTGGCGGCGTTTGCGACCATCTACACCATCACCTACCGGCAGGTGCAGGGCGAGATCAACATGGATCTTGCGCGCACGATCAATATGTACCGCGACGGCTTGAACGGCGGCAGCCCTCGGGAAGGCGGCGGGGGGAATGGCGGAGGCGCGGGTATGGGCGAGGGGGCGAACGCCGGCGCAAATGCGGGCGCTGGTGCGGGTGCGGACGCGGGCGCAAGTGAGGGTGCGAACGCGGGTGAGGGTGCGAACGCGGGTGAGGGCATGAATCCGGGCGCGGGCGATAGTGCAGGCGCGAATGCGAGCGCAAGTGAGAGTGCGAACGCGGGTGCAGGCATGAATCCAGGTGCGGGCGATAGTCCAGGCGCGAATGTGGGCGCAAGTGAGGGTGCGAACGCGGGTGCAGGCAGCGGGGCTTTTGAAGGCGGGATGGGCGGGCCGCCCGAGGACGGCGGCTTCGGCGCGAACGGTACGCCGCCGCAGCGTTCCGTGTCGTTCATGCTGCGTACCGATTCGGCGGGAACGCTGACGGAGATGGAGTCCCGTTTCAGCATGACCGACGAATTTTATGCCGCGGCGCTTGCGGAAGCTGCCGCGGCCGATCGCGAACGGGGCAGCTTCGTGCTGGACGACAGCCGCTGGACGTTCGGCCGGATTCAATCCGCAGACGGCACGATGTACGTCTTTATCGACACGACGGCGCGCCAGGAAATTCTGAAGACGCTGATCTACACCTTTTCGGCCGTCGGCCTCGTCATGCTCGTCGTGCTGTTCTTCTTCAGCCGCTTCTTCGCGAACCGCTCGATTGCACCGGTGCGCGAAGCGTTCGAGAAGCAGAAGCAGTTTATCGGCGATGCTTCGCACGAGCTCAAGACGCCGCTTGCGGTCATCAACACAAACGCCGACGTGCTGCTCGCGAACCGCGACGAGAGCATCCGCAGCCAGGAGAAATGGCTGCTGTACATCAAGTCGGAGACCGAGCGCATGGCAAAGCTGACCGGCGACCTGCTCTATTTGACCGAGATGGACGACTCGCGGACCGGCATGGTCCAGTCGCGCTTCGACCTGAGCGACGCGGTCGAGAACGTCATGCTGACAATGGAAGCTGTCATTTTCGAAAAGGATCTGTCGCTCGATTACGATATCGAGCCCGACCTTGCGATCGTCGGCAGCCGCGAGCAGATCGTGCAGGTGACGATGATCCTGCTCGACAACGCGATCAAATACGCCGATCCGCGCGGCTGCGTGACGCTCTCGCTCAAGCGCGGCCAGGGCGAGATCGCGCTCGCGATCCGCAACACCGGCGCGGGCATTCCCGCCGAACAGCTGCCGCGGGTATTCGACCGCTTCTACCGCACCGACCAGTCCCGCACCCGTTCCCAGGGCGGGCACGGCCTGGGTCTCGCGATCGCCAAATCGATCGTCGATCAGCACAAAGGCCGGATCTCCGCCGCCAGCACGCCCGGCGAGCAGACGACGTTTACCGTGGAGCTGCCGGCTTGAGGCGGCTTCGCCGAGCCATTAGCGGGCTCTGGCGAACCAGCCGGTTCGCTTCTCCCGCACATCGGCCCGTCGGCGCTTCGCTTGTAGCCGCTCTCCTGCGTGCTGCGCTCATCATTTCGCTGCGCCAAGCCGAGTCCCTAACTGCGATAGATGCAGTCAGGGACTTTCTTCGGATGCAGTCCGCCTAAATGGCTGCGTCCGAACCCTTATTGGCTCTGCCTTCGCCGCTCTCGCCCAAATAACTGCGAAAATACACTTATTCCCCCCATCCGCGCCGCCTTCGCTCAAATAACTGCGAGAGAGCACTTATTCCCAGCCTTTTCGCCCAAACCGCCAGCTTGATGGTGAAATAGCTGTATTCTCGCAGCTATTCCCGCTTTTCATCCAAACCCCGGCAAATTAAATGTATTCTCGCCGTTAATTCGCCGCCCGCCGCGAAAATTCCGCAGCTGCCGCCAGAGTTCCGCACGCGCTGCCGAGAAAGCGGCGTACTGCCTGCCACTTTCGCCCGAATAACCGCGAGAATAAGCTTATTCGTCCCATCCGGCCCGCGAATACCCATGCGAGAAGGCTTATTCGCCCTATCGGATCGGCACCGCCTCTCTATCCGTCCTGCCTACGCGCGACTAACCGCGAGGACAGGTTTTTTCGCCTCATCCGCCCCGCTCTCGCCCAAATAACTGCGAAAATACACTTATTCCCCCCATCCGCGCCGCCTTCGCTCAAATAACTGCGAGAGAGCACTTATTCCCAGCCTTTTCGCCCAAACCACTGGCTAAAGGGCGAAATAGCTGTATTCTCGCAGCTATTTCCGCTTTTCACCCAAACTCCGGCAAATTAAATGTATTCTCGCCGTTAATTCGCCGCACGTCGCGAAAATTCCGCAGCTACCGCCGAAGTTCCGCACGCGCCGCCGCAAAAGCGGCGTACCTCCTGCCGCTTGCCGCCTGGCGCCTTCGCCCGAATTAACCGCGAGGACAGGTTTTTTCGCCTCATCCGCCTCGCGTTCGCCCAAATAACTGCGAAAATACACTTATTCCCCCCATCCGCGCCGCCTTCGCTCAAATAACTGCCTGACAACACTTATTTCCACCTTTTCCGCCGAAACCACCGGCTAAAGAGCCAAATAGCTGTATTCTCGCAGCTATTCCCGCTTTTCATCCAAACCCCGGCAAATTAAATGCATTCTCGCCGTTAATTCGCCGCCCGCCGCGAAAATTCCGCAGCTGCCGCCGGAGTTCCGCACGCGCTGCCGAAAAAGCGTCCCACCTCCCCGTTCCCCCTTATATCCACCTTCTCCGGCTCCCCAGACATCAAAATGCCGCAAACTCCCATCTTTTCGAGCCGGACTTCGCCATAATTACGCGAGTCGGCCGGAACGGATGAAGGTCTGCGGCATTTTTAGATTAGAGTGTTGAATAGAAAATTTGAAAAGGTCTTGGTAAACAGTTCCAGCGGCCAGATACCTGTGCCGGCTGCCCAGCTTCAGTCTCGAACGTCAGCCCGCACGCGTCCGCCTCAAACGCAGCTCGGGCTTGGGCTTGGGCTTGGGGCTTGGGCTTGGGCTCAGGCTTGATCCGCCTTCAGCGCCTCCACCGGCCGCTGCCCCTCAAGCCTCGGCCGTCTCCGTCCGCGCGTCAAGCCCGAACCCGTCCGCCTCAAACGCAGCTTGGGCTTGGGCCTGGGCTCGGACTCAGGCTTGATCCGCCTTCAGCCCCATCAGCGCCTTCACCGGCCGCTTCCCCTCAAGCCTCGGCCGTCTCCGTCCGCACGTCCAGCTCGAATCCGTCCGGCTCTGCTCCGTCTTCGCCCGGCGTCAGCTCCCAGCGCAGCAGCTTGCCGTACGCATCCGCGAACAGCCGAGCGCCCGCCGTCGGCGGCGTCTCGTCGAATCCGGCGGTCAGCGCTGCCGCGGCAAAAGCCGTCAGGGCGCGCAGCACGTCCTGCTCCTGGAAGCCGCCAAGCACGAGGCCGCCCCAGATCCGGTTCGCCAGTTCCTGCAGCAGGCGGCGCTCCGACGGGCGGAAGCCTTCGCCGTAACGGGTGAACGCGTGCAGGCGTCCGCTGTCCAGGTCGTCCAGCAGGTCGCCGGCAAGCGTCATCAGCTCGGTCTCCAGCTCCTCCGTGCGCGTCTCTCCTTGCAAACGGGCGTCAAGCCCGGTGATCCGGCCTACGTAGTAGCGGCGCGGCGCGAACGCCGGGTCGGCTTTTTGCAGCTCCGCGAACTTCGCCGAGTCCGTGAACGCGACTTCTTTGCCGAGGCAGCATTTTTTGTACTTTTTGCCCGAACCGCAGTAGCACGGGTCGTTTCTTCCGATTTTCACAATCGACCTCTCCTTTTTCGCGTGAATGCCTGTCTTCCGTTCTATTTCGGCTCCGCGCCTTCGACCGCCGGTTCGTCCGGCGAAGCCGCGTGCTTATATTCGTTCAGCCGCCCTTCGTACACCAGTTCCAGACGCGGATTCTGGCGAAAATCGTCCGGCGTCACGAGCGCGGGCAGTTTGTTCCAGATCTTGATACCCGACCGGTGCAAAATTTCCGCCACGAACTGCGAGCAGAAATACGAATTGCTGAACTCCACCGGCTCTTTGAACGCCACGCCGACGATTCCGAGCAGGTTGTAGAGATATTTTTCCCGGCTGCGGATAAACACGTTCAGCACCCGGCGCATCTTCTCCACCTCGCGCGGACTGACCTGCAGTTCGTAGATGACGCAGGTCGTGTTCGGGTAGCGGCTGAACGTGCCCGTGCGGATGTCTTCGCGGACAAAGCCGCCGTCGATCGGGTTGTACGGGTTTTTGCGGCCGAAGCTGTACAGCTCCGTCAGTTCGCGGTTGAACGCGATCGAGGCATGATTGTACGGCGCCCGCGTGTACGTCCGAATCATTTTCGTAAAAATCGTCCCCGTATTCGTCAGCAAAATGTACACGGACCGTTGATCCGTCATCGCAGAGTCCCCCTTCCGGCGCGGCGCCAAGCGCGCAAAATCGCGTCCCTGCGTAAGCAGGCCGCCCCGCTTCGATTCGGCGTTCGCCGAGGAGCGCGGACCGGGCCGATTTTCGCCTTGCGCCTTTTTCAATGATTCCTTTATGATAGCATAGTCAAGCGGACTCGACTGCTACTTTAACCCTAAGTTGGTGATGATTTGTTCAGTTCCTATATCGTGCTTCTGCTCGTGCTCGCCGTGCTGATCGCGGCCAATCTCGTGTACGCGTTCGTCAGCCGTCGGCACCGCGACAAAGACTATGCGTCTATCGGCATCCGGATCAAGACCTGGTGGGGCATGTTCTTCATTTTCTGCCTTGCTACGCTGTTCACGCCCGCCGTGTCGCTCGTCTCGCTTATGATCCTGTGCTTTTTCGCGCTCAAAGAATACTTCTCCATGATCCGCGGCACGCGCAAAGCGGACCGGCGGCTGTTCCTCTGGGCGTATCTCGCCATTCCGGTGCAGTTCTACTGGATCTATACCGGCTGGTACGGGATGTTCATCGTGTTTATTCCGCTGTATGTGTTCCTCGTGCTGCCGATTCCGCGCCTGATGGGCAAAGGCACGTTCGGCTTCCTGCGCAGCGTCAGCTCGACCCAATGGGGCCTTATGCTCATGGTGTTCGGTCTCAGCCATCTGGCGTATTTCCAGTTCGCGACGCCGGAATTCGGAGGCGGGCTCGTGCTGTTCCTCGTCGTGCTCACCCAACTGAACGACGTGATCCACACCGTGGTGTCGCTCTACTTCGGCAAAAGAAAAGTGGTGCCGACCGCCAATCCGAACCTGACGTGGGAAGGGTTTGTCTGCGCGCTGCTTGCGACGACGGGCGCTTCGCTTGCGCTCGCTCCCTACCTGACCCCGTTCGGTCCCGGCGCGGCCGCGTGGTTCGGCGTGCTGCTGGCGCTCGCGGGCTTCTTCGGCAGCCTGACCGTCTCCGTGCTCAAGCGCGACCTGCTCGTCGGCGACGAAGACAAAGCGTCCACGCTCAAGAAAAGCTACCTCAGCCAGATCGACAGCCTGACGTACACGGCGCCGGTATTTTTCCACGTCGTCCGGTATTTCTTCGATTTTATGTAAAAGAGTGCCGGACAAGCGAGCGCCAAAAAACCGCCGACCCCGATCGGTCAGCGGTTTTTTTCATCTGTCTATCTGCCGATCTGCCTACAGCGTACCCCAGTAAATCTCCGTCTCGTACTCGAAAAAGACCTGGCCGTCTTGCTCCGTCCGATCGAACAGACGGCGCAGCTCCTCCATCATCGGTTCGTACCGGGGATGTCCCGGCGCGGGCGCGTACGACGAAGAATTCAACCGGCCGCTCAGCCCTTCGAAATCGAACACCTGGCGGTTGCCGAACCTGGAGAGCGTCATCGGATTGTCCCCGAAAAAGCGCTGCAGCTCGTCCGGCGAAATCCGGCTGTGGTTCACCTCGGCGTAATCGGTGCCGTACGTCTGCAGCAGATCTTCGTACCCTTCGAGAAACGGGGAACCGTGCGTCAGGCGGTTGTTCCAGATCAGCGCGACGGGGCCGCCGGGCTTCAGAATCCGCTTGAACTCCGCCCGCGCCGCGGCCCGGTCGAACCAGTGGAACGCCTGCGCGCAGACGATCGCTCCCGCGGCGTTCTCCGGCAGTCCGGTCTGCTCGGCCGAACCTTCGATCGCCCGGAAGCCGGGGTGTCCGCCGAGTTCTTGGGTCGCCGCTGCCCGCATGTCCGCGTTCGGTTCCACCGCCGCAACGCGGCTGCCCCGCTCCAGCAGAAGCTTGGAGAAGATGCCCGTGCCCGCTCCGACGTCCGCAATCTCGTCCGCTTGATCCAACCTTACCTCGCCGTACAAATAATCGAGCGCCGCCTGCGGATAATCGGGGCGGTATTTGATATAGGCTTCTACCCGTTCGGAAAAACGCTGTTTGCTGTCCATGCTCCATCACGCTCCTTTCTTCTATTTTACCCAATGAAACCGGGTTTCGTAATCAGAGCCATACGGCTGCCGCAGAGCAGCCTCTTCAACCCTCGCCGCGCGGCCGGGGACGCTCCCGCACGCTCAAGGCGACGCCCAGGATGACGATCAGGCCGCCGATCCAGTCGCCCGGGCGCAGGCTCTCGCCGAGCAGGCCGATCGACAGCGCCACGCCAATGATCGGGACGAGGTTCATCAGCGCCATCGCGGTGCCGGCCGTCAGTCCCCGCAGGCCGAAATTGTACAGCATGAACGCCGCGACCGAGCAGAAGACGCCCAGATACAGCAGTATCCACAGCGATTCCGTCGTCGGCACGCGCCACTGCGGCGCCTCGATCAGCGCAAGCGGGACAAAAGCGATCGTGCCCGCGACCGTCTGGTAGAACGACACCGTCACCATCGAGTAGCAGCCGACGACCTGTCGCGTAGCAAAATTGTAGAGCGCGAACACGAAGCCGGCCGCGATCAGCAGCAGGTTGCCGGTCAGCTCGTGCGGGCCTCCCTGCTCCGCGCCGCCGCCCGAAATCCGGTATACGCCGAAGATCGCAAGCGCGATGCCGAGCCCCCGCATCCACGAGATTCTCGTCCGGTAAAAAACAATTCCAGCAGCGCCGTCACGGCCGGATACGAAGCGACGATCAGCGCGGCGCTCGACGCCGTCGTCAGCTGCACCCCGATATTTTCCAGCGCAAAATAGACCGTCGTCCCGAGCAGCCCGCTCAGCGCCATCAAGCCGAGGTCGCGGGGAGCAGGGCGCACGAACTCGCGGCGCAGCAGCACGATGCCGCCCAAAATAAGCGACGCGATCGCGAACCTTGCGGCGCCGAGCGTCAGCGGAGGGAACGAAGCGTAGGCGATCTTCGTGCCCACAAAAGAAGTGCTCCAGAACACGATCGCGATTAACGCGGCGATCAAGTAAAGCGTGCGCCCGCGCCGAAGATGTTCCGTCGGTTCGGCGCTTGTATTCGCTGCGCCGATTGCTGACGCCGGCCGTTTTCTAACGATAATTCCCATTCTGCACCTCCAAGATTGGACCGATCGATGTCTGTTTACGTAGTCGCTACTCTAGTAGTCACTAGTATACAGATATATCATCGGCGCTATACGGTGTCAAGCGGGATGTGGGATAATGGGGTCAGCTACCTTCGAGGAAGAAGGGGAAGACGCAAGATCTATCGCTGGGAGGCTCACGCATGAAACCCGAGATTATCAAACTGCTACAGGATCTGAATTTTACCGAATACGAAGCCAAGGCCTACCTTGCGCTGCTGGATAAATCGCCGCTGTCGGGCTATGCCGTGTCGCTCGGTTCGGGCGTTCCGCGCTCCAAAATTTACGAAGTGCTGAACGGCCTCGTCGAACGCGGGGAAGTGCTGATCAGCCACGAAGAACCTTCGCTCTATACGCCGCTGCCGCCGCAGGAACTGGTCCGGTTGAAAAAAAAGCGCGCCGAATCGTCGTTCGAAGCGGCGGAGACGGCGCTGGACCATTATGCGTTCGTCTCGTCCAACCGCGAGAACATCTGGAACATTACGGGGACGGACGCCATTCTTGCGCGGGCGGCCGACACGATCGAGCGGGCCGAGACCCGCGTGCTGCTGGAGATCTGGCCCGAGGAAGCGCGGCTGCTGGAACCGCGGCTGCGCGCCGCCGCGCAGCGCGGGCTGGACGTGCTGCTCGTCGTCTACGGCGAGCTGGATTTCGACTTCGCGCAGGTGTATCCGCACGATTCGAGCGACGAGATCACGCGCGAATACGGCGGCCGCTGGATCGTCGTCAGCGCCGACGACCGCGAAGTCGTCGCGGGCATCGTATCGCTGGGCGCGGACAGCCGCGCGGCGTGGACGCTGCATCCGGGACTGGTCATGCCGATCACGGAAGTGATCGTGCACGACCTGTACATCTACGAGCTGATGCAGGCGCATCGCGAGACGCTCGAAGCGACGTTCGGGCCGAACCTGATCGAGCTGCGCCGGCGCTACAACGCCGGGCCGACCGGCTACAGCATGGCGGCCCGGCTCGGCTTGGGCGGCTAGCGGGGACTTGTCCGCGGCCGGACGCAGGCCCGCCGGCGTCTGGCCGTAGGGGCCCCGTCGTAGAGGACCCGTCGTAGGGAACTGCCGTAGGGACCCGTCGTGGGGGGACTCGTCATGGGGACCTGCCGTAAGAGCATGTCCGCCTAATGCGGACGTTCGCCGTCCGCCAGCCGAGGACACCATCCGTCGCCCGCGGCCGGCGGACAGCCGCCGCTTCCGAACGCAGCAAAAAGGCCCGTCATCCTGGAAGATGACGGGCCTTTGGCGTGCGGAAGGAGCGATTGAAGCGAATCGGTTCGCGCGAAGCGGCGAAGCGGGGGACCGGCGCCGCGCCCGTTCGGGCGTTCCCGGGGAACGCCGAAAGCGGCTGCGCGGCGCCGGGTCAAACCGTGATCCATTCATTCAGGATCGATTAATCCTCGATCACGTTGCCGAACAAATTTATGTTCGGGATGGAAGTTCCCGGCGTCAGGCGGTAACCGCCGCTTTGCGCGCCGTCGCCGAGCATGCCGTAGCTGCCGGAGCCCCACGACATGACGCGTCCGTCGGCCATCAGGGCGAACGTCGTGTTGCTGCCTCCGCCGCTGATCGCTACAACCTTCGACAGGTTATAGTTGATCGCTTGCGGCACGGGATTGGCGTGATTCGTGTGCCCGAGTCCCAACTGGCCGTTGTAGCCGGCGCCCCAAGCGTACACTTTGCCGTCCACGCCTTTGGCGAACGTGCTGTAGTTGCCGGTACCGATCAGCGTAATCTTGGGCAGACCCTCGACCTTGATCGCGTGCAGACTGTTCGTCAGCGTGCCGTTGCCGATTTGGCCCATCTGGTTAAAGCCCCAGGCATACACGTCGCCGTCTTCCGTCAGCGCGACGCCGTGCTGGTTGCCTCCGCGAATCTCCGCCACGTTGGCCGGCAGGCCGAGTACGCGCACGGGGACCTGGCTGCCTGTCGTCGTGTCATTGCCGAGCTGCCCATTTTCGTTATAACCGCCCCATGCCCATACCGTTCCGTCCGTTTTCAGTGCATAGGCGGAAGCGTACGTGCCAACGATCGCTTTAACGTCGGTCAGTTCCATATTTTTGCGCGTTCCGTAAGATTCCATGTACAAGACGGTGCCGTCGCTTTTCAGTGCGACTTCAAGCGTTCCGCCTTCGGAGCCGATCGCGACGATATGGTCGAGCCCCGAGACCTGCGCCGGAAGCATGCCTGCTCCGCGGCCCCATTTCCATACTTTGCCGTCCTGCGTCAGAATCATCGTATGGTCGAAGCCGGCCTGCACCGCAATGATGCCTGTCGGCAGACCCGGTACGTCGTAGATCGCCGGATGGATCGTCTTCGTGCCGTCGCCGATCTGTCCGGCATTGTTATAGCCCCACGTGTAGACCGACCCGGTTACCGACAGGGTAACTCCGTGCATCGAACCTGCGCTGAACTGGGAAGCCGGCCGGATAGCGGCCGGCAGCGCTTCGTAATTCAGGACGTTCGAAGCGATCGCGGACGGCATACTGCCGTTCGTGACCTGAACGGTCAGCGTATGCATGCCCGGCGTCAGATAATCCACGCTGACGGAAGCGGTAGGGCCGTTCGAGTTCGCGGAACCGATCTGCTTCTGACCGTCGTAGACGAGAATACGGTTCGCGCCTGCCGGCAGTTCGGTTACGCGGATCATCGGAAGGCCCGAAGAGCGCGAACTGTCCGCCTGAATATTCACTTTTACGATGATCGAGGCCTTGAAGTCCTGATCGGCTTTGGCCAGCGCGGCGACAAACGCATCGACCTGGGCCTGCGTCGAAGCCGGCGAGGTCAAGGCCCGGTTGGCCTGCTCCAGCACCGCGCGCATTGCTTCAGCGGCGGAAGCCGGAACTTCGCCGTTCGCTTCGCCGACTGCATGCTGGCCGAGCAGCTTCGCCGAAGCGTTGAAGCGCTGCTTCAGTTCTTCCAGGTTCACGATCACGTATTGGCCCTGGAACGCCGATTGGGCGACCGCCAGACGGTCCAGCGCTTCATAGACGTTCGGCTGCGTCGAGGCCGGGCTGCCGAGCACGACGGCCGCAAGCTGCACGGCCGATTCGAAGTCGGCATAGACCTCGTCGGTCACGTTGCCGTTCGCTTCGCCGACCGGATGCTCGGCCAGCAGCTGGCGGGCGGACGTTACCGCTTCGTTCAGCGCCTTCGTATCGACGACGATGATCGAGCCTTCTCCCTGGAAGACCGCGACCGCTTTGGACAGCTCGTCCAGCGCCGCTTGTACCCGGCCCTGGGTCAGCTTGGAAGCGTCCAGCAGAACGGAATCGGCCGCTTTGATCGCCGAAGCGAGAGCGTCATGCGTGTCTTGGCTGACGTTGCCGTTCGCTTCGCCGATCGGATGGGCATCGAGCAGCATGCCGGCTTCCGCAATCGCGGCGCTCAGCGCGCTCGTATCGACGACGATGAAGGAAGCGCGGAACACGTTCGTGGCCGAGGACAACGCTTCAACGGCCGCGTTGATTTGGGCTTGCGTCGATGCGGTATTGCCCAGCACCCCGTGAGCCGCCTGAATGGCGTTCTTGTAGGCGTCGTAAGCTTCGACCGCCACGCTGCCGTTCATCTCGCCGGACGGATGGGCCTGCAGCAGTTCGCCGCCTGCCGCGATTGCGGCGCTCAGCGCGCCCGTATCGACAGCCGGGACGCTTGGCGTCGTCGGATTCGTCGGGTTGTTCGGATTGGTCGGAGCCGGATTGGAAGGCACAGACGGGGCCGGGTTCGGCGTAACCGGAGCGGGAACGGCCGGAGTCGAAGCGCCCGAACCACTGGAAGTCTGCGGCGGCGTCTGGAACGTCGATCCGCCCGTGTTCATGACGGCGGCGACGATCGTGCCGCGGCCGAGCACTTTGACGATCGCGTTCAGCACGAGCGAGTTGACCGTCGTACCCGCGTTCAGGTTCAGCGACAGGTCCGACGCGGTCGCAGCCGCGTTCAGGTTCTTGACCGTGCCTTCCGGCAGGTCGACCTGAATCTGCTTGGCGCTGACGTTCAGCGTCTCGAACGAGCCCTGCAGCGTGACTTTGGAGCCGGCCGGGAGCGAAGCGTTGACATTGACGTTGCCGAAGCCCGCCGCCGTGGAACCCGCTTCCTGAATAAAGGCCGGGGAATTCACGATCACCATCGCGACCGTGGTCGTGCCTTCGGACACGATACGGACCGTTCCGAAGCCGGAGGCTTTGTCGATAATGACGTCGACCAGCACCGAATCGTTGAAGTGGATACTGTTCTCGCCGCCGCCGTGAACGAGCACGCGGCCTTTGACTTCGATGCCGTCGAGGAATGCGTCGCCGGAGCCGATGCCTTCGCCGAGGATCAGGTCGCCTTCGATGACCATGTTCTTCAGCGTCACGCCCGGCACGTTCACCGATACGCTGCCCGCCACCGTCTCTTTGCCCGAAGCCGGGCCGTACGTGCCGGCCGCGTCATACTTGCGGTTCGCCTGCGAAGCCGCATAGGCAAGGCCCGCGCGGTCCAGCGTCACGACCGCTTCGCCGCGGGTGATCAGCAGTCCGGGACTGAAGCGGCCGCTCGAACCGCGCATGATGTCCGAAGCCGATACGGCCCGGATCGCCTGGTCGGCCCAGCTCGCGAACTTGTCGGCATCGGAGAAGTCCGCGCCGGCCGCGTCGCCCTTCAGGTCGAGCAGGCGGGCCACGATAACCGCCGCTTCCTGCCGGCTGATCGGATCGGCCGCGCCGACGCTGCCGTTGCCGTAACCGGATACGTAGCCGGCTTTGACCGCTTTGGACACTTCGTCGTAAGCCCAACTGCCCGCGGGCAGGTCGCCGAATTTTACGTTTTCTTTTTCGGTAAACCCGAACGAACGGTTGATCAAGGCGAAAAACTCCGCGCGCGTAATTTGTCCGTTCGGCTTGAAGCTGCCGTCCGTGTATCCGGTCACGAGTCCCCGGCTCATCCAATCCGCGATTTGGCTCTCCGCCCAATGTCCCTTAATATCCGATTTAGCCTGTCCGGCGGCCGGCGCCTCCGCGCCAAAAGCCGTTCCGTACGACGAAAACAGCACCAACGCCGCCATCGCGGACGCCGTCCATTTTCCACCCCTCATTTTAACCAAAACCATTCCCCCTCAGTTATGAATTCGCTGCCTGTTATTGAATACCAAGCAAGTATAAACGGCCTCAATGACAAACCAATGACAAAATACCTCCCCTTTCGACCTATAAATCCGCGACAAAAGGCTTGTTCCATGACAAAAATCGCTTTTTTGTTTATTTTTTCGACAAAAAAAACGCTTCGGACGTCCTATCCGGCGGCTTGGGCCGACGACAGGAGTTCCGAGCGTTTGTGGGCTTTCATACTTTAGAGACTTTAGAGACTTTCAGGCGTCAGGAGTCAGGTCAGGCCGCCTAGCAGTTTGCGGTACCGGGCAGCCAGCGGCGGCGACGGATCGACGCCCAGTTCGCGGCGCAGCGCCCGGGCGTAGTCTTCGTACTGCCGCACGAGTCCCGCCCGGTCATGCTGCATCGCCGAAGCTTCCAGCAGCAGCAGTCTGGGCGCTTCGTCCAGATCGCTGCGCCCGATCAGCTTGACCGCCAGGTCGGCGGCCGCCGAAGCTTCTCCCCGATCCAGCAGTTCTTCGCCCAGCCGGCGGCCGAGCGCGAGATACATCCGGTCCAGACGTTCCGCTTCCCCGGACGCCCAGACGAAATCGCGCTCGCCGAACAGCGGCCCGGCGTACAGTTCTTCAAGGGCCGCCGCCCGCGGCAGGTCGAAAGCGGCCGCAGGCGCAAGCGCTTCCCGGCAGCCGGCCTCGAACTCCAGCAGGTCGACCGAGTCCGAGGCTCCCGGTTCCAGCGCGTAGTGCAGATTGTCGGAAGTGAGCATGTCTTTGCGTCCGAAACCTTCGAGCAGTTTGCGCAGCTGGTAAGCGGTCGTGTTGAGGTACGTTTCGGCGTTTTTTTGCGGCATGCTGCCGAACAGGTCTTCGACGAGCCGCTCGCGGGAACAATGCCGGCCGCGGCGCAGCAGCAGGTACGCGAACAGCTCGGCGCTTTTGCGGGATTTCCATTTGGCGCGCACGTCGCCCGGCCCGAACAGCTCGATGCCGCCGAACACGCGCACCGTCAAGCCGTCCGCACCCGGCGGCGGGGGCTCGGCGGGGCTCGGCGGTTCGGCGAAAGTTCGTTCCGAAGCGGCGCGCAGCAGCGTCCGGTGCAGCTTCTCGCGCACGACGGGCTTGATCAGGTAATCGAACGCATACACGTCGAACGCGTCCAGCGCGTATTCCTTGTGCGAGGTGAGAAACACGAGCCGGATCTGCCGGCCTTCGGCGCGCAGGCGCGCGGCGAATTCCAGCCCGCTCTCCCGCGGCATGCTGATGTCCAGCAGGATCAGGTCCGCGTCCTGCGTTTGCAGGTAGGCATGGGCCGAAGCGGTATCGGAAAAAGCGCCCGCTACTTCAAAGCCGCCCAGCTTCGACAGCATGCGGGTCAAAACGAGGTGCATGGCGGGTTCGTCGTCGATCAAAATGACTTTCATGGCTCTCCCCCTTCCTGGTCTTCCGCGGGCGATACGGGCAGCGAGAAGTAAAACGTACTGCCGAGATCAAGCTGGCTGTCGAACCAGATGTCGCCGCCGTTCAACCGCAGGAAAGAGCGGCACAGCGACAGTCCCAGCCCGATGCCGCGTTCGCCCGCGGTGCCTGTCTCCGATACCGGATACGTCTCGCGCAGCAGGGCGGCGGCCCGTTCCGGCGGCATGCCCGAGCCCGTATCGCGGACGTACACGACGCAGCGGTCCGCTTCGAGGCGCGCGCCGACTTCGATCGTGCCGCCTTCTTCCGTGAACTTGATCGCGTTGGACAGCAGGTTGCGCAGGACCAGGTCCAGCATCTCCTTGTCCGCGTACACGAGCGTTCCGGCGCGGACCGAAGAACGCAGCGTCAGGCGCTTGCTCTCGCCGCGATGCCGCAGCCGGTCGAAATGCCGCTCCACCGTGCGCGGCAGATCCCGCTGCATCGGGTGGAAAGCCATGCCGCCGCCCTGGCTGCGCAGCCAGTCCAGCAGCCCTTCGATCAGCGCGAACGTTCCGCGGATCTGCCGCCCGATCTCGTCCGCGACCTCGCTCCGGCTCCCGCGGTCCTCGCTTTCTTCTTCCAGCAGTTCGGCGAGGTTGACCAGCACCGCCAGCGGATCGCGCAGGTCGTGCGCCACGACCTGGAACATTTTGTCCTTGAACGTGTTGAGCTGTTCCAGCTTCGCGGAATCGTCGAGGATTCTACGTTCGGCGCGCACTGCTTCGCCGATATCCGTCAGCAGCACCATGCTGCCGGCCGGCCGCTGAAGCCGGTCGCGAAGCGTCGAGAAGCGGACGTCGTAATGCCCGTCGCCGCCGTCCGCGGCCCGCTGCCGGAAATCGGCCGCTCCCGTCCGGACGATGCCGGACAAGGCCGGCATCGCGGCCAGTACCTCTTCCGGGGACAGCCCGATCTGGTGTCCCCCGAGCCCGGGCAGCATCTGCCGCGCGGACGGGTTGAAGCCGATCAGCCGGTCGTCGGGCCCGAACAGCAGCACGGCATCCGGCATCGACGCGAACACCCGGCGCAGCGCGAGCGGCGCGAGCCGGAGCAGGTTGAACTGGTAGATGCCCCACAGGTAGAAGATCCCGGCGACGACCAGCCCGAACGGGGAAAGATCGATCGACAGCGGCAAAAAGCCGACCACGTACACGAACGAAGGGATATAGGCGATAAGCGAACCGAAGATCATGAACACGATCGGTTTGCGGGTACCGGGCTTCGCCCGCAGCAGCATCTGCACGAGCAGCAGCATCCCGGCGACGATCAGCGCGTAATTGTACGCGATATGCAGCTTGTACAGCGGTCCTTTTTCCGTGGCGATCAGCGCCAGGCCGTCTACGTGGACCAGCGATACGGACGAATAGAACCAGCCGGTCCACGGATTCGTGTAGTGGGCGACGAACGTGAGCAGAGGCACGAGCAGCAGCGGCAGCACGATGCGGGCGCGCAGCCGGCCGACGGAGCCCGTATACTGCATGACCATCATGATCCACAGCGCAGTGCCGAACGCGATGCCGACGTACTCGACCCGCAGCCAGAACCGAATATCGTCCAGACGGTCGGCCAGCAGCTCGAATGCGTAGCCGAATGTATAGAAAGAGCTGGCCAGCATGCTGAGTCCGTAACTGACGGCGATCGGGAACTCCCTGCGCCGCCAGGACAAAGCGACCATCGCCAGCGAACAGCCGGTTGCCGCGATCAGCAGGGCAAACAAAAGCATTTCGTATTTCATGGCGCGCAGCTCCCGGACCCAATTTGAATTTGAAATTCGTCGTGGCTTCTATCATACGGCACGCCCGGCGAAATCACACGATATTTTCCGCCCCGAACGCAATCGCTGATATACTGGCTGTAACCGCCCGGCTAAACTTCCAAAGAAAGGATGCGTGGCTTCCATTTCGTCTATCGCGCACAAAAAAGTAACCTGGCTCGAACTGTTCTACGATCTGATCTACGTCGCGGCCATCTCGATCACCGCGCACGTGCTGTCCCATTCGCATCACGGCGCTATCGCGCCGGACCTTCTCCTGAAATACATACTGATCTTCGTGCCTCTGTGGTGGGCGTGGACCGGCTTCACCGTCTACGTCAACCGCTTCGGCCGGGACGATACCGTCCAGCGAATCGCCTATTTCCTTCAAATGGCGTTCGTAATCGTCATGGCGGCCAGCATCAACCCCGACTTCGACGCGTATTTCCTCGCGTTCATGCTCGGGTACGTCGGAATCCGGCTGTCCACCGCAGCGATGTACGTACGAACCTGGCTGGAAAAAGACGGCGAACCGCGGCGCATCGCCCGCTTTCTCGCCCTCGGCTTCACGGGCGGCGCCCTGGTCAGCTTCAGCTCCGTCTTCGTGCCGGGAGACGCCAAGTTCTTCGTTCTCTATCTCGGCATCTTCGCCGATATTGGGCTGCCGCTGCTGGCGCGCCGCCGCGTGCTCGGGCATCTGCCCGTCCATCATCCGCATCTGCTCGAACGCTACGGCCTCGCGACGATCATCCTGCTGGGCGAGCTGATTCTCGTCATCGTGAACGGGCTGCGGGAAGGACATGCCGGCGCGCCGCTGATCTTCCCGGCGCTGATCGGCTTCGGCATCGCCGCGTCGATCTGGTGGCATTATTTCGAATCGTCGGAACATATCGCCGGCGAAGAGCGGCAGAGCTCCGGCCAGTCGGTCATCTACGGACATCTGCTGACTTTCATGTCGCTCGGCCTCGTGGCGAACGTCGTCCACTACGGCTTCCACCACGAGCTGACCGTCCGCAATTTTGCCTGGCTGTCGCTGGCCGGCTTCGCGCTGTACGCCGCGTCGTCCGCGATCGTCTTCCTGCCGGGGCACAGCCCGGCCCATGTCCGGCGTTCGCTGCTGCGCACGGCCGCGTTCGTGCTGGTCGCGGCCGTCGCCCTGCCGCTGCTGCCTTCGACCGACGCCGTGTACGTCATGCTGCTGGCGTTGTTCGCCGCCTATGCGCTGGCGGAAGGCGTCGTCCGGCGGCGCAAATCCGCCGCCCGGGCCGCCTGATCGAAGAGGCGCGGCCTGACAGGCCGATTGCCGCCGGCGGCTCGCCGAACAGGCAAAAAGCTCCTTCCCGTATCGGGAAGGAGCTCAGGCTGTCGAGAAAGTCCTATACGTATGAGAAGCTTGTCGACTGCGGGAGAAATTCGTTCCGGTCGCGTGTTGAAATCAGGAAAAAGGATCAAATTTGAATGGGATTTTCCTGATTTCAAAGGCGAACGCTGGCGCTCCTACACTGAATTTCTCCCTCCGCCTCCTCACTTTGTTCAGAATCAGACTTTCTCGACACGTTGAGCTCCTTCCCGTATCGGGAAGGAGCCTTTTGCCGCGCCTATGCGGACCGCCGCGCCGATGCTTGCGGCTGCGCGCCGGCTTCTCCCGGCCTCCCGGCGAAGCCGTCCGGCCGCACTTTCGGCCGGGCCGGGCCGGCCGCGAGCCCCGGCGCCCTACAGCGGCAGCTTCACCGTCACGTCGTACGACTCGCCGGCCTGTACGCCGCGCACGATGCCTCCTTCGATCCGCTCGCCGCCGGCCGCGCCGCCGAGATACACTTCCGTCTCGCTCACGCCCGCTTCGCGCCGGATCGCGATCCGGAACTCCGCGCCCCGGAAAGTCCGGACCGCCGAAGCTTCGTTCCAGTCCGCCGGCAGCTGCGGCGCGATGCGCAGGCCGTCCGGCGTGCCCTGCACCCCGAACAATCCGTCGATGACGCAGCGGTAGACCCACGGCACCGTGCCCGTGTTGAACAGATGGCTCGACCGTCCCGCCGTGCGCGGGAACTGGCGGTAAGCGCCCCGGTAATAGTTCGGGATGAATACCGGCAGTTGGCCGCGCTGCTTGATGTCGGCCGGATCGGTGCCCGGCAGCATTTTGCGCAGCAGCCGGTAGGCGTTCTCTTTCTCGCCGACCGCGTACAGCGCGTAGATATAGAAAGCCGCCGCGTGGTTGTACACCGCCCCGTTCTCCGCCGAACCCGGATGCTTCTGCGTCACCCGGCCGACGTCTTCGCGCATCGCCGTATACGAAGGCGCCAGTTTCTCGACTCCGTAAGGACTTTCGAGCTGCTCTTCCACCGCGCGGATCAGCTTCTCCTTCTTCGCAGCGTCCGCCGCGCCGCTCAGCAGCGACCAGCCCTGCGGATTGATGAAGATGCGCCCTTCCTCGTCCGCGCTGATGCCGAACGGCACGCCGTCGTCGGTAATGCCGCGGGCATACCAGTCGCCGTCCCACAGATGGCGGTTGACCGCGCCGTTGATCTCTTCGGCCTGCTCCCGGTAGTTCGCCGCTTCTTCCGTTCGGCCGTACTGCTCGCACATGTCTGCCCAGATCCGGCAGGCGTACGCCGTCGCGATCGTCAGCCAGCCGGACACGCCGCGGCCTTTGTGGCCGACCATGTTCATCGGGTCGCACCAGTCGCCCTGATTGATATAGTTCAGTCCGCGTTCGTCGCGGTCGCCGATCAGCCATTGGACCGCCAGATCGATATGCTCGAACACGGTACCCGTCTTGTCTGCGCCGGCGTACGCCACTTCTTCGCCGAGCAGCGCGTAATCGTTCGTCTCGTCGAGATACGTGCTCAGGCAGACCGGCAGCCAGACGCAGTGGTCGGTGTGCGGCACCTGATTGATGTATTTCAATTCCGCGCCTTCGTACAGCACGATGCCGTCCGGCATCGAACCGTCCGGGCGCTGCTGGGACAACGCGGTGAGAAAAGCTTTTCTCGTCGTATCCGGATCGATATAACTCATGCCCATATGATCCTGCAGATAATTGCGCGTCTGCGGATCGGTCGACAGCCGGTTGGTCACGCCGTGGTAGTAGACCTGGCGCGGCAGCCACTGGTTGACGAAGTTGTCGAGCCCTTTGTCCGGCGTATCGATCGTCAGGCAGCCGCGGCCTTCGGCGACGTACGCCGCATAAGCCCTTGCCGCTGCGTCGAAACCGTCTTCGGTAGACGCCGCGCCGGACTCTTTTTCCGTGCCGAAGTACAGTTCCCGAATGTCCGCGATCTCGGCTTCGTCCTTGGCGGGCCCGAACACGAAGCGGTACTCCAGTTCTTCGCCCGCTTCCGGTTGAATCCGGTACTGCATAGCCGCGGTCGGCATCTCGTAGCGGGCGTCGCCGCACGCCAGCAGGCCGCTCTCAAGCGCCGACGGACGCATGATGCCGCCTTCGCCTTCGAACGCTTCCTGGCTCACTTCCCACGCGTCCGGTTTTTTTTCCGCGAGCAGGTACGTCTTGTCTTTCAGGTTCTTGATGGCCGGGTAATCCTGCACTTTCTGGTACGGCGTAATCGCAGAGCAGACGATGGCTCCAAGCTTCTCGTCGTAAACGCCGGACTGGTTCATCCACGACATGTAGCCGACGCTGAAATACGGATACAGGCTGATCTTGCGCTTGCGCGCGCCCGTATTTTTGACTTTGATCTTCCACAGCTCGGCCACGCCGTCCTTTGGAAGCGTCAGCGTCATCTCGATACGCAGGTTCCAGTGCTCGATCGTCCAGCGGATATCGTGCTTGCCCGCGGCGAACGTGTATTTCTCGGGCAGCTGGCGGGTCGGCTCGTACGGCGCAGAGAAAATGTAACCGCTCTCCTCATCTTTGATAAAAAGAAAACGGCCGGGATGATGCGCGTAATACGGCTGTTCCGGCTGCATAAACGTTTTGGCTTCCAGGTTCGGCGCATACGAATACTTGGCCGGCTCCGGCTGCATGAATTGGGACACCGCGTATCCGCGGCAGTTCATATGGATCATCATCTGGTTATTCCACAGAAATCCGGACGCTTTGGGCAGCTCGGTCGGACTTGTCAGTTCGTAATACTGCTGGTCTTCGGTCGGTCTGATCATGATCGTCGTACCCTCTTTTCGGAGAAATTTCGCCGGGTCGGCTGTTCTTCGCAAACGCTTTCGGAAAATAGCGGACCCGGGCGGCGGCAATCGTCCCGTCCATTATATCCCGGATCTGCGGCGGCGTGGGCGGATCGACGAAAAAAAGCAGGAAGAGGATATCGGGAATCCTCTCCCTGCTTGGCCAATGCGTGCCAATCACGTGCCGCAGAACGTCCGGTAGCCTGCGTGATCGTCGGGCGCAAGCTGCGCGTACGGCGCCTGCCGGGCGGAATGCGCGTGCGGATCGGCCAGCGCGGCGACCAGCCGGTGCAGCGGCTCGTAATCGCCTTCGCTTGAAGCGGCGGCCAGCGCTTCTTCCACGCGGTGGTTGCGCGGAATGATCGCCGGGTTGCTGCGCCGCATGAGCGCTTCCGCTTCTGCGCGGGATTCCGTCTGGCGCTGCAGCCGCTGCTGCCAGCGCTCGCGCCAGACGCGATATTCGCCGCTTGCCAGCAGGGCGTCCGCGCCGGGGAAATTCGCCGGGCGGCCTTCGCCGCTCTCCGCTTCGATACCGGCGTAGTCAAGTTCGGCGTTGCCCGCTTCGTCGTCGAACGCCGGCAAGCCGAACGTCAGGCCGACGAACGTGTTCGTATAGTCGGCCCGGAACGCTTTCATCAGATCGAGCAGATCGGCGATCAGCTTCTCGTCTTCGTCTTCGCGGCCGAACAGGCCGAGCTTGCCGCGCATGCCGTCGAACCAGGCATCCAGATACAGCCGTTCGAAGCGGCCGAGGATGCCCTGCGCGATCTCGACCGCGCGTTCGGTGTCTTCGCCCAGCAGCGGAATGAGCGTCTCGGCCAGCCGCGTCAGGTTCCACAGCGCGATCGGCGGCTGGTTGCCGTAGGCGTAGCGGCCGCCCGTGTCGATCGAGCTGAACACGGTCGCCGGGTCGTAGGCGTCGAGGAACGCGCACGGGCCGTAGTCGATCGACTCGCCGCTGATCGTCATGTTGTCGGTGTTCATGACGCCGTGAATGAAGCCGGCCAGCATCCACTGCGCGATCAGCGCGGCCTGGCGCTCCACGACGCCGCTCAGGAAGGCCGCATAGCGCTCGCCGTCCGCACCGGCGACCGGATCGCCGACCGGATTGGCTGCCTCGATCTCCGGGTAGTGGCGTTCGATTGCGTAGTCCGCAAGCGTCCGGACCGCGTCCGGTCCGCCCCACTGCGCCGCGTACTGGAACGTGCCGACGCGCAGATGGCTGGCCGCCGTGCGCGTCAGTACCGCGCCGGGCAGCTCCGTTTCGCGCCGGATCGGCTCGCCGGTCGCGGTGACGGCGAGGCTGCGCGTCGTCGGGATGTTCAGGGCGTGCATCGCTTCGCTGATGATGTATTCGCGCAGCATCGGGCCGAGCGCGGCGCGGCCGTCGCCTCCGCGCGAGAACGGCGTGCGCCCGGAGCCTTTGAGCTGGATGTCGACGCGGCGGCCGCCGGGCGTCAGCTGTTCGCCGAGCAGCACCGCGCGGCCGTCGCCCAGGCGGTTGAAGCCGCCGAACTGATGGCCCGCGTAAGCCTGCGCCAGCGGGTACGCCCCTTCCGGCAGCGTATTGCCGCCGAATACGGACGCGGCTTCTTCGCCGTGCAGCCACTCGGGATTCAATCCGAGTTCGGCGGCCAGGGCGTCGTTCAAGATTACGGCCTCCGGCTTGCGGACCGGCACGGGCGGCAGCGAACTGTAGAACGTCTCGGGCAGTTTGGCATAACTGTTATCAAAATTCCATCCGGCGGTCGGGTTGGCGGAAAGATCGGTCATGGAAAAGGCCTCCTTGTTGAAAATACTCTACTTCTCTTACAGTATAGAAGTATGACGCTCATTTCCAGTTTGGACCGTGCAGGCGTACCTGTTATGATTCTTCTTCCGCTGTCGGCATCCTCGGCGCCATACCGGAAGCGGGTTCGCTTTATGACTTGTCCATGTCCTGCAGCGCAACTACACGGCTGCTTCGGTACGCGAATCGGCCTTCTCGCTGCGCGCTTTGCGCGATACGTGGCAGACCAGCCGCATCAGACTGCGATGCGCTGCCGGGAAAAGGGCGAAGAATACGTCCATCGTGCGCCGCAGCGGCATCGGGCAGACAAGCGGCTGATTTCGCTCCAGGCCGCGAATCGCAATCTGAGCGAACCGTTCGGGGCTCATCATCTTCTGCTTGTTCATTTGAGCCTGCACTTTTCCAAGGTCCATGTTGATGCCTTCACTGCTTGCAAAGATCGGCGTATCCACAAAAGAAGGACATAAGGCGCTCACTTTGACTCCAAACGCCTCCGCCTCGTAATGCAGCGAGGTCGTCAGACCCAGTACGGCATGCTTGGTTGTCGCATAAGCGGCGGCTGTTGGCGCCGGTCCCATGGCCGTGGCGGACGAAGTATTGGCGATATGGCCGAAGCCCTGCTTTTTCATAATCGGATACGCGGCCTGCACGCCGTTGATCACCCCCCAGAGATTGACATCGACAATACGCCGCCAATGCGCCTGCGTCATATCATACAGCTCTCCGTACAGCGAAATGCCCGCGTTGTTGAATATATAATCAAGACGGCCGTACTCCTCGTACACGCTGCGCACCGCATTCTCAACCTGCCCCGCATCCGTGACATCGAGCCGAAGGAACCTTGCCGTGCCGCCTGCCTTCGTGACCTCTTCCACCACTTTCCGCCCGCCCGCTTCGTCAATATCCGCAATAAAAACATCTACTCCGCGTTCCGTCAATTCACGTGCGATCGCCTGTCCAATGCCTGAAGCGGCTCCCGTAACGATTGCGACCCGACGCTGCGACGCTGCCTGATTTCTTCCTGTTTTTGTTCCCATAACCCTCACTCCTTTAGATTAGAATAATTAGTACAATCGTTCTAATCTTAATAAAGGAACCGTCACTTGTGCCGGATTCCTCCCAGGAAAATATCGACTCCCTGTTGGAACAGCCGTTCGAGAACCTCCGGTTCCATCGAGAAGATCAGCGGACAGAGCGCCCCGATCCAAGTGCCGAACAGGAAAGTCGCGCTAGGCAGGTCGTCGATTCCGAATTCCCCATCTTCGATACCCTTCCGCAAAATGCTTCCGTACACACCCAGCGGCGTCTCAGCCAACCTCTGCAGCTGCTGCAGCGTCTCCGGATCGGTGTTCGGGCTGCCCGCCAGCTCTTGTCCGACGAGAAGCAGCGGCGTTTTGTAATTGTTCATCGCGAAACGGGCCACCGCATACAGTTTCTCCGTCGCGGTCGGGTAATTGGGCTCGATGGCCGCCCATTTCTCTCCCCATGCCCGCATCGTGTCTTTCGCAAGCGCGACGAACAACTTCTCTTTATTCTCAAAATGATAATAAATATGCCCTTTGCTAAATCCGGATTCCCGTGAGATGTCCGCTATCGATGTCGCCGCAAATCCTTTCTGCGCAAAAAGTTTGCCTGCTTTCTCCGCAATGATCCGCCGGGTCTCTCCGCTGTCGTAATGCCGTTTGTTCATACCGATTCCCCTTTAGAACGATTGTACTATTTTCAGAATAGCCGGATCACGGCAGATTCGCAATAGCTGCTTCTGCCGCAATCCTTTTGCAGTGCCGGTTCTTTTCGTTTCGGTCATCTCCGCCTATTCCGAAGCTTCGAATATTTTGTAAAAATACAGCGTCGTGCCGATCTCCGGGTTGAACGCCTGCTTGAGCGTGTCGACGCCGCCGAGAATCAGGCCGTGCTTCAGGTAAAAGCGGCAGGCCGCCAGATTGTCGTCCTGCGCTTCGAGCGACAGCCCGTGCAGCTCCTGCTCGCGCGCCCAGCGTTCCGCCTGCTCAAGCAGCAGGGCGGCCATGCCGCTTCCGCGGTGCGAGCCGCGAACGGCGATGTTCTCGACGTACGCGTAGCCCGTCCAATCCTGCACCAACCGGACCTGGCCGATGCAGCGGTCGCCGCGGAACGCGAGGAAGATCGCTTTGCGGTCGCTGCCGACATAGCTCTCCCAGTCCAGGCGGTCGTCGGGAAAGCTAAGAAACGATGGGCGCTCGAACCGCTCTTCCGTATAGGTCCATATGCCGCCTTCGAAGCTCGGCACGAGGCGGCCGAAGATCGGGAACGCTTCGTTCATGTCGTTGACGTACGGGATATGTTCGGCTTCGAACGGGACGATGCGGATTTCGGTTTGGTTTTGTTGTCCGGGTTGGCTCTGTTGTTTGGATGCGTCTTGGATCGGTTCCATTTGTTCCTCTTTTCTGCGGGTGTGAGTCGTCTGTCTTTTATTATAAAGAGTATAAAGCAAAAAAGCCTTTCCGGCCTCGTCCGCGTTATCGAAAAATTTGATTTAAATTTGATCTAAATCGAATTGTTTATTGGGTGGGCATGAGATAAGCTTGCGGAAGCTACCAAGAAGTAACAGGTATCCATTACTTGAAGAGATGGGGAAACAGAATGAAAAACATGAAAAAAGCAATTTTCGCTTCGGCTTTCGCGGCCGTGGCAGCGGTCTCGATCGTGGCTCCGGCTTCCGCGACGACCGTGAACGGCACGGGCGGAATGACTTCGGTCAATATGCAAAATATCCAGTCGATGGATATCGAAACGGCTCTCATGATGGTACAGTCGGAGCGTTCGCGCCTGCTGGAACAGCAGCTTCAGGCGCAGCTCACTGCCGTTCAAGACCGCAACGCGCAGATCGCGCTGCTGAACTCGCAGTTGGCTTCGGCCAAACAGAGCGGAGACGCGGAGACGGCTGCGGCTCGCCAAGCGCAGATCGACGCGGCCAGCAATTCCCAGCAGATGGACATGCTTCGCCTGCAGTCGATGAGCAACAAGCGCAACGAAGCGTTCGACGTAATGACGAACTTCGTCAAGAAGATGCAGGACTCGAGATCTTCGATCATCGGGAACATGAGATAAGATCTCTTTCTTCGGAGCGTGCTTTTCAAAAAGCTTGCTTGCCCAAGCGAAAGTCCGGACATGTAGGGTCCGGATTTTCGCTTTTTGGCGTGTTCGGAATGTTCGTTTCCGGCCCCGGCGGAGGACAGCCCGCGCTATACGCCTATAACCCCATACGCCAAACAGCCCGATTCTCCACTTGGAGAACCGGGCTGCCCGACAATCAGGCTCCCGCTAACCGGGAACCTTCCCGTAGGATCATTTACGCAAAACGGATACTGCTGACGGAGACTTTGCCGTTCAGCATGACGCAGACGTCCTGACGGCCGCTTACGTCCGCGAGGCTGATCGTCACGTCGTTCCACTGCTGCACGCCGCCCGCTTCGACGGAAGCGGTGCCGGCCAGTTGGCCTTCCGGTCCGCCGAGGCGGACGTCGAGCGTGCCGCCTTCCGCGCTTGCGGCGCGGACCGTCACGGAAGCCGCGCCGGAGCCGAATTCGGCATCGTTGAACGAGATCCAGCCTTCGCTGCCGGTCACTTCGATCGCGCTGCCGCCTTCGTGGCATTCGCCGAGAATGACGCCCGCGTAGGCGTCGTAATTGACGGCGCGGGTGAGCTGCGTCAGATCGCGCGGCGGAATGGTCTCGCCGGACACTTCAAGCGCCGCGCTGACCGGCAGTTCGCCCGAAGACGGGCCGGCCGACAGCGTGTAGGCGCCGTTCTCGATCACGAAGCGATCGCGGGTAACGTCCCATACGGCCAGTTCCGACAGCGGAATGTCGAAAGAGACTTCGGTCGTCTCGCCCGCGGCCAGCTTGATGCGGCGGAACGCGAGCAGCTGCTTGAGCGGACGCTTCACGCGGGATTGATCCACGCGGCCGTAGACCTGTACGACTTCTTCGCCGTCCAGCTCGCCCGCATTGGCCACTGTGACCGTCAGCGAAATCGTCGCTTCGGCGGAACCTTCGAGGCTCGGGCTGCCGAGCGTCAGGCCGTCGTAGCGGAACGTCGTGTACGAGAGGCCGTAGCCGAACGGATACAGCGCGTCGCCTTCGAAGTAGCGGTAGGTACGATTGCCCTGGATGATATCGTAATCCATAAATTCCGGCAGCTGGTCGACCGATTTGTACCAGGTCATGCTCAGGCGGCCGGCCGGATTTTCTTCGCCGAACAGCACGTCCGCGATCGCGCGGCCCACTTCCTGGCCGGCATGCGTCGAATAGAGCACGGCCGGCACGTTGTCGTTCACCCAGTTCAGGGCGTACGGATAGCTGCCGACCACGACGACGACCGTGTTCGGATTGACGGACATGACTTCCTTAATCAGCTGCTCCTGCGACTGCGGCAGCGTGATGTCCGGACGGTCGACCGTCTCTTTGCCGTTGATCAGCGGATGGTTGCCGACGAAGACGACGGCGACTTCCGCATTGTGGGCCGCGATGCGGGCCGCTTCGAACTTGTCCGTGACGGTCTCCACATCGAAAGTATCCGCCTGCAGCGCTTCGGCCGCGGAATTGTCGAGCGCGGACGTACCGCCCGCGTCGATCTCGTTCGACGTTTCTTCGGCCCGGCCGTCGCCCGACAGCAGTTCGCCGCTGTCGCCTACCGTGACCGGCGTGTCTTTCCACGTCGAGAACGTGATCGAAGCCGCATCCTGCGACGCTGCGCCGTTCTCGGGACGAACGAGGAACACTTCCTTCGTGAACCATTCCCAGATGCGGTTCGCCGAAGCTTTGACGATCCGGTCGTCGGTCGTCACGTACAGGCCGTTCTCTTCGGCGATCAGCGTCGCGTTGTCCCAGCCCCAATCGGTCAGCTCGAATACGGACGCTTCGTCCGCGGATTCGGCCGATGCCGCAAGCGGCGCTTCTTCCGCAGTTTGCAGCTTGACGTATTTGCCGTTCTTTTTCGACTTCAGCTTGATGCGGTCCGTTCCCCCGGCAAACTGTACCTGTCCGCCCTGCCCCGCGCCGTCCAGCTTCTGCCGGATGCCTTCGAGCGGCGTGATCGCGTACGGCAGTTCGCCGCTGTACCAGTCGCGGTAGACGGTGCCGCCGAGCGGTCCGATGACAGCGACTTTACTGAGCTTGTCCGCCTGCAGCGGCAGCGTTTTGTTGTCGTTTTTGAGCAGCACGATCGCTTTGCGCGCCGCGGTGCGGGCCAGTTCTTCATGCTTCTTGTTCATGATGACGGATTCGTCGATCGCCGCGTACGGATTGCCTTCTTCCGGATCGAATTCGCCCAGACGGAACCGCACGCGGAACGTGTTGCGCAGCGCGACGTCGAGATCGGCTTCCGTAATCTGTCCGTCTTTGAGCGCTTCGCGCAGCGAACTCTTCATCAATTCGCCGTCGTCGGTGAGGCTGTCGATGCCGCCTTCCTTGACGGAGCGGGCCACCGCTTCCGTATGCGACTCCAGGTAGCCGTGGTCGCGCACCGTGCCGGACACGTCGAACGCGTCGCTGACGACGAAGCCGTCCATGCCCCATTCTTCCTTGACGATCCCGTTTACGTCCGGGTTCAGGTTGGCCGGCACGCCGTTGACGGCGTTGTACGACGTCATCATCGACTGCGCGCCGCCTTCCTTGAACGGAATCTCGAACGCTTTGAGGTAATATTCGCGCATGTTGCGCGGATCGATGCTGACCGAAGCGTCGCCGCGGCCCACTTCGTTATTGTTGCCGATAAAATGCTTCAGCGTCGCAACCGCTTTCAGATACTTGGGATGGTCGCCCTGAATGCCTTTGACGAGGGCGGACGAGAGCTTGCCGGCCAGAACCGGGTCTTCGCCGTACGCTTCTTCGGTCCGTCCCCAGCGCGGATCGCGCTCCATGTCGACGGTCGGCGCCCACAGCGTCAAGCCGTTGATTTCGGGATCTCTTTTGTAAAAGCCGCGGGCTTCGTCGCCGATCGCGCTGCCAATCTCCCGGAGCAGTTCTTCGTCCCAGATGCTCGACAGGCCGATCGGCTGCGGATAACCGGTCGCTTCGCCAAGCCAGGCCATGCCGTGGGCGGCTTCCGTGCCATGCTTGTAAGGTTTGACGCCAAGCCGTTCGACGGCGGTCTGGTATTGGATCATCAGGTCGACTTTCTCGTCTTGCGTGAAGCGGGAGACGAGGTCGTTTACGCGCTCCTCAAGCGGAAGCGATGTATTCTGAAACGGATAGTTGGTTTCGGCAGACATGGTGATCCTCCTTATTAATGCGCTTTCTTCTCTATATTTTATGATAGACCGGGGCTTCGGCACTACCGGGATAATTGGAGGCGTTTTCATGCGAGATTCGGGGATCGCGGCTTTTCGTGTGGAATCGTGCATACATTCCGCTTCCGAATTCATTCCGGGCCGGCGTGTTCTTTTTTATACTGGAAAAAAAGATCGACCCCCATCCCACACCCAAGCAGGAGGACCCCCATGTCTATCAACCTTGATCGAGGCCCCGACTCTCTTACGGACCGCACCCTGCCCGGCGACGCGCAGCGGACACCGGCGGAACCCGGCATTTTGCAAGGCTCCCTTGTCTCGCTCGTCCCGATCGAAGAACACCACCGCGAAGGTCTGTACCGGGTGCTGCAAAGGCCCGAAATCTGGCAAGACACCTGGCTGAACGTTCCTTCCGGCGCCGGGCTGGAACGAAGCTTCGACGACATGCTCGCCCGGCGCGCCGATCGGAGCCGTCTCCCGTTCGTCATCGAAGATCGCCGGACCGGCGCCGTCCTCGGCACGACGAGCATCGGCGACATCGACGCTTTCCACCGCAACGCCGAGATCGGCTGGACGTTCCTGTCCCCGGACTACTGGCGCACCGGCGTCAACACGGAGTGCAAATATTTGCTGCTGCAATACGGCTTCGAACGCATGGACACGATCCGCATCCAGCTCTCCGTCAGCAGCCTCAACCTGCGTTCGCAGCAGGCCGTCGAGCGGATCGGCGCCGTCCGCGAAGGCGTCTTCCGCCGCCACCGCATCGAACCCGGCGGCCCGGTCCACGACAATATTTTCTACAGCATCCTCGATACGGAATGGCCGTCCGTGCGCCAGCGTCTGCTCGGCCTGATGGCGAAAAAGTACGAGTAGGGCGAGTTTTGGGCGGGGCGATGGGCAAGGCGATGGGCGGGGCCGCATTCCAACACATCGGTCCCCGGCACCCTAACGAATCCTGATCACGCTATTCGGCTGTTTTCGCGGGTTTTCCAAAACTAACGAATCGTCAGAACGCTATAGGGCCAAAAAAGCCGGTTCGGCGCTAAAATCGGCGGCATAACGACAGGACGATTCGTTGGATTTGCTGCGGCAGTTAAAACGTCGTTTTAGCGTGCTGACGATTCGTTGGGCTCGTCGCCGCGCCTTTTTCCCAACGATTCCGCCTTCGATTTTAATTTCGCTTCCGCCTCCGCCTCCCCAAAAACACAACAAAAAGAAGGCCGCTTTTTAACAAAGCCGCCTTCTTTTTTTCGAAGCAGAGGCTTGAAGCCCGGCGAATTACGCGTTTTCCAACTGCCGCACTTCAAGCCCTTCCGGAAAAGCCAGTGCCCGCACATCCCCGATCAGCCCGTCGATCTCCGCTTCCGTCGTGCCCCAGCTCGTGCAGAAGCGCACGGCGGTGTGTCCGGCGTCGACTTTGGCCCAGGTCGAAAACGTATGCTGCTTCCGCAGTCCGTTCAGCAGCGCGTCCGGCAGGATCGGGAACTGTTGGTTGGTCGGCGAAGCATGCAGGAACCCGAAGCCCATGCCGCCCAGCGCGTCTCTCAGCTTGACGGCAAGAGTGACCGCACTGCGCGAAATGTCGAAATACAGCCCGTCCTCGAACAGCGTCTCGAACTGGATGCCGAGCAGGCGCCCTTTGGCCAGCAGGCCGCCGCGCTGCTTGATCAGATAGCGGAAATCGCGCTTGAGCGCTTCGTTCGAGATCACGACGGCTTCGCCCATCAGCGCGCCGAGCTTGGTGCCGCCGATGTAGAACACGTCGGTGAGCCGCGCCAGGTCGGCCAGCGTCACGTCGCTGCCTTCGGCGGCCAGCGCGTAACCGAGCCGTGCGCCGTCGACGAACAGCGGCAGGCCGTATTCGCGGCAGACCTGACTGAGCGCTTCGAGTTCCGCAAGGCTGTAGACGGTTCCGTTCTCCGTCGACTGCGAAATATAGACCATGCCCGGCTGCACCGTATGCTGGCGCGCGTCGTCGGTCCAATGGTCGAGGCAGGCTTGGCGCACCTGCTGCGCGGTAATCTTGCCGTCTTGATGCGGCAGCGTCAGCACTTTGTGCCCGGTCGATTCGATCGCGCCGGTCTCGTGCCCCGCGATATGCCCCGTGTCCGCGGACAGCACGCCCTGATGCGGACGCAGCAGCGCGGCGATCACGGTCGTGTTCGTCTGCGTGCCGCCGACGAGGAAATGGACGTCCGCCTGCTCCGACCGGCACTCCCGGCGGATCAGCGCGCGGGCGCAGTCGCAGTATTCGTCGGTGCCGTAGCCGCTCGTCTGGTCCAGATTGGTCTCAAGCAGGCGCTGCAGGATGCGTGGGTGGGCGCCTTGGGTATAATCGCTCTCAAATCGGGTCATGGGTCATCTCTCCGTTTTCTGTATGGATATAAGCCGATGCCTCCATCATACTCTCTCCGGCGAGAAATTTGTATATTTATGCGTTAAATTTTATCGAACTTGTTTGCCTGGTGCGGACGAATTGATCACCAACCTGAATGCCCAGAGCACTACCTCCGCGAAAAAGAGAACAGACAGCATCCATGCTCCGCCAACCAATATCCACTCACGAAGGACACTAAGCCCATGCTGTGCATTTTCCGGGAACAAGCGTCCGCCCTGCTGCGTGAAGAAGTAGAACATCCCGAGCGTAAACAGTCTGGACCACTGCGCCGGGGCATACACGCCGATCCCTTCGGCCCAGCCGTATTGGCGGACGCGCAGCACGCCGCGCACGATCTCCGCGCTTTCCACGAGCAGCAGAAGCAGCAGGGCAAAGATCCAGATGCCCAGCAGCACGCCGTCCGGAAACACGGACGATTTTAGCGCTGCGGCGCCTGTAATGGCGACGGCTCCGTACAGGATGCAGTTCGTCTCCGGCCAATCGTCGGCCAGCGTCCAGTCTTTGCGCGCGTAACGCAGCACGAGCAGCGCCGCCGCGGCCAGATAGAACAGGATGCCGAGCAGCACGAGCACCCGGTAGACCATGTACTCTTTGGCGCCGAACAGCTCGTGCAGCATGAGCGAGACCGACTGGATCGCGACGGCCGTCAGCAAAATAACGCCGTGCAGCTTCAGGTTCCGCCACTGCCCGGCGATCTCGCCCGCCGCCAGCGAAGCGGCGAACAGGTAGAAGATCAGCAGGCCGGCGTTCAGGATGCCGAGCGGCACGAGCACCGGATGCAGCTCGGGGAAGTTGACATGGGCCGCCGTCAGCGCCGACGACGTGCCCGCGACCCACGTGCCGATCGCGAAGCGTCCGACGGGCTCGTCCCAATGGCGGCTCCGGAAGCTGCGGTCGCGCACGCTGCCCAGATAAGCGGCCAGCAGGCCCAGCCAGAGCAGCAGCGTCAGCCCGGCGGCAATCTGCGCTCCGATCGAGCCTTTGCCGGCAAAATGGATCACGACCCCCTGCGTGAAAATGGCGCACGCCATCACGCTTGCGGCGGACGCGGTCGGAATTTCGGGCATGCGGACCGTCCAGGCCAATACGCAGGCCAGCAGCAGTCCGATCCCGAAAAGGATGATCAGCATACACATTCTCCTTTCGCGCTTCGGCTTCCCGACAGCGGGCGTTCTCTGTAAATAGAAGGACCGGATCGCGGTTTTTGAAACAGGTTGCGGCTTGAGGCGGGATTGCGGCAAAACAGCGGCATTGCAAAAAGCGGCGCCCCTTCGCTCGAAGGACGCCGCTCTGTTTGCCGCTCGCTTGCTGATCGACGCAGCCGTTCGGACTACGTGAGTCGTGTATGGCCGATTCCGGCTAGTGTCAGATTGGATTTATAGAGAAAAGCCCAACTTTCTACTTGGAAAGTCGGGCTTTTCGACTAATTTTGTATGTATTAGGTTTTATTTTTATTATATAATAAAAATAAAACACAATTTTATAAGCACTCTTTAAAGAATATTCTGATGACAACGATCCGTTGGAAAGGAGAGATTTCGATGTATAACACTAAATCGATTGTTACGTGGATTGCCGCTCTTGCTTTATGTTTGGGAGAGGGAATGTATGTTGCACAAGCCGGCGTCCAGGAAGAAGAGAGCCAAAGATATATAGCCGTTTCTGAATTCAAAGGGTATACCGCTTTTACGGATGAATTCAACACGGAAAGTAAACACGGCAAATATTTAGATATCACGGTAGAAAACACTTCTGATACTCCCGTTTTTATAAGCGTGGATGCGAATGCTGCACCTTTTATCGAGAATTATAAATTAACCGGAAAAAGCAAAAAAACGATACATATAGAAGATCTTATTCATAACGGATTAAGCTCTGATTTTTCAATTTATATTTATAACAAAAACGGAAAACAATATGCTCTTAACGTAACAGCTTTACAATTCCAAGACCGCAATTAACGTTGTTCCTACGATCGGATTCCCAAACCTATCCCCACGCAGAAAAAGCCTTGACTTAAGTCAAGGCTTTTCCTGCGTCCGCCCCCTACAATGAAGACAAGACCAAGCATCCAAAAGGAGAGAAATCCATGGAAAACACGACTCATCCCCACACCCCTGCGCAGCGGGGCGCGGCATTGACAGCGGGCGTATCGCTGCTGCTGATGGCCGCAATCGCCGGGCTCGGCTACGGCTGGATTCACGGCATGCTTGTCGTACAGGACGACGCTGCCGCCACTGCGGCCAATCTGCGCTCCGCATCGGGTTGGTTCAGGGCGGAAATATTCGGCTGGCTGCTCATTCTGATCTGCGACGCGGCGGCCGCCTGGGCGCTGTACGTGTTCTTCGAACCGGTCCATCGCGGCGGGTCGCTGCTCGGCGCCTGGCTCCGCCTGACCTACACCGCGCTGCTCGGCACCGCGATCGCGGCTCTCGTCGCCGCTCTGCTGCTGGCCGGCCAAGCCGGCCCGCTCCCGGGTGCTGCCGGCTCGAACGCCGCCCTCGTCAAGCTGGCGCTGGACGCGTTCGACCTGATCTGGTCGATCGGACTGGTCGTGTTCGGCCTGCATCTGCTGACGCTCGGCCTGCTGGCGCTGCGCGCCGCGTCGATGCCGCGCTGGATCGGCTTCCTGCTGCTGCTCGCGTCGTTCGGCTACATCGTCGTCCATTCGCTGCGCATCCTGCTGCCCGAAGGAACCGAAGCGCTGGGACTGCTCGAAGCGATCCTCGCCGTCCCGATGGCGGCAGGCGAACTGGGGCTTGCTCTCTGGCTGCTGGCACGCGGCGGCAAAGAAACAGCTCCCCGGACGGTTACGCGTCCTGAAGCCGTTTCTTGATCCGGCTCAGCGACTCGGGCGTCATGCCCAAATAGCTGGCCAGCTGATGCTGCGGTACGCGGCCCGGCAGGTCCGGGCGGCTGCGCAGCATGTCGCGGTAGCGTTCTTCCGGCGAAGAAGCGGCAAACGCGGCGAATTCCCGCTGGACTTTGCCCAGATGCTCTTCCATCATGCGCCGGGCCATCGATTCCAGCTGCCCGTGCCGGCCGAACATCGCCTGCTCTTCCGCAAAATCCCCGACGACCACGACGCAATCTTCCACGCACGCCACGAAGCAGTCCGACCCTTCGGCCGGCGCATACCGGCTGAAGCCGGCAACGGCCTGTTCTTCCGTATAGAAATTGGACGTATGCTCCCGGCCCTGCTCGTCGATCGCGTACTGCCTGAGGCAGCCCTGCAGCACGAAATAGCATTTGCCCGACACTTCGCCCTGCTCCAGCAGCAGCGTACTCCGGGCATATTTGCGGATATTCAGCTCGTCCAGAATGTCTTGGCGTTCCCGCTCGCCGAGCGAAGTGAGCCGGGTCAGGTACCGGTCGAGAATAGGCTGCATCGCTTTCCGCTCCCTTCGCCTACGATTCTTTGACCTGTATACGCTGTGGATGCGTTCATAGATGGGGCCGCAGATTGTCCCATACGACTTTGTAGCCGTTCGCGTACATGTGGATGCCGTCCATCGTGTATGCGGCCCGCAGATTGCCCGCGTCGTCCGCAAGCCCGTCGTTCAGGTCGAGATGTTCGATGCCGAGCCGGCGCGACAGGGCGGCGACCGCTTCGTTCGCTTCGCGGATCGCCCGGTTGCTGCGGCGCGAGAACAGATCCGCCGCGGCCGCCCGGTCCACACCGGCAAAAACGTCGTCCGCGTTGACCGGATAATACGCCAGCGTCACGATCCGGCAGTCCGGCAGACACTCCCGCACCCGCCGCAAAATCTCTTCGTAGCGGGCAATCAGCCCCGGCAGCTCGTAATCCGGTTCGCCGATGTCATTGGTGCCGATATTGATCAACAGCCGCGACGGCGCAAGATCCAGCACGCATTCGTCCAGGGCAGCCAGCAGCTCGCGCGTCACGAAGCCGGCCACGCCGCGATTGCAGCAGACAAACGACGGCCCGAACGCCTGCTGCAGCTCGTGGATCGGGAAAAACTCCATCAGGGACGAGCCGGCAAACACCGTCTGTCCCCGGGCGGCATAGCCGTTGAGGATGCGGTACGCGTGCACTTTGGCTCTTTTGTCCGGTGGCAGTTCGGGTTCGTCAAGGTGACGGTCGGGATTGGCGGTCATGCTTCATTCCTCCTTCAATAGGGAAAGTCCGAATCGCGCGAATCGATCCGGTGAAGGTCCGCTCGGACCTCTTCTTGTCCACTTATCTTAGCGAAAAAAAGGGCAAATCGCCCTGTCCGCCGCAACCTTTTCCGAAAACGCTTCGTCTGGGTAGGCAAGAAGCGGAATCCGACGATTCCCGTATCCGAACAGTTCCTTTAGGAGGTTATATCGATGAAAAAGAAATTCGCGGCCTCGCTCATGTCCGTCTCCCTGCTGACCGCTTCGCTCGGCGGCTCGCTGCTTGCGGCACCTCCGGCGTTCAAAGATCTGGGCAGCGTGGCCGGACAGCAAAAGATCGAAGCGCTCCAGCAAAAAGGTATCGTCAAAGGTGTCGGCGCGCAGTCTTTCGCTCCGGGCGCGGCGTTGACGCAGGCCCAGGCGCTGCAGTTCATCTCGAACGGCCTCGGCTTGTCTGCGCTTGAGACGCCGGAGGCCGATCCGTCCAAGACCGCTCACGACCTGTTCCCCGCCGTCAAGAACGACGCGTGGTACGCCGATGCCTTCCTCGATGCCGCCAACAGCGGCGTGAGCATCCCCGGCGCGGTCGATCCGTCTGCCAAAATCACGCGCGAAGACTACGTGGACTACCTGATGGATGCGCTCAAGACGGCCGGCAATCTGCCGATGATCAACATCCTCGTTCCGGAGATCGCCGATCAGGATCTATTCGACATCGACAAGCTCGGCTCCACGCAGCTCGCTATCGCGCTTGAGATCGCGGAGCTGGATGCGGACAAAAAGTTCGATCCGCAGGCGGAGATCACGCGCGCCGAAGCGGCCGTTCTCCTCTACAACGCGGTCGATTATTTCAACGGGCTGAAGCTGCCCGCGACTATTCTGCCGATCGAAGAATAAGAGACGCTTGGCAGCGATTTTCCCGCATGACCGACAGGAACGACCAGGCTTAATCAGGTCTGGTCAGGCACAATCCGGTACGATGCAAAAACAGCCCGGGCGATCCCCCCACCCTTGCCCGGGTTGTTTTTTGTGCGTTCCGTTCATATGTTCTACAATGAAGTCGAAGATCCCGATTACGGAGAAAGGCGGAACCCCGATCATGAAAACTTACCGTTCGTCCGCCGCGCTCGGCGAATTTATCCGCTCCCGGCGGCAGCGGCTGAAGCCGGAAGACTGCGGCATCGACCCGCTGCCGGGCCGGCGGCGCACACCCGGCCTGCGCCGGGAAGAAGTCGCCTATCTGGCCAATATGAGCGTCACGTATTACACGTGGCTGGAGCAGGGCAAAGACCTGAATCCGTCGCCCGATATCCTGCTCGGCATCGGACGGGCGCTGCAGCTCGGCGATTCCGAGCGCAGCTACCTGCTGTCGCTCGCGGAGACCGATCTTGCGGACGAGCCGCTCTCCGCGGCCCCAATCGACCTGCCGCTGCTGCGGTCGCTCACCGGGCAGATGCGCTACCCCAGCTTCATCACCGACGACGACACGAACGTGCTGGCCTGGAACCGGGCCGCCGAGCTGACGCTCGCGGACTTCGGCCGCATGCCCGAGCGGGACCGGCATATGATGCAGCTGGCTTTTCTCGACGCGGATTACCGGCAGCGGCTCGTCAACTGGGAAGAGTTCGGGCGCTACACTGCCTCGTGGCTGCGCACCCTATTCGAGCGTGCCAAGCACAGCCCGGTCTACATGGAGCGGTTCGAGCACCTGAACCGCGAAAGCGAACACTTCCGCCGCTGCTGGGACCTGTACGAGATCAAGCAGAATCACGCTTTCGCCGCCGTGCTCCGCCTGCCAGACGGCCCGGAGATGCACTTCGATATCCGCTCCGCCGGCTGCGTCGACCATAACCCGAGCCTGATCTGGACGATTCTCGTGCCCCGGGCCGGCAGCGGGACGGAAGAACACCTGACTCGGCTGCTGGCCGAAGAGGCGGCGGGCGAGCGGGAAGGGTGAAGGCGGGTTGGAACTCGCTTGGATCCGATTCGGTCTTCAGTGATCGCCGTAATGCGTACGAAAAGCATAAAATTCGATCGAAGTCTCGTTCAGCCGATACACCAGCCGATTCGTATCGTCGATTCGGCGGCTCCAGTATCCCGACAGATCGCCTCGCAGCGGTTCCGGCTTTCCGATGCCTTCGTATCCGCCGCGTTCAATGTCTTGGATTAATTGATTGATTCGCTTCAGCGTTTTGCGATCCTGCGTTTGCCAGTAGACGTAATCTTCCCAAGCATAACTCGAGAAAATCAAATTACGCATGATTTGAATGTTCCAGATCCTGCATCGTCTTCTGCACGCCCTGACCGCGCTCGATTTGTTGGATCGATTCCTGCAATCTTTTTAAATTCGCAGGATTATAAAAAGGATCGACCTGCGTCGTGACCTCGAACGGAATGCCTCCCTGACGGATCGCTTGACGAATAAACAGGTTCACCGCGGTCGTCATATTCAATCCAAGTTCCGCAAAAAGGTGCTCCGCTTCTTTTTTCACTTCTTCGTCGATTCGAATATTGATGTTGGTTTGGGTCATTTGATACGCCTCCTTGACGTTTGCTTGGCTTCATTATAATGCAAAAACGTATGATTTTAAAACAAAAATGCGCACCCTGTGTGCAAATAAGCATACATGGTGCGCATTTTCGAGCATCAAGAACCCCTCTTCTAGCGGGAAGAATCCCCGGCGGCGGCTTCGATATCCGCGAGTGCCCAGTGTCCGGCCGGCACGTCCGGCCAGCGCGAAGCGTCCGGCGCAGCCGGCAGGGTCCGACCCAGGACCCGGTTGAACACGGCCGCGGCTTCGGCGCGGCTCAGGGCCCGGTCCGGCTCGAAGCGGCCGTCCGGCAGGCCGCGCAGATAGCCGGCCTGCCGCGCGCGGGCCAGATCGCCCGCGGCCCAGTGCCCGGCGGTATCGGAGAATCCCGCCGATTCAAGCCCGGCCCCGCCCGCCGCAGGCAGCGCCTTCCAGCGCGCCAGTACGGCGGCCATCTCGGCCCGGGTCACGGGCCGGTTCGGGCCGAAAGCGTCCGCGCCGGTGCCGCGCATCCAGCCGGACTCCGTCACGGCCCGAACCGCTTCCGCGGCCCAACTGTCGGCCGCCACGTCGGCGTAGCCGACGCCTGCCGGCGGCTTGGCCGCACCGCCGGCACCCGCAGCGGCCGCTTTTGCGGCGGCGTTCGCTGCCGCAACCGGCGCGCCCGCAGCGCCGGTCGCGCCTCCGAATGCGGATGGCCCCGCATTCGCGCTCGCCGCGGCTGCCGGGCCGCCGCTCACCCGCAGCAGCATCGCGGCGAGCTCCGCCCGCGAGACCGCTTTGGCCGGACGGAACGTGCCGTCCGGATAGCCCTGCATGTACGGCTGCGCAGCCGCCGACGGCTCCCCGCCCGGCTGCGCAGGTACGACGGGCTCATTGCCGGGCACCGCCGGTACAGCCGGCTGCGCCGGAACCGGCGTGACGACCGGCGAAGGCGGCAGGGTCGGCGTCGGATTCGCCGGCACGGCCGGCTGCGGCGCTTCCGGCACCTTCGGTGCCGGATCGGTCGGCGTGCCGCCGCCCGGCGAAGGCGGCGTCGTCTCCAGTTCGCGCGCGAACGTCAGGTAGAAATCGTCCAGCGTGCCCCACGCGCCCGCGTTGGCATAGACCGAAGCGCCGACCGTGATGCGGCCGTCTTCGACGCGGATGCCGGAGATCTTCGGCTCGTCCCACTGCTGCCAGCCATGGACCGCGGCGGACGCTTGGCGTGCCTGATCGCCGCTCGAAGCCAGCAGCTTCAGGTCGCCCTGCGTAAAGTCTCCGCCCTGGATCGACATGGACAGGTCGTAGTAGCCCGGCGCGAGCCCGCTGACCGTCTGCTCGATCCGGAAGTCCGTGCCTTCGGACGAATAGAAGTGCAGCGAATACCGGCCCGATTTGGCGTCGGATTCTTTGTTCTGGTAAGCCGTATGCGGAATGCGGCCTTCGCCGTACGCGATATGCCACATGCTGCGGTCCGCCTGCTCGAAGCTTCCGTTCGACAGCAGGTTCGCAAGCTTGATCTCAAGCACAGCCGACACCGGATGTCCCCCTTCCGCCGTGCCGCCGATGACGTAGCGGCCCGGCCCTTGTTGGATGGCCGCATTCAGGGCGGCTTCGTCCCATGCGGCAGGCAGCGGACGAACGCTGCCGTCGTTGTAGACCGCTTCGACCGTCGCGGGCAGCGTGACCGGTTCGCCGGCCTTGACCGACAAGCCGACCGAACGCACCGCATCGACCCGGAGCGGAGCGACGGCTCCCGTGTCGACGTACTTGAACACGTTCAGCGAAGACAGCGGCCGCCCGGCAAAATCGAACAGCGCCTGATTGTCGACCGCGCTGCCTCCGTACCAGGCGCCGGCGTCGTGCGGATCGTATTCGGCCGCGTAGCTGGAAGCCCAGCCGGAACCGTACTTCTCCCACAGCGCTTTGTTGCCCGCGAGCTCGGCGGCCGGTCCGACCGGCAGCCAGGCCGGTTCCCAATAGAACACGCCGATGCCCGCTGCGCCGACCTGCGCGACCGCATCGATCACGCCGCGTACCGACGTCGCCTGTCCCTGCACGCTGATCGGATAATCGAGCGTCTGCCCCGATTCTTTTGGAGCCGTGTTGCCGTGGCCGTCGCCGTCTTCCGCCGTGTAGGCGTACGACGTCTCGGCCACCATTACTTTTTTGCCGTACGTATCCGCGACCTGCTTGAGCACGGCGGTCAGATTGCCCAGCGACCCGTGCCAGAACGGATAATAGGAGCTGGCGAACACGTCGTAATCGACGTTATGCTTCGCCAATTCGGCCGCGTAATTCGCATAGCGGCCCGACGATTCCGGATTGGTAAAATGCAGGGCGACGAGGATCGACGGATCGGCCTCGCGCACCGCGCGGCTGCCCTGGGCGAACATCCCGGCGATCGCCTTCCACTCTTTTTCCCCGACAAAAAAGCCGTTCGTCTCGTTGCCGATCTGCACCATGCCGACGTCGACGCCCGCGGCACGCATCTGCTGCAGATTATTTTTCGTATACGCGTAGATCGCTTCGCCTTTTTGCTCCGGCGTGTATCCGGCCCAGGCTTTGGGCGTCTGCTGCTTGGCCGGATCGGCCCAGAAGTCCGAATAGTGGAAATCGACCAGCACTTTCATGCCGTTTGCGGTCGCTCTGCGGCCGATGTCGATCGCCGTGGCGAGATCGTTGTCTCCGCCGCCGTAGCCTTGGCCGTCCGCCGTATACGGATCGTTCCAGACGCGCACCCGCACGTAATTGACGCCCGATTGGTGCAGCGTCGCGAACAGATCCGTCGGCGTTCCCGCCGCATCGCGGAATACGACGCCGCTGCGCTCAAGCGCCGTTACGCTGGAGACGTCGACCCCTTTGATGAAGCCGCTGCCGAGTCCTTCGACTTTTTGCACGAAAATATCCGCCTGCACCGGCTGAACCTTATCCGCGCCGATCCGCGTCAGCCGCAGATCGTCCAGATAACCCCACGCTTTGGCCTGCCCGGAGACGTAGGCGCCCAGCCGCAGTTCGGACACCGGTTCGCCCAGCGTGAATTCCAGCGACCGCTTGTTCCAGCCGTTATAGCCGGTCGTGGCTTGTTCGATGCCTGCTGCCGTACCGGCGAACAGCTGCACCTGACCCGCTTCGGCGCCCGCGCCGCCCATCGACTGCGCGGTCAGCTCGTACCGGCCCGCCGGCAGATCGTACACGCTTTGACTGACCGTAACGCTTCGCGTCGAGACGGCGGCGTCTTTGATCCAATATTTGAGCGCATGCCCGCCTTCGTTTTTCGTGATCCACGAATCGGCCGCGTATGCAAAACGGCTCACTTCCGCCTGCTCCCAATCGTCGGTCGCGACGTTCCACGAACGATCGGCCCAGAAGTCGGCTTCGAATCCTCCGTTCACGATCTGCGGTGCGGCCGCCGAAGCGGCAGGCTCGGCCGAAGCCCGTCCGGCTGCCGTCGGCAGCGTACCGAGCAGCGTGACCAACGCCAGCATGAGCGGCCATACCCGTCTTTTTCTGTTCATTGCGATCGATCCCCTCTCTTCTTATGAAGCGGTTACATTTTGACTGTGCTCAATATAACAATCGCCGAACGCCAGAGATACGGGATTATTGCAACATTTCGTGTGTTTCGGAAAGGGATTGTCATCGTTCGCCAGGCGGGCGGTCCGAAATTTGAAGCGAGCGTTCGAATCCGTTTAAAATAAAGCCGAAGCACGTATCGAATCCGTAACGAACAGGAGGCTTCGTCCATGAAAGTCACGCTTCGCATGATCGATCGGCAGCTGCGGCTCAAAGGTCTCTTCATGAAAGCTCTCACGCAAAAATCGACCGAAGCGAAGTATATCGCTTCGGCCAAAAGCGCCGGCAAAGCGCTGCAAGGACGCAAAGGCAAAAATATCGACGGGCTGCGCTGCGACGAACGGTGGATTCCGGCGCGCGGCGGCCGGCAGATTCGCGTCCGCATCTACCGTCCGCGACGCGAAGTCTCGCAGGTACCCGGCATCTTGTGGCTGCACGGCGGCGGCTATTCGCTCGGCCTGCCCGAACTGAACGCCGACATGTACAAGAACCTGATCGGCACGCGGGACTGCGTGATCGTCGCGCCGGATTACCGGCTGTCGGTCGAAGCGCCTTATCCGGCGGCGCTGCATGACAGCTACGACGCGCTGCTCTGGATGAAAGAGCACGCCGCGGAACTTGGCATCCGTACCGACCAGCTCATGGTCGGCGGAGAAAGCGCCGGCGGCGGATTGAGCGCGGCGCTGACGCTGTACGCCCGCGATCTGAACGAAGTGAAGCTGGCGTTCCAGATGCCGCTCTACCCGATGATCGACGACCGGATGCAGGGCGAATCCGCGCAGGGCAACAACGCCCCGATCTGGGATTCCAATTCCAACGGATGGGCCTGGCAGTTGTATCTGGGCGAGCTGCACGGCCGCGAAGACGTTCCGCCCTACGCCGCCGCGGCCCGGGCGACCGACTACGGCGGCCTGCCTCCGGCCGTCACGTTCGTCGGCGAGCTGGAGCCGTTCCGCGACGAGACGGTCGCCTACGTCGAGAACCTGCGCGCCGCCGGCGTGCCGGTACGGTTCGAGCGGTACGCCGGCTGTTATCATGCGTTCGACATGATATGCCCCCGAGCGGACGTCAGCCGCCGGGCGACGGCTTTCCTGATGCAGGCATTCGGGGAAGCCGCGGATCGGTATTTCGCGGCGCAGCCGGAGGAGACGCGCGCGGACTAAGCGAGCGGCGGCGGCAAAGCGGAGAAAAGCACGCTTGCGCTTAGGCGGCAAAAAGCCGCTTTTCCTGCCAGACGAACCTTTTTCCGTTAAAAGGTCCGATTCGCCGGGCGTGCCTCTGCTCCGTCTGCCTCTGCTCGCCCTGCCGCCTGAAGCCGCCCCGACCGCACGACAAAAAGCCTCCGATCCCCATAGGGATCGAAGGCTTTATCCGCTTGGCGCTGCGGCCCACATCGTGCTGGCCGACTTCTCGGCCGGGCCAGAGAGGCGGGTCCGGACAGATCGGTCCAGAAGCCCGGTATACGCTCGCCTAGCGCCGGACCGCCGCGATCTTCTCAAGCTTCAGCGCGTCCGCCGTCGCGTCGAACAACTCCTGGAACAGCTCCGGGTGGTCCGACAGGCGCTTGCCGTAAGACGGGATCATCTCTTTGATCTTCGGCTCCCACTGCGGCATCTGCTGCGGGAAGCAGCGCTGCATCAGCTCAAGCATGACGTGCACCGCGGTCGAAGCGCCCGGCGAAGCGCCGAGCAGCGCGGCGACGGAACCGTCGGCGGCGCTGACCACTTCCGTGCCGAACTGCAGCGTGCCTTTGCCCTGCGGCGTGTCCTTGATGACCTGCACGCGCTGGCCGGCCGTGACGACTTCCCAGTCTTCGTCCTTCACGTCCGGGATAAACTCGCGCAGTTCGCTGATCCGCTGGGCGTTCGAGAGCATGACCTGCTGGACGAGGTACTTGGTCAGGCCCATTTCCTTGGCGCCGGCCGCGAGCATCGTGAACAGATTGCTCGGCTTGACCGAACCGATCAGGTCCATGTTCGAGCCGGTCTTCAGGAACTTCGGCGTAAAGCCCGCGAACGGACCGAACAGCAGCGCTTTTTTGCCGTCGATGTAGCGCGTATCCAGATGGGGAACCGACATCGGCGGTGCGCCCAGCTTGGCTTTGCCGTACACTTTCGCATGATGCTTCTCGGCGACTTCCGGTTTTTTGCACACCATGAACAGGCCGCTGACCGGGAACCCGCCGATATGCCGCGATTCCGGAATGCCCGTTTTTTGCAGCAAAGGCAGACTGCCTCCGCCCGCCCCGATAAAGACGAACTTGGCATGATGCCGCTCGACCCTATTGCTGTCCAGGTTCTGCACTTTGACGATCCAGCCGCCGTCCGGCGCGCGCTTGATGTCCTTGATGCTGTGGCGGTAATTCACCTCGACGCCCTTCGTCTTGAGGTGATCGAACAGCAGCCGCGTCAGCGCGCCGAAATTGACGTCCGTACCGGAGTCGATCTTGGTCGCCGCTACCGGCTCGTTCTCGTCACGGCCCTGCATCATGAGCGGAATCCACTCTTTGAGCCGGCTTTTGTCTTCCGAATATTCCATGCCCTGGAACAGCGGATTTTGTGATAGCGCTTTAAATCGCTTCCCGAGGAAATCGACGTCTTTCTCGCCGGTCACCCAGCTCATGTGCGGAATCGGGCGAATGAATTGGTCCGGATTCGAGATCAGGCCGCGCCGGACGAGGTCCGCCCAGAACTGCCGCGACAGCTGAAACTGCTCGTTGATATTGACGGCCTTGCTGATATCGATCGAACCGTCCGCTTTTTCCGTCGTATAGTTGAGTTCGCACAGGGCCGCATGGCCCGTGCCCGCGTTATTCCACTCGTTGGAACTTTCTTCTCCGGCGCTTGCCAGCTTCTCGAATGTTTTGATTTCCCATTCCGGCGCCAGTTCTTTCAGCAAGGTTCCGAGCGTCGCGCTCATGACTCCGGCCCCGATTAAGATCACGTCTGTTTTTTTGAGTACGCTGCTCATAACAAAACCTGCCTTATCCCGTATATTTGCAAAAAGTAAGGCTCCACTCCGGAACTATCGACTCTTCTATGTCTATATCGTGTCTACTTTTACTATAAACCAAAATCCGTGCAATTCCTATTTCCTTTTCGTTTCGCGCACGCTTTGTTGAAACCCTTTGCGCTTTTTCGCGTAGCTAGACGATACCGTTTAAATTCAAAGGAGAATGATCGATTTTGATGAAATACAAGCGTTCCCTGATTCGTTTCGTGCTCGCCGCGATCATGTTCGTTACCGGCATCCTCATGCTGGACAATCTCGTCGCCGGCATCTTCGTTCTGTTCGTCGGCGTGTATGCGCTCGTCAGCGGCATTTTGTGGCTTCGGGTGGAGCGTCGGCCGCCGGGCACCGAGCCCGCCAACGTCAAGCCGGGCGCGCGCCGCGGCAAATAATCGGACGCAAGAATCGATTTTGATGGAAAAGAAACGTTATAAAAAAAGAAAACCGGACGCAGCGCAGCGGATCTCCCGCCGTGCCGCGTCCGGTTTTGCGTATGGGCTTGGGCGAACGCGGCCGTCTGCCGCGGATCGAACGCGGCGGACGACAGGGGCGTACCGCTGCGCTCAGCCCACGACCCGGAAGGTGTCTCCCGTATCTTCCATTTCGTACAGATAACCGCGCGATTCCGGCATGCTGAACGGACGATGCAGGATCAGCAGCAGGCGGCCGTCGAACGCGCGGAACAGCATGCCGTGCCCGCTGTCGCCTCTGACGAGCGGATCGAGCTGCTCCCACGGGCCTTCGAGGCGGCCGCTCGTCGAGCGCGCGATCGTCTGCACATAGCTGCCCTGCTCGTAGCTCGACCAGAGCATGACCAGACTGCCGTTCGACGTCCGGTAGAGCTGGCAGCCGTCGGTCACGTAGACGGCAGCTTCGCCGGCAGGGGCTTCCGGGGCAAGCGGAGTATCCGCCGCGGGCGCCGAGCCAAGCCACGGCGCGGACGAAGCCCGCAGCAGCAAGGTCGGCTCGCCGGCGGCGGACGACAGATCTTCCGTCAGCCGTACCGCTTCGATCGTGCCGTCCAACGTCTGGATCCATTCGTGGCAGTAGACCATCCACGGCGCGCCGGCTTCGTCGACGTACAGCGTGCCGTCGAGCGTCATCCGCTCGGCCGGCACTACCGGCGAATCCGGCTTCAGCAGCTCGAACGGCCCTTCGGGCGTATCGCCCACCGCGGTCGCCGTACCCCGCCAATGCTTGGCGTAGCCCTGCACCGGCTCGCCTTCAAGCAGGCGTTCCTCGTTGTGCAGCGTCACGAACAGATAATATTTGCCGCCGTATTCGTGTACTTCCGGCGCCCACGCGCCGTGCTGCGGATGGGCCCAGACGCCGTCCGGAACGGCGAACACGGCGTACGGCCCTTCCCATTCGTCCAGATCCGTGCTTTTGTACACCAACACCCCGTGGCGATCCACGCCGTTCAGCGTCGGCGACGCTCCGCTGTACAGATAATAGGTTCCGCTGCGGGCATCGGCGAGCACGAACGGATCATGGACAGGCATATCGGACAGGCGGTGGCCTGTTCGCGGATGCCGGATATCGGAAGCTTCATTGTAGGCAGACGGGACGGACATGGAATCAGCTCCTTTTGAATGCGGTTACATGCTGATTCCACTATAACGGCGCCTGTTCCCGGAACGCAAGCCCGTTCAGTCCGCCGGGCTGCCCGGCTTAAGCATCCGGGCCGATCAACCGCTCCGTCAGATCGACGAATCCGCCGCCCGGCGCGGGATCGCGCAGCGCTTCGAGCACGACCTGCGCGTTGTAGCCGTCGCGGAAATCGTACGCGGTGCCCGGTTCGCCGCGCAGCAGACGCAGCACCTGCTTGAAGATCGGCAGTTCGCCGTCTTCTTCCGGCACTTCGACGGGCTGCGGCTCCTCGCCGGCCGCGCCGGCATACAGGCTGCCCCAGTTCTCCAGCGCCACGGTGCCGCCGGAACCCTGCACGACGAGCGATACGCGCTCTTCGCCGTGCCGGCGGTCCGTGCCGGACAGATGAATCTCCGCGCCGCTTTGCAGCCGCAGCACGGCACGGGTCACGCTCTCGCTCAGCCGCGGGTCCGCCGGGAACTCCACGTCGCTGCGCACGGCGACGATCGGACCGAATGCCTGCTGGATCATCTGGATCCAGTGGATGCCCACTTCGAGCAGATAGCCGCCTTCGCGCCGCGTCGCGATCCAGTCGTTCTGCTGCCACGCGCGCGGCCACTGCGGAAACTCCAGGTACAGGTCGATCCGCCGAATCTCCCCGGCATCGCCACGTTCGACGCGCCGCCGGAATTCCAGCACCGCCGCTTCCAGCGGGAACGAGAAATGGACCACGTTCAGCAGGCCGCCGGCCTGCCGCGCGAGTTCCAGCATCTGTTTCGCTTCTTCGAGACTGTTCGCGAGCGGCTTTTCGCAGAACACGTGAATGCCCCGCGCAAAAGCCTCCCGAGCCACTTCGTCATGCATGGACGGCGGCACCGCGATATAGACCAGATCCGGTTCGTTCTGCCCGAACAGTTCGCGGTAATCCGTATGCAGCTTCAGGCCGCCGCCTGCCGCTTCGCTCTCGCGCCGCAGGCTGTCCGCGCTGCTGTCGCACAGCGCGATTAATTGTACCTGCTCCGCATACTGCGGAACGAGGCGGTGAACCATATTGCGGCCCATATTGCCGAGGCCGATCACGGCCAGTCTGATTTTTGCCATGCGCTTATGAATCCTCCTTGTTCGTTCGCGGCCCCTTCCCGAGCGCGCTCTACGGATAGAGCGTCAGGATCAGGCCGCCTTTGTTGTCGCCCGACAGCGCGTATTCGCGCCCTTCGGGCACGCGCAGCTGCGGAATCTCGCCGGAATCGTAGTATCGAATCTCGTACGAACGGCCGTCCACCGTAGTCGAGACCGCTTTTTTGTCCCGCAGCAGCTCCACGTATTCTTCCAGCGCCAGATTGCTCCGCTTCATGATCAGGCTGTGCGGCAGGCCGACGTACCGAAAATGCCACGGTTCGAACGAAATGCCCGTCACGTCGGTCTTGTCCGCCGGATAACGCAGTACGAAGCCGTACCGGGCCGCGTTCTGCTCCAGCCATTTGCCTTCTTCGGCGTCGGCCATCCGGCCGCGCGTCGAGCCGATATCGAGCGCAAGCCCCATATTATGCTCGCTATAGCCGGCCGGCAGCGCGTAATCCGCCCCTTTTTCCTTGTACAGCCGGCTCTGCTCCGCCCGGTCGCGGTAGCCGCTGCTGATCATGAAGCGGTTCACGCCTTCCTGCGCCGCCGCTTCCGCCATGACGGCGAACTTCAGCGCCACCCCGCGCGACAAGCGGATATCATGGTCGAGCAGTACGGCTCCGCCCGTCAATTCCGGACGGCCGCTTAGCTCGACCACGTCCGGCGCTTCGCTCTCTGGATGTATCGGATATTCGCCGTTCACGAGCAGCAGATCGCCTTCGTACAGCTGCTCCTCGCTCGCCAGCAGCTTCTCCCCGCTGCTTCGCAGCGCGATCTCCTGAATCAGTCCTTCCGCCGCGCCGTACCCGTCGTCCCCCCGCTGCATGACTTTGACGATCGCAGCCGCAAGCAGCAGGGCGATGACCAAGACCAGCAACCCGCGCCTTTTCATGCCTGTGTCCTCCCTCTGTGTCTCTTCTGCTTTTAGCATAGAAGACACAGCTTAAGAAAAAAGGCGGCAAAGTTTAAGTTTCTCTTAAATCGGTTTGGACTCGCGCAGGGCGGAAGCTTCTGCCGGCACGCCGCTGTCTGCCCTCGGCAGCCGCACCTCGAACGACGTCCGCACGACATCGCTGCTCGCGACGATGACCCCTTGATGGCGTTCCACGATATTTTTCGCGATAAACAGTCCCAGGCCCGTGCCTCCGCCCTGCTGATCCTGCACGCGCGCCCGGTCGCCGGTGTAGAACATTTCGAACAGATGCGGCAGGTCGCTTTCGGGGATCGAATCGCCGTAATTGGTCACGCGCACGACGGCGTCGCCGCCTTCGATCCGGCAGTCGATATCGAGGTAGCGGCCGTCCCGGCCGTAGCGCGCGCCGTTGATGAGCAGATTCTCGAACACCCGCGCGAGCATCTCCCCGTCGCCCTGGATGCGTACGCCGGGATCGATCCCGAGCCGCGCCGTCAGCCTGTTCTGCTCGAATACCGGATACAGTTCCTCGTTCATCTGCACCAGCAGTTCCCCGAGATCCAGCTCCCGCGTGTCGAGCGTCAGCATGCCGTAATTCATGCGCGTGATCTCGAACAGCTCGTCGATCAACTTTTCCAGCCGCCGGGATTTGGTAAAAGCGATCGTGGTGTAGTGCTTGATCTGCTCCGGCGTCAGTTCTTCGTTTCGCAAAATGAAATCCAGATACCCGAGCACGGACGTCAGCGGGGTGCGCAGATCGTGGGCCAGGTTCAGCACGAGCTGGTCTTTGCTGCTCTCGGCGAAGTCGCCGCGTTCCACCGCTTTCTTCAACTTTTCGCCCGCCGCGTTCATGTCCGCCGCGATGCTGCCGAACTCGTCGCTCGACCGAATCTCCACGCGCCCTTCGAAATCGCCGTTGGCCAGCCGGTGGATACCGGTCGAAATCTCGCGAAAATAGCGGGAGTACGGCTTGGTCAGCCAGAAGAAGAACAAAATGGCCAGCGGCACGAAAAAGATCAGGAAAAAGTTCAAATCGCCGAAGTCCCGGATGAACGTGCGGAACCGGCTGAGCGGATCGCCGAATTTGGCGTTCTCCACGTAGTACACCTGCAGCCCTTTGTAGATCGCGTACGTGACGCCGCCGGACAGCAGCATGCTCAACCCGAGCAGCAGGATCATGCGGAAGCGGAAGCTGCTCGTCACTCTAGCCATTGAACGCGTACCCGACGCCCCACACCGTTTTGATCCATTTGTTCTTGTCGTCGTCCTCTCCGAGCTTGCGGCGCAGCGTGCGGATATGCACCATCACGGTGTTGCCGCTCTCGTAATAATCGTCTTCCCACACGTGTCTGAAAATATTTTCCGCGCTGAACACTTTTTTCGGATGTCCGGCGAGCAGGTGGAGAATATCGAATTCCTTGGGCGTGAGTTCGACCACCCGTCCGTACACGGTCACTTCGCGCTGCTCGGGATCGATCGTCAGGCCGCCCGCTTCGAGCACGGCGCTGCGCTTCTCCGGCACGTTCAGCTGGGTGGACCGGCGCATCTGCGCGTTGACCCGGGCGACCAGTTCCATCGGGTTGAACGGCTTGGTCATGTAATCGTCCGCGCCGATCACAAGTCCCGTGATTTTGTCCAGATCCGACGTCTTCGCGCTGAGAAAAATGATCGGCATCCGGTGCTGCTCGCCCCGAATCTGCCGCGTCACTTCGTATCCGTCCAGCTCCGGCATCATAATATCCAAAATGATCAGGTCGACCGGCTGCGATTGCACGAGCCGCACCGCTTCGCGGCCGTCCGCCGCCGTAAGCGTGCGATAGCCTTCTTTTTGCAAATGCAGCGCGACGAGATCGGCAATCTCCCGCTCGTCGTCGGCGATCAGAATCGTGGCGCTTTTCATCGTGCGACCCCTCCTTGTATGCAGACCTGTTTGGGTTCTATTTTACGCGGAAAAGAAAAAAGCGCCAATGAGGCGGTCGCACGGCAAAAAATCCGGTCCGCCCCGAGGGGCAAACCGGATCTTTCCCTTCATGTTACAGACTTTTGAACGTGCGCCACATGCCGTTTTCCTGAATGGACGGATGGGACAAATGCTTGTGCATGAAGGCCCGCATGTCGGCATTGTCGCCTTCGACGCAGAAAATGCCTTCGGTATACCGTTCGTCCGTCAGAAAACGCCGGAACGCTTCCGCCATCAGGGCGATGCCGCGTCCTTTGCGGCGGTACGTCTCGTGCACGAACATCGAGGTAAACGTGAGCGTGCGCTCGTCGAACGGCTCCACGATCATCCAGCCGACGACCCGCTGACCGTCCCGAAGCAGCAGACTGCGTTCGCGGTCCACCCCTTCGGTATCGATCAGCGGCGACAGGATCGCCGGATACCAATCGCCTTCGCCGGAGCGAACGGCGGCATGCTGCTCCGGCGTCAACGCCGACCACGGTTCGACGGACAACCGGCTCGGCAGCGGCATGCGCCGGATCCACGGCAGATCGCTGAAAATGTTCAGCGGTCCGTTCCAGACCGCCACGCCAAGTATCGGCGGAGCAAATCCGGCCGATTGCAGGAACGAGCCGACATCGCCCGGATCGTTGTCGCCGGCCATGTACTCCACAGCCAGAAAACGGATTCCGTTCGCCGCCAGCAGATTGCCGAGCCCCGCCAGCAGATGCCGGCCGATCCCGCTGCGCCGGACCTCTTCCGCCACCACAAGCGAGACGACGTGCGCCGTCTCGTCTCCGGCGGCGCGGCGGACGATGACCAGACCGAGCGGCCGTTCCCCGTCCGCCGCGCCGACCGCCAGGCAGTCATGCGCAAGCGCGGGCACGAGCGCCTTCGCTTCGGGAAGCACGAACTTCGTCCAGCTCTCCGGCAGAGTGCCTTGAAAAGCCTGCAGCTTCATGGGTTAAGGCGCGATCGGGAGCGGAGGACCGGCGTTTATGGTGACGGTCGAATTGACGGCCGCGTTGTCTCCATAGTCTTTGAAGTTTTGCAGCTCGGCGCGGAACTTGCTGCCCGGCTTCATGTCCGGATGGCTGCTTACCCACGCATCGCTCAACTCGATCACCACGGTTTTGCCAAAAGCATAGGTTTTTTTTATGTCGCTGCTATAGGTAAGCACTACCGTATCGCTGCTATCGGAAAAGCCGGAAGCGGAATAAGCCAGATACGGAACCTCGGCCGTGTAACTCGCAACCTTTTCGGTGCTGGTAAAGGTCAATTTTCCGTTTGCGTACGTGCCGCCCGTCCATGTCGGCGCGACACGGTCGACCTTGACCGGCACTTTCACGTCCGAAATTTCGGTGCTGCCGTTCATCAGATTGAATTCGATCACGGCCGTCGTGTCGTCCTGCAGGTTGTTCTGCTTGACGAATGCTCCGCTGCCGTCGCGGGTTATGTTCAGTTCGGGAGACGTCGACGAGAGCGTAATCGATCTGCCGGTGTATCTCTGACCTTGCGGCGTTTGGGCGTAGATCCTGAACGTTTGGGTACCCGAATCGTACTTGATGATCTCTTCCTCGCTGCCGCTTGTCACTTTGATATAATTCAAAATGCTGCGTTTGCCATACTCGTAACTCGTTTCCCCCTCTGTCAGCGCGCTGGCGTTTATTTTCACTTGATCTGACGGCTTGGTATTATTGAGAATAAAGTCCGCGTCCGGCTGCAGCGTAATCGTCAGCTCCGGCGTTATGGACTGCCCGAACTTCACGATCGCCTGCGCCAATTCGGCGGCAGCCGCATCGACTGCGGACTGTTTGGCGTTGGAAGTGCCGCGAACCCCCTGCGCTTTTTGCAGCGCCAGATTCAGTTCAAGCTCCGCGCCGGGCTTGATGTTGCCCGGCACATAGCCCACGGTTGCGGTACCCAGAGCCGAGTAGCCGCTATCGATTTGGACAATTAGGCCGCTGAAATCGGCCGTAACGATCGCATCCCGGGCAGCTTGAACTTTCAGGTCCAGTTCCGACACGGCCGCGTCGACTTCTGCCTGGTCGGCGGAATCCTTGTTGTAGACGGAAGAGGCCGAAGCGATCGCGGCTTCCAGGTTCAGATACTCGGATTCGGCGATCTGTCCCTGAGCCGTTCCGATGTTAAGGCTGTTGAACAGAAGCGTCGCTTCATCCAATTTCGCGGACAAAATCTGTTTGTTGACGGCGGCGGATTCCTGCGCTTTGACGATAAAGTCGAAGTTTTTGGAAGTAACGGCGCTGCCTTTGGTCAGCGTCGCCGTCAAGGTCACCGGCGTATCGTCGGAGCCGTACACGGCGCGGGTCACCGTTCCGTTGGAAGACAACGTCTCTTCTTTGTTCGACATCCAGGAGACGACCGAACCCTGCGCGCCCGTAAGCGGCAGCAGGATCGACTGCGTCACCCGGTCCGCGGTATCGCCGTTCAGGTAGCCGATCGCGAGGTTGGCCGAATCCTGTTCGACCGCAAGCTTGTTCGAATCGACCGGAGGGGTGATTGGGGGCGTGACCGGAACGGAAGGCGTCGGCGCGGCGTCCGAGACGGCAGGCGTCAGCGCGACCGGCGGAGCGTCGACCGGCGGCGTCAGCGGCAGATTGACGCCGGCCGTCGATACGGCCTGCTTGATCTGCGTGCTGACCTGCGCCAGGTTCGCGATGACCGAGCCCGGCGCGACGTTAACCGGAAGGACGATTTGATTGATCCGCACGTTCGAGCCGATCGTGACTTTGGCGGCCGGGTTCGAGATTCGAACTTCTTCGAACGCGGCGGTGCCCGTCAAATCGAGGACGCCGGCGTTATCGACCTGAAGCTTGCCTACGTTGGCGTTCAGTTCGATATGCGCCGCCGCTTTTTGCAGCTTGACGTTCGGGATCGAAGATCCGTTCACGGCGATCTGGTCGCCCGACAGCGCAAGCGTCGCGGAAGACGGCAGGCCCGAAGCGTTCAGCTTCAATTTTTGCGAGTTCGTGCCGGAAGCGACGATCTCCAGCTCGCTGATGTCGCTGACGCTGTGGCGGGCCGATTTGAACTTGAGCACGGCACCTTCAAGCGCCTGGGCGTTACCGCCGTTCAGCAGAAGCTGCTTCAGCGATTCCGTTACGAGCAGCGGTTGATTGTTGATCATGATCGTGTCGCCGTCCACGGAAGTAACGGTAGCGGTCACTTCTTTGGCCGGGAAAATGTCGACCAGAAGCGGCGCAATGTCTGCGCGCGTCACGCTCCCTTTGAGGTTGGCGCCGGCGAACTGCGCGTCGAACAGGCCGAGCCGCAGGGCCGACTCCACCGAGCCTTGCGCCCAACGGCTCACCGGGCCGATGCTGCCGGCGTCAACCTCCAGTCCGCCGCGGGTGTTATGTCCGTCGATCGCGCGCACCAAGACCGAAGCGAGCTCTTCGTTCGATACGGGAGCCTGCGGCCGGAAGTTCGCGCCGCTGCCCGTCATCAGTCCCGCCGCGCGGGCCGCTTCGATATAAGGCGCCCCCCAACTGGAAGATTTGATATCTCCGAACGAAGAGACATTCGAGGCAGGGAGAGGAAGATCCAACGATTTGACGAGCAGGATCGCGAACTCTTGGCGCGTCAGCACCTGATCCGGTCGGTATTCGTTGTTCGGGAAGCCCGTAATCAATCCGAGGCGGGCCGCTTCGCGTACCGCTTCCGCTTTCTCGGGCGACAACCCCGCCAGATCCGTAAACGCGGTATCCGAACCCGGGGCTGCCGGCGTGGCGGCCGATGCGTGATTCACTCCTGCTGCTGCCGTCAAAACGGCACTTGCGACCAGCCATACTTTCCAATTGATCTCCATTAACAAGTCTCCTCTAGGTGAGTTGGGATATCGTACGCTTTAACATCGACAAAACGTGGACAAGCTTGAAGCCTCGCCGTTTAAGGCTGCGAAGGGTTTGAAATTATTGAGGCACATCGAAGTCAAACTTCTGGATATCGGCTTCGTTGTAGGCACGGTCGGTGATATCGTTCAGGATCACGCGGAACAGGCTGCCTTCAGGCCGGTACTTCCCTTTCAAATTAGGATCCAGCAGCAACGTAAGCTGATTGCCGTTGACCTCGAATTTTACATCAAGGTATTCCTCGAAATATCCACGTTCGAACCAGCCCATTTGCGAATATTGGAGAGTCACGCTTGAGGATTTGACCTCGCTCGGCTCCATGTAACCCCTTTTAGCAAGAGCAATCGGTTTGCTGCTGGTCAGTACAAACTTCGTCGTGCTCGGATCGTATACGGCGCTCGTCCATACCGGTTTATCGTGATTGATCGTAACGGGGATCTTCACGCCGGAAATTTCGACGCCTTGTTTGAACAGACTAATCTCGATGTTCGCTTTTGTGTTGTCCGACAGATTGATTTGCGAGATTTCAGTCCCCTTAAACGCTCCGACGATCCGCAGTTCCGGATCAACGCTGGTGATCGTCAAAGTGCGGCCCGTCTCATATTGGAAAGCGGCGTCATCGTATATCATGTACTCCCCTGATCCCTGCTGGTATTTAAGGAACTGTTCCTGATCGCCTTTTTTCACCCGTACCAGATCCAAAATGTTTCTCATGGTGTATTGGTAGGTCGTATCGTTATTTGTGCCTGCCAGATTGGAAATATACACTTTTGCACTCTCGGTATTGTTCAAGACGAACTCCGCGTTCGGCGCGAGCGAGATCGTCAGCTCCGGCACTCGGGCCTGCTCGAATGCCACCACCGCCAGATTCAGCGAGTCGATCGCGGCCGTGATCTGCGCCGCGGTAGAAGCCGGTTCGTCACGCACTACGATCGCAGCGTGCTTCGCATAAGTCAAAGCATTCGCTCCCGACATCGTTACTTTTCCCGGATCGGTGCCGACTACCGTATTCTGCAGCATCAGCTCTGCCGCATAGATTGTGGACTTCAGCAGTTCGATATCGGTCAGAACGATCGAATCTTTCAACGCCTGGATTTTCCCGCCCAATTCCGCGACACGGTTGTTGATCGTTTGCTGCGAAACGGTCTCGTCGTTGTAGGTTGCTTGGGCTGTTTGGAGCGCCGTGCCCAATTCCTGATAAGGAGCTTGCCCGACTTGTCCCTGGCGTGTGCCGACCTTCAGATCGCTCAGCAGGAATGCCGCTTCGTCGATTCTACCCGACAGCGCCTTTTTGTCGACAACGATCTTAGATGCGTTAAACGTATCAATCGCCTGCGACAAAGCGATTCGGGCCGTGATCACCGCCTGCTTGCCCGGATTCGGATTGCTCGCCACGCCCTGCGCGCTCGTCAGGGAGAGCTGGAACGCCTGCTTCGCTTCTTCCGGGACGCTGCCGTTTCCGTCGCCGACCGGGGTATTGGCCAACAGCGCCTGCGCATCATAAATCTTTTGCGTCAGCAGCTGCGTGTTCACCCCGTCAAAGACTTGTTCAAAATCGGTAATCGCCGATCCCAGCACGACTGCCGCCAGATCGACTTCGGCCTGCAAGGCAAATCGATTGTCGATCACCTGCTCGGCAGCCCGAACCGCCAAAGCGAGCGCGGTTGCGGCTTGTTCCGGCGCTTGGCCTTCACCGCCGCCTACCGGCGTAAGCTCCAGCACAAGCCTGGCATCGCGGATCTTCGCCGACAAAGCCGCTTTATCCGTAACCGGGAATTCCGCCGCTTTCACCGTCAACGTAAAGTCGCGCGATTGCGTCACGTTTCCTTTGATCAGCGTCGCCGCCAGTGTGACGACCGAATCGCCGGAACCGTACACCGCGCGGGTCACCGTTCCGTTCGAAGACAAAAGGCTTTCGTTGTCGGATATCCAGGAAATGGCGGAACCCTGCTCGCCCATACGAGGCAGTTGAACCGAACTCGTTACGGAGTCCGCGTCGTCGCCTGCCTGGAACCCGATCGCCAAGCTTGCGCGGTCCTGCTCGACGGCCAGTCGATTCGAATCGACCGGCGGCGTGACGATTACGGGATCGGAAGGTATAGGCGTAGGAACAGGCGTGGGAGTGGGAACAGGCGTCGGAGTAGGAACAGGCGTCGGAGTGGGAACAGGGGTAGACACCGGCGCGGCCGTTGGCGTCGGAACCGAAGGTTGAGCCGCTGCCGCTTGACCCGGCAGATTAACCGGAGTCCCCGAAGTCGTGACTGCCTGCTTGATCTGGCCGGTGACCTGCGGCAGATTGGTGAAGATCGATGCGGGATTGGCATTGACCGGAAGCACGACGCGCTCGATCTGCACCTCCGAACCGATCGTCAGCTTGGCGTTGGTATTCGTTACGCGAAGCTCTCCAAAATTGACTTTGCCGGACAGCTTCAGCTCTCCTGCGCCGCCGACCTGAAGCTTGGCGACATTGGCGTTCAGCTCGATATCGGAAGCCGAATTTTGAAGCGTCATATTCGAGATCGAAGAACCGTTCACGGTGACATGATTGCCCGAAATTTTCAATTCGCCGGAGGCCGGGAAGCCGTCGGCATTGAAGGTCAGCCGGTTCTCGGCCGTACCGGAATCCATGATCTCGATTTCGCTGATTCCGCCTACGCTGTGACGCGACGTTTTGAACATCAATTTCGCGCCTTCGAGAGCTTGAACGTTGTCGCTTCCGAGCAGCAGCCGTTTGAGCGAATCCGTCACGAGGAGAGGGCGGCCGTCGATCATGATCGTATCGCCGCTTACGGACGTTACGGTCGCCGTCACTTCTTTTTCAGGGAAGATGTTGACGAGGAACGGCGCGATGTCCGCGCGGGTCACGCGTCCTTTGAGGTTGAGGTTCGCGAACGAAGATTCGATCAATCCGAGGCGGGCGGCCGCTTCGACCGAGCCGCGCGCCCAGCTGCTGACCGCTCCGATCGAGGAGGGGTTGACGGTCAATCCGCCGGATGTATTTTGCCCGTTTACGGCGCGGAGCAGGACGGAAGCCATTTCTTCGCGGGACACGAAAGATTGCGGCCGGAAAGCTGATCCGCTTCCGTTCATCAGACCCGCCCGGCGGGCCGCTTCGATATAAGGAAGGCTCCAGCTTGCCGCAGTAACGTCTGTAAAAGAAGAAGTCGTGCCGCTCTCAAGCGGGAGCTCCAATGCTTTGACCAGCAGGATCGCAAACTCTTGGCGCGTCAGTGCCTGGCCCGGTCTGTATTCGTTGTTGGGGAAGCCCGTAATTAACCCGAGACGGGCCGCTTCCCGGATCGCCTCTGTCTGTTCCGGCGATACGCCGGCCAGGTCATTGAACGATACGTCCGTGCTCGGGGTCGCCGCAAACGCAGATGTGCTGCTTGTTCCTGCTGCTGCTGTAAAAATAGCGCTTGCGAACAGCCAGGCTTTCCAATTAATCTCCATTATCTATGATCTCCTCTGAATTCGCCGAATATCCTACCTTGTTGACATCGACCGGAGCCCACGCTTTCATAATGAAAATATTAAAATTTGAAGTAAATTTGAGGTTGGCCGGAACCCGGCCTCACTTTGCCGGGTTCCAACCGAACCGTTCCGGCCGAAAAGCGTGCTGCCAAGGCTCCGCTTCCCGTCCTTCGGCACAGTCCGCGACCCTCTTCGCCGTCACCGGGCTCAGCAGGATGCCGTTGCGGTAATGGCCCGCCGCGAAGATCACGCGCTCCGCGCCCGGCAGCCGCCCGATCAGCGGCCGGCCGTCGAGCGTCGCCGGGCGCAGCCCCGCCCAGCGGTGAAACGGCTGCGCCTTTTCCAGCGCGGGCAGCATCCGCTTGTTCCAGCGCGTCAATCGCGCGATGCCGTGCTCCGTCACGCTCGTATCGAAGCCCGCGACGTCTTCGGACGCGCCGCAGACGAGCGTCCCGTTCGCTTTTTGCACCAGATAGCCCTGGCTGCCGAACACCATGTGCCGCAGCGGCACCTGCTCCGCGCCCCAGGCGTACGCGCAGATCTGCCCGCGGATCGGCTGCACGGGCAGGCGCAGCCCGAAGCGGCCGGCCCATCCGCCGGCCCAGGCCCCCGTGCAGACCACGAGCCGGTCCGCCCGGAAGGTCGCGCCGGAAGCTCCGGCCGCGTCCGCCGGGCTGCGTTCGGCTGCCCAGCCTTCGCGCGCCGCGCCCTGCCCGCCCGCCTGCATCGCCGGCTGCCGCTCCCCGCCCGCTTCCGCGCCGGCGTTCCGCGCGCCGAGCCCGGATGCCCCGTCTACGCCCCGGCCGCTCGCCCGGACTTCCACGCCGCGTGCCCACTGCGTCGGCTCCAGCTCGCCGAGCCGTTCGCGGATCTGCACGCCGACTTTCACGCAGGCGCTTTTCAGCGCTTCGACGAAGTCCGGCGCGTAAATATGGCTCTCTTCCGGCGTATGCAGCGCCGCGACCACGGCCGGCGACAAGCCCGGCTCGGCCGCGCGCAGTTCGCCGCCGCGCAGGATCGTGCCGCTCGATCCGCGGCTGCGCTGCCAGTCCAGCCGGCGCTCAAGCGCCGCCAGGTCCGCTTCGTGGTAAGCGGCGTACAGGCTGCCGCACTCCGTATATTCGAAGTCCCGGCCGGACAGCTCCCGGACCTGCCGCTGCCAGGCCGGATACAGGTCGAGGCTTGCGCGGCACAGCGCGAAGAACTCGTCCGGCGAATCCGGATTTTCGGAATACGGCGCGAGCATGCCGGCCGCCGCGCCGGACGCCTGCCCGCCGCAGGCGCCGGCTTCGAGCAGCGTCACGTCCGCGCCGCGCAGCCGAAGCTCCAGCGCGCAGGACAAGCCGATGATACCTCCGCCAAGCACGAGGAACGAATCGTTCATGGCCGCTCCCCCGCTCATTCCACGATCAGCGACTCGAAGCCGCTGCTGGCCGACGCGTACCGCTTCTTCGGCATCCGGCCCGACAGATAGGCGAGCCGGCCGCCTTCGATCGCAAGGCGCATCGCCCGTGCCATGCCGACGGGGTCCTGCGCTTTGGCGACCGGCGTGTTCATCAGAATCGCCGAAGCGCCGAGTTCCATCGCCAGCGCCGCGTCGCTGGCCGTGCCGAGGCCCGCGTCGACGATGACCGGCACGTTCGACCGCTCGACGATCAGGCTAATATTGTAGGGATTCAAGATGCCGAGGCCGGTGCCGATCGGCGCGCCTCCCGGCATGACCGCCGCCGCGCCCGCTTCTTCCAGGCGCCGGCACATGACCGGATCGTCCGAGATGTACGGCAGCACCGTAAAGCCTTCCCTGACGAGAATCTCGGTCGCCCGCAGCGTCTCGATCGGATCGGGCAGCAGCGTCCGCTCGTCGGCGCAGATCTCCACCTTGATCCAATCGCTAAGGCCCGACGCGCGCGCAAGCCGCGCGATTCGCACCGCTTCTTCCGCCGTGCGTGAGCCCGACGTGTTCGGGAGAAATTGGTAAGCGCCCTGCTCCAGATGCTGGAGAATCGAATCGTCTTCCGCCGCTTCCAGATCGACGCGCCGGATCGCGAACGTCAGCACTTCCGTGCCGGACGCGGCGATCGCTTCGGTCTGCACGAACGGGTTCGGGAACAATCCTGTCCCGAGGAAAAAGCGCGACTGCATGTTCAGGCCGCCGAGACTCCAGCCGTCGCCGCCGGGTTCGATCCGCTCTGCCGGCCGCGCCGAGTCGGCGCGGCCCTCTGCTCCCGCTGCTGCTTGGCCGTTGTCGTATCCGTATTCATCTTCATATTCGTTCATCGGTTCAGCCTCCTCCCACAAAATGGACCAATTCGATCTTCATGCCCGGCGTGACCGGCGTCGACGCCCACTGCTCCGACGTGCGCACCTCGCCGTCCACTTCCGCCACGATCGGCCGCCCGGTCAGACCGAGCCGCTCCACGACGTCCGCCAAAGTGGCGGCTTCCAGCTCTTGCCTGCTTCCGTTTATGATCAATTCCACCATTCGAAGGCTCACCCTTTCCTGTCCAGTATGCGAATAAACGCCCGGCATGCCTCCGCGGGATCGTCGCTGCCGACGATCTCGCTGACCGCGCACAGCCGCGTCGCGCCGGCCGCGATCACGTCGTCCGCATTGTGCAGCTTGATGCCGCCGATCGCCACGAACGGAATGCCGATCCGCTCGGACACTTCGCGGATATAACCGAGCCCGACCGGCGCGACGACGTCGGCTTTGGTCTGCGTGGCGTACACGGGACCGGCGCCGATATAGTCCGCGCCCTGCTCCTGCGCCAGCAGCGCTTCTTCGATCGCATGCGTCGAGATGCCGACGATTTTGGAGCCCATGCGCCGCCGCGCTTCTTCGAGCGGCACGTCGCCCTGTCCCAGATGCACTCCGTCCGCGTCCACTTCCAGCGCCAGGTCGATATGGTCGTTCACGATGAACGGAATGCCGTAACGCCGTGTCAGCTCCCGCAGCGATCGCGCTTTGCGCAGCCGCTCCGCCGGATCGCTGTGCTTGTCCCGGAACTGGACAATGTCGGCGCCGCCGATGATCGCCTGCTCCATGACGTCCGCAAGTTCGCGTCCCGGATGAAAGTTCTCGCCGGTAATCGCATATAATCTGAAGTCCCGCAAAAGATTCGCCTCCCTGTTTTTTCACATTCGATTTCGATTTCGATTCCGTTCTATGCCCCTGTCTTGCGCCTGCGTCTGCCCTGCTGGGCAACCCGGCCTAATCCCCGACATACCGGTCGTAAATCGTGCGCGCCCGAACGGGATCGTCCGTCCCCTGCACAAGCACCCGCCCGTCCGCGAACAGCACGATCCGCTCGCCGCCCGGCAGCTCGGCCCGGATCAGGTACGGATTCGCTTTGAGGCTGCGCGCCGCCGGCGCAAGGCGCCGCTGCCACGATTCCAGCTCGAACGGCGCGTGTCCCGCGATCTGGATCGAATCGCGGCCGCACAGCGACAGCGTCGTCTCCGCTTCGCGGGCGAGCGCCGGATATTCCCGCAGCCCGCAGCAGGGACAGTCCGGCCGCGCGCGCACCGAACCGAGTTCGTGCTGGCGATTGTTCCAGACGTCGATGGACAGCAGCGTGCCGCGCCGCGCTTCGCGGTCGCCCACGAGATATTTGAGCGCTTCGGCCGCCTGGTAGGAAGCGACGATATCGACGATCGGCGCGATCACGCCGACCGTGTCGCACGTCTCGCCGCCGGAATCGGCGGTCGGGATGAAGCAGCGCAGGCACGGCGTCTCGCCCGGCACGAAGATCGCGCTCATCCCTCTCGACCCGACCGCGCCGCCGTACACGAACGGAATACCGTGCGCGTAGCAGGCGTCGTTGAGCAGGAACCGCGTCCGGAAATTGTCCGTTCCGTCCAGTACCAGGTCGACGCCGTCCAGCAGCTGCGCGATATTGCCGGGCGTCACGTCGGCAAACACCGCTTCGATCTCCACGGACGAGTTGATCCGCTTCAGCTTGCTCTCTGCCGCCACCACTTTGGGCAGCGACCGCTCCGCGTCTTCTTCGTCGTACAGCATCTGCCGCTGCAAGTTGCTGCGCTCCACGTAATCGCGGTCCGCCATGCGCACCTTGCCGACGCCGGCGCGGACCATATGGTTCGCCAGCACCGTGCCGAGCGCGCCCATGCCGACAATGCACACGGCGCGTTCCGACAGCTTGCGCTGTCCTTCGGCGCCGATCGGCGCGAACAGCTTCTGCCGGGAGTACCGTTCGTCGTCCGCCCCGCCGCCTGCTTGCGCAGCGGCGTTCCGGGTTATTTCCGTTGTTTTCGATAGGTCGTCGTTCATGATCGTCCTCCCCGCTTTGTGCGTGAACAAACAAAAAAGCCATTCGGAGAATACACGAATGGCTTGAACAATTCGAATGAGGTTCTCTACGCCAGCATTACCTGGATCAGATTAACGGTCCGGGGCACAAGGCTCCCATCTCAGCCGGACTTCATCCAGCACCCGCATTCATATTCGGTTTGAATTCAGCATAACGAATCGTTCGACGCTTGGCAACGGGGAGATCGGCCGGCGATTCGACTTTTTTTGCGCCAAGCGTACGCGATACCTGTTTAGGAGAAGCCGTTATGAGTTTATAACAGAACATACTTAGTAGAAATCCGTCTTTTTCCGACATTATCTACGTTTATTCGCTCTCTTTTTCATACTCCTATTCCTATTTTACGCAAATATTTTAATAAATGGTTTTTTCTTTGTCCCGAAACGTTTATTTATTTGGAGGTGCGCTTTGCTTAAGACGAGTTATATCGACGTGATGGACGTTTTGTCCGAAAAATTGTACGCCTCGGCCGCCCAAATCGTGGATACGGCCTGCAAGATCATTCCCGCGAACACGTTTTGCATCGCGTTGAGCGACGAATACGAGACCAAAGTGCTCAATACGATCAACCGGAGCGCCGTCATTTTACAGGAAGGACTCGTGATCGACCACACCGATTCCTACTGCCATCTGGTGACCGAACACGGCCCCGAGCCGCTCGTGATCGACGACAACCGGAACCACCCGCTGACCCGGAATATGGACGTGACCCCTTTTATCGGCGGCTGCTCGTTCATGGGCGTCACGATCAAGGACGGCGACGGCCGCGTGTTCGGCTCGTTGTGCGCGTTCGACGACAACTTTTACGCGTATCAACCGCAGGACGTCGAGCTGCTGCAATCGCTGGCCGCTTTTTTCGAAAATATGCTAACCCTCGACCATACGTACCAGAAATGGCGCGAAGCCGAGCAGGAACGGAAAAAGACGCTCGAAGAAAAAGCGAATCTGCTCGCCATTCTCAGCCACGAGATCCGCACCCCGATGAACGCGATTCTGAACATGGGCGAGATGCTCGAATCGACGCATCTGTCGGAGACGCAGCGGCAGTATTTGCGGCTGATCCATTCCAGCGGCAGTTCCCTCATGACGATCCTCAATCAGATCCTGGATTATTCCAAGCTCGATTCCGGCAAAATGGAAGTCGTGTACGAACCGTTCTCGCTCAGGGGCTGCCTGGTCGAAGTGCTGCAGCTGTTCCGCTCGGAAGCCGCCCGCAAAAACGTCAAGCTGAACGAGGTCATTCCGATGCATATGCCGGATCTCTGGATCGGGGACGAGAACAAAATCCGGCAGATCCTGATCAACCTGCTGTCCAACGCGCTGAAGTTCACGGAAGAAGGCGAGATCCGGATCGAAGCTTACGTCTCCGCCGAATCCGGAACAGGCCGGGAGACGAGTCTAGCGGTGCTGCCGCTGTCGTCCGCCTCGGGCGCCGCGCTCGAAGACGACCGCGAGGCCAACGTGCATCTGACGTTCACCGTCACCGATACCGGCAGCGGCATCTCGGAAGACAAGCAGCCGCTGCTGTTCCAGGCGTTCACGCAGCTGCATACGGCCAACTACGTCAACCGCTACGGCGGCACCGGGCTCGGCCTGTCGATCTGCAAGCAGCTCGTCGACCTGATGAACGGCGAGCTGCGGCTGAAGCATTCGTCGGCGACAGGCAGCTGCTTCTCGTTCAGCCTGCCGGTCGAGCTGCCCGAATCGGCCTGGGGCCGGTAAGCGGGCGGTAAGCCGACTGGCCGGCGAACCATCGGAGCATCGGGCTGTCTGGTGAAATCCAAGCGGCCCGGGCCGGTCGTTCCGCTTCCTGCGCTTTTCGTATAATTCCGTATAAGCATGCATGTTCAAGTCCGGAACTTTAAACCTGCGTGCCGCGAACGTCCGTACTCCAAGTACGGACGTTTTTGGTATGCCCTGCCTGCTAACGTCCGTACTTCAGTAGGGGCGTTTTCGTATGCTCTCCCTTCCAAATGTCCGATCTTGGTGCGACGGGCATTTTTGGCGTGCCTGGTCTGCGAATGTTCGAAAATTGCGGCTCGATCCGTTCTTTTCCGCGTCCAATGTCAGGTTTTGCTATGAAAATACGTACGTATTTCCGGCTGAGCGCTCAAATTTGCGATTGACAGCGCTCCCTGTATACCGATATATTTAGTGATGTTGATAATCATTATCAGAATCATATTTCTCATTTTATTGCATTTTTATTCACCGCGTAGACTTTTGCTCCACCCAATAAGCTTTCCACACAGAGAGGGGTTCATCATGAACAGAAAAAGAAAATATTCGCTCCTGACCGCCATGATCTCGATTCTGCTGGTTCTGGCGCTCGTCGGCTGCGGCGCGCAGCCGGCCGCTACGACTCCCGATTCGGCGACGACCGAAACGGCTCCGGCCGCGGACACGACGACAGCTGCCGAAGAAGAACCGGCTGCCGCCGACGCTTCGGCCATGGAATACCCGGTTACGATCAAGGGCGCGCTGGGCGATGCCGTGATCGAGAGCAAGCCTGAACGGATCGTCACGATCCAATGGGGCAACCAGGACGTAGCGCTCGCTTTGGGCGTCGTACCGGACGGTTTCTCCGCCGCCAACTTCGGCGTACAGGACGACAGCGGACTGCTGCCGTGGACGAAGGAAAAGCTGGACGAGCTCGGCGCAGCCGACCCGAACGTGTTCCAGGACACGGACGGCCTCGACTTCGAAGCGATCTCCGATACCAAGCCGGACGTGATCCTCGCCGCTTATTCCGGCATCACGCAGGAAGATTACGACACGCTGAGCGAGATCGCTCCGGTCGTCGCTTACCCGACGTCCCCGTGGACGACCAAATGGCGCGAGCAGGTTCAACTGATCGCCCAGGGCATGGGCATGCCGGCCGAAGGCGAGAAGCTGATCGCCGACACCGAAACGCTCATTAACGAGAAATTCGCCGCCTACCCGCAGCTCAAGGACAAAAAAATCGCCTGGGTCAACTTCTCCTCCGACGATCTGTCCAAGCTGCACATCTACACGCCGGTCGATACGCGCGTCTCGTTCCTCGAAGAGATGGGCCTGACTTACCCGGAGAGCATCACTTCGCTGATTACCGATCCGGACAGCTACTCGCTTGAATTGAGCGCGGAGAACGCCCAGGCGCTGAACGACGTCGACCTGATCGTCGGCTACGGCGACGACCAGCTGCTCGAAGCGCTGCAGGCCGATCCGCTGCTCGGCAAAATCCCGGCCATCGAACGCGGTTCCGTCGCTTTCATCACGGCGGATACGCCGCTCGTCGCGGCCGGAACGCCGACGCCGCTGTCGATCGCGTACACGATCGACGATTACATGAAGCTGCTCGGCGCTGCCGCCGACAAGGTTAAATAAACAAGATGAACCCGATTACGGTCTCGAGCGATCACCGTCCGAGTCCGCACATCCCGAAGCATTTCCTTACGGTACTGATCGTGAGCCTGATCCTGCTGGGAGCGAGTATTCTCGCCTCCCTCGCATTCGGCTCGCGGGCAGTGCCGTTTCACGATTTGATCGACGGTTTGTTTCGTCCGGAGAACGACTCCTACGAAGCGAACATCGTTCGAAAACGGATCTCCCGGACCGTGTTCAGCCTGTTCTGCGGCGCGGCGCTCGGCGTATCCGGCTCGCTGATGCAGGCCGTGACGCGCAATCCGATCGCCGATCCGAGCATACTGGGCGTGAATACGGGAGCTTCTCTGTTCGTGGTGTGCGGCATGGCTTTCCTGAATATGACGACGGCCAGCCAATACATCTGGCTGGCAATGGCCGGCGCCGCGCTTACGGCGGTATTCGTGTTCGGCGTCGGTTCCCTGGGGCGCGGCGGAGCCACGCCTATCAAGCTGATTCTGGCCGGAGCGGCCACGAGCGCGGCTCTCTCCTCGCTCGTCACGGCCATCCTGATCCCGCGTTCCCACGTCATGGACCAGTTCCGCTTCTGGCAGGTCGGCAGCGTCGGGTCGGGCACGTGGAGCAGTATCGGAACGTTCCTCCCGTTCCTGCTCGTCGGCCTGCTGATCGGCTTCCTCACTTCGCCGGCGCTTAACGCGCTGGCGCTCGGCGACGAGACCGCCAAAGGCCTCGGCGTCAAGACCGGCACGCTGCGGCTGATCGCGGCGCTCGCCGGCGTGATCCTGTGCGGCGCGACGACCGCGCTGGCCGGGCCCATCGGCTTCATCGGCCTGCTGGCGACCCATGTGGTCCGCCTCATGGTCGGACCGGACCTGCGCTTCGTCATTCCGCTGTCGGCCGTCGCGGGCGCGATCATCCTGACGGTATCCGACGTCTTCGGCCGGCTGATCGGCAGTCCGGGCGAACTTGAAGTCGGCGTCGTGACCGCCTTCGTCGGCGCTCCGATTCTGATCATTCTGGCGATGAGAGCGAAGGTGCGTTCCTTATGACCCTGACTTCCAAACTCGCGGTGCCGGCGGCGTCCGTCGAATTCATCCGCGCGGGCCGGCGGCAGCGGGCGCGCCGCTGGATGCTCGTGACCGGCATCCTCACGCTGATCGCCGTCTCGCTGTGCGCCGCCATGCTGATGCTCGGCAATACGATCTATCCGCTCGACCAGGTCGTTCGCGCCCTGTCCGGCGAGAAGATCAAAGGCGTCTCGTTCGCCGTCGGCACGCTTCGCCTGCCGCGCATGCTGGCCGGCTTGTTCGCCGGCTTCGCGTTCGGCATCGCCGGCTACACGTTCCAGACGCTGCTGCGCAATCCGCTCGCCAATCCGAACGTGATCGGCGTTACGTCCGGCGCAAGCGCGGCCGCCGTCTTCTGCCTGACCGTGCTTCAGGCAAGCGGCGCGGTCACGTCCGCCGCGGCTGTAGGCGGCGGACTTGTCACCGTGATCGTCATCTACATCTTGGCCCGCGGCAAGATCTTCTCGATCGGGCGGCTGATCCTGATCGGCATCGGCATTCAGGCCATGCTCGACTCGGTCATCTCGTACCTGCTGCTGATCAGTTCGGAAAAAGACGTCCCGGCGGCGATCCGCTGGCTGTCGGGCAGCCTGAACGGTTCCAAGATGAGCGAACTGCCGCCGCTCGTCCTCATCGTGCTGATCTGCACGCCGATCCTGATGGTGCTGGGCAAGCATCTGCACGTGCTGGAACTCGGCGAACAGACCGCCTCTTCGCTCGGCGTCAGCACGGACAAGACGCGCATCGCGCTGATCGTCTGCGCAGTGTTCGTCGTCTCGATCGCGACCGCGACGACGGGACCGATCGCTTTCGTCTCGTTTCTGGCCGGACCGATCGCCAAACGGCTCGTCGGCAGCGGCTTCCACGGTCTGATCCCGGCGGGGCTCGTCGGCATCAATCTCGTGCTGGCCGCCGATCTGATCGGGCAGTTCGCTTTCGTCTACCGCTTCCCCGTGGGCGTCGTCACCGGCCTGCTCGGAGCGCCGTACCTGATCTTCCTGTTAATCCGCATGAATCAGAAAGGGGAATTGTGATGAAGCCGAACCATATTTTCCGGGCCGAGCAGGTCGTCGCGGGCTACGAGCACAAGACGGTCATCAACGGCGTGGACCTGACGATTCCGGGCAGCCGGATCAGCGTCATCATCGGCTCGAACGGCTGCGGCAAATCGACGCTGCTCAAAGCGCTCGCCCGGCTGATCAAGCCGACTTCGGGCAGCATTACGCTCGACGGCAAGCCGATCGCCAAATATCCGTCCAAGCAGCTGGCCCGGATCATCGGGCTGCTGCCGCAGTCCCCGATCGTGCCGGAAGGCATCTCCGTCGCCGATCTCGTCGGCCGGGGACGCTTCCCGCACCAGTCGCTGCTCGGCGGCTGGTCCAAGCAGGACTACGCCGCTGTCGCCGAAGCGATGGAGCTGATGGACATTACGGAGTTCGCCAACCACAATATCGACGAATTGTCGGGCGGCCAGCGTCAGCGCGTCTGGATCGCCATGGCCATGGCGCAGCAGACCGACATCCTGTTCCTCGACGAACCGACGACGTTTCTCGATATCACGTACCAGGTCGAGATTCTCGACCTGCTGACCGACCTCAACCGCAAGCACGGCACGACCATCGTCATGGTGCTGCACGACATCAATCTGTCGGCGCGCTACGCCGACCATATCTTCGCGCTTCAGGAAGGACGGCTGGTCGCCGAAGGCACGCCGTCCGAAGTGATCACGAGCGAGCGGATCAAGGACGTGTTCGGGCTGGACTGCGAAGTGATCGACGACCCCGTCTCCGGCAGCCCGATGGTCGTGCCCAAAGGGCGGCATCATATGGAGACGAGAGCGGCTTTGTAAGTCTGCCGGTCGCTTCGGTCTCGTACGCTGCTGCGTTTCTGCCCGTACTGTCCCGGCGGCGCCGTTTACGACGCAACGAAAAACCCCCGATCGCGCACCGGCGCGGATCGGGGGTTTTTCGTTGCGATTTTCCGGAATAATAGATCAATTCTTCTTCCCAAGCCCGTCCATAAAAGCGTCAAAGTCGGTCGCAATCTCCTGGGAAAGCGTATGGTGCAAATAATGGTCGCCTTCCATCGGAATCAATTTGCCGTGCGCCGAATGGGCCACCTGCTCTTCGTGCAGGTCGGTCCAGTTCGTCACTTCGACGTCGTCCTGCTTGATGAACAGCAGCAGCGGCAGGTCGGCCGGGAACGTCGCGCCGGCTTCTTTGGCCTGATTGAAGTTTGAAGAGATATGGCTCATCTCGTTCAGCATCGTCTTGTTGTTGCCTTTGCGGTTCGTGATCATGCGCATCTGCTCTTTGGTCGACTCGTCGTAATCGAGCGCCGCGTAGGGATCGCCGCTGATTTTGGTCAGCATCCGCATCAGGCCGGACTGGCGCAGAAATTTGAACGTGCCGATCGGCAGCTCCGTGTCCATGCCGCCCTGCGACGGGACGCTGGTGTCGATACCGGCGAACGCGATCACTTCGTCCGGATAGCGGTTCGCGTACTCCAGGCCGTACAGCCCCGCGATGGAATGGCCCATCAGCACGTAGCGTGTCAGTCCGAGCTGCTGCACCGCTTCATGGACTTCGCCGACGATGTTGTCGGTCGTCCGCTCTTTGTCCGTTCCGTCGCTGAGCCCGTAGCCGAAAGGCTCGACGGTGACGATCCGGTAGTCTTTCGCTTCCAGTTCCCGGATCAGCGGCTCGAAATCGAGCCCCGGCGCCGCCGTGCCGTAGCCCGGCAGCAGCACGATCGTCTCGGCGCCGTCCCCGTCGATCCGCACGTTCATCCGCTTGCCGTCCACTTCGACGAACTGCCCGTACGGCTCGATCCGGGCTTCTTCCATGCTGCCCGCGACTTTGTCCGTCACGAACACGATCGCGAAGAACAGTACGATGATCCCCGCGAAGATGCCCAATACGTTTCTTATGATTCGAAGCGGTTTACGCTTTTTTTTGATTTTGCCCGTCTCTGCCGCGCCGTTTCCGTTCTCGCTTTGTGCTGCCGCCATGTCGATCCACTCCCGTTTCCATTTCTGTATTCCGGCCGCTTCAAGCTGCCGATACACCAAGCATAACCGGTCCGCATGGACGCTTCGTGACGGCAGTATGAACGCAGCATGAACAGGACGTTTAATTCGGCGGGGCGAGCGGCAGGCTCACGACAAACGTCGTGCCCTGTCCCAATTCGCTTTCTACCGCGATCTCTCCGCCCTGCAGCGTGACGATCTGTTTGACGATGGCGAGTCCGAGCCCGCTGCCTTCGTACTTGCGGCTGCGGGCCCGGTCGGCTTTGAAAAAGCGTTCGAAAACGCGTTCCCGGTCTTCCGGCGCGATGCCGATGCCTTGATCGGCTACGCGCACCGTGACGATGCTTTCGTCCGTCTCTACCCGGATAGCGATCTGCCCGCCGTCCGGGGAGAACTTGATCGCGTTGCCGATCAGGTTCGTCCAGACCTGGTCGAGCTGATCGCGGTCGCCCGCAAGCCGCACGTCCGGCAGATCCAGCTCGAACGCGATCTGCCGCTCCTGCCACTGCGGCTGAAGCGCGATGACGACGCGGCGAAGCTGCTCGTCGAGCTGGAACGGTTCGCGGCGGAGCTGCGGCGACTGCGCTTCGAGCGCGCTGAGCTTCAGCAGGCTGTCGCTCATCTTGGAGATGCGCCCCGCCTCCCCGATGATGATGTCGAGATAGCGGATACGCTGCTCCTCGCTCAGTTTGACCTGCTTGAGCGCGACCGCGTACCCGGAAATCGAAGTCAGCGGCGACTGCACTTCGTGCGAGACGTTCGAGACGAAGTCCCGGCGCATCGTCTCAAGCTGCCCCAACTCGCGTATCATCTGCTCGAAGCTGCGCGCAAGCGTGCCCAGCTCGCCTTTTTGCCGAATATCGAGTTTGACGTCGAAGTGGCCTTCCGCGATCCGCCGGGTCGCTCCCGTCAGCTTTTGGATCGGCCGAACGAGGAAATACGCCGCGGCCAAAATGACCAGACTGCCGGCGACCAGCGCATAGACGGAAAAGTTCAGCAGCCATTTCAGCACGAACAGGGACGACGGCGATCCCATCGGATCGATGAAGATCGCCTGGGAGCCGGTTTTCGTCTCGAACGGCAGCCCCACGAGCGATATGGTCAACCCGTTCGGGTTTCTCTGGATCTTTTCGCCGCTCAATACCCGCCGCACTTCTTCGCTCGTAATATCGGCAATCCCTTCTCCGTCAAGTTGCCCGAAAGAGCGGAAAACGTCCGGCGATTCGTAAATGCGTATATGGTAAGAACTGAGCTGGTGCATGCCCGCGACAAAAGCATCCGCTTCGTCCGTCGGCAGCACCTCATAGATTCGGGCCACGTCCTGCGCGAAATGGACGAGCGGAATCTGCAAATTCTCGTTCAACGGCTCCCGGAACGCCCACGTCGCGATAAAAAACGACAGCAGCGTCCCGCCGATGACGGAGACGAGAAAGATCAGGACGACCCGCGTATACAGCGAGCGGATCACTTGGCGGCCTCCAGCCGGTATCCGAGTCCCCGCACCGTCTCGATCGCAAAGTCCGCCGTATCCGCGAAGCGTTCCCGCAGCCGCTTGATATGCACGTCGACCGTCCGGTTATCTCCGGCGTAATCGAGTCCCCAGATGCTCTCGATCAGCTGTTCGCGCGTGTATACCTGACCCGGCGTCTCGGCCAGCTTGTACAGCAGTTCGAACTCTTTGAGCGGCAGGTCGAGCGACGGACCTCCGGCGACCGTCACTTTGTACGTGCTGCGATCCAGCGTAACGCCTCCGAGCTGCACGCTCCGTCCGGCGTTCGTCCGGCTTCGCTTGAGCAGCGAACGCACGCGCACCGTCAGCTCCAGCGGATCGAACGGCTTGGTCAGATAATCGTCCGTGCCCAGCTCGAAGCCTTTGACCTTTTCCCACGTCTCGCCTCTTGCGGTCAGCATGAGCAGCGGCAGGTCGGCGCTTCGCTTGCGCAGCTCGCGGCACAATTCCCATCCGTCCAGCACCGGCATCATAATATCGAGCACGACCAGATCGATCGGCGTCGAATCGTACGCCTCCAGCGCTTCTCTCCCGTCCGCGGCTTCCACCGCCATCCATCCGTCATTGCGCAAAAACAAACAAACGAGCTCGCGAATATTCGCGTCGTCGTCGGCGACCAGTATCGTCGGCATCGCATTCCTCTTTTCCCCGTGCTTGCGGATTGAATCTTCCCGTGACTCGTAACTCGTAACTCATGACTTGCAGGGCCGGGACTCTTCTACGCAGCAAGCGGCCTGTAAGGTTCATTATGCCCGATCTGCCGGATCTTCGCCTCTTTGCGTTTCGTACAGGTCGGCGTCGACATGCGCGAGCAGCGGACTCCATTCGCCCGAGGCCAGCAGCACCAGCCGGTGCATCGCGCGGGTGCAGGCGGTATACAGCAGCTTGCGTTCGCTCTCCCGGCCATAGACCGCGGCGGAAGCGTCGTAGAGAAGCACGGCGTCGAACTCGACCCCTTTGGCGAGGTAGACGGGCAGCACCAGCGCGCCTTGTTCGAACTCCGGCGTATCGCGGGTCACTTCCTTGAGGCCGGCGCAGCCGGCGGCGGCCAGTTTCTCGCAGGCTTCATGCGCTTCGGCCGCGGTGCGCGTCAGGATGCCGATCGAAGCGAAGCCTTCCGCGCGCAGCCGCGCCAGCCGGTCCGCGACGTTCGCGGCATGAAGCTGCGGCGTGTTCGAGCGGATCAGCAGCGGCTTGGCGCCGCCGCGCTCGAACGGTTCGACGCCGGCCGCTTCGGGCAGCAGCGCTGCGGCGAAAGCGACGATCTCGCGCGTCGAGCGGTAGCTGCGGTTCAGGCGGAACACGCGGGTGTCGGCTTCGCCGTACAGACGCAGCAGCGGCGAGTCGGCAGCGGACAGCTCCGTCGACTGCGCGAAGATCGCCTGGCCGAAGTCGCCGAGAATCGTCATGCGGGCGCGCGGGAACATCTTTTTGAGAAAAGCGTACTGAAAAGCCGAATAATCCTGTCCTTCGTCGACGAACACATGCCGCACGTCCGAGTTACTCCGCTGCCCTTCGATCAGTTCTTTCAGATACAGATACGGCGTCGCGTCTTCGTGGAACAGCTCGCCCCGTCCAAGCTTGTCGCGCGTCTGCCGGCACATCTCGTTCCAGTGCAGAGGCTTGGGGTCGGCAGGCCCGGAAGAGGAAGAGGCAGGCATATCGGCAAAAGAGTGCGGCGCGGACAAAGAAGACTCCGGCGCACCCGACGGTCCGTTATCGCGGTCCGCTTCGAAAAACGCCGCGTACAGCCCCGGCATGTCGATAAACGCCATCCGCTTCACGCTGCGCTTCAGCGGCTTGAACGCTTCGCCCACCAGCCTGCGGCGCAGCCAGTCTTCTTCCCGCTGTCCAAAATCGAAATCGCCTTCGTCCGGCCGGTGCCTGCCTTCGATCCGCGCGCGGGCCGCCGTGTACTGTTCGGAAAAATCGAAGACGTTCCGCTCTTCGTGCAGCTTGCGGTACGCTTCTTCGTACAGGGAGCTGTCGGCGAAATGGATCGCTTCTTCGACCCAGTCCGCTTCGTATTCCGCGTGCTCCAGCCGCTTCAGCTCGCCGAGCAGCCACTCCCGCAGCCTGGCCGCGCGGTTAGCGATCCGCAGCGACGGATCGCAAGCCGCGAACGCCTCCGCCATCTGTTCCGCGCCGATCAGACGTTTGCCCCGAAAATCCAGATCGACGAACTTCAGGCCCGACCGTTCCAGACCGCCCGCATAATGCCGAAGCTCTGCCAAGAAGCGCTCCGACGCTTTGTACCGGATACCGCTCAAGCGCGCTTCGTAACCCGGAGCCTCCGCCGCAGACAGCACCGCTTCCATCTGGTCGCAAGGATCTTCCACCTTGAACGTCCGGCCGAGCCGGCTGTCGAGATACTCCTGAAACGTCGTCTGCTTCATATTGTCTTCGCCGAGTTCCGGCAGCACGGTCGAGACGTAGCTGTTGAACATCCTGTTGGGTGAAAAAAGTACGATCTGGTCGGCGCCGAGCCGGTCCCGGTGGCTGTACAGCAAATAGGCGACCCGCTGCAGCGCAGCCGACGTCTTGCCGCTGCCGGCCGCTCCCTGCACGATCAGCATGCCGCTTTTGTCGTCGCGGATGATCGCATTCTGCTCTTTTTGAATCGTGGACACGATCGTCTTCATCCGGTGGTCCGCTTCCCCCGTGAGCACCTGCCGGAGCAGTTCGTCCCCGATCGTCTCGTTCGTGTCGAACGCGCCGAGCAGCTCGTCGCCGCGAATCCGGTACTGCCTTTTGAGCTCCATGCGGCCCGAGATCGGTCCGCCCGGCGTCTCGTAGCCGGCACGCCCCGGCGAATGGTCGTAATACAGGCTCGCGATCGGCGTGCGCCAATCGTAGATCAGGAACTCCAGCCCTTCCGCGTCGACGAAGGAAGAGACGCCGATATAGACCTGTTCCGCGAACCCGGTACCGTCCTCGCGAAAATCGATCCGCCCAAAATAAGGCGATTCCCGCAGCCGGCCCAGTTTGCGGTACTGCACCGCTTTTTGCCGGTGGCTGCGCTCGCGTTCGGACAGCAGCGCTTCCTGCTGCTCGATACTGTAGACGCTCTCCTCGAAATCCTCGTTCGTGCCCGTGCTGACGCTGACTTCTTCCCAGAAACGTCTGCGCATGTCCGCCGCCTGTTCCTGCAGCCCGTCCACCTGCGGCGCAAGCTTCTCAAGCGCTTCCTCCAATTGGCGCGCGACGTCCGTCAGCCGCTGCCGTTCCTTCTCCAAGTCTTCGCGTCCGATCATTGCCCGACCCCTCCCTTGTGATACTCCGAGTCATGCTCCGCAAAATTCGATTTGACAGCCCGCCGCAGCCCGTGGTAATATTAAAGTATAAGTAAGATGCAATAACTATGTTTTCATCTACTGGTTCACAGCGGTTCTCCCATCGTAGCATGGAAGTCCGCGTTCAAGCAAGGTGATTTTCGATTTTTCCAACCCCGGCGGAGACGCCGGGGTTTTTGTTTTTTAGGGCGGTTTGTCGGGAGTGATTTGTTGGGAGCGGTTTGTTGAGAGTCGGCTGCTGGGAGCGATTCGTCGGGAGCGATTTTCGTTTTTGGAAAAAAAGCGGTGCGAACGGTTCGCGTTAACTCTGTTCCGCTCCGAATAACTGCGCAGCTGCACTTATTCCGGCTTTATTTTTCGCATTCGGGCAAATAACTGCGCAGAAGCGGTTAATTTTGCTCTTTTTGCGTTTTCGGCTTCTCGGGAGGCGGAATAGATGGATTCAGGCCGTTATTCGGGCTGTGCTCCCTTCGGCGGCCTGAATTAGTTGGATTCAGGCACTTAGGAGGCGCGGGAAAGATCGATCGGCCGCTTCGGCTTGTTCGATCCGGTTTCGATCCGGCGCAGGCGCGGCGCGACCTCGCTTCTCCGGCAAAAAAACGGCGAAAAACGGTGAAAAACTTCGAAAAACAGTGAAAAACGGAGAAAACCCCGTCCATAAGGACGGGGTTTTCTCCGTTTGGCAGGAAGCCGGGTCGCTCGACGCCGGGCCGCTGGCTGCGGAACGAGCCGACCGGCGCGGAGCCCGGCGGCAGAATCCGGCGGCCGAGCCCGGCAGCGCCGCGGAACTTACAGTCCGGCCAGCAGCGCCTTGACGGATTCGTCCGTCTCCAGCGTGCGCACGATCAGCGCGATCGCTTCGGCGCGGCTGGCGTTTTGGTCCGGCGCGAAAGCCGACGCCGACGTGCCGTTCAGCAGGCCGGCAGACGCGGCCTGCTTGATGACGCCGGCGGCCCAATGGTCGCCGCGGACGTCGCCGAAGTTGGCCGGCGCCGACGTGCCCGGCAGGGCGCCCAGGTTCACGACGCGGGCGATGATCGCGGCCATTTCGGCGCGCGAGATCGTCGCGTTCGGCTTGAAGCTGCCGTCGCCGTAGCCGGCGACGACGCCGAGGTTCGACAGGGCGCCGATATAACCGGCGGCCCAGCTCGAACGCGTATCGCCGAACGCGGCGGCGGAAGCGGCCGGCTGGATACCGAAGCCGCGGGCGATCATGGCCGTGAACTCGGCACGGGTGACCGGCGCGTTCGGACGGAACGTGCCGTTCGCGTAGCCGCTTACGATGCCAAGCTTGGCCGCTTTGGCGATGGAGGCGCTGCCCCAGTGGCCGGACGGCAGGTCGGAGAAGGTGCCGTCGGCGGAAGATGCGCCGGCCGCGGCCTGCGTCAGCGATTGCAGCAGCGCTGCCGGATCGACGACGTTCGAACGGAACGGACTGGTCGGCAGCGGAGCCTGCGGGTCCGGCGCGCCCGGTTGGGTCGGCGGCGTGACCGGCACGGTCGGCGGCGTCGTTGGCGTCGGCGGTGTGACCGGAGCCGTAGGTGCCGGCGTCGGTGCCGGAGTGAACGTGCCGCCTCCGCTCGAAGGCGGATTGGTCGTGCCCGGGTTCGACGGAACGGCCGTCGTGTCGGTAAGCGTCAGCACGATGCCTTCGCTGCGATAACCAAGCGCGGCGGTGTAATTCGCCGGCAGGCCGGACGTCTCAAGCTTGTCGAAGCGGCCCGAAGACAAGCCCGGCGCCTGGGTGATCACGGTAAAGTCGCCGGCGGCCGGCACGTAGCCGTTCGCGAAGTTGACCCGGAGCGTGCCGCCCGCCTGCACGCTGCCTTTGACTGCAAGCGTGTCGCCCGGCGCGGTCACGTTCAATTCCAGCGTGCCGTTCGCGGACTGCGAGAAGTTCCCGCCGATCGTCAATTTGCCGGAACCGCCGTAGACATTGGCGGTCACCGTGCCGCCTCCGTACACGTTCTCCGTCACGGTGCCGCCGTTGTTGACGACGCTGCCGGTACCGAACGCCGATGCGGACAAGGCTTCCACCGTGCCGCCTTCGATTTGCGTACCGCCGCCGTACGTGTTGGCGCCGGACAGGCTCAGCCTTCCGCTGCCGCGCTTGATCAGGCTGCCGGCGCCGGAGATGTCGTTGCGCCACAGGTCTTCGGCGTGGAAGCCGCCGAGCGAAGCGTCCATGTTCACCGTCACGGCGCTTTTGAACGCGCCGTAGCCGTTGGCCGCTTCGAACAGGTTCAACCGGCCCCAGCCTTCCGGGTCGTCCAGCAGCGGATAGCCGGACGGCAGGCCCGTCGTCGCCAGCACTTCGCGGATCTGCGGTCCGCTCAGGTACGGCAGGCGCGTCTCCAGCAGCACCTCGGCGTTTTTCGGAACGACCATTGCCCGGGTCGTATCGCCGATCGGCTGGAAGCCGTACGTCAGCCGCTTGAAGTAGTCCGCTTTATTTTTTCCGTAATCCGCGAAGCGGTCTTCCGACGTACCCGTCTGCTTCATCAGCACGTTCTGCGCCTGCTCGTAAGCCTGCTTCTTCAGGTCGGCGTTCGCCGGATCGGACAAAGCCGCCGCCGCAAGCGCCGTCGCCAGCATCCGTCCGCCCATCACGTCGAGCGGCGAGTGCATGCCGGACACGATCCGGCTGTCGCCCATTTCCGAAGCGCGGGTCAGCATCTCCTGATAACGTTCCGGCACGGCATAGGCCAGCGACAGCGAAGCGAGGTACGAAGCGTTGGTGTGCCCGCTCGGGAAGCCGCCGTCTTTTTCCGGAGTGGTGCTGATCGCCGGGACGAGCGTCGGCACGACGATGCGGTTGGCGTTGGTGCCTTCCTGCTGGTTCACCCAGCGGTAAGGACGCATATATTGGAAAAAGCCTTTGGACGGATTGGTCGAAGCGAAGTTGCCGCGCACGATCCCGACCAGATCGACCACTTTGCCGAGCTGCGAATTGGAATCGCCGCCTTTGTTCGTGCTGCCGACGTCGTCGTATTTGACGGTCGTCGCATCGGCCGGGACGTCTTTGATAACGGTCGTCGTGCCGCTGAGCGTACGGTAAACGTCGGCCAGCGCGCCGAGCCCTTCGGTCGCTCCGTACGTCTGGCCGCGGCGGTCGACGAGATACGCCATCTCTTCGTCGGCAGCGGTGCGGGCAGCGGCGAGATCCACCACGTATTGAATGTTATAGTCGAGCACATCCGCCCGCAGCTTCGTGCCCTGGTCCCACGAGCTGCCCGGCGTCCACAGTTCCAGGAACTTGGACAGCGTGCCGTAAGCGGCGTTGGTCTCGACGGTCGTGAACTCGTTCTGGTTCGTCTTGTATTTGTCGGTGAAGTAGCCCCAGGCCGGCGCGGCCGGAAGTTCGATCGTATAGGAATCGGGTGCCGCGATCGCGGGGTGGACGAGCGCCGTATTGGACAGAATGGCGAAGCCCAGCGCAACGGCGAGCATTTGTTTCATCGGTCTTTTTTTCACGGTAGGGTTGCTCCTCTTCGGTTGGGTTGGATGTGCATATTGGCGGCTTGTGTATTCGAATCGCTCAAAATGTAGCATCCGGGACCGAATTTCGGCAATGCAACGATTTCCCCTTTGTATCGTTTTGGGAGGTTTTTGCTCAAATGTTGCTCATTACGCAGAATTTAACGTATGTTTAACAAAAGTCGTGAACAAGAGTTGATCGTGGTTTGTATAATCCCGGCGGGAGGAGAATACGCGATGAAAACATACCATTCCGTTCTGGCCCGTCTGGCCGTGTCTTACATAGCTATCGTGCTCGTGATCGTCCTCTCGCTGTGTTCCGTTTTTTATTTGTACGACTCCGGTCGCGACCGGGAACAGCTCAACGCACGCAGCCGGATGACGCTCGAAAATGCGGCGCGGACCCTCGACGCCGAAGTGTTCGAACGCGTGGAGCGGATTGCGCTCGGCCTCGCGCTGGACAAGACGACAGACCTGCGGCAGCTGCGCGGCGGTTCGTGGCAGACCTATCCTTCGCGGCTGATCGGGCTGCAGGAACTGCTCCAGGCGGAAGTGTCCGGCAACGCGGAGCTGATCGAAGCGATCCATCTGTACGAACCGGCGAGCGGCGCGACGCTGTCTTCGCTGTACGGACTCGTGGACGCCGCAAGCCGGGCAGCGAATCCGTCCCTGCCGTCCGACTGGATCGACGGCATGCTCGGCACCCCGGGGAGCAGTCTGTGGACGCCGCCTCGCTTCGTGCCGAAAGACGCTTTTTCGCGCATTCCCGGCGGCAGCGGGCAGCGGCTGCTGACGTATGCGCACGCTTATCCGTTCCAATCGACCGGAGCCGACAGCCAGCTCATTCTGGCGATCGACGTCAAGGAAGACGCGATCCAGGCGGTGCTGCGCAATATGCTGCCTGTTCAATATGAAGAGACGTGGCTGCGCGGCGCTTCGGGCGCGATCGTGCCCGGAACTGCGGAAGCCGCCGCCGGCGGGGCGACCGCTCCTGCCGCGGACGCTTCCGCCCTGCCCGCGCTGATCGCGAATGCCGATCTTGCGGCTGCGCCGGGCGCGGCCGGCGGCTGGATCGAAAGCGACTCGCATACGGTGTTCCGCGAGCCGCTTCCGACGGCGGACTGGACGCTCTACAGCGCCACGCCCCACAGCTTCTATCGGGAGCGGTCGGCGGCCGTGCTCAAGCTGATGCTCGGCATCTGCGCGCTGGCGATCGTGATCGGACTCGTGCTGTCGGGCGTCATGACGCGGCTGATCTACAGCCCGCTCAAGCGTCTCGTCGGCAAAATCCGCCATCTGGCGGGGCAGCCGGCAGCAGCCGGAGCCAACGAATACGGCCTGATCGATACGGCTCTGGAACATCTGAGCGGCCGGGTCGTCAGCCTGGAAGAGACGCTGCACGCGGCCGGTCCGCTCGTGCAGCGCGACGCGCTGCTGAAGCTGCTGCGCGGCGATTCCGCCGGGCCTTCGCCGAAGGAGACGCGCCTGCTCGGCGACGGGTTCGGCGGATACACGCATCTGCGCTGCGTGGTGCTCGATATCGGAAGCCGGCCGGCCGGCGATTCGGCGGCGCGCCCTGCCGCTCTGCGGGAGCTGGCCAAGCTGCTGGAGGAGCGGCAGACCGCGCAGCGCCGGATCGTGACCGCGGAGCTGTCGGACCGGCGCCTCGCCGCAATTGTCGCCGACCGGGAATCCGGGAGTGCGGGCGGGCCGGCGGGCGGCATGAAAGGGACGGCCAGCGGCGCGAACGGGCATGGCAGCGCGGCAGCGACGGAGGCGGCGGGCGAAGCGGGTCTGCGGCGCGAAGAAGACGCCCTGCAGGCGTTCGCGCAGCGGCTCGCCGACGACGGCCTGCGGCGATTGGACGTGCGCGTCCAACTGGCGTGGGGCTGCGAAGTCGATCGGCCGGACCGGCTTCCGCTCAGTCTCGGCGAAGCCGAAAGCCGGCTGAAATACGCGTATTTCCTGCCCGGCACGGCAGTCCTGTCCGGCGCCGGGCTGCTGGAGCGGGAGCTCAGCACGGAAGAGATTCCGCAGCCGATGCTGTCGCGCTTCCGCGACAAGCTGGCCGCGCGGCAGCCGTTCGAGCAAATTGCGGCGGCGGTCGACGACCTGCTCGAAGCGATGCGCACGGGACCTTATTCGGCCGATTATTGCCACTTCGTGCTCGCCAATCTGGTCTTCGTCTATTCGGACCATCTCAAAAGCATTCGTTACAACCCGCCGAGCGGCGGCCGGCCCGACCTGCACCGCCAGTATGTCGGACTGGGCCATATCGACGATTTTCGCCGCTGGCTGCTTCATTCGGTGTCCGCTTTTCTGGCCAATACCGAAAAACGGCACGGCGAGCGGGCGACGGATACGCTGGAAGCGGCCAAACGCCATATCGAGCGCGATCTGTCCGGCGACCTTTCCCTGGAAGCGGTCTCTTCCAGCGTGTTCATCAGCGCCAAATATTTGAGCCGGCTGTTCAAGGAAGAACTGGGCGTGACCTATACGGAATACGTCACGGCCCGGCGGATGGAAACGGCGAAAAATCTGGTCGAGCTCGGCAGCCTCACGATCGAGCAGGTGGCGGCGGCGGTCGGTTACGGCACCCCGGCGTATTTTATCAAAAAGTTCAAGGAAGCCTACGGCTGCACGCCCGGCAATTACTTGCGGGAGCAAGCGAAGCAGGCCCATTCTTCGTAGAAGGAACAGGAGGGTTACGATGAAAAAGACGTGGAAGCGGAGCGGCGCCGCGCTCATGCTGACCGCCGCGATCGCGGGAAGCGCCGGCTGCGAGACGCGTTCCGACGCCGACATTCCCGCCGCGCCCGTTCCCGAATACGAAATCTCCTGGACGATGCACCAGAACCGGAACGTGCCCGAAGACGCCGAGATGCTGCGGTACGTGGAAGAGAAGCACAACGTGAAGCTTAACATCTGGAATCTGCAAAATAACCGCTACGAATCGCTGCTCGATCTCAGGCTTGCGCGGGAAGGCCCGTCGGACCTGCTGCGCATCCGTCAGCCGCAGGATCTGCTGAAGTACCGGCAGCAGGGACTGCTCGCGGAGATTCCGCAGGCGACGCTCGATCGGCACGCGCCCAATCTGATGGCGGCGATTCGGAAATACGCGCCGGTTTACGCGGATTACGGCGTCATCGACGGCAGGATCTACGGCATTCCCGCGATCAGCCCGACGAACGTGTACCGCATTCCGGTCGTGTACCGGCAGGATTGGCTGGACAAGCTTGGGCTGGACAGCCCGCGGACGCTCGCGGAATTCGAGCGGGTAATCTACGCGTTCGCCCACGAAGATCCCGACGGCAACGGGATCAAGGACACGTACGGACTGTCGCGCGAAGGGATGAACGTCGTGTTCGGCGCGTTCGGGCAGGTCGTGTTCGCGGACCAGCTCTATTTTGGCGAAAAAGACGGGGCATTGGTCGTGGGCGCGCTGGAGCCGGAGATGAAGGAAGCGCTGCGCTATTTGCGCAAATGGTACGCGGACGGCGTGATCGATCCGGAGTTCGTCACGGGCGAGAACAAAGGCGGATACAAACATTTGTCGCATTCTTTTATCAACGGAAGAATCGGCATGACGTCCATGGGCAACTATTACCATTGGATCGGCGACGGCGATTACAAGGCGTGGACGGTGGACGGACGCGGCGGCAGCCACGAGATTCCGGTGGAATCGACGTATAACGTCAAAGAGCTGAACGCCAAAAATCCGGACGCCCGCGTCTCGTTCGGGCGTCCGTTCAGCGGGCCGGGCGGCAAGCGGGGGTCCAAAGCGTACGACCGATTGATGAGCTTCACGGCGATCGGCGCGAACGCGACGGAAGAACCGGGCAAGCTGGAGAAAATTTTGCATATTCTCGACGACGTCAGCGCCAATCCGGACCCGGACGAGCGGACCGCGCTCAGAAACGGCGTCATCGGCAAGCATTGGGCCTGGGCCGATGCTTCCAAGCAGGACATCGTCACGCTGCCGCCGTACGAACGGACGCCCGACTATCTCAACGTCATCGGCGCCAATCTCGGCATGTCCGTTCCGTATCCGCCGACCGGCCGCCGCGAGCAGTGGGCGTCCACGCTCGGACTCGACCGGGACGGCATCTATAACGCGCTGGAAGGATCGACGCCGTCGCTTGCGAGCAGCGGCGAAGCGCTGATCCGGCTCAAAGACAAAGCGTATCTTTCTTTTATCACGGGAGAGCGGCCGCTGGCGGAATTCGACGAATTCGTGCTTGAATTCCTGGAAGCGGGCGGCCGCGACGTGCTGGCGGAAGCGAATGCGCTTCGGCGGTAGCGGGCTGCGGTCGGGCTGCGTTAGGTGCTGCGGTAGACGCTGCGGCAGGCGCGAAGCCGGGCGCGAAGTCAGGCGGGGTCAGAGGCGGGGGCGGACGCCGTTACAGCCGCTGCACGTGCGTATCCCGGAAGCCGGTCTCGTACTTGAGTCCGTAGCCCATCATCCGGTCGAAGCCGATATGGGCGGTCCAGATCAGGCCGGTCATCAGCGGCCAATCGGCCTTGAAGACGATGCCGGCGAGCAGCAGGAACAGCGGTACGGTGTACGTATGGGCGGCGTTGTACAGATAGGCGCCGACTTTGGCGTTGGCGGCGTAGCCGAGCATGGAGACGTCCGGAACGAACAGCAGCAGCACAAAAGCGAGCCAGCCGTACCCGTTCCAGAAATACATATAGGTGCTCAGCGCAAGGACGATCAGCCCTTCGATACGAATCAGGTTTCGGTTCATCGGTTTACTCCCCTTTTTCCGCGGATGACGTTCGAATGCCCTGCAGCATCCAGTGGATGCCTTGCGAGACTTGGGCGTGGGACAGAGGCTGGTCGGACAGCAGGGCCGGGGCTTGCAGCGTCAATCCGTCGAATACGGCTTGAATGAGTCCGGCCAGGCTTTCTTTGGCCTGCGCGTCGAGCGGCAGTTCCAACCGGTCGATGACCTGGACGACGCCGGCGCGCATTTCGGTGTAGATGCCGACCAATTCCGCCGCGAGCTTCTCGTTGTTCACGCTCTCCGACCACAGGCTGACGAGCAGCGTGAACCATTCGGGATTGGCTTTGCGGAATTCGACGACGTGCAGCAGTCCCTGTCCGAGCATCTCCTGGGGCGAAGACTGCAGATCCAGCTTGGCAAAAGCTTCTTTCATGCCGCGGTTGATCATCCATTCCCGCACGACTTCGACCAACAGCGTTTCTTTGTTCCCGAAATGGTAGCCGATCAGCCCCTGCGCCACGCCGGCTTGGGCCGCGATGTCTTTCATGGACGATTTGGCGTAGCCGCTGCGGCCGAACAGCGTGTAAGCCGCCTGCAGGATCGCCTGTTTGCGTTCGTCTTGAGGCGTTGAAGATACGTGGGTCATAAAAGTCTCCTTCATACTGTTTGATTGAACAGTCAGTTTATAGCGATATCATAATCCTGTTTGTTCGAACAGTCAAGTGTTTTGTCTATTACTCCCGTTACCCGTATGAGCAGAGCGTGGCTGGATCGGACGGGATCGCTTAGGATAAAAGCATACCGCGGCTTTGTGTTATCTTTTCGCCGCAGAAAAGAAGGTGTATCCATATGATCCAACGCAGACTATTGGGCAGTCAGGGGCTGGAAGTATCCGCACTGGGCCTCGGCACGATGATGATGCCGGATAACGACGAATCCGTACGTACGATTCAAGGCGCGCTCGACCTGGGCGTCACGATGTTCGACACGGCCGACCTGTACGGCGATTACACGCTGGGGCAGTTCGGCGGCAACGAGAAGACGCTCGGCCGCGCGCTGCGCGGACGGCGGGACGAAGCGATCGTCGCCACGAAGTTCGGCGTGACGCACACGCAGGGCCCCAAAGGCGATCCGGCGTATATCAAAAAATCGGTCGATGCCAGCCTCTACAGCCTTGGGCTCGATCATATCGACCTGTATTACCAGCATCGTCCCGATCCGAACACGCCGATCGAAGACACGGTCGGCACGCTCGCGGATCTCGTCAAGCAGGGCAAGATCCGCTATATCGGCTTGTCCGAAGCGCCGGCCGACCTGATCCGCCGCGCGCATGCGGTGCATCCGCTGTCGGCGGTGCAGACCGAATATTCGCTGTGGAGCCGCGAAGTGGAAGACGAAGTGCTGCCCGTGCTCGGCGAGCTGGGCATCGGCCTCGTGCCGTACAGCCCGCTCGGCCGCGGCTTCCTGGCGGGACAGATCAAGACGTTCGAAGACCTGCCGGCCGACGATTACCGCCGCTATTACGAGCGATTCCAGGGCGACAACTTCGCCAAGAACGTGGAGATCGTGTCCCTGATCGAGCAGCTGGCCGCGCAAAAAGGCGTCACGCCGGCTCAACTCGGCCTCGCCTGGCTGCTGTCGCGCAGCGAGCGGATCGTGCCGATTCCCGGCACGAAGCGGCTTGAGCGCGTACGCGAGAACCTCGGCGCGTTGGACGTCGAGCTGAGCGCGGAAGATCTGGCCGGGATCGAGCGGATCTCGCCCAAGGGCGCGGCGGCGGGCGGCCGATTCGGCGCTTTCTGATCCGCGGGCGGCGCAGTCGTTCGAGCCGGATACCCGAACGGAACCGTCGAGCCGAACATTCGGCAGTATGTTCGGCGCGGATCGAATTTCGGCAGCGTGTTCGGCGCGGATTGACGCTCGGCATGTCGAACAACAAAAAAGACTCTTCCGTTGTGGCGGAAGAGTCTTTTTGCGTCGATTCTTCGACTTGTGGATTCTTCGACTTGTCGATTCTTTGATTCTTCGATGCGTCGACTTGCCGATCCAACAAGGTCACGCTTCCAACCAACGAAGCCTACCGTCAAATCTGCCTGTACGATCCGCACCCCGCCCGAATCACCGGGCCGGCGTGAGCTTCACGTTCCCGAACACGGCTTTGCCGGCCGCGTTCTCGCCCGGATTGCTGAGCGCAAGGCCGATATACGCCCGGTCGCTTAACGGAATCCGGACGGTTCCGACGCGCTCCCAGCGTTTGCCGTCCGCGGAGATCGAGCCGACGAACGTATCGCCTTTGCGGCTCAGCTTCAGCCAGCCTGTCGCGGGCGCGTCCGCCGTACGGTCGGCCGTAAGGCCCGAGGTCTGCTCCCGATACTGGAAAGACGCTCCATGTTCCGGCGTCAGCACCAGATCGACATGGCGGGCATCCGCCGCCAGCGATTCCCGGATCGAGAGGCCGTACTTCGCCCACTCGTCCAGACGGCTCGGCGACTTCACCTGCGCGACCAGCTCCGCGTCGCCGGTCAGCGGCCGGTAGACGAAGTTCAACTGATCGGCTTCGCCCCAGACGTCCGAAGAACTGCCGCTGAGCGTAATCTGCTTGCTCGACGCGGCGTAGCCGGCTTTGCCCGGCATCGACCCGATATTGCGGGCGCTCCACCCTGCCGGCAGCTTGGCGGCATAATCGGCTTCGCCCGACTCCGGCCAGCCGGTGCGTTCGTCGATCGCGGCCAGTTCGTCTTCCGTCCACGCGCCGTAGGCGAAGAAGGAAAGCCTCCGCACGTTCGGCACCTGCTGCCGCAGCCCTGCGTAGATCTCCGCGTATTCGGCGTCGGTCCAGTCCGGGTCAAGCGTCGGCACGATCTGCGCGTCCGAGCCCGCAAGCTTGCTCTGCACCTGCTTCAGCAGCCCGGAATCCCGGCCGTAGACCCAGTCCGGTTCAAAGCCCCAATCGTCGAAATACGCCATCGGCGCAACGAAATCGATCGAATGCTTGAACTTGGACACGTCCTGCCCGACTTCGCCGAATTCCGGCGGCAGCGCGTACAGGCCGAGAGGCACGTCCGGGTTCGAAGATTGAAGCAGATCGCGGCGCACGTCGGCGACGTAAGCCGCAATCTGGTCCGTGCGCCATTCGTTCCACTGCCGGCGCCGCGGCGAATCCGCTTCGAAGTCGATCGCAAGCGGCGAATAGCCGAACTGCGCTTGGTAGCGGGCAATCGTGTGATCGCTGACGTCCATGTTGTAATCGTCGAAGCGAATCCAGTCCAGCGCTACGCCGTCGACCGCATAATTTTCGACCACTTCCCGGATGATGGAGCGTTCGTACCGCTGCACGTCGGGATGCAGCGGATTGACGAAATATTCGCTGCCGTTCGATCCGGTAAAAGGCACTCTTTTCCCGTCGACGAGAGACTGCATCTGCCACTCTTCATGCTGCAAGAACGCTTCCTGATCGTGAAACTGCGGAATCCAGGCGTGAACCTTGATCCCCGCCGCATGCGCCTGCCCGACGACTTCGCGCAGCGCGTCGAACTCTTCGTAGCCTTCGGCGACCGGCGCGATCCGGCTGTCGTAGAACACCTGGCCGGACGGCACTTCGTCGTCTTCGTCCTGCTTCACGTTCATGCTGATCACGTCGACGCCGCGGCGCTCCGCCGCTTCGACGAAAGCTTCGACGTCCGCTTCGTCCGCGAACTGATTCACCGTGCGGACGACCACTTCCGTATCGAACGGCGGATAATCGCCGTTTTCGGCCGAGACCGGCGCGTAAGCGCCGAGCGTCGATCCCAGCAGCAGACTGCCTGCCGCCGCCATTCTCTTTTTCCATACCTTTGCCATCTCAACGCCTCCGTGCACTTATGGGGTAGACTTGCCGCCTTGCCTCACCACTGCCCGTCTATGGTCTGTCTATGGCCTGTCAACGGTCTGCCGACGGTCTGCTCAACCTGCCGGCTCGACCCGTCTCTCTCTTCTTCGGCATTCAGTACAGAAACCGCCATAGATAAAACGTCGCGTAAGACTCCCACATGCTCCAGCCGGCGGACCATTCGAGAATCTGCTCCTTGCCGGGCTTGGCGTCGAGGCCGAGCACGTGGCGGATCGAATGATGCAGCCCGACGTCGTCGATCGGAAAAGCGTCCGGTCTCCGCAGGCAGCGCATCAGCACGTAGTGGGCGGTCCACGGTCCGATGCCGCGGATCCGCACGAGCCGCTTCTCGGCTTCCTTGACGCTGTCGGCCGCAAGCAGCTGCTCTTTGGTCAGTTCGCCGCTTGCGATCAACCGGGCGGTATCGACGAGATATTCGCATTTCTTGACCGTCGTCATGCCCGCGGCGGACAGGTCTTCGGCGGTCAGCGCGGCCATGCGCACGGCGGTCGGGAACAGCCAGTACGTCTCGCCTTCGCGCTCCAGCGCCTGACCGAACCGCTCGACATACCGTCTTTTTAACGTATAGGCGAAGCCGAGGTTGATCTGTTGGCCGAGAATGCCCCAACACATCGCTTCGTACAGGTCGGGAATGCCCATATTGCGCAGCCCGTAGAACGATTCGACCGCCTGCCTCAGCAGCGGATCGGTCTTGGCCATCTTGTAAAAAGGCTTCAGGTCCGTGCCGAGATCGAACCAGTCGTGTACGTATTCGGCGACGCCCGCGCGCAGCGCCGGCGAATCGGCATTCGGTTCTGCGACAAACCGGATCCGCAGCTGCGCTTGGCCTTCGGGCGCGATCTCGACGACCGTCGCCTGCGTGCCGACCGCGATCGCTTTGCGAATCCGGCCTTCCCGCAGCGTATAAAGCGCTTCGTTGGTCGCGGTCGCCAGATGGTCGTAGTTCTGCGCGAAGCTGAATTCGTCCGGCACCGGCAGCAGCAGGTCGGCACCGTCGTCTTGCCACACCGGTGAACGGTGCGCGGGCAAAGACCGATCCGGCGGCACAAAAGGCGGCGAATGCGGATGATCGGGGGAGTTGTTCATGGATGTGTCGGCCTCCGTTTCGATGCGGAATCGTGATGAACCGGGCCTGTGACCCGTCATTTCCCCTATTAACCGTCGGCGCCGCCGCCTGAACTCCGCTTTAGGCTTCCAGCCGGTAAATCCTGATCTCCACGCCGTCTTCCGACGGCCGACCTTCCCCAACCAGCCGTGCCCCGTTCAGAAAAGACAGCGTTTCGCTGTTCGTGATGATCTTCGGCGTCGTACGGAACAACAGCCCTTCCGCTTCCGGTACCCCGCCGAAGCTGCCGTTGTTCTCGATATACAGCTCGCAGCGCTGGCCGGCGCGATCCGTGCCCTGCAGCATGTAGCGCGCCGACAGCGTATGCCGATTCCCGGGCTGTCCGATGATCTGCGTATCCACGCCGCCGGGAAGCACCTCCCCTTCAAAATACGGTCCGGCCGCCTGTCCTCTGAACGGGATCATGACGACGGAATCGCCCTGCGGATTCTCGAGGCGCAGCGCCTCTTCCGTCGAGATCCGGATCGTCAGCACTTCTTCGCGTTCTTTTCCCATATCATCCTACTCCGCCTCGTGCTGGAACGGCAGCGGCTGCGCGGACGGGCTTTTGAGATAGGCCGCCAAGAACTTCGCCGTCACCTCAAGCACCTGCGGACTCCAGATACCGGTTCCGTGATCCGCGCCCGCCACTTTATAGAAAAGCGCGTTCTGCCCATGTGCTCTAAGCGCTTTGTACATTTCGATGCTCTGGCTGACATGTACGATCCGGTCGCAGTCTCCGTGCACGAGCAGAAACGGCGGCAGCTCCCGGTCGAGATCCTGATGGATCGGGCTCGCCTGCCGGGCCGCTTCGACGTGTTCCTGCACACGCCCTCCGATCAGCAGCCCTTCCGGGGAATCGGCGGCATCGTGGTCGAGAATATCGTTATGTGCGCCAAGCGTCAGCAGATCGGACACGCCGTAATAATCGACGACTGCCTGTACTTCGTCCGACTGTTCGCCGTGCGCCCCTTCGTTGAAACGGCCGATCGTCAGCCCCGTCATGAGCGAGAGATGCCCGCCCGACGAATCGCCCCAGACGGCCGCCCGCTCCCGGTCGACGCCGTACTGTTCGGCATGGTGCCGCATGAAGCGCAGCGCGCTTTTGACGTCTTCGAGCGGGGCCGGGAACTTCGCGAGGTCCGTATTCCGGATCTCGACGCTTGCAATCACGTAGCCTTTGGCCGCAATCTGCGACAGGTTCGGGAGTGCGGCATAGACGTTCTGGGGACGCCACGCCGAACCTTGAATGAATACGATCAGCGGGAAAGCGACGCCTTCCTGCTGCGGCCGGATGATTTGCAGTCGTCGTTCGGTGCCGGCGTGCGTCGCGTAGACGACGTCAGGCTCGTAGGTACAAGCATAATACGTGCCGCCTTCGGCGAATTCGCCGTACAGGATCTGGGTTCCTTCGGGTGTCTCGTTGGCGGCTCGGCTTGCGGCTTGTCGGTTCATGGGATCGGCTCCTTATGAGGGGTTGGAATGGATGCGGCGGATCGCGATACGGCGCTTTTCAAGTGAAGTTTAGTTGGACTCGTCGTTGCGCATGAAGTTCTGCTTGTCCAGGTAATCGAGCACGGTCTGCGAGTAGCCGAGATGGGATTCCTTCGTATATTTGGCGATCGTGTAGATCTGGGCCAGATTTTGCAGGCCGAGCCGCTCCGTCATTTCTTTGAGCTGCGGCACGTCCATGTAGCGCTGCCAGCCTTTTTCGTTGCGCTCGGCGTAAATGTCGAGAATCCGCTCGTCCGTATAGTCCTCGTACTGCTCGTAGTGGACAAGCCCCTGCTGCGGCAGGCGGTCGCGCACCGCGGGCGATTCGGCGGGATAGCCGAGCGAATAACCGACGACCGGCACGACGTTCGGCGGCAGGTTCAGCAGTTCGCCGATCTGGTCGCAGTTGGCGAGCGTCGACCCCATGTAGCAGATGCCGAGGCCGGCATTCTCCGCGGCCAGCGCGCAGTTCTGCGACGCAAGCGTCGCGTCGATCGCGCCGATCATGAAGCTCATGAAGTTGTCGAAATGCACCGGCGCGTCGTTCAACTCCAGCCAGCGGCGCATGCGGTTGAAGTCGGCGCAGAACGTGAGCAGCACCGGCGCGTCCAGCACCATCGATTGATCCATATGCGGCGTGTACAGCTTCTTGCGCAGTTCCTTGTCTCTTGTGACAACGATGGAGTAGGACTGCATGTTGCCGCTGGACGAAGCGCGAATGCCTGCGTTCAGAATCTCATCCAGTACGTCCTGGCTTACTTCGCGATCTTCGTACTGCCGAATGGAACGGTGTCCGTGTATGACGTCATTGAATTCCAAAGCTTCATCCCCCTGAGCTGCCGCTTTTTTTAAGTTTTATCATAAACGAGTTTCCCGGGCGGGGATAGCCGCAGCGGCAAATAAAAAGCTCAGAGGTGCTGCGCCAGCTGTACTTCGAATCCGTCCGGATCGAGTACGTACAGAAAGCGCAGCCGCGGATTCGGCGATACCGGCCCGCGGGCGATCGGAATGCCCCGGTCCGCAAGTTCCGCCATGGCCGCATCCAGCGACTCCACTTCGAACCCGACCGAGATGCCGCTGCCGGGCCGGACGTTGACGTCGCCGCCCTGAATCAGCTCGATCTTCGGCTGCTCCGCGGTGCCGAGCATGGCGATCAGCCGGCCCCGGCTCTCGAAGCGGCGATCGACCGGCAGGCCGAGCACTCCGTTGTAAAAAGCGATCGAAGCTTCGAGGTCGCGCACCCGGAGGGTGAGCCAGTTCCAGGTGAGGTTCATCGGCCGAGTTCCTGTCCTGCCAAGGAAGCCTGGGCGGCCCGCAGTTCGTCAAGCGTCGGAAACGATTCGCTGCCTCCGATTTTCGATACGGTGATCGAACTCGTCAGGGTCGCAAATTCGGCGGCCTGCCGCAGGGCACATCCTTCGACCAGGCTGAATACGAACGCTCCGATGAAGGAATCCCCGGCTCCCGTCGCGTCTACCGCGTCCACTTTGCGAGCAGGTGTGTAGAACGATTCTTCCCGGTCGGCGACGACGACGCCCAGCGCGCCCAGCGTCAGGATAACCAGACTTTTGACTTGGTTGACCAGCTTCCGTGCGGCTGCATGAGCCGATTCCACAGAATCTACCGGACAGCCGCTCATGAAGGCGGCTTCCGTCTCGTTGACGACCAGAATGTCGACGGCCGCCAGGCTGTGTTCGCTAATATCGCGGGCGGGCGCATTGTTCAATACGATACGGCATTCCGCATCTTTCGCCCGCTCCAGAATGTAATCCGTCACGGAAGGAGAAATCTCCTGCTGGAGCAGCACGTACCGGCTGCCAAGTATCGCCGGCAGGCTTCGGTCGATATCTTCGTTCTCCAGCCGATAATTGGCTCCCCGCAGCAGCGTACTGTGGTAATCGCCGTCGGGCAGAACGTTTACAATGCCGAGACCGGTCGCGCCTTCCCGGCCCACGCCATCGACGTTGACGCCGGCGGCCTGCAAAGAATGGATCAGCGCGTCGCCGAATTTATCTTCGCCAACCTTGCCGACCATGACCGTGGACAGTCCGAGCTTGCCGCACTGGGCCGCCTGGTTGGCGCCTTTGCCGCCCGGTCCCTGCGTAAGCTCGTCGGCCGTGAACGTCTCGCCTTTTTGGGGCAGGCGTTCCTGCTTCAACAACAGATCGTAATTCAGACTGCCGATTACGGTTACTTGCGGATTATTCATGTTCGATTCTCCTTTTTTATCCCCGATAATGTTTGACCGACTCGCTCGTCAGCGTCAGTTTTTTGTACGATTCTCCGGAATCTTTCAGGGCCAGGCTGGTGTACAGCGCATCGAGAATGCTCAGCTGCACGATCCGGGCCGCCGCATTTTCGCCGGTGATCGGATGATTCTTGGCCGTGGAGACCAGGCTCATCTCCGATACTTCGGTAATGGGGCTGTGCATATAATTGGTCAGGCTGATCGTGCGCGCTCCCTGCTGCCGGGCCAGCTTGAGAATCTGTACGATATTCTTCGTCGCCCCTGTGTGCGAAATCCCCAGCACGATATCGCCTTCCCGGATCAGGGAAGTGAACATGAACTGCATATGCGTGTCTTTGTAGACATGGGCAAAAATGCCGATCTTCAGCAATTTATGTTGGAAATCTTCGCACAGGATCGCGGACCCGCCGTTGCCGACCAAGAAAATCTGTTTGTCGTCCGGTTTGTCGCGGAAAATCCCGGCCACTTTGTCGAACGTGACGTAATCGACGATATCCAGCGTATCCTGGATCGCGACGATCGCGTTAATCATGACCTTTTCCAATACTTTCGCATTGGAATCTTCCAGCGTGAACTCCGAATCCAGATCGCTTTGATCTTCGTCTTTTTGGCCGCCGACATACTGCTCGATCGCTTTTTTCAATTCGTGGAAGCCTTTGCATTTTAACTTTTTACATACTTTCGTGATGGTCGCTTCGCTGACGTTGAGATGGAGAGCCACCTCGCTGATTGTGCTGATCGCCAACTCCTGATAGTTGTTGCTGATAAACTGCGTAACCCTTCTCTCTTTGTTGCCGAGGGAAGGCGAAATGCTGCGCGCGAACAAGATACATTCCTTGCCCGATAACGGCTTATCTTCCATTCAGGATCTACCTCCCTGCTTCCGTATACTCCTTCGATCATAGCATCGTTGTCCGCAGATGAAAACCCCTACATTACTTTTATGATTACAAAAGTAATGTAAAAAGACGTTTATAAAGCTATATAAAATATTATCGGTGTTTAAATTTATTTTTGTTTACACCAGAGTAAAATTACTTATAGACTACAGAGACAAAGCCGTTGCCACGACGTAAGCGTAACCAAACGGCATACCCACACGAAAGGTGATGAATACCGCATGATGTTCTCCACGCGTCTCAATTCATTCAAAGCCCAAAAAGGCTTGTTCTTCCCTGAAGATCAAGAACTGACTACCGTCGATCTGATCCGGAGAATCTCCACGGTCAACGGATTAACCCATATCGAATTGAATTATCCCGAACATTTCAAAAAGAACACGCCGGACGAAGTGAAAGAAGCCGTTGCCGGGGCCGGTCTCGAAATTAGCGGAATCGCGCTGCGTTTCGACGACACGTACCTGAACGGCGAGTTCACCAACAGCAATGAAGAGATCCGCAGCCAGGCAATCCGCGTCACCAAGGAAGCGATCGAAGTCTGTCAGCAGCTCGGCGGCACGACCACGACGATCTGGCTCGCCAACGACGGATTCGACTACTCGTTCCAGCTTGATTATGAGCAGGCCTGGAATCAGACGGTCTCCGCCCTGCGGGAAATCGCTTCGGCCTACCCGTCCATGAATATCAGCTTCGAGTATAAGCCCTACGAGCCCCGCTCGTTCTCGCTCGTCGGCGATATCGGTCTGTCCCTCCTGCTGGTGGAAGAAGTCGGCCTGCCGAACGTCGGCATCACGCTCGACTTCTGCCATATGCTGATGAAAAAAGAAAATCCGGCATACTCGGTCGCTCTGGCCGCACGCAAAAACCGTCTGATGGGCTTCCACCTCAACGACGGATACAAAGACGCCGACGACGGCATCATGCTTGGCAGCGTTCACCTGATGCAGACGCTCGAATTCATTTATTACGCCAAAAAATACAACTATACCGGCTTGATCTACTTTGATACGTTCCCGAAACGCGAAGATCCGGTAGCGGAATGCGAACAAAATATCCGCATCTACCAAGCACTGGATGCGCTGATCGAGAAAACGGGCATGGACGCGATCGAACAGCTGATCCGGGAAAAAAGCGGCGTAAAAGTGCAGCAATTCCTGCTCGATGCTTTCCTTGCGTAATCTTTTTTAAACAGCCAAAAAAGCGGAGATGATAATCATGATCGAAAAAATCGGATTACCGAGAAATTTAGTATGGGGATTCATCGGTCTTATGCTGTTCATGATCGGCGACGGGATTGAACAAGCTTGGATCGTTCCGTATCTGGTAGAGGAAGGCATGTCGGTCACGCATGCCTCCCTGCTGATTACGGTATACGGCGTTACGGTTACGATCGCGGCGTGGTTGTCGGGCGTCTTCGTTCAGACGCTCGGACCGCGCAAAGCGATGCTGTACGGATTTATCGCGTTCCTGATCGGAAGCATCGGCTTTATCGGCCTCGGGATGTATACGCTTAACTTGTCCCTGATGATTCCCTTCTATGCGATCCGGGGCTTCGGCTATCCGCTGTTTGCCTACTCGTTTCTTGTCTGGATCAATTACAGCACGCCGCTGGAACGCCGCAGCCGCGCGGTCGGATGGTTCTGGTTCATGTTCTCTCTCGGCCTCAGCGTAGCCGGTCCGCTGTATTCGTCTCTCCTGATCCCCGTTCTGGGTCATGTGAACGTGCTCTGGTCGGGCATCATCTTCACCGTGTTGGGCGCTTTCCTGGCCATTGTCGTCAATAAAGATCAGGTTCCGGCTTCGGAGATTACCAAAATTTCGCTCTCGGAATTCGCGAAAGCGATAACAATCCTCAAAAGGCCAGTGATCGCGCTGGGCTTGGTCGTCAAATCGATCAACGGCTTCGCCCAGTACGGTCTGCTTCTGTTCCTGCCGATCTATCTGCTGGACTTCGGCTATTCCACGACGGAATGGCTGCGGATGTGGTCCACCGTGTTCTCGGTCGCCATCGTCGCCAATCTGGTGTTCGGCTACCTCGGAGACAAGCTGGGCTGGAGAACGACGATCAAATGGGTCGGCGGATACTTCTACGCCGTCGTGCTGATCCTCGTCTACTTCATGCCGCAGTGGGTCGGCCACAATTACCTGATCATGACCGCAACGCTCAGCCTGTGCGGCGTGGCCATGGCCGGTTACGTGCCGCTGTCGGCGCTGTTCCCCATGTTGGCTCCGGACAACAAAGGCGCCGCGATGTCCATCTTGAATCTGGGGGCCGGACTGAGCACCTTCATCGCGCCGGCCATCGTATCGATCTTCTTCCAGCCTTTCGGGGCCGGAGTGGTCATCTTCATCTATGCCGGATTCTACGTGCTCAGCGCGATCCTGACGCCTTACCTCAAGACGCCGGACGAGCTGAACGGACAGCCGGCGGCCAACGCAAAAGCCAAAGTAAGCTGATCGATTTGCGTCCTGCCCTTCGCCTCATACAGGCATGGAGATAAAAAAGCACCCTACATGTTACCTTCGCTTTTGCCGCGGCGCTTGAAGCGACGAACATCAAGGTCAACGCCGCCTGCCCGGGCTTCACGTCGACGGCACTCAATAACTTTGCCGGCACCCGCACCGTCGAGCAGGGAGCCCGCGAAGCGGTCCGGCTCGCCACGCTCGGACCGGACGGCCCGACCGGGACGTTCTCCGACGAAGACGGACCGGTCGCGTGGTAAAGCCCATGCGCGTATTCGTCACGGGCGCGACCGGCTATATCGGTTCCGCCGTCGTCCGCGAACTGCTCGGCGCGGGGCATGCGGTCGTCGGGCTTGCCCGTTCGGACGAAGGCGCGGCCAAGCTCCCGGACCTCTTCGCCAGTGAAGAGATTCGGGAGCTTTTCCTGTAGGTTCGATCACACGCCGCACCGTTCGAGCCGCTTCCGGATCGCGGTCCGCACTTCCCCCGGCACTTCCCTGAATGCAACGTCTTCTCCGAGAAACAGCAGCCAATCCGTCAGCTCCGCCAACTGCTCCGCCGGTTGGATCGGAACGAAAGTCTTCAGCCGGGCGGTCGTCTGATACGGATTCGTATAGGAGAGGGACATCTTCAGCGGATGATACTTCTTGAATTGGGCGATCGCTTTGGGGCCGAGTTCCAGCACGAGATTGCAGGCTTCTTCCTGCCGACTCCATTTTTCCGCCATCTTTTTGGGACTCATTCTTTTCTTCGCCCTGTACGGTTCGATCTCAATCAGGCTGTCCACAGGCAGAACCCGTCTTTTTTCCGCTTCCATATCAAAAACTTCGACCTGCCAGACGCTTTTCTCGCGGTACAGATGCAGCAGGTAAACCGGGTAACGCCTGATTTCGCGGCCTTCGGTGAAGGTAATCCACAGATAGCGGTCGGTCAGCAGAATCCGGATCAAGTTCTCCAGCATGGGATGCGGCAGATCGGACAAATCAAGCAGCTCGGGATTGTGCGGATTGGTTCCTTCGAACAGCAGAATCCGATTGAGCAGAAGAAGGTCTTCCTGCTGATTGTGCGAGATCAGACCGAGCAGCTTCTCTGCCAAAGCCTGGCGAATCTTGAGATAGGGGAGCTGCTGATTCCGCGTAGCCATAAAAGCGATAAAAAGAGCTTTGATCTCGTTATCGGTAAAGCGCACCGTGGGCAGAATCGAATTGCTCATGACAAAATAACCGCCGGACCTGCCGACTTCGGCAACCAGCGGCATACCGAGAGCTTCGATCTCCCGAATATCCCGTACAGCCGTAGAACGGGAAATGCCGAATTCGCGCATAATTTCGGAGATCGTAAATTGGGAGCGGTTGTTGATGTAGCGCATGATCACGTTGATTCGTTCGACTTTTTTCATGGCAGCTCCTAAACAGTACCATTTTTTGACAGGATTCAGGTTTATCTTATACCTACCGGGAGGAAAAAACAATTCGCCCGAAAACCGGAAAAGGAAGGTGTCTATCATGGCCAATTACACGCTTGAGAAAAAAGATCGCTTCAACGTTCTGGGTCTGGGAACCGAACTGCTCAGCGATTACACGGATTCTGCCGGAATTGCCCGCGAGAAGTCGGAGTTCTGGTCGGCCGTTGCTCAAGATGGACGACTGGATACGTTAAAAGCCATCTCGACGAACGACTACATTTTTGCCGTGAACGAAGCGGTCAACAACAAGATGATGCATTACGCCGGCGTCATAACCGACGAATCCGTTCCCCAGGAATCCCGCGTGATCGAATTCCCTGCGGGAGACTATCTGGTCGTACGCGGCGAAGGGTCGACGGCCGAAGAACTGAGCCATGCGCTGACCTACGCGGCTTTTGCCGAAGCGCTTCCGGAAGTCAAAGATTTCATCTATGTCGGCGGCCCGAATGCAACGGTCGAGATGGAGCAGCGGGACGGGCGGGTTGTAGGCGAGATGTGGATTCCGGTCGTCCCGGCCTGATCGGCCTGACTTCCTGACCGACAAAAAAGCGGACCGCCATAAGCGGTCCGCTCAGGCTGTCGAGAAAGTCCTATACGTATGAGAAGTTTGTCGACTGCGGGAGAAATTCGTTCCGGTCGCGTGTTGAAATCAGGAAAAAGGATCAAATTTTAATGGGATTTTCCTGATTTCAAAGGCGAACGCTGGCGCTCCTACACTGAATTTCTCCCTCCGCCTCCTCACTTTGTTCAGAATCAGACTTTCTCGACACGTTAGCGGACCGCCATAAGCGGTCCGCTCTTTTTGTTCGGAAGCCTTAAACTTCATCCGTCTTCCCTTCGCCCCATAGACGTCCGTTATCGTTCCACTGCCCGTACATTTTGCCCGCCTGCGTGTTGAAGATGAATTTGTCCAGCCGGCTCTCGAACAGCTCCGGTTGATTCCGGCAGTTCTGTACGTTGTCGACCCGCACCCTGCGATAAAGTCCGGGCAAAGCCATAAAATTCTCGTACGTCTGCGGATCTTCCCGCAGCCTGCGCTCGATTTCGGGATCGATACGGAACGAATCCGGGCCCAGATCGGGTAGAACCTGTCGCCCTTCGTCCGTCATCCTGCCCAACCGCTCCAGCCGCCGGACGCGCTCTTTGTTCAGCTCCGTCCACGAGCTGCGGGCGCTGCGCGGAGACAGCCGCTGCGCCAGCTCCGTGTCCGAGATCTTCCGCTTCACCCCGTCGATCCAGCCCCGGCAGAGCGCTTCTTCGACAGCGTCCAGATACAGCAGCGTGTCCGGCTTGGGCGTCAGACTCACTACGACCCAGCACGATTTCTCGGACCTGCCGTGCTCCGCCAGCCACAGCCGCAGCGTCTCGATCGAAGCATCGGGCAGCAGATTGTCCATGTTCATGTCTCCGTCCACCTCCTGTTCGCTGATATCCGATATTTCGGTCAGTTGGACTGCCGGCTTGAGGAGGAAAAGATAGAAATCCGAAGGATGAGAAGGACAAAAGCAAACGACAAAGCCAAAACGCCGCTCAAGACGAGTTGATGCGTACCCCAAGCAGAAATGAACCAACCGCCGATCCAGGTTCCTGCCGCTATACCGATGTTGGAAAAAGAAAGGAACAAGCTGTTTCCAAACTCGGGAGCTGCGCTCGCATCGCGTATCAACAAACCTTGGCCGATAATCAGTCCTCCGGCATGAACCGCTCCCCATACGAAGATGATAACTGCCATCAGCCCTATCGAAGCCCCTCCGTAATAAGCCGCTGCGTATACTGCCGCATAGACAAGAAGGAGGACCGTCGCCGTGCGCATCGGGCTTTTGTTCAGGAAAAATCCGAACAGGAAATTCCCGGCGATCATCGTGATACCGAACACCATCAGCATGGCACTGATCCAGGTCTCGTTCATATGGGTGATGTCCCGTAGGTATTCGGCGAAGTAGCTGTACACCGAACTCATCGCCGCAAAGATCAGCAGCACGATCAACAGCGTCAGTCTTAATTGCGGAAGGCGCAGGATACCGAGTTGACTGCCAGCTGACTTCCTCCGTGTTGAAGGAGCGTTAGGCAGCCCGACTGCCAGGCCGAAAAAGGAAACCGCGCTCACAAGCGCTCCGAATCCGAATGCGGCTTCCAGCGAAAAGTAGGCTCCTAGATAAGCCGTAAGCGGAATTCCGAAAGCGAATCCGACAGTGACACCGGCCATTACCCGTGTAACGACTTGGCCGCTTTTCTCGGGAGGAACGAGTCCGGCAGCCGTCGCAAGCGCAATAGAGAAAAAAACAGGATGAAAAATCCCGGGCAGAATTCGAAAAAGCAGCATAACTTCGAAATTTGTCGTATACGCGTAGACTGCATTAGAGACAGCAAACATCAAGACGGACACAAGCAGTATGGTTTTTCGGTTGAGACCGGAGGCAAACAGCGTGACAAATGGACCCGCCACAGCTACGGTCAGAGCGAAAACGCTGATCAGAAGCCCAGCTTGGGCAGGCGAAATCCCAAATTTCTGAGCAAGCTGCGGAAGTACGCCAATCATGCCCATTTCCGTTGTGATAATGCCGAAGATTCCCAGAGCCAAGCAGAAAATCAGCACAGCATGACTTTTCTTCATTTCATCGAACCTCCTTATCCAAATAAAAAAACGGCCTCCGCGTACAGGACCGTTTTCTTAAAATCAGTTACGCTTGACCGGCAATGACCTGATCGAGAAACTGATCCGCGTCGCTGTTGAACTTCCAGTTGATGCCGAACCGGTCGACCAGCATGCCGAAGCACGACGACCAGGGCACGCTGGACAGCGGCATGATCACGTGTCCGCCAACGGACAGCCGGCTGAAATACTCTTCAAGCTTCGATTTGTCGTCCATGACCAGACTGATCAGCATGCTGTTGCCCTGAATCCATTCACCCGTGACCGGCTTCATCGAAGGGAGAATATCCGACATCATGATTCGGCCCCCATCGAATGCCAGGGAAGATTCCATAATCATATTGCGCTCCTGCTCGGGCATCGGGTAGTTCGGATCCTGCGGGATGTCTCCAAATTTAACTGCTTTTACCTCGGTTGCGTTCAAAGCCTCTCTATAAAATCCGATCGCCTGCTCCGTGTTGCCGTCAAAGTTCAAATATGCGATTGCCGCCATAATGGTTAGCCTCCTCTTGGGTATACATCTATGATAATCTGGGATAGATGACGACTGTATGTCACCATTCCAGGCCGATGCCAAAAAAAGGAGTCTTTATGGAAAAGGTAGAACGATTGATCTCGATCATTATGATCCTGCTGCGCAAAGAAATCGTCCCGAGCCGCGAATTCGCCCAGCTGTTCGGCGTCACCAAACGCACGATTCTGCGCGATATGGAGACGCTCAGCCTCTCCAATATCCCGATCTACGCGGTCGCGGGCGCACACGGGGGCTACGGCATCATGGACACGTACAAGATGGATAAACGTCTGCTGAGCAGCGCCGATCTGGAGCATATTCTGACCGCCCTCGGCGGACTCGAACAAATTCTGCTCAGCGAAGAAGTGGAGATTACGATCAAAAAAATAGAAGCCATGGTGAACCCATCGGCTTCTACGGGAACGATTCAGCTGTCTTTTTACGATTGGGCAGGCCGGTCCGAACTTCGCCATATCCTGAAAAGCTGCCAGGAAGCCATCTCGGGCAAAAAAGTGCTTGCCTTCGATTATATCGACAAAAACGGGACAGCCACTCACCGAACAGTCGAACCGGCCCAGCTGCATTTCAGCGAGAACAGCTGGTATCTCCACGGCTTCTGTCTGGAGCGCAGGGCCGAGCGGATATTCAAGCTCTCCCGGATCGACCGGCTAACGGTGAAGCCGCAGACGTTTGTCCCCCGGGAAGTCCGGCCGGAGTCCGCGCCGGAACCCGGGTATCGGCCGGAACTTGTCGAAGTCCAAGCGTGGATTACGCCCGGCGTCAAAGACCGGTTTATTGAACGATACGGTCACCGCAGCGTCCGGCCGCACGGTCCCGGGAAATTCCGGGCCACGATCCATGTGCCGCAAAGTCCGATCGGGTTTCAATTTCTGGCCGGCTTCGGGACGGATGTGGAGATCGCGGAGCCGCCGTCTTACGTCGAAAAGTTTCGGGAGTATCTGCTGGAGATGGTGAAGAAGTACGGATAAGCGCTCAGCCGCTGACCGGTTCCAACGGGTTAAGCGGATTGGGCGGATTGACCGCAAACAGCGAATGGATATTGCCTTCCGGGTCCGCAAAAAAGCCCGTCGTATGTCCCCAGGCTACGACTTTCGGCTCCGCGATGCCTACGGCTCCTTTCGATACGTATTCGTTGTACACCGCATACACTTCCTCGGGAGAAGCGCATTTATCATGTATTCCACTTCTTTCACAAGGTTGCCTGCCGGACGCAAAAAAGAGCGATATCCCGCCGGGGGACATCGCTCTTAAACAGACTTGTATGACGCAAGAACAGGCTTGAATCACGCGCAAGGAACCTGGAAATTAATGCATCGGTCCCTGCGACTTCGCGGCCGATCCGACCTTGACGCGCTTGATGAAGATCGAAGTGATCAGACCGATGATCGACAGCACGAGCGCGAACACGAACGCGTTCTGCACGCCAGACGTGAAGCCGGCCAGTTGATTCTCCGGACTCTCCGGATTCGTGACCCCGCTCAGGAAGCGGGATTGGCCGGCACTCAGAATGCTGACCGCCACAGCGGTTCCGATCGCGCCGGACACCTGCTGCAGCGTGTTCATGATCGCCGTGCCGTGCGGGTAATACTCGCGCGGCAGCTGGTTCAGACCGTTCGTCTGCGCCGGCATCATGATCATCGAGATGCCGACCATCATGAAGATGTGCAGCGTAATGATCTTGGCAAGCGTCGTCGTCGGCGTGATTCCCGTGTACAGGAACAGCACGACCGTTACGATGGCCAAGCCGATGACGACGAGCCATTTCGGACCGAATTTGTCGAACAACCGGCCCATGACCGGAGACAGCAGGCCGTTGAGCAGGCTGCCCGGCAGCAGCACGAGTCCGGCCGTCAGAGCCGTAACCGCCATGCCCTGCTGCAGATACATCGGCAGGATCAGCATCGAAGACAGCATCATCATCATGGAGATGAAGATCAGGATCAGGCCGATGGTGAACATCGGGTACTTGAACGCGCGCAGATCCATCAGCGGCTGCTTCATTCTCAGCTGGCGCACGCTGAACAGGATCAGGGAGACAACGCCGATCACGAGCGTTCCGATGACGATCGGGCTCGTCCAGCCGCTGCCGGCTTCGCCGTGTCCGCCCGCGCTGCTAAAGCCGTAGACGATACCGCCGAAGCCGAGCGTCGACAGCACGATCGACAGAATGTCGATCTTCGGCTTGGTCAGCTTGGAGATGTTCGGCAGGAACAGCAGGCCGCAGATCAACGAGATGGCGAAGAACGGCAGGGAGATCCAGAAGATCCAGTGCCAGCTCAGGTTGGCGAGGATCAGGCCGGAGATGCTCGGGCCGCTTGCCGGCGCGAACATGATGACCAGACCGATCAGGCCCATGGCGGCGCCGCGTTTTTCGATCGGGAAAATCACGAGGATGGTGTTAAACATCAGCGGCAGCAGCAGCGCCGTGCCGACTGCCTGAAGCACGCGGGCCGCGAGCAGGATTTCGAAGTTGGGCGCAAGCGCCGCCACGAGCGTGCCGGCGATCGAGAAGATCAGCGACGTCGTGAACAGCTGCCGGGTCGTGAACCATTGCAGCAGCATGCCGGATACCGGCACCAGGATGCCCAGTACGAGCAGATAGCCGGTCGTCAGCCATTGAATGGTTGTCGGTCCGACTTCGAGCATCGCCATCAGCGGCGTCAAAGCGACGTTCAAAGCCGTTTCGCCGAACAGGCCGATAAAGCCGCTCAGCAGCATGGCGAACAAAATCGGAAATACTTTATAAGATTGCGTTTCTGGTTGATTCTCTACCGAATCAGCTGTCATTGAACCACTCACGATTCCATCCTCCTCGAACATATCGAACTTTCTCTTTTTGCTTCTTCTTACTGGTCGTTGCTTCTTCTTGCTTCTTCTTGCTTCTTCTTACCGGGTTTCTCCGGCATTCTTCGTCACGGCGGCCAGGTAATCGGCGGCCGTGAGCAGCGGCTGTTTGTCCTGATTCGTCAGGCTGATGATCAGCGCGCCTTCCATCAGGGAGACGACCAGCAGCGCCGTCTCGTCCGCCCGCGCTTCGCTCATGCCGTCGACCACCAGATGTTTGGCGATGATCTTCTGCCAATCGGCGAACACGCCCTGGCAGGCGACGCGCAGACTTTGACTGATGCAGGACGTCTCCACCGCGGCCCAGAAGCTGAACGGCAAAAATCCGGTAAAGCCGGACGCCTCCGTCTCGTACGCCATATCGTGCACGAACTGCTGGATCCCGTCCGCCGTATTGTCGTGCGCAGCGAACGTGTCCTCGAACTTTTGCAAAATATGCTCATTCGTTTTCCGAATGCACACATGCGCCAGCTCTTCTTTGCCGTGCGGGAAATAATGATACAACGATCCTTTGGGCGTATGGCTTTCCTTGATGATCTGATTCAGCCCGGTCGCATGATAGCCTTGTGAAAAAAAGAGCCGTGCGGCGGTGTTGACAATCGACTCTTTGGCATTCGACTTTTCACCCAACAAAAGCCACTTCCTTCGGAATAATTATACCAATCGGTCTACATACATTATCCGTATTCGAAGGCACCTGTCAACGCTTTTATTTTTCTCGCAATTTGGTAACGCTCTCATTATAAGCAGGGTCGATTTCGCCGTTCTGAAGCCCTTTTTTTGGAAAATAAAAAGAACCGCTTCCCGACAAATGAACGTGCTCATTTATCGGAAAACGGTTCTGCCTTGTCGGACTCTGTCCGAGAACTTTTTATTAGGAAAGAGAACTTTTACGATGAAAAGGACTTCTTATTTCTTGTCAGGAGAGCAACGTCCTTACTTGATCACGACATACTCCAGATTCACGAGCTTCGCGTAAGTGACGATCTGATCGGTCGTCAGGTTGAGCGACACGACCGTGTGGTGGCCGCCGCCGTTCTCGATCCAGGCACGGACGCCGTCCTGGAAGTTCGGCTTCACGCTCCACAATACGCGGGCAACCGGCAGGTTCGGTGCCGGTTCCGTCGGCTCGAACGCGGTCACTTCGTTGATCAGCAGCTTGTAATGCGTGCCGAGATCCACCATCGAGACGACGACGCCGTCGCCGGCTTTGCCGTCGAAGACGAGGCGGGCCGGATCTTCTTTGCCGCCGATTCCGAGCGGGGACACGACGACTTTCGGCTTGCTGCCGGCAAGGGAAGGGTCCACTTCGAGCATGTGGGACTGCAGGATCGCTTCCTGCCCGGCCGCCATCTCGTACGTGTAGTCTTCCATGAAGCCGGTGTTCTGATTGTGGCTCATGACTTTCATGAGGCGATCAAGCGCCGCCGTCTTCCAGTCGCCTTCGCCGGCAAAGCCGTAACCCTGCGCCATCAGCCGCTGCACGGCCAGGCCCGGAAGCTGCTTCATGCCGTGCAGGTCTTCGAAGTTCGACGTGAAGGCGTTATAGCCTTTCTCGTCCAGGAAGCGCTTGAGCGCGATCTCGTAACCCGCTTGGACGCGCACGCTGGCTTCCCACGCTTCCTTGCTGTTGTCGCCGTATTCGAACTCGTACAGATCGGCGTATTCGGCCATCAATGCGTCGATTTCCTGCTCGCCAACGGCGTTCACGACTTCCACGAGATCGCCGATGCCGTAGTAATCCACGGTCCAGCCGAACTGGATCTGCGCTTCGACCTTGTCGCCTTCGGTTACGCCGACGTTGCGCATATTGTCGCCGAAGCGGGCTACGCGGATATTGAAGCTTTCGTTGTAAGCGACCGCGACGTCCATCCAGTCCGCGATCTGCTGCTGCACGGCCGGACGCTCCCAATAGCCGACGACGACTTTATTTTGCTTTTTGAGACGGGCATTGATAAAGCCGTATTCGCGGTCGCCGTGGGCCGCCTGGTTCAGGTTCATGAAGTCCATGTCGATCGTCGCCCACGGAATGCTCTCATTGTACTGGGTCGCCAGATGCAGCAGCGGCTTTTGCAGCTTTTGCGTGCCGCGGATCCACATTTTCGCAGGCGAGAACGTATGCATCCACGTAATGACGCCGGCGACTTCGTCGCGGTAGTTGATTTCCTGCATGAGCTGCGTGATCTTGTCCGCGGTCACGGCCAGATCCTGCAGCACGAGCGGATAAGGCAGCACGCCGCTCGCATTGAGCGCGTCCGTCATCTTCTGGGCGTGCGCTTTGACTTCGCCCAACGCTTCTTCTCCGTACAAATGCTGCGACCCCACGACAAACCAAAACTGTTTTCCCGCTGTTCCCGTCATCCCAATCAGCCTCTTTTCATCGTTGAATTTTTTATGGTGCATTTTTATCATGGATTTTTATCGCGAAGTTTGTATCGTCAACCGATCATTTCTGCCCGTAGTAGGCGTCTTTGCCGTGTTTGCGCAAATAATGCTTGTCCAGAATGCCCTGAGGCAGTTCTTTGGCAAAATGGTTCAGTTGGCGCGCGTACAGGTTCATCTTGCACACTTCTTCCAGCACGACGCTGTTCACGACCGCCGACTTGACGTCTTTGCCCCAGGTGAACGGCGCGTGGCCTTGCAGCAGCACGGCCGGAATCGCCAGCACGTCGACGCCGAGCTTGTCGAACGTCTCGATGATGACGCGGCCCGTCTCCGCTTCGTACCCGCGGTCGATCTCTTCCTGGGTCAGGAAGCGCGCGCAGGGTACCGCTCCGTAGAACGTGTCGGCATGCGTCGTGCCCATGACCGGAACGTCCAGCCCCGCCTGCGCCCAGATCGTCGCCCAGGTCGAATGCGTATGCACGATGCCGCCGATCTGCGGATAATGCTTGTACAAGACGGCGTGCGTCGCCGTATCGGACGAAGGTCTCATGTCGCCTTCGACCACGTTGCCGTCAAAATCGACCACGACCATATCGCTCGGCTTCATCGTCTCGTAGCTGACGCCGCTCGGCTTGATGACGAACAGATTGCTCTCACGGTCGACGGCGCTGGCGTTGCCCCACGTGAACTTGACGAGGCCGTGCTTCGGCAGCTCCAGATTCGCTTCGTAGACTTCTTGCTTCAGCTGTTCCAACAAGGTCAATTCCTCCCGTTCTAGTTAAGATGGTCGACAGCCGCCTGCTCGATAGCAAGTCCGGCCCGATAACGCTGGATAAACGTCCGGAAACCTTCAACATCCGATGCGTCCGGCGAGATTTCTTCGCCTTCGACGTCTTTGAACACTTTTTCACCCAGGAAATGCTCCAGGCTCTCGTCCGCTTCGCGGTCCGTCATGTAAGCCGCGAGCAGCGCCATGCCCCACGCTCCGCCTTCGCCGGCGGTCGACATGACCGAGATCGGCACGTTCAGCGCGGCGGCCAGCATCCGCTGGCCCACGACCGGCGTCTTGAACAAGCCGCCGTGGCCGAGCAGGCTGTCGATCGCGACCTGTTCGTTCTCGGTCAGGATGTCCATGCCGAGCTTGAGCGCCCCGAACGCCGTGAACAGATGCGTCCGCATGAAGTTCGCCAGCGTGAAGCTGCTTTCCGGCGAACGGACGAACAGCGGGCGTCCCTGCTCAAGCCCCGTGATGTTCTCGCCCGACAGATACCCGTAGCTCAGCAGGCCGCCTCCGTCGGGATCGGCTTCGAGCGCCTTGTTCAGCAGGACGCCGAACAATTTGCCGGAATCCGCTTCGAAGCCCATCGCCGCGGCAAACTCGCGGAACAATCCCATCCAGGCGTTGAGATCGCTGGAACAGTTGTTGGCATGCACCATGCCGACCGGACTGCCGTCCGGCGTCGTGACCATGTCGATCTCGGGATACAGCTTCGACAGTTCCCGCTCCAATACGATCATGGCGAACACCGACGTGCCGACCGACACGTTGCCCGTGCGCTTCTTCACGCTGTTCGTCGCCACCATGCCCGTGCCCGCGTCGCCTTCCGGCGGACAGAGCGCAATGCCGGGCTGCAGGTCGCCGTCCGGGTCGAGCAGCTTCGCGCCTTCCGCGGTCAGCGTGCCGGCTTGTTCGCCGGCACTCAGCACCTGCGGCAGTACGTGCGAGAGCGTCCACGGATACCCTTTGCCCGCGATCAACGCGTCGAACTGTCCCACCATCGCCGGATGGTACGCATGGCTCGACTCTTCGATCGGGAAGAGGCCGGAAGCGTCGCCGATCCCGATCTTCTTCTCGCCCGTCAGCAGCCAGTGGATATAGCCGGCGAGCGTCGTCACGAAGTCGATGCTTGGCACATGCTCTTCCCCGCCGAGGATCGCCTGGTACAGATGGGCGATGCTCCAGCGTTCCGGGATATTGAATTGGAACAGCTCCGTCAGCTCGCACGCCGCCTCGCCCGTAGTGGCGTTGCGCCACGTCCGGAACGGCACCAGCAGCTCGCCTGCACGGTCGAACGCCATGTACCCGTGCATCATGGCCGAGAATCCGATCCCGCCGACCGTAGTCAGCTTCACGCCGTAGCGCTGCTGCACGTCCTGCTTCATCTCGCGGTAAGCGGCCTGCAGCCCTCCGAGAATCTCGCTTTGGTCGTACGTCCAATACCCGTCCTTGAGCCGGTTCTCCCATTCGTAACTTCCCGAAGCGATCGTCTCGAACGTCGAATCGATCAGCACCGCCTTGATCCGGGTCGATCCGAATTCGATGCCGAGCGAAGTGCGGCCGCCGGCGATCGCTTCCTGTACGTTGACTTGGTTCATGATGACAACTGTCCCCTCTCCTGTTCCTGCTGGGCCTACGGTAGGTGATCCAAAAGTATGCGGTTTCAAAATGATACTTCCAGTATATTTTCTTGTACGTACATCTGTCAATATTCTCTCTTTCACTTTCAAAAAAAAGATATTTGTACGTACATGTCATGGTTGGCTGATCTGTATGCCGCGGCTGCGCTCGATCCCCTGCCCTGCCTGAATTTCCGCAGCCGAAAAGACACCGAAGATTTACTCTTCGGTGTCTTTTCGCGTTGTGCCTATAACGAACTTCTTTTACGCCGGGAACTCTTTTACCATGCCAATCGCTTACAGCTGCTTGATCAACTGTTCCAGTTCGTCGACCCACTTTTTGGCCAGCTCGAAGTTTTTGTCTTTTAACGCAAGCTCGACTTTCAGCTCGACAGCTTTCTTGTTCTGCTCCGCTTCCAGATAGCCGCGATCGAAGTGACGGTTGTAGATCATCTGTCTGAACTTGCGCATGCTCATCTTGCGGACCGTCTTGTTGTCGATGATCAGCACGTAATCCATGCCGTTGACGACCGAATAGAAATCGTGGGAGATCATGAGGATCGCGCCTTTGTAGTCCTGAATGGCCTGATCCAGCGCGATCTGCGAATAGAGGTCCAGATGGCTCGTCGGTTCGTCCAGCAGCAGCAGATTGGCCCCGCTGCCTGCGGCTTTCGCCAACTGGAGCATGTTTTTCTCCCCGCCGGACAGCGATTGTATCTTCTGTTCCAGAATCTCGCCTTCGAAGCCGTATTGAAGCAGATGTGCCCGGATCTCGTCGTACGTCTTGAAGCCGGCGTCGATAAATTCGTTCAGAATCGTATTGGAATCCTGAAGCGTCTCGCCCTGCAGCTGGGAGAGGTACGCCGGCCGGGCCTCGTCGCTGACCTGGATCGCCGGATGCGTGCCGCGGAAAATATCGCGCAGCAGCGTCGTCTTCCCGGTGCCGTTCGGCCCGATCAGGGCGATTTTGTCCGTCGATTTGATCTCGAAAGTCACGTGTTCGAGCAGCAGCTCGTCAAAAGAAACGCTGTAGTCCTCAACGTTGACCAGTACCGTCTCTTCCGGCGCCTCGTCCATGCCCAAGCGGATATTCGGCTGCTTGATGTCGACGAACGGCTCCTTGATACGGCGCGCTTCCAGTCTCTCCTGGAACCGCACCCGCGCTTTGAGCGCCCGGCCGCGCGAAGCTTCCGAATTGTACGTCGCGATCTCGCGCAGATTGTCGATAATGCCGTCGTAGCGCGCGATCTCTTCGGCTTCCGCCACCGTGATCTCCTGCAGCTCGATTTTCGTCTGAAGCAGGTAGAAGTTGTAATCGATATAACGTCCGTCGAACTCCTGCAGTTCCGTATTTTCGAGGTGGATGATCTTGTTGAAGCAGTGGTTGAGCAGATAGCGGTTGTGCGTCACGACGAGCAGCATGCCTTTGTGCGCGTTGATCAGCTTCTTGAGCGCATTGAGGTTCTCGAAGTCCAGAAAGACGTCCGGTTCGTCCATGATCAGCAGGTCCGGACGCAGCAGCATTTGCTTCATGACCTGCACGAGCTTGAACTCGCCGCCGCTCAGAGCGGATACGTCCGCATCCCGGAGCTTGATCAGGTTGGCCAGGTTCAGCTGCTTGTTGATCGTATTCTCGTAATTGTCCCCGTCCATCGCTTCAAAAGCGTCCAAAGCCGACTGGGACTTCTCCATCAGCGCATCCAGATCCGACGACGTCGCCATCTCCGCATAGATCGCCGTGATTTCGTCCTGCACCTGGATGAACTCTTCGCCGATATATTCGAACACGGTCATCGGCCGGCTGTTGTCCACCTGCGAGAACTGGCTCACATGTCCGATCGTGAAGCCCGGCTCGATCTCAAGCTTGCCTTCGAACAAATACCGCTCCGGGTCCATCAGGATGTCGATCAACGTGCTTTTGCCGCTGCCGCTCGTCCCGATAAACGCGCAGTGCTGGCCTTCTTCGAGCGTGAACGAGATGTTGCTGTACAGTTCTTTTTGCGGAAAAGAGAACGATAGGTTTTCAACTTTTATCATAGTGTTACCTTTCTTGATAGCTAAAGTGGTCATAATTTTTGAGGAGTCAGGGAAGTGCGTTGTTGCCGCGTTTACCACTCTTCAGAGTACCACTGATTGGGAGGAAGTACAATTGGTTTGTGGAGAAGAGAATTCGGAATGGAGCGTTCGGCGCGTGCACAGGACGGTACAACCCGGCTGTACAAACTGTGCTATAATGACGGCGTCGTTTGCGCGAGGAAGCATGACCCTGCACGACAATCTGACTTTAGGACGGTTCATATGAAAAGCTTTTTGAATACGCTGGCAGAGCCAAGACGGTTAATGATTATGTTGGTTGGCAATATTTTTTTGGGTATGGGAATTAGCATTTTCAAACTGTCCGGCTTGGGGAACGATCCTTTTAGCGGTATGGTGATGGCCCTTGCGGATACGAGCGGGATCGAGTATGCCCGATTTCTGATCCTGCTCAACCTGTCTTTGTTCGTAATCCAGCTGATCGCGGGACGACGGTTTATCGGAATCGGCACCGTGGTCAACGCCGTATTTCTGGGCTACATCGTTACGTTTTTCTATAACATCTGGATCGACCTGCCCGGCGAACCCCAACTGCTGTGGCAGCGCGTAATTACGGTAGCGGTTGGCGTCGTCATCTGCAGTTTCGGCGTATCCCTGTATCAGACGTCCAACGTCGGCATCGCGCCTTACGATTGTCTGTCGCTGATCATGAGAGATCGCTTCCCGCGAGTCGGCTATTTCTGGCATCGCATGTTCACGGACGCTCTCTGCGCGCTGATCTGCTTCCTGTTCGGAGGCATCATCGGGCTGGGGACGCTGGTGTGCATGTTCGGACTCGGACCGATCATTCATTTTTTCAATGTGCATTTTACGGAAAAGATACGGGGTGACCGACGTAAAAGCGGCAAGTCAGTAAAAATGCGGACGGAGTGAAGGGATGTCGGCGACAAGAGGATGCCCGGCATCCCCGCTCTGCATCAGAACTTGCTGCAATCCGTCCGGCCCTTTGTCGAAGGGAGGGTCGCTGCGGATGATCCGGTTATCGGTCTTTGAACCGTTCGATCGCGGCCTCGCTGACCGGCTCGAACAGATTAATCAGATTGCCGTCCGGATCGCGCAGCAGCATCGACCGGTTCCCCCACGGCATGGTCGTCGGTTCCTGCACCCATTGGCCGACCCACGGCTTGAGCCGCGCATACTCCGCTTCGATATCTTCTACACGAAGCTCGATGATCACCGTGCGATTGGAGGCTGCCACCGCGGAATCCGCTCCGAAGAGCTGCGCGGTCTGAGAGTGACCGATAGCGAGTGTGCCCGAAGGCATAACGATTTCGGCAAATACGGGCGCAGGCCGCTCGGCCGCGATTCCCGTGACTTTTTCGTAAAACTCGGCCAGACCGTCTACATCGTCCGTGATGATGCGTACAGATGCGAAATTCATAAACAATCATCCTTTCTGCGATTTGCGTATAAGTTCGGCTGTTTGGCACAACCGTGGCACACTCTGTTTTATCGATGAGTGAGGCGTGAACAGGTTCAATCATAAACAAACGCTACTGACAACATAATGTCAGTAGCGTTTTGAGGTTTTTGGATTTTTTGCTTACAAGAACAGAAAGGGCTCAGTGTCTTCAGGCTGTCGATTCTGCACGCCCCATTCGCACAGCTGTTCCAGTACCGGCAGCAGCGTCTGTCCTTTCGGCATCAACGAATACTCCACTTTGGGCGGAACCTGCGGATACTCTTTGCGCTGCACCAGCCCATCCGCTTCCAATTCTTTGAGCTGCGCACTGAGCACTTTGTAAGTGACCGACCCGAGCTGCCGCTGCATCTCGTTGAAACGAACCGGCTGATTGGCTGCCAACAGGTACAGAATCGCCATCTTCCACTTCCCGCCGATCACGGACATCGTATAGCCGAACGGCGTGTCCCCGATGACCGTCTCCTTCCCTTTCAAGTCGGATATGCTCATGCTTGCACTACCCTTTCTGATAGTACCCTACTTATTTGTGCGTACTATTGTTTGATTTTCGCCCAGTTTATACTAGCCTTACTTTCAAGTAAAGGGGCGCACAACAATGACAACTATTCAAACGTACAACCATACTCTCTGGGATCACGGGATTTCCCAGGGCTACCGCGCAGGCAACACGCTGTACATCTCCGGACAGTTCGCGCATAATGCGGCAGGCGAATTTGTCGGAGCGGGCGATATTCAAGCCCAGATGCGGCAGACGCTGGAGAACCTGGATACGGTATTGCAGGAGTTTGGGGCAACCAAATCCAACCTGGCTTATGTCGAAATCTATCTGACTCATGCGCAGGAACATGGAGAACGCGCGATCGAGATGTTCAAAGCATACATCGCGGACCATCGTCCGGCAGGAAGCATGATCGGCGTAACGTATCTGGCACTTCCGGAGCAGTGGGTGGAAGTAAGCGCAGTTGCACATATCGATCAGTAAAAAGGCTTGTTCCGATGAAGGAGCAGTGCGGCCCTTCTTCAAGCGTAAATGAAATATTGGTGTAAAGTCCTTTTTGCGGGAAAGAGTTAGAACTAAATCAGCCTACGAAGGATGCGCCTCGGTAAGCGTTCTGTCCAACTGATCCTGCAGATACGTTCTCAATTCAGGATTCCGGCAGTACAGGTAACACCCTTTCATTCCTCTTGAAATCAGGACTTTATATATATTTTTGATCAACGCCGTCAATTTTTCATTATTCTTTTTGAGGCCGCGCTTGCCCATTGTATCTTTATATTCATCATAGTCGGCATAGATCTGCATGCTTTCCGGATCGAATTTCAGATCATTGCCGACAATGACGCCAACATAATCGAATTCCAGACCTTGAGAGGTATGCACACACCCGATTTGTTCTACTCCGCTTTCATGAATGGCCCATTTGCTGGAGATGGCTCTTCCGTTCCAGGGCATTCTGAAGTCGTGTTCTTTTATGATGACGTCTTCAATTTCACCGTTGTAATTCCCGTCTTCATTCTTCGACCAATCCCAGGCAAAACCAGCCAACATCCGCGCATTACTGCCTTCGGCCGTTTTTTGCTTAATCGCTTCATAAAGTTCATGCGGATTGTCCATCAGCTTGAATTCAAACGCATTGCGATCCCAGCCATTAAAATTTCCCGTTTCGCGGATTTGCAAAATATGATCGATCCAATTGATAAATCCTTCGGCACCGGAACAGCGAAACTGCGCAGTAAGCGTATATTCATGAATTTCCGAACCATACCGTTCAGCAATTCGTTTGATTTCATCCGTCGATCCGATATCGTCCGGGCGAATTCTCTGAAAATCGTCAACAAAAAACACGTTTACTTTAGAAGCTTTGACGATATCCTCGATTTGATTCTCGCCCTTGTATTGATAAGCACCTTTGCCTTTGAGACGATGCGCTTCATCGACGACCATGACATCGAAAAAGTTTTCGGGGCTATCCCAAAATTGTCCCGATCCGGCAAAAAGCGAGCGGGCTCTTCCTTTATCTTTGGGCTGCTGCTTGACTAACGTCTCCACCATAACGGTTCGGAAAGACGCAGTAGGCGCGACGAACTTTACGTTCAACTTGTGCTTCAGCAATCCTCCAAGCGCGTTCATGGATATAACCGATTTGCCTGTACCCGGTCCCCCTTTGATCAGAATCGTACGCTTGCGGTTCGCATTTTTAGCCAAGCTCATAATGGTTTCATAAGCAATTTTCTGTTCATCCAAGAGTACGAATGCAGAATTACCTTTAAACAGTCCATCCACATGATCGATCAATTTTTTGGAAGGGCGAATTTTACCGTTCTCAATCAGATAGAGCAGATTAACTCCGTCTCCTTGACCAATATGTTTATACAGAAAATTTTGCAGCTTTTGTGTGTCTTCAGACATAAACAAAGGGGCTTTGCTTATGTAATGCGCATATCTCTCGCTTTTTAACGGATCAGGCTGCGGCGAGCGATAATTATGCAGATACGCACAAGAATGGCTAACAAGATCGCTGGAATGAACGGCTTCGTTCATATCTTCCAGATGCTGCCGATAAGACCATGCCTGATAAGAAGGATGAGTCGTTTCGCGCTCTTGTCCGCCAAGGTAAGTCACGACGACGTCTTCGCGATCTGTCTCGCTGGCTCTTTCCCACTGCTTCAATTCCACGATAATAAAGTTGTCTTTGCCTGCTTCGTCTTTGCCCGCTACGATAAAATCTACTCGTTTGCTTGTTGAAGGAATATTGTATTCGATCATTACGCCGCAATCGTCGGCAATTCGGGAATTGCGTACGATTCGTTCCATAAACTGCATGGAATTGTTCCATGCCCGTCGTTCACTCGGGTTCGGCCGCTTACCCATTTTACTAATAAAAGCTTCTTCGATCTCGGCCGTTAGTTGATTGTTGTCTACCTTTTCACGAAAAGCCAAAGCGCTGCTGCTGTAAATAATCATGTTGAATGCTCCTATAGGTTAGTGTATTTGTCCTTTTTGCCGAATGCTTTAGCGATTGGATATTTAACTGCATTTTTTTGGAGTTTAGCCAAGATGATTTCTTCGATGTCCAGATCGAGATCGTGTGCCAAATAAACCGCATAGATCAAGATGTCAGCCAACTCGCTTGCCATTTCTTCTTTTTTCAAAGCAACGGCTTCATCCGAAGATTTCCATTGAAAGGTTTCCAACAATTCCGAAGCTTCCAGGCTTAACGAAATAGCTAAGTCTTTGGGGTTATTAAACTGCTCCCAGTTTCGTTCCTGACGAAAAGCGAGGATTTTCTCGATAAGCTCTTCTCTCATGACTTTCTCCTATTCTGTTAACATCCTAAATACAGAGGAACCAAATCAGGATCCTGCTTAAAAGCAAAAAGAGGCATTTCTCCCTTTGAATAGGAATTTGCGCCTCTGAATGGTTAAGTCGGGGCCATGCTTTGGCCTATGCTATATAGCTTTCTTTACCATAATACGACTTTGGGGATCAGTCAATTTTTAAAAAATAAGGAATTCATTATAGGAGATTTGAACAGGATATGATCAGCCGAGGAAAACATTATGGATAAGCGGCTCTTCAAAGCGCGTATTGAAGAACTGTCCGAGCAGCAAACAGCTGCCAATTTTGAAGTTCACTTAAACACAATAAAAAACCCAGCTAAATCACTCCCCCTTAGCTGGGTTACTTTTTCGATTCGTACAATTGGTTTGTGGGTTTGCACCCGTAGACTCCCAAAATAAAGATCCGCTTTTAAAAAGGCTTTTGCAATTCCGTTCCCTGATTGGCGGTTGGAACAAGGATCACCGCTTTCCCGTCGGCGGAAGCAATCAACTTATCTCTCAAATGAGTAGGAGTCGAGGATCGTTCTGCGATTAACTTGCCGTCCTGCGCCAGAAAAGACTGCTTGCTTTTTTCCGTATCGGTAAGCAGAAGCCGTCCGGCAAAATAACTGGAAGACCAATTGGAGTCCGATTGCGTAAAGGTACGTTTGAGGCTCTTCGTCATCTGACCCGTGTGCAGATCGTACCGGGCATACAGGATCTGCGGCGTATTCGTCTCTATGCCGAGCGGGGTGCCGCTGATGCTGGAAGTGTTCACGACCAGAGCCGTGCCTTCTGTGACGAAGCTGCTTCTTGCATTCGATCCCGGCGTAATCAACTTGAGTTGTCGGGTCGTTACATTCATGATTTTATAATATTCTTTGGTCTGCCCAAGACTCATTCCGTTCACCTTCGCGATCACATAAGGGAATTGAAATTGAACGTCCTGCACAATCGCATTTTCGTGTTTTTGATCTTCGCTCGCGGCCAGGGACAGGCTTTGAACCGGCTTTTTCCAAGGATATTGATATAGGGACAGCTGCTGCCCATCCGTAACGGCAATACTTTCTTTGGCCGCGGCCCCGGCAGCAGACCATTGAATTTGCGATGCGGCCGTTTTCTTGATCCCCGGCAAGTTTTGTGTGCTCACCACTTTGCCTGCCGTAGTGAACACTTGTTTCTGAAGCTGTCTGCCCGAGTCGGTAAGAACCACGATTTTCCCCGAGCCCAAAAGCACTTCGCAGTCGTACACAGCGCCAAACTTCTTCGTCCATTCAACTTTGCCGGTGTGGACATCGAAAAGCTGCACCTGCTTGAACTCTTTGTCTACGAATAGCGTCTTGGTGTCGTTCACGAATAACGCCTGGACTTCCGAACTTAACAACCGATCCGAAGAGGAGACGAGCGCTTGCGCGGGAAGATTGGCTGCAGGCGACACAACGAATCCAACAATCAACAACAGGCACACCAGAAATTTATTCTTTTGCTTTTTCATTTTACGGCCTCCTTGAATAGGGAATCAGAAAAGGCTGGATCAAATTGATCCAGCCTTTATCGTTTTTTACTCAGGAATATAAGGAAGATCCAGCATCTTCGGCACATTGATCACATGCTGTTCGGTATACGTGCGAATGCCTTCCACGCCGTATTCGCGGCCGATCCCGGACTGCTTGAAGCCTCCGAACGGGAAGCGGACGTCCAGTCCCTGCACGGCAGCCGTATTGATCATCGTCGTTCCGGCTTCGAGTTGGCGCGCAACGGAAATCGCTTGTTCTTCGGTCCCCCACACGGAACTCGTCAATCCGTAGATGCTCTCGTTATGGAGACGAATGACTTGCTCTTCGTCGTCGAACGGCAGAATCGGAACGGTAGGCCCGAACTGTTCTTCCACGACGATCCGGTCATGCACGTCGCAGCCCAACACAAGCGTCGGCTGGAGGTAGTACCCCTGGTCGAACACCTGCTGATCCAGAATCCGGCCGAGCGGAATGACTTTGGCTCCGCGCTGCTTGGCGTCTTCGACCAAACCCAGCACGTACTCTTTCTGCTTCACGTTATTGAGCGGGCCTACCGTCGTATCGGGATCAAACGGATCGCCGATCCGGATCCAGCGATTGGCCGCCTCGATATATTTTTCCACAAAAGCTTCATAGATCGAACGATGCACATACACGCGTTTGGCGATCATGCAGATCTGACCGGTCGTCAGGAAGTTGGACACGACGATCCGGCGCATGGCGCGTTCATCGTTCACGTCGAAGCTGTCCAGGAAAATCGCCGCATCGTTGCCGCCAAGCTCCAGCGTCATATCCTTAATCGTCTCCGAAGCCGCCCGGATAATATGCTTGGCCGTTTCGGTTCCGCCGGTAAAAGCGATTTTGGCCACATGGGGATTCGTCGTCAGTTCAACGCCCACATCCGCACCGCCATGAACCACGTTGATCACGCCGGCCGGGAACTCGCTCGCGATGATCTCCGCCACCTTCGCTGCCGCGAGCGGCGCATACGGACTCGGCTTCAGCACGATCGCGTTGCCCGCCAGCAGAGCAGGAGCGATCTTGATCGTGGACAGCGCAATCGGATAGTTCCACGGACTGATCGCGGCCACGACGCCGATCGGATCGTAAGCCAGAATCGTTTTGCCGTTCTCATGCTCGGTGACCTCTTCTTGCAGAGCCGACGCCGCTTCCTTGCAGGCAAACTCCATCCACATCAACGAGACGTAAATCTCGCCGTGCGCATCGTACAGCGGCTTGCCGTGCTCCCTGCACAGCAAATGCACGATTTCGTTCTCGGCGGCCCTGATCTTCTCGATCGCTCTGCGCATTCTCGTTACGCGTTCTTCGATGCCGGTCTTCTTCCACGTCTGAAAAGCTCCGGCCGCCGCTTCGATCGCTTCGACGGCTTGTTCCTTCGTCGTGACCGGGAAGTAACCGACGATCTCTGCCGGGTCGGTCGGATTCTCTTTGGCGGACTGCGAAAAGGATGTGACAGACTGACCGTTAATAAGCGCTTCAACGGTAACCGGTTCCTGGCCTGCTTGAATGGTCATGGTAGATTCCCCCGTGAGTGAGTTGGATGAGACGATCTTACTGCCAAACTTCTTCCGCGATTTCCTTCACGTAACGAAGCTTCCGCCACTGCTGTTCTTCCGTCAAAATATTGCCTTCTTCCGTGGACGAGAATCCGCACTGCGGGCTCAAGCACAGCTGCTCCAGAGGAACATAGGTGGCCGCCTCGGCAATCCGGGCTTTGATCTGTTCTTTGTTTTCCAACTGTCCCGTTTTGGAAGTGAGCAGACCGAGCACGATTTTCAAATCTTTGCGATTCACATGCTTCAACGACTCGAAACTGCCCGAGCGCTCGTCATCGAATTCCAAAAACAATCCGTCCACGTCCAAGCCGCCGAAGATCACCTCCGAAGCGTAATCGTAACCGCCTGTCGAGAAAAAGTTGGATTTGTAGTTGCCGCGGCAAATATGCATCGTCACGACCAAATCAGCCGGTTTGTGCGCCAAAGATTCGTTGATCATGCGCTGCATCGTCTTCAACTCTTCCGCCGGTTCCAGCCCTTTGGCGCGCAGCTTGTCATGGCCGGCTTCCGAGAACAGATCCGCCCAGGCGGTATCGTCCAACTGGAGGTAGCGGCAGCCCGCGTCGTAGAACGCCTGAATCGCTTTTTGATACGCCGCGATCGTGTCCTGCAGAAAAGCCTCGCGGTCCGTATACACATTGGCGCCGTTCTCCAAGCGATACAGCAGCATGTTCGGACTCGGAATGGTCTGCTTCGCCACCGCGCCGCCCGCATGCTTCTGCACGAACTTGAAATCTTCCAAGAAAGGATGCGCCGAGAAATCGACCTTGCCGACAACGCGAATGCCGCCCTTGCGCGTCTGCATATTGTGGAATTTCGGACCGTCTATTTGCTCGTACAGCTCCACGCCGTCCAGCCCGCCCAAGAAGTCGAAATGCCACCAGCTTCTGCGCAGTTCGCCATCCGTAACCGCCAGCACGCCGTTCTCCTTCTGCTTTTCAATGATCCGGATAATCTCCCGATCTTCCACGGCTCTCAATGCCTCATGCGTGAGTTCGCCCGATTTATACTGTTCGCGTGCCTGAGTTAAGTCGGCAGGACGTAAAAAGCTGCCTACGTGATCATGTCGAAAAGGTATCATATCCGTTGCTCCTTCTGCCTGTTTGTTGTAACGAGTATACCATGAGGGGAAGGAATTCTGGTCATACGAAAAAAGCATGTCTGGTCATATGGTTGGGTGATAGCTGGGGCAGGCCGTTTGTAATCTGCATTACGGAACAGGCCGTTGGGGTCATCCAACAATCGGTTACCCGATCCCATACGTATACGCTTCCCAAAAATTCGATCCTTCAGACGCCGGACGATGAAAAAAGAGGCTTGTCTTTCGTGATCGCCGGCAAGCTCCGTTTCTACAAAACCTATTCGGACGGCAAACAGCATACGGTCTGCATCCTCAGCGAAGACGGTATCTTCGGCGAAATCGAAACGTTCTCGTTAGGCGCAAGAGGAAGTTACGTCGAGACGATGGAAGATTCGATCGTTTTGTTCATTCCCGCCGAACAATTCGACCCGCTTTTACGCAAGCATTCGGAGTTGTCGCTGCTGTTTTTATCGGAACTCAGCAAACGGCTGCGAGAGCAGGATCAATTGGTAGAAAAGTTGGTTTTCCAAGACCTGCGCGGCAAAGTGCTGTATTTTCTCAACCGGCTATCCAACAAGTTCAGTACGGAAGAAAACGGCTACCGCAAAATCGATATTCCTCTGACCCATCAAGAATTGGCGGACATGATCGGAGCCACCCGGGAAGCGGTATCGCTAACCCTCAAAGAACTGTCCAACGAAGGCATTCTGTTGACGAGCCGCAGAACGATCCGTATTCATACCGAAAAAGCACTGAACGAACTGGCTTGAGACCTTATTCTTTTTCTTGGATACTCCAACGTAATCTACATTGCGGTTCAATTCTTCAGCCCGCGTTATGATAAATCCCGTAACGGACAGGACGGCAAGATACGAAACGTACAGGAGGCTTATCGATATGGGTAAATTCGAAGGAAAAGTAGCGGTGATCACCGGAGGGACAAGCGGGATCGGACTGACCACGGCGCAGCAGTTCGTCTCCGAAGGGGCCCATGTATTCATTACCGGCCGCAGACAAAGCGAGCTGGACGCGGCCGTTCGATTGATCGGTGAGCGGGTAACCGGCGTGCAGGGCGATATTTCCGATTTGAACGACTTGGACCGATTGTTCGATACGGTTAAGCGGGAGAAAGGCCATCTGGATATTCTGTTCGCCAACGCGGGCATCGGCAGCATTCTGCCTTTGGGCCAAATTACGGAAGAGCAGTACGACAAGACGTTCGACGTGAATGTAAAAGGAACCCTGTTCACCATCCAAAAAGCTCTGCCACTGTTTCCAAAGGGGACGGGAAACATCATCTTGACCGGCTCCACGGCGGGCACGATCGGAGATCCGGGGTTCAGCGTCTACGGAGGAACCAAAGCGGCTCTTCGCCAGATGGCGAGAAACTGGATCATGGATTTGAAAGGCACCGGCATACGCTTGAACGTGCTGAGCCCCGGTATGGTGCATACCCCGGCTTATCCCGATCTGTTCGGCGAAGCGCTGAATGAAGTGCTTAAATCGGCGAAGGACAGCGTTCCGCTGAGCCGCTTGGGCAGGGCGGAGGAGATTGCCAAGGCCGTCATGTTCCTGGCTTCCGAAGAAAGCAGCTATGTGAACGGCATCGAATTGTTCGTGGATGGCGGGTTGGCGCAAATCTGATCGATAAAAAAGACGGCCCCGGCGCTGGATGCGCCGGAAAGCCGTCTTTCGTTTACTTACTGGCTATAGCTGCTCAGATCAGCGCGGTTCAATCCGCAGCCTCATTCTGTAAATCACGGCTTCCATGACGAGCAGATTCGGAATCCAGCACAGCCAAGCGACCACCCGAAATGCCGCTTCAAAATCGCCAAGCAGCAAAGCCAGCGGTGCTAAAAAGATTCGAAGCGTGACCGCCGAAAAAGTAAGCGCGTAACTGCGAAGCATCCATTCTTTATGAGCCTGGATGTCTTTGACCATAATTTTTCTCACTGCCGTAAGCGTAGTCGCCACCCACAACACATCGAGAGACATGAACCCGAGTCCAGAAATCCAACCGCCTGTCGCAAAAAGGGATAAATACACATTCACGATCCCGCTAACCGTAATCGAAAGAACATATCCATACCCCAATCGACGATGCCAACGTCTCCTGGCTTTTGTCGGCTTGATAAATAGTTGAAAAGGTCCTATCGCCAAAGCAAACACCGCGGTGAAAATGTGAGTATACAGCACATAGACCCACGGTTTGAGTTCAAAATCCGGCTTTTGCAATTTGAAAGAAACAAGTCCGGCATGACCGGCTCCAAGAACGCCATACTGAACAATCGCGTATCCGGCAATCGAAAATGCGAGAATGAGCACGAGTGCCCGAATCCTTTTGCTTGCCATAGGCATGCTCCTCCTCCGCTGCTGTAGGGAAATCCTTCACTGCTTGTGCGGATCCGGTCTTCTGCCGTACTTTTGATGCAACCGGATCTTCGCTTCCTTCCAGCTTGGAATCGTATCGGCTTCCCAATGGACAGCCTCGAATTCATCTCCGATTCGGCGCGCGATCCGCATGGCCTTGGCGTGATTACCGTGATTGCGGTATTCCAGCATGCGATCCTTGTTCTCCCATACCGATATCGTCCAACCTATGATCCAACCGTCGCGTGTGAGGTCGGAATGCAGCAACCCGGCAGTGCTATTCAGCTGCTTGGTTGACCGAACGATATGGTACATAAAAAACGGAAGGGCCCACATGCCCTTCAATCGCACCCGTGTCACTGAAATCAACAAAAAAATCGCCCCTTCCGCCAAATCTTCATTCTCGGCTGCTCTAAGTATAGGCGATGGAATCCTGCGGTCTTTGCCCTTTCCGTCGGGGTTTTTGTCTGATTCGACAGATTGCAGGGGATTAATAAAAAAATCCGCTAGGCTGTAGGCCTGCGGAAGTTGAAAGGTTTTGCCTTACTTGTGGTACGGTTTCCCTCGTTGGGTGTTTCGGCAACGGAAAAAGACAGAGACTGGTCTCTGCCTAATTGCTCTATTCTACCCTTCATCTTCTGACAAGTGCTCCATACGAAGCCCTCGCCCCGATGCACTTAGGCTGAGCAAAACACATTCACTTTCTAGTTTTGCAGAAAATTTTGCTTCTGAAATGTAGCCATCTTCTTGAGGTGCTAATTCCATACTCATTTGAAAGTAGGGATAATAGTCACTTAACAATTTCTCAACATCTTCTTCCTTTATTATCACGTCTATAAAGTGAACTTCTCCAAGCTTCAAAGGTGAAATATAAGAAAGGTTTTTTAAAGTGGTGTCCTTCTCACTTCTATTCAGTAAGAGCAAGATACCTTTATACAAAAGCTCTGCAATCTTTGGCATTAAGTATTCACATTCAGCTTGAACATCTTTTAATGACTTAAAACCATGAGAAATTCCGTTTCTTGCTTTACTTATCTGTTTCCACGCCTCTCCTTCTAAACCAATGTGTTTCACTAATTCTTCCATACCTTGCTTTGTTGTTCTCATCTCGTAAAATACGTTACCAGTAACACAGCATGTTTTTTCAATCTGCTCATAGCCAGTTTTCTCACAACCAAAGTGTTCAATCAAAAGTGGATTTAGCGTTTCGACTCCTTGCCAAAAAGCTAGGAACTGATCTAGAACGTCTCCTTCGTTTAAACCTTTTCTAAACCAATGTAGTGCACGCAGAAATCGGTCTCTATCTTTTCCTTCGTACCGTAGCCAAATTGCTCCTACATGCTCAGTAAATTCCGAAACTTCTATAGTGTCGCCCCGTGAAAAAGATTGATCATAAAAAAATTGTCTAAACTCCCTCTCTTTTACTTCATTGCTTGTATCCAGAACGATTAAAAGCTTTTTCTCATGAGTTTCTAAGCCTGATTCTAGACTAATAGTAGATAAAAAGAAATCTATAAGATTGTTAGCTAGTGTAATAGCAGACTCTATACCATCTGCATTCAATTCAAGTTGGATTATCCAGCCATACTTTAGTCCTGTAAAAGCTTGATCTCTTTCATCTGATATTTTTTTAAATCCTACTTTAATATCACCAATAACAAATTTGTAATTCGCGTTTTCTTTAAAGCTAAAACTAGATCTTGTAGCCGCTACTACTAAGCACTTTTCCATTGCAAACCCTCTTCTCTTTTTTTCTATATTATATTCTTCTTTTTCACTCGATCAAACGGCATAAGTATTACGATACAAGTTGAAAATCTATCTTTTGATGAAAAAATAAACCCGAGAGCCTCTAATCCAAAAACCAGCTCTCGGGAGGTGAAAAAATGACCCCTCATATGGATGCTTATGAAAAACTCGTCGAACAGGAGGACCAACTCGTCAAACGTGTCTGGATCTGCGAAGAGACCAGCAACACAATCTTCTATCTGCTATTTCAACGTGGAGATGCGATCAGTCTCTCGACCTGCCGGAACATCTTGACGGAAATCCAGCAGATCCGTGAGCGCCTCCAGAACGATCTGCTCAACCTTCGGTTGGAGAAATCGATGCTCTCCTATCGACATGCTAAGCAGCAGCGTGGACGTGAACCAGTCGAAGAATAAAGGGAGACCCGTTGCCCCACCGCCTATTTATTCTGGCTCTCTGCCCATCCAAACACCGTCTGAATCACCTTAAGCGCCATCGTATGGTCTGCTGCGGGACGTTCGGCTAGCAGGCGGTGAATCTGGGCCAGATCGTCTTCGCCTTCCATCGGGTCTATATGTCGGAAAAGCTCTTCCAGTGATACCTCCAGCCCAGCCGCAATCTTACTTAGACTGTCGATGGTCACATTCTTTTCGCCGCGTTCAACCTGCCCGATGTAGTTGTTATGTAAATTGACGCGTTCTCCAAATGATCTTGGCTTAAATTCCGCTGTTTGCGAAGCTGCCGGATACATTCACCCAGCCGCTGAACAAGCTCGCTCATGCAATCACCGCCTCCCCAAGCTTACGAGAGGAATCCGGAATAATTAACACACTATAGATGTTTTTCCACTGCCAGTTAACATCTATAAATGAGGAAGTATTCTCCATACAGGCACAGTTGGAGACATTACGATAGTATGCTCAAGCAAAAAATTATCGCATATACGATGAGTATAGAGATGAAGGTATTTCCGGAAAGTCTATGGAAAATCGCCCAGCACTCCAGAAATTACTGGCAGATGCAAGAAAGGGACGCTTTCAACAGGTTATTGTTTGGAAGATCAATCGGGTCTCTCGCAAACAATTGGATCTACTAAAGATCGTAGACGAGTTAAAGCAAAATGGAGTAACTTTCCGCAGTTATTCCGAGAACTTCGAAACGGAGACGCCTATGGGCCAGTTTGCTCTTCAGATGATGGGAGCAGTTGGGGAACTGGAGCGGAACCAGATCGTGGACAATGTGAAAATGGGCATGAAGCAACGTGCTCGGGAAGGCAAGTGGAATGGCGGGGTTGTACTTGGTTATGACGTGGTGGAGGTAGAGGACAGCAAGCATCGTAGGCGACGAGAGACGGAGCTGGTGATTAATCCGGAAGAAGCTCAGTTGATCCAAAAGATATTCAACTACTATGCAGATGGTAAAGGGCTTAAAGCAATCACCAATGAGCTAAATGGCGTTGGTTATCGCAGTAAGCATGGCCGGCCCTTTAGTGTGAATACGATCAAAACGATCCTCTCTAATCCGCTCTACACGGGCAAGATTCGCTTCAATAAACAAGAGGATTGGAATACCAAGCGGCGTAAAGGTACCAACCCAAATCCGATCCTGGTAAAAGGGATACACGAGGCTATTATCTCGGAAGAGCTCTATGACAAGGTACAGTCTATGTATGGCAAAAGGAACTATTACCATCATCGTGTCTTCTTTGGCAGCTTCCCGTTTACAGGTATACTTCGCTGTCCAGTGTGCGGGCATGGGATGGTGTCTCAGCGGGCTACACGAAAACGCGCGAATGGCGAACGATATTACACGCTGTACTATCAATGCGTCCAGTTTGCCAATAAGGGTAGCTCAGTTTGTAGAGCAAACAGTATACGAGCTGACTACGCGGAAGCTGAAATATTGAGACGTATCCAAGAATTCGTCGATGACCCGAAGCTGATTGAAGATGTCACCCGAGCGGCTCAGGGTAGAGAGTGCTTAGGCGAAAATGCGTCTGAAGACGACTTGAAGCAGATCGAGAAGGGATTGGCTGAAGTGGCTCGAAAGAAGGCGAAGTACTTTGAGTTGTATGAGGAGGATATGCTGGATAAGCGGCTGTTCAAGGAGCGTATCGAGGAACTGGCGGAGCAGGAGAAAGCATTGGTCAGACGGAAAGAGGCGATTGAGGATGTGGCAGAGCGTCAAGAAGCGGGAAGTGTGGATATCGCATATGTGCGAGGGATGCTAGGGGAGTTCACGAGACTCTGGGATCAGATGAGTAATACGCGGAAGAAGCAGTTGGCGCACATGTTGATTAAAGAAGTAATTATAAGCAAACATAAGCAAATAGAAAGAATACACTTACTCGTATGACAAAAAGTCAGGTTACCCTCCTTATGTTAAAGAGTAGCCTGATCTTTTAGAATAAAAAGATAAAATTATACTTGCGAGTTATTATCACTGTCTAATTTCTTCATGAAAATTTCTAAATAGACTCCATCTGGTAATAAATCTTCATTATTTTTCAATTCTTTTTGCTGCTCATTATTAACATTATAAATAAATAACCGACTTATAGGTCGGCCTTTAGAAATATAAGTTTTTATATTAAAATCCTGTTCTTCAACAAAAGAAAACTGATGCACCCAATCTTCTGTTTTCTTACTCTTATCTCTTACCTTCGTATCTTCTTCTCTTTTTATTTCCTCAATATGCTTATTGTTTTTTCTGAACTTCCAAAACGTAAACGTCATTAAAATTGTAGGAAATCCAAATAAAAATAAGAAATCTAAAGAATTAAAATTTTTGGATAAGAACAAGTATATAAATCCACATATGACTGAAGAACTCCCCCATAACATAGGGAAAACAAGAGTATACAATAACTTGAAGATATCTGTATTTTTGAAAGGAAAACTGGCTTTCCAGCCTTTTCTATAATAGAACAAGGAGACTAAAAGTAAACATGCTATTAATAATACAATTTCTATTAACAATGAAGTCGACATCTTAGCACTCCCCTTCTTTATTCTATTATAAAATAGACTACCAGTTTCTTAGTTTAGAGCTTTATAGTTTCATATTCTATTAACTTCCCATATCTTCTTTAAGCGTAAGCAGAATTTCTCTTAATGCTGGCTTTACATTGTTTTGATCCGTTACTACTAACTTAAACCTAAAACGTTCAAAATCTTCACCCACCGTGAATTCTCCACTATACGTGCCATCAAGAGACTGTAAATCTATTTGCTTATCTGCAAGTTCTCCTTTAATAGTTCTTAAAGAGACCCTAGGGGCTGTTCTTGTTATCTTTTCCTTCGTTCGCTCTGTTAATAATTCAAAAGAAAACTCACAAACTTCGCCCGATCTCAAGGCTTCTTTAGGCGCTTTAGTGAAAAATAAAGCATATTTCTCAGCATATCTTACTTCCAAGGCAAGATATTCAGAATCGAAAGTAATGCTTTTTACATTGTCTCCAATGTTCTCATCTAGTATTGAATCTTCTGGCTTCTTTGTTAGAAGAGAAGTGTTAAAATTCTCTATAGAATAATCATTAGCCCCAAGAAGATTAGTCCAGGCGACTCTTGGGGTTAAAGCTGGCAACTCGTCTTGCCACATTAAAAGGGGAATATCACCTAAGCGAATATTGACAAATTTCACTTCTTCCTTAGGCCCAAATGGATTTTCCGAAAAATATTCTAAGCGTAGCATATTCTCTCGGTCATCCATTAACCTTCCCCAAGCTTTCCCTACAACTTGTTTAGTAGAAGCATCGTAGGTTTCCCATTCTTTTTCTTCTGACGACACTTTATGCGACTCTTGATTATTTGTCGAAGATTCTTCTATGAATCTATAATAAGTGACAGCTTTTGTGCCTAATGTCCGCGTAGAAAAGAAAAGATCTAATCCATCCGGTGTAGCTACAAAATGCGGTTTAGTAAATGGGGCAATAGTATCTATCGATATAGGATAGTCTTTTGTACGAAGAGGTCTTCCATGAATATCCCTACCAAATACTTGTATGTTGTGATGTCCTGAAGAGAGTTTTAACTCTACTGGTTCGCTATATAACTCAAGTGGGCCCTCGTCAACAATATAATAAATAGAAGCAGTTTGATCTTGATTAGTAGAATTAATTCTCATCTTAATTGGTCCGGAAAATACAGGAAGGTAAGAAACCTTTTCTGTATCTTTACACTTTGTAAAGACCGCTTCAATAGTAGGTAGAACCGGCTTTTCAGAAACGATATCCTCTTTGAGTGTTTTTTTCTTACTAATTGTATGCTCATATGAATGACCGTTTCTTTTTCTTAATGTAGATTTCTCTACATCATTAGTTATAGTTAGAGAAACAAATGCTGTCTCTCCTTTTTTCACAGGTAGTGGTTCAAATTTAACTTCTGTAATTTCTTCATCAAAAGCTTGAATCGAAATATCTGCAATACCAGATTCATAAGAAGTGATTTTCACATTGATATCGCTATCCAGATCCTCAGGTATAAACAAATATTTAGACTCTCCTATAGAGAAGTAATTAAGCCTAGGATTAGACGCTAATTCACTTACACCATTTAAGTTAGGATCGAACTGACCTGCGAGGTATTTCCCTTCCTTATCTAAGAAAGTAGGATCTACAGGACACTTAACTCTTGCCATAAATCCTTTCTTAAGATCTGTTTCTCCTGATGCTATTTCAATCCCGTCTGGTTTTTCACCAATACAATTATTCATAGACCACTTAATAAATTGCATGACAGTCGGATGAGACCCTAATTCGTTATGCTGTCCCTGAACAAAGTAAGTTTTGGCCACATGATTAGGAATAGCACTGAACAAAGGTACTACACCATCTCCATTCATAAAGCTGGCATCGGACTTAAAGAATACTCTCCAGTCTACTACGCTATTATCTGGCACTTGATAGAGCGTGGCATACTGGTTTCCTATTAAGCAATCATGTTCAAAACCTTCTGGTAACGGCTCTAACATCGCTTCATGTACGGGTTTTATATACTCTGTCCACACATCAATTTTATCTTCGTTATCTTCAGTAAAGAACTTGTTCACTTTGTCTAATATCTCGCTATATGGCTTTTGCTCTCCGGCATAACTAAGGAAATTTCCGAGCTCGGATTTGAAGTAATACTCGCTAGGCAGCAATTGGAAGGTAGCTGGAAATTGTCTCGCCATTTTTCTTGTTCTTTTATCGTCAAGAAAATCCCCAAATTGAAACCATTTAGGATAGATACCAGGTTCACCATAAGCTAAAGCTTTATAAGCGTCTGGAGCACCATGCCAAGGAGTTCCTAAAGTGATAAGCTTTTTAAGTTGCTTCAAGCAACCGATTCTTTCTAGTTCCAATACAGCAAGCTTTGCAAGCATTCCTCCCATACTATGAGCTACTAGAATTACTTCTTCACCAGCATCACTATAGTTTTTAATTAAGTCTACAAGACCTTTAACATGATAACGAATATCTTGGCGCCAGTCATAACAGTATGTGTCAAAAGACTCACTACCAAACTCATCTAAGATCCCCTTATACACATCTACATGCATAAAATTAAAAGCATGAACTGTCCTAATCAAGTCTCCTGGAACTAACTCATTTTTGAAGTTTAACGTATTCATATCTCTTCGGTTTTTTGGGAACCAAACATTATCCTCGTTGTATATCAGTTCTGTCCCTTTTATACCAGGGACAAACAACATTCTAGGCATCAATAATCCCCCTGCTTGGTTTCCAATTTAGATTCTATATTTATAAAAATAACAAAAACGAGTATAAAAGTATATAAGATGGCTTGCTACAATTGAGAGATACTACTTCCCGTTGCCGTTATTTATGATAAGGTTCCCCCCGATTAATCTTCACCGCCCGATACACCTGCTCCACCAGCACCAGACGCATCAGCTGGTGCGGCAGCGTCATGCGCCCGAAGCACAGCTTCTGCTGGGCGCGCTTCAGGACGTCGTCGCTGATGCCGTGGCTGCCGCCGATCACGAAGACGACGTGGCTGCTGCCGTAGGTGCCCAGTCGGTCGAGCTCGGAGGCGAGGTCCTCGGAACTCCACATCTTGCCGTCCAGCGCCAGAGCGATGACGTGGGCGTCAGGCTTGATGTGGCTCAGGATGCGCTCGCCTTCTTTGTCTTTCACGATCTTCACTTCCGCGTCGCTTAGGGAATCCGGTGCTTTCTCGTCGGGCACTTCGACGATTTGCAGCTTGAGGTACGGCGTCAGCCGTTTGCTGTATTCCGCGATGCCTTGAACGAGGTATTTTTCTTTTAACTTGCCGACTCCGATGATTTGAATGAACATAAGTCCTCCCGATTTCCGTTCGTGATGTGATGCTTTCATTATACGATAGAGTGCGCCTGACAGCGCAAAAAAGACGACCCCCGCGCGTATCCGCCGGTCAGCCGTCTTTTCTTTTCCGATCTGTTCAGCTTTGAACGCCCATCCTGCCCAAGCGCAGTTCCCTACGAGCCTTTCACTTCCAGCAGCTCGTAATGAATCGTGCCCATCGGGGCGTCGACGTTGATCTTCTCGCCGACTTTTTTGCCCATCAGCGCTTTGCCGAGCGGGCTTTCGTACGAGATCTTGCCGTTTGCGACGTCCGCTTCGGCCGGGCCGACCACCTGGTAATCCAGCGTGTCGCCGAACTCGATGTCTTTGAGGACGACGTTCGAACCGACGACGATAATGCCGGAACTGCCGCTGCTCGCTTCCGCGATCCGGGCTTTGATCAGCATTTTCTCCAGCTGCATGATGCGCGTCTCCATGAAAGCCTGGTCGTCCTTGGCCGAATGGTATTCGCTGTTTTCCTTCAGGTCGCCGTAGCTGATCGCGAGCTTGATGCGCGCCGCCAGCTCTTTGCGTTTCACGTATTTAAGGTCGTCGAGCTCCGCCTGGAGCTTGTCGAATCCTTCTTGGGTCAGTACTACCACTTCTTCGTCTGCCATGCTTTTGCTCACCCCACTCGAATAACTTCTCTCCCTAGTGTACCCTTTTTCGCGCCAACAATCGACCCATTGCCAAATTAGGCGCCGAGCGAGCGGTTCGACCACCAGAGCACAAGCGCCATGAGACCGAACAGGATCACGAGCGTGCCGAGCAGCAGCATATGCCATTTGCGGTACATGGACAAGATGGCGACGTACTCGCGGATAAAAGCGTTCGGCAGATAGTAGAAAGCGGTCTTCGACCCAATCCCGTCAGCCTGCAGCCCCGCTTTGCGCGCGTAGACGCCGGCCCGGAACAGGTGGAAGTTGTTGGTCGCGAACACGCACGTGTACTTGCCTGCGCCGCTTTCGGCATCCATGATTTTTTTGGAAAAAGCCATATTCTCCAGCGTGTTCACGGATTGGTCTTCCATACGGATCTGCGCGTCGGGAATGTCCTGTTCCAGCAAGTAATTGCGCATGGCGGCGGCTTCGGAGATGATCTCGTCCGAGCCTTTGCCTCCGGAGACGACGAATACGGGCGGCGTGTAGAGCAGATCTTCCTGCTTGCGGTAAAAAGCGATGCCGCGCTTGAGCCGTCCGGCGAGCAGCGGCGTCACTTTGTCGCCTTTGAGCCCGGCGCCGAGCACGACGATGTAGTCGCGCGGCGCGCGCGGACGCACCAGATTGTACAGCACGCAAGAGACGAGGTAGCACAGGAACACGAAGCCGAAATACGCGGTGACCGCCGTCATCAGGCCGATCGGCAGCGCCAGTTCTTCGCGGTCGGTCCACAGCGGTGAGAACAGCAGCAGTCCGAGGTACGCGAAGATTAGCAGGCCGAGACCGAGCGTGAGCAGGTTTTTCGGTTTGAAGCCTTCTTTTCTCCATAAAATGCGCGCGTTGTAGAGCAGTCCGGCTCCGGTGCCGATAACGAGCAGAGGCAGCAGCACGACGAAGGCCAGCGCGCCGAAGGCGGCGGCATACATGACGGCGGCATTGTCGTCGGCGACCTGGATCACGCTGATCATGAGGGAAAAAGCGAGCAGCAGCAGCCCGGAAGTGAGCAGCATGCCGACGCGGATGCGGCGTTTGTCGCGCAGATAGCTGACGACGAAAGCCAGCAGAATGAGGGCGGTCAGCCCATAGCTAAAAAGGAAGATCATCGGTTGTTAAAGCTCCCTTTCGTCCCGAAGGCCGAACAGGCCGCCTGCAGGCCCGGCATTGCCGGATCATGCGGGCGGCCCCGTCCGTCGGTCGTAGAATATGGAATGCGGTCTACACGACCAGCACGATGGCCGGCTCCTCGCAGTGCGCGCATTGGAGCGGCGGGTCCCAATCGGAAAATTCCGTCTCCTGCAGGTTCACCAGATCCGGCGCTTCCGCGTATTCGTCCAGAAATTGTTCAAGCGCGTTTTCGATATGCTGCTTGCATACACAGTACATGACAGACACTCCCGGTTGTTGGATTTGAAAAAAGAGGGGCGGCGCAAAAAGGAATTATTCGCTCGCTTCCGGACGTTCCCCGAGCGTCACGGTCGCTTTCTGCTTTTTGCCGTCGCGGTAATAGCTGATGCTCATTTTCTCGCCGATCTTTTTGTAGCCGTATAAGTATTTGCGCAGCATGAGCGTCGAATCGATCGACCGGTTGTCGAAGCCGACGATCACGTCGTTGAGCTTGATGCCGGCGTCCTTGGCGGGGCCGAGCGATTCCAGCACGACGACGCCTTTGTCGACGCCGCTCGGCAGCTTGAGCTTGTCGACCTGGTCTTCGGCCATCGGCGCATATGGATTGTTCAGATCGAGCGAGTATACGCCGAGGTAAGGCCGGCTGATCCGTCCGCTCTTGAGCAGCTCACCCGCCGTCGCCATAACCTGATTGACCGGAATGGCGAAGCCGATGCCTTCCACGCCGGTGCTGGCGATCTTCATCGTGTTGATGCCGATCAGGCGGCCGTCGAGGTCGACCAGCGCGCCGCCGCTGTTGCCTTCGTTGATCGCGGCGTCCGTCTGGATCACCTGCTGCTCCCAGTCGTAGACGCCGTCTTCGTTGAGCGAGACGGGCATGATCCGCTTGGGATAACTGACGATGCCGGAGGTCAGCGTATCGCCGAGGCCGAGCGGATTGCCGAGTGCGATCACCGTCTCGCCGAGATCGAGCTGATCCGAATTGCCGATCTTCGCCACGGCCCGGACTTTGCCGGCGTCGACTTCCAGCACGGCGATATCGGTGATGAGATCCGAGCCGACCGCTTTCGCTTTGAGGCGCGTGCCGTCGGTCAGCACCGCTTCCAATTCTTCGGCGCCGGCGATGACATGGTGATTCGTAATGATATACGCTTTGCCGCCCTGCTTCTGGAACACGACGCCCGAACCGAGCGCGGCGTTCTCAAGCGTCGTCTCGCCGGCCGTGCGGTGGTTCACGACGCTGACGACCGCGGGCCGCACGGAAGCGGCGGCCTGCACGATGCGATCGTACGGATCGCCCGAAGACGCCGCCGAAGCCAGCGCGCCCGTGTTCACCCGGGGCAGCACGAATGCGGCAAACAGGCCGCCGAGCAGCAGCACGGTCAGCAGCGAGCCGATGACCGCGCCGAGCACGGCGCTGCCGGCTCCGCCCGGTCTTCGGCCGCGGCCGCTTCTGCCGGAGCCCTGTCGTCCGCGGCGGGTGCCGCGCTCGGCGAAGCCGCTGCTGCGTCCGCTTCCGCCGTAATATTCGTCGTCAAACAGGCTCATGGTCATCCTTCCTTCCATCTATGCACGCCGTCCGCCGCGGGATCGGCCGGTCTGGGACCGGTCGTCCGGAGCGGCAGCTTCGAACTCTCGTTGACTGCGCATGGTCCTCTATCCATTAAACCGTTTGCTTGCCTGCCGACGCCGATTCGTACCCTGCCGCGCTTATTGCATGCTTATTCGCCGCTTTTGCTGCCGACTTCGTCCCACGGCGTCGGCATGTTCCAGTACGTGTCGCGCAGTTCGAATTCGCTGTCCTTGAAAAAGACGCCGCTGTCTTCCATCGAGCAGCGTACCGTCATGCGCGCGATGTCCATCATATTGTGGTCGCGGCTGAGGTGGGCCAGATACGTGCGCTTCAAGCGGCCGTTCAGCAGCTCGCTTAACGCTTCGCCCGCCGCGTTGTTGGACAAGTGGCCGATATCGCTGAGAATCCGCCGCTTGATGTTCCACGGGTAACGCCCCATGCGCAGCATCTCGATATCGTGGTTCGACTCCAGCACGAGCACGTCGGAGTCGTAGATCGCTTCCTTGACGCGGTCGCTCATGTAGCCGAGATCGGTCGCGAGGCTCAGCTTGTGGATGCCGTCGTCGAACGTGTAGCCGACCGGCTCCGCCGCGTCGTGCGAAATGCCGAACGATTCGGCGCGCAGCGAACCGAAATCCGCCGCCGTGCCCGTTTCCAGAATTTTGCGCTGGGCCGGCTCGATCTGCCCGACGTATTTTTTCATCGCTTCCCACGTCTTCTCGTTCGCGTAGATCGGCAGTTTGTACTTGCGCGCAAGCGCCCCTACCCCTTTGACGTGGTCCGTGTGTTCGTGCGTGACGAGGATGCCGCTGAGCTGCTCCGGCGACACGTCGCGTTCACGCAGCAGGTCTTCCACCCTTCTCGCGCTAAGCCCCGCGTCGACGAGCAGCGTCGTGCCGCCCAGCTCGATCACCGTGGCGTTGCCCGTCGATCCGCTCGACAATACGGTAAAACGCATTCCCATACTCATTGATAATCTCCTTCTCTCCGCTGCTCAGGGACTGATAACGTCTCCGCTTGCTCCCTGCACGTAGTACACGCTGTATGAAGGGTTCGCGTCGCTCTCGATCGTGAAGCGCCACACCGGCGCCGCCACCTGCGTCTGCGAATCGAACGTCTGGCCGTAGAAGCCCAGCACGATCTCCTTCACCACCGCGCCTTCGGGCAGGTAATTCTCGATCAGCGTGCCGAGCGCCTTCTGCGCGGGCAGCACTTCCGTCTCGCCGCCGGCTCCCTGGATATCGACCGGGGCGCCGCGGTAAGCGGTAATCTTCTGATCGGTATAAAAAAGTTCCAGACTTGCGTTGAACAGCGGCCACTGCCGCTCGAACAGCGGATGCAGCGTGAACGAGCCGTCCCCGCTGCCGCCCGCCGCAAAAGCGTCGTAGCTGTACGTCCCGATCTGCGGGATCTCGTTTTTCAAAGCCGAAGCCAGGTCGTTCGGCGCGAAGATCAGCTTGCTGTCGGCCGGAACTTCCAGCTGCACCGGTTCGCTCGAAGCCTGGCGGACGTAGCGGTACGAGATCTTCGGCAGGCTCGGCGTATCGGCCGGGATCGAAGTCAGCACCTGGATATTCTTCTCTTCCATCGCGCGCTGCGTGCTCTCGCTCAGCGAGCCGAAGCCGAGGCTTACGCCCTGCTGCTCGCGGAAGTCGTTCCAGAGCTGGTAGCCCAGCACCAGATTCAGCAGCAGAAACGCATAGATCAATACGTTCTTCGCCCTTCCCCAATCCAAGTCCACTCTCCCCCTTTCGCCCGGCCGCCCGATGCGGCGGTTCGCCGCCTCAACTGCCGCTTGCTCTTGCTGCCGAAGCCCAGCCTAGCTGAACGTCGCGATCGATCCGTCCGTCAGCACGGCCACCCAGCCCGGCACGAGCCGCAGCGTATCGCCGTTCATGCGCGGCGTGTACGCCGGGTACAGATCGACGACCTTGCGGCCGTGCACGTCCTCGATATTCGTGATGCGGTCGATCAGCATCTGCCCGCCGGGCAGCGTATACTGCGGACCCTGCTTCCCGACGTCCGCCGTCTCCAGCAGCGACCGCTCGTAGAACGAGACGGTGCCCTGCTGCAAAATCAGGTTCATGAAGCCGTAGCGCACGCTGCCGCTGCCGAGAATCGGCAGCGAGCCGTAATACTGCTGGAACCGGACGCTGAAATCGGAATCGTTGTCCGAATTGCCGCCGCCCGGCAGTTCGGCGCGGTAGCGCCCGTTCCAGCCGCCGTGCTGGTTGACGAAGTCGACGGCCGACAGTACGCTTTCGGTCGCGTCCGCTTCGATCGCCGGCGCGGCGGCCGGATCGGTATAGGTCATCCAGCGCGCCTCGTCTTCGATCTGGAGGCTGCGCTTGCTGTCGGTGTAGATCTCCGAACCGTCCTGTTCGTGAATGTTGCGCGTCACGGCCGGATCGGCGAACAGGTTGCGCTGCATCTGGTCGCTCGTGAACGAGTCGGTCTCCAGCACCGCTTCCGCCAGCACGATCGGCTTGGACGGCACGTACAGCGTATGCTTGTCCAGCGGCGTGTACGGCGTCCATTCTTCGCCGAACGCCACGTGCTGCAGCACGTCCTGCACCGTCAGGTCCAGCTGCTTCGCCTCGTACACGTCCCGGCCGTCGGCACTGAAGAAGAAGGCGCGCGGCTTCTCGTCACCGCGGCCGGTGTAGATCCAGATCCGGTCGATATCCGCCGTCTCGAACGCCGCGTCCGCGGACAGCCGCATCGTTTTTTGCAGCAGTGGCACCGGCAGGCCGGTTCCGAACGACAGCTCGATGCCCGGATTGTCGGCCGCGATCTTCGCCCAATCCGCTCCCGAGACCAGCTGCACCTGAAACGCGGCGAAGTCGCGTGCCTGAATGCGCGCGTAGATCAGCTTGTAAAAAGCCGAATCCGGATAGAAAATCGTATGCTTGTCTTCGCCCATATGAATGATCATGCGGTCGGGATACAGCGTATCCTCGACGCTTCGCAGCTCGCCCATCTCGTCGGTCCGGACGTAGCCGGCCGACGAGACGACGACCGAACCCGTGCCGGGCAGCCGATAGATCAGCAGGTAGCTCTGCACGAGACTGACGGCGACGAGCACGGTCAGCACCGCCGTTTTGAGCCGTTCTTTCACTTATTCGCCGCCTCCTTCCGCATAGGCGGGCAGCGTGAACGTCACGCGCGTGCCCTGCCCGAGCTCCGATTCGATCGCGATATCGCCGCCGTGCGCCTCCACGATCTCGCGCGCGATGGCAAGCCCCAGCCCGGTGCCTCCCATTCCGCGCGAGCGCGCTTTGTCGACGCGGTAGAACCGCTCGAAGATCCGGCCCAGCTCTTCCTTCGGGATGCCGATGCCGGTATCCGACACGACGACCGCATAGCGCAGACCGTCTTCGAGCCGGTAGGCGTCCAGCGTCACTTCGCCGCCTTCGGTCGTGTATTTCATCGCGTTCGACACGACGTTGTCGAGCACCTGGTCGATCTGGTCGCGATCGACGTTGACCGTGCCGAGATCCGGCGAAGCCTTCAGCCGGATGCCGATGCCTTTGCCCTGCAGCGGGAACATGAAGCGTTCCGCCACTTCCTCGACCAGTTCGAACAGGTCCGCCTTTTTGCGGCGCAGCGCCGTCTCCTTGGAATCCATGCGCGACAGCTGAAGCAGGTCCGTGACGAGCCGGATCATGCGCTCCGTCTCGTTCTGGATAACGCCGACGAAGCGTCCGGCCACGGCCCGGTCGTCCAGCGCGCCGTCTTCGAGCGCTTCGGTATAACTCTTGATCGTCGTGAGCGGCGTGCGCAGCTCGTGCGACACGTTGGCGACGAATTCCCGCCGCAGCGTGTCGAGCCGTTCCTGCTCGGTAATATCCTGCAGCACCGCGATCGTGCCGCTGACGCCGACTTCCGTGCCGCTCTCGCGGCGGTGGATCGGGCTGAGCGTCGCCTTGATCGTCAGGTCTTCGCGCCCGCCCGGGCCTCCGGGCGAATCCGGCGTGCCTCCGCTGCCGCCCAGAATGATGCTGCGCAGCCCGGCGGACGGCAGTTCTTCGTCGTCTTCGGGCAGGTCGAGCAGCCCGGAGATGCCGCGGCCGATAATATCGGCTTCGCGCATGCCGAGCATGGCGCTCGCGACCCGGTTGACGAGAATGACCGAGCCGGATTCGTCGGCCGCGATCACCCCGTCGCTCATATTCGTCAGAATCGAAGACAGCTTCTCTTTCTCTTCTTCGTTGAGCGCCAGCACGCCCTGCAGGCGGCTCGTCATATGGTTGAACGCTTCGCCGAGCTGGCCGATCTCGTCGCTGCCGAATACCGGCATCCGCACGTGGAACCGCCCTTCGGCGACCGCGGTCGCCCGCTTGGTCATCTCCTTGATCGGCTGCGTGACCGTATGCGCCAGAATGACGCCGAGCACGGCCGTCAGGCAGAGCGCGATCAGCACGCCGGAGATGAAGATGCCGTTGATACGCTGCATCGTGTCGTACAGGCTCTGCATCGAAGCGACGATATAGATCGCGCCGACGATCTTGCCGGCGCTGACGACCGGCTTGGCGACGACCTTTTTGCGGACGTTGTCTTCGTCGATAATATATTCTTCGTTATCGTCGATGCCCTGCAGCGCACGGCTGACGACGGTCTGCGTGTTTTTGCTGTTCACGAGATCCGCGTGCGTCGACAGCGACGTGATCAGCACGCGGCCGCTGACGTCGAGCACCTGGATCTCGCCGCTGCTCATGCTGGAGAAGTTGTCGACGAGCGTCCGCAGGCTCGCGGTCTTGTCCTCGGCCGCTTCCCCGCTGCCCGTCCAGTTCTGTCCCGCCAGAACGGACAGCAGTTCGGCCTGTTCCTTGAGGTCGTTCGTGAAATTGTTCGTCAGCGACGTCTTCATCGCGCTGACGAAATAGACGCCGATCAGCTGCATCGCGATCAGGATCAGCAGCATGTAGACGATGATCAGCTTCGCCTGCACGGAACGGAAAAAAGCGGCTCCGCGAAACATGGCCTAAAATCCTCCCGGCTTGTTCGAACGCATCATGTAGCCGAGGCCCCGGCGCGTCAAAATGTATTCCGGCTTGCTCGGATCGTCTTCGATCTTCTCGCGCAGGCGCCGGATGGTCACGTCGACCGTGCGCACGTCGCCGAAATATTCGAAGCCCCACACCGCCTGAAGCAGATGTTCGCGCGTCATGACTTTGCCCGCGTTTTTGCCCATGTAATACACCAGCTCGTATTCGCGGTGCGTCAGGTCGAGCGGCTCGCCGTTCTTGTACACCATATACATATCCGTATCGATAAAAAGGGCATCCACGGTCAGTCCCTGCCGCTGCTGCGGCTGCGCACCCGTGCCCGGATGCAGCGCCGCGCCCGGCTGGTGGCGGCGCATCTGCGCTTTGACCCGGGCCAGCAGTTCGCGCGTGCTGAACGGCTTGGTGACGTAATCGTCCGCGCCCAGCTCCAGCCCCAGCACTTTGTCGATCTCGCCGTCCTTGGCGGTCAGCATGATGATCGGCACCGGCAGTTGGGTCCGCACTTCGCGGCAGACGTCCATGCCGTCCTTGCCGGGCAGCATCAGATCCAGCAGGATCAGGTCCGGCTTCTCGCTCAGCGCAAGTTCCACCGCCCGAATGCCGTCGAACGCGCAGATGACCTCGTAGCCTTCTTTTTCCAGATTGAATTTTAAAATATCCGCAATCGGCTGCTCGTCGTCCACAACCAGGATTTTGCCCTGCATTTCGATTGGCCCCCTTGCTCGATTCCCCGTTCTTCTCGGGATCTTTCCCGGGGATATCTTCGTTATTTTACCATAGGAGACGGGAAAAAGCGCCGCCGGGAAAGGTCCGGAGGCGCTTAATATCCGAGAACGTGACATTCAAAACCGGAAGGCGCATAGGCGCCGGAGGAAGATCCGTTCCGGTCGCTGGTTGAAATCGGGAAGCTGGATGAGGCTGAGGTGGAGGCTTCCCGATTTCAAAGGCGAACGCTTCGCTCCTCCACGGACTTCCTCCTCTGCCTTGGCAGCCTCCACAATGACAACCTTCCGGGCATACAAAGCCCCTCGCCCGCAGCCCTTTTAAGGCAAATAGGACAACGGGTTTTCCGGCGAGCCGTTTTTGCGGATCTCGAAATGCAGATGCGTGCCGGTGGAGCGGCCGGTGTTGCCCATTACGCCGATCGACTCGCCGCGGGAGACGGACTGGCCGACGCTCGCGTTGATAACGCTCAGGTGGCCGTAGCGGGTCTCGAAGCCGTCGCCGTGGCTGACGATGACGATATTGCCGTAGCCGCTCATCTGGCCGGCGTACGTGACGGTACCCGGTGCGGACGCCTTAATCGTCGACGGACCGGTCAGGTCGATTCCGGCGTGCATCTTGCCCCAGCGCTTGCCGAACGTGCTGGAGATCGAAGCGCCGCTGACGGGCCAGCTGAAGCCGCTGCCGCCGGACGTCACTTCTTCCTGATCGTCGCGGTCCGAAGACGATTCGGAAGACGATTCGGACGAAGACGACGGGTCCGGCTCGGAAGACCGGGACTGTTCGCGGTCGGACGAAGAGTCTTCCGCGCTTCGTTCGGCCGATTGTTCCGGCTGCGGAGCTTGTTCTACGACCGGCTTTTCTTCGACGATCTCTTTGGTTCCCTTGACGATGACGATCGGCGCGGAGCGGCGAACGACTTCCTGGCCGACCCACGCTTCGCGCACGATCTCGCCGTTTTCTTTGGTCAGGCGGTAATCGACGCGCTTCGCTCCGCTTTTGCCGGGAGAAGCGACGATTCGTTTGCCCGCGGCCAGATCAGAATTGCGGCGAATGACGAGTTCCGGCGCGGTCGGAATGATCTCCGAGACGGATTCGACCGTCGTGACGGTGATCGCCGGGTCCGGCAGCGTAATGCGAAGTTCTTGGCCGATCTGGAGCGTGAACTCCTTAATATCGGTGTTGTTCGCGTAGAGGTCGTCCTGCGTGATACCGAACCTTGCCGCGATCGAGCTGACGGTATCGCCTTCGGCGACCGTATAGGTCACCGGATCTTTTTGCCCGACTGTCAGCAGTTTGTACGCTTCTTCTTCGGTCAGCAGACGCGTCGGCGACGTCTCGGTCTGGCTGTACGCGATCTTCTCGTTGATCTTGATCGAATTCAGCTTGGACGTCGACGCGTCGGCCGACGCGGAACGGCCGGTCGACGCCAGACGTTTGGTCGCGGCGCCCGCCGTCTGCGTGCCCTGCTTGATATACGACTTTTCGGCTTTGCGGACGAGCTTTTTGGCGGTCTGCTCGTCTTTGACGATGCCGATCGTTTTGCCGTCCACAACCAGCTCGACGCCGGTAGCGTAAGCTTTGATCGTGCCTTCGAGCTTGCGCAGCGTCTCTTCGGTCTCCGGCACGACTTTGTAGCCTTCGGCCTGCTCGGCCCGGATGTTCGCCGTGAACAGCTTCATGTCCGCGTTCGGATATTTGGCCGCGAACTCCGCGCGTTTCTTCGCGATCAGCTCGTCAAGCTGGGTTCGATCGGCGATCGTCCCGACGATCGTATCTCCGGAATACACGTTATAATAAGGCAGCGTATGCGCTTCTACGTATTTGAATCCGCCGAAGGTCAGTCCGCCTGCCAGCACGGCACCGCCCACGATTCCCGCTGTCCAGCGGCGAATCTTCCCCGGCTTTCCCCCTGCCAAGACGACCTTGCTCCCCTGCTGCATTTCCGACTGCTCGGAGGATGCGGCTTCGACTCGGCTGTTGTTGTTCGGACTCTCCATGTTCTTCGATCTTCTCCTTTGCCTCGCAGACTAACGTTAGAAATAGTGTCAAAATTTTAACCTTTAAAAAACCTCCGTCTACCTTACCACAGATTCCGCGCTTTTTTCAACTTTACGACAAAGCAAAAAACCCGCGCGGGGCGCGGGTTTGAGCGTTCTAACTAGGTGGTTCGGCGCACAAGGCGCGGTACTGCTGGGACGAAGTCCGGTTTAGACGTAGATCGGAAGAACCGGGTTCGTCTGCTCACGGTTGCGGCCGACGGAGAAGATGGCAATCGGAATGCCGGTCAGTTCGCTGACGCGGTTCACGTAATTGCGCGTCGACTCCGGAAGGTCTTCAAGCGTCTTGGCGCCCGTGATGTCTTCGCTCCAGCCCGGCATTTCTTCGTAGACCGCTTCGCATTCGGCCAGCTGCTTGAGGCTTGCCGGGTAATGCGAGATGATCTCGCCGCGGAACTTGTAGCCGGTGCAGATCTTGACCGTATCGAGGCCGGTCAGCACGTCCAGCGAGTTCAGGGACAGGCCCGTGATGCCGCTAACGCGTCTCGCGTGGCGCACGACGACGGTATCGAACCAGCCGACGCGGCGCGGACGGCCGGTAACGGTGCCGTACTCGTGGCCGGTCTCGCGGATCGTGTCGCCGATGGCGTCATGCAGCTCGGTCGGGAAAGGACCGTCGCCGACGCGGGTCGTGTAGGCTTTGGCTACGCCGATAACCTGGTTGATACGTGCCGGGCCGACGCCCGAACCGATGCAGACGCCGCCCGCGGACGGGTTGGACGAAGTGACGAACGGGTACGTGCCTTGGTCGATATCGAGCATGACGCCCTGCGCGCCTTCGAACAGCACTTTTTTGTCCTGATCGATATATTCGTTGAGCACGACCGACGTGTCGCAGACGTAAGGACGCAAAATTTCCGCATACTCCAGATAGTCTTTGAGAATTTGTTCCACGTCGACCGTTCCGCCGCCGTAGACCTGTTCGATCATATGGTTCTTTTCCTTCACCAGATGGCGCAGCTTGAGCTCGAACTCTTCCGCGTCCATAAGGTCCGCCATGCGGATACCGATCCGGGCCGCTTTGTCCATGTAGCACGGGCCGATGCCTTTGCCGGTCGTTCCGATTTTGTTCGGGCCTTTGCGTTCTTCTTCGAGCGCGTCCAGCACCATATGATACGGCATGATGATATGCGCGCGATCGCTGATGGAGAGATTCTTCGTCGTGAAGTCGTTATCGTGAATGTAGTTGATTTCCTCGATCAGCGCTTTCGGGTTGATAACCATCCCGTTGCCGATTACGCAGGCTTTGTCCGTATAGAAAATGCCCGATGGAATCATCGTCAATTTGTATTTTTTGTTTTCGATCAAAATGGTATGGCCCGCGTTGTTGCCGCCTTGATAACGGGCGACCACGTCGGCGCTTTCCGCCAAATAGTCCGTAATCTTGCCTTTGCCTTCGTCTCCCCACTGCGTTCCCACTACGACTACCGTTGACATTTTACATTCCTCCGTGGGTGCCTTTGCACCTTTGTATTGGTCGTCCGTCCTCTATCCCGGCAGGAATTTCGTCAGTGGAAAATACCGGCGGAGAAGCGTGCTAACGGACGAGCGGAGACGGCTTTTGTACGCATTTTTGCCTGAAAAAAAGGACGCAAAACACGAAAAAGCGCTCCTTGCGCTGCTTTAACGCAGCAATCATAGTGTACCAGCCCGTTTTTTCAAAGTCAAATAAATAACGAACGAATTAGAGAGGGAATGAATTTAATGTTCGGAAATGAGAATGGGGAAAAAGAACGTAAAAAAAGCGGAAGAGAAACTCTTCCGCTTGGGGCCGTGCGTATAAAGCCGGCTCTTATGGTCCCTCCCCACGAAGGATGCACAGGCGAGCTTAGCTTAGTATTTGTACGATTGGCCGCCGTCGATCGGGATCACCGCGGCGTTGATGTAATCGGCCTGGTTGGACAGCAGGAAGGCGACGAGGTAAGCGACTTCTTCCGGTTTGCCGTAACGTTTCATCGGGTTCGGCTGAATGAACTCTTCGCCGGCCGCTTCCCAGTCGTCGCCGCCGATTTGGCGCAGCGAGCCTTCGACCATCGGAGTCATGATCGCACCGGGCGCGATCGCTTTGATGCTGATGCCGTATTGGCCGTATTCGATGCCGGAGTTGCGGGTCAGGCCCACGACGCCGTGCTTGCTGGCCGCGTAGCCGGACTGGCTGCCGACTCCGCGGATACCGCCGACGGAAGCCGTGTTGACGATCGAACCGCTGCCCTGTTCCTTCATGATTTTCAGCACGTATTTCATGCCGTAGAAGACGCCGTCCAGATTGATGCTGACGACTTTGTGGAATTCGTCGATGCCGAAATCTTCGGTCAGGTCCTGCTTGCCTTCGATGCCGGCGTTGTTGAAGAATCCGTCGATCCGTCCGAACCGCTCCATCGTCTGGTCGACGTAGCTGCGCACTTCTTCTTCCTTGGCGACGTTCGCCGTCACGATCAGCAGTTCCGCCTGCGGCACGGCTGCGAGAACCTGCTGCTTCGTTTCTTCCAGGCCGTTCGGGTTGAGGTCGACCAGCACGAGCTTGGCGCCTTCTTTGGCGATTTGCAGCGCGGAAGACTGGCCGAGGCCCGAGCCTGCGCCGGTAATGATCACGACTTTATGTTCGAATCTGTTCATAAATAACACGTCCTCTCAGAAGTTGGGGTCCAACAAACACACTTATTAGCACTTACTAACTTTATTATAACACATATGATTTGAATTTGCATTATTGTCTTAGCAAGTTTATAGACCTTTAAATTTATCCTTCCAATTTCCAGAAAAGGGTTTTAATCCATGCGATCCGTTTAAAATAAAAATAACGAAAATCACTTGGTTGGGCATGGGCTTGTACGCAGATGCACGTTACCGGAGCCTTCGAGTCTTTTTTGCAGGAAAAATAAAGCGCCCGATAGGGATTCCGATCCACCAAAGGTCCACCAAAGGCAAAGCGCAGCGGGATTAACGTCCTCAGAGCAGTTATTTGCACGAAAAAAACGTCAAAAGCGTAAATAACGACGCAGATCCACTTATTTTGCGAAAAAAGAAGGATTTCGGTGCCAAACAGGAGGAATAACTGCTTCTACGACGCTATTTGCGCACAGCGTGGACAGGCAGACCGAAATAACGGTCCTCACGCCGCTATTCAAGCGGCAGGCGGACCCAACGACGAAGTTTGCGTACAGCCCCGCCGCCTACCTACAGTCCCCAGTCGTCCCGATCTTTCATCCGCATGAGAAAACAACGAAGAGAAGGTGAAGAAATGACTAAGATTGCTGTCAAAATGCTCGCCAACGCCGTCGTCGTCATCGGATTGACGATGTGGTTCTCCGAAGCGGACTTCGTCAGCGCCCTGATCGTGACCGTCATTCTCGGAGCGCTCGCTTACGTCCTCGGCGATATGCTGATTCTTCCGGCCGCGGGCAATACCGCCGCCACGCTGGGCGATGCCGCCCTGACCTACGTCGTCCTCTGGGCCGCGTCTTCCATGCTCGACTGGAACCTGTCGTACTTCGACATGTTCGTCGTGGCGCTGGTCGTCGGTATTTTCGAATTCTTTTTCCATATTTGGCTGCTGCAAGACGGGATTCCCGGGCGCAAAAATAATGAAGAGCATACGCGGTTTCGTACTCAGCGTTGAGCTTTACCACATAAAAGATAAAGCAAAATTTTCTTTTCGGGTTCGAAGTCCCCTTAAGTTTGACTAGAAAAAGGTCCGCCGGATTCTCCGGCGGACCTTTTTCTATCCCGCAAACGAGTCCGAGTGGGCTCGTTCGTAATTCACGAATTTATTGAAGTTTTTGAGAAACACGAGCTCGACAGTCCCGACGGGGCCGTTCCGCTGCTTGGCGATGATGATCTCGATGATGTTCTTTTTTTCCGTATCGGCATTGTAGTAATCGTCCCGGTACAAGAACGCGACGATATCGGCATCCTGCTCGATCGAGCCGGATTCCCGAAGGTCGGACATCATCGGGCGCTTGTCCTGACGCTGCTCGACGCCCCGGCTGAGCTGGGACAGCGCGATGACCGGAACTTCCAGTTCCCGCGCGATCTGCTTCAGCGTCCGGGAAATGTCGGAGACTTCCTGCTGCCGGTTCTCGCCCGATTTGCCGCGGCCCTGAATCAGCTGCAAATAATCGATGACGATCATGCCGAGGCCTTTTTCCTTTTTGAGCCGGCGGCATTTGGAACGGATATCGGCTACGGTGATCCCCGGCGTGTCGTCGATATAGATTTCGGCTTCGGACAGCGAAGCGATGCCCATCGTCAGCTTGGTCCAATCTTCGTCGCTTTTGAAATCGCCTGTCCGCATGACGCTTGCGTCGAGATTCGCTTCGGCGCAAATCATCCGCTGGACAAGCTGCGCCGCCGACATTTCCAGACTGAAAATAGCCACCGTCTCGCCCGCCCGCACCGACACGTTCTGCGCGACGTTCAGCGCGAACGCCGTTTTGCCGACGGAAGGACGGGCCGCGAGAATGATCAGGTCGTTGCGCTGGAAGCCGGCCGTCATGCCGTCCAGATCGACGAACCCCGACGGAATGCCGGTCGTACCGCCGCCGCCCTGGTTCTGATGCAGCATTTCGACGCGGTCGAACACTTCCATCAGCACGTCGCGAATCGCGACAAAACCGCCGCTTGAGCGGCGGTTGGAAATTTCGAGGATTTTGCGTTCCGCGTCGCTCAGCATCAGGCCGACGTCTTCGCCGCCGGTATATCCTTCGCTGACGATCTGCGTCGCGGTACGGATCAGTCTGCGCAGCATCGCTTTTTCTTCGATCATCTGCGCGTAATACTCGACGTTGGCCGCCGTCGGGACGGCGTGCGCCAGCTTGGACAAATAGCTAACGCCGCCGAGGTCTTCCAGCTGGCCCCTGTCTTTGAGCAGCGAGGTCAGCGTCACCAGATCGATCGGCTGACTCTCTTCCCCGAGTTGGACCATGGCCTCGAATATCATCTGGTGCGACTTGTCGTAGAAATCGTCGGCCGTGATTTTCTCCATGACTGTAATAAGTGCTTCGGCCTGGAGCAGTACCGCGCCAAGCACGGCCTGCTCCGCTTCCAGATTTTGTGGCGGAATCCGGTCGAAAAAGAGATCCTCGCTCATCTTATTCCTCCGAAACCTGAACCTTGAGCGTGGCTTTGACGTCCTTGTGCAGCTTGATCGGAATCTGGATCATGCCCAGCGTCCGGATCGGCTCGTCGAGCTCGATCTTGCGCTTGTCGACTTTGAAGCCCTGCTTGGACAGCGCTTCGCCGATCTGCTTGCTCGTGATGGCGCCGAACAGACGGCCGCCTTCGCCGGATTTGGCGTTGATCTGCACAGTAACGGCTTCCAGCTTTTTGCCGAGTTCGACCGCTTCCTGCTTTTCTTCTTCCTTGCGCTTTTCTTCGGCCGCATGCTGGTTCTCCAGCGTCTTGACGTTGCCCTGCGTAGCCGGCTTCGCCGTTCCGTTCTTGAACAGGAAGTTCTGTGCGTAACCTTCCGATACTTCCTTCACGTCGCCTTTTTTGCCTTGCCCTTTTACGTCTTTGAGAAAAATAACCTTCATTCGAATAGCCCCTCTTCCTTTTCAATATCTTCAAGCACGGCAAGCAGCTTTTTCTCCGCTTCCTGCGGGGAAATGTCGAGCTGCACCGCCGCGTTGGTCAAGTGCCCGCCGCCGCCGAGGCGTTCCATCACGACCTGAACGTTGATCTTGCCGAACGATCGGGCGCTGATGGCCGTCAGGCCGTCGGGACGGCTGCCGATGACGAACGACGCGTTCACGTCCGTCATGTTAAGCAGCGTATCGGCCGCCTGGGCGATCAGCAGCTGCGGAAACTGACGGCCTTCGTCCGTGACCGCAATCGCGACGCCGCCCATGACGACGCGGGCGTTTTTGATAATTTCAGCTTTCGAGATGTACTCGCCCAAATCCTCTTTCAGCATGCGCTGAACGAGAATGGTATCGGCTCCGCTGCGGCGCAGGAAACCTGCGGCTTCGAACGTGCGGGAACCGGTATGCAGCGTAAAATGTTTGGTATCCATCGTGATGCCGGCCAGCAGCGTAGTCGCTTCGAGCGGCGTCAGCGTCATGTTGTCGTGAATGTACTGCAGCAGTTCGGTCACCAGCTCGCTGGCGGAAGACGCGTACGGCTCCAGATAGACGATCACCGCTTCGTTGATAAATTCTTCGCTGCGGCGATGATGGTCGATCACGACGACCTGCTTCGCCCGCTGGACGAGCTTCGGTTCGATCGTCAGCGACTGCTTGTGCGTGTCGACGACGACGAGCAGCGTGCGCTCGGTCATGAGCGCAAGCGCCTCCTCCGGCGTGGCGAAGCGGTCTGCCAGCGTCAGGTCGGCGCGAATACGCTCCATCATCTTCGTGATGGACGGGTTATCCCCGTCCAGGACGATGCTCGCTTCCACTTCGAGCCGGTCGGCCGCTTTGAGCATGCCGATCGCGGCGCCGATCACGTCCATGTCCGGATTCTGGTGACCCATAATCAGGACCCGGTCGCTGCGCTTCATGAGGTCGCGCAGCGCGTGCGCGATAACGCGCGCCCGGACGCGGGTCCGTTTCTCGACGGCGTTGGACCGGCCGCCGTAGAACGACAGGCGCTGTCCGGCTTTGACCGCGGCCTGATCGCCGCCGCGGCCGAGCGCCATGTCGAGACTGGACTGCGCCAGCGCGCCGAGCTCGCTGATCTTCTCGCTGCCGCACGCAAGCCCGATGCTCAGCGTCATCGGCACTTTCAGGTCGCTCGTCGCTTCGCGCACTTCGTCGAGAATGACGAAGCGGCTGTGCTCCAGCTTCTCCAGCGACGCCTGGTTGAGCAGCATCATGTAGCGTTCGCTAGACAACCGGCGCAAATACACTTCGTACTGCCGCGCCCAGCCGTTGATCAGGCTGGTCGCGCGGGCGATCGTCAGCGTGCGCTGCTGATCGTCCATGCCCTGAAACGCTTCTTCGAGATTGTCCAGCACCAGAATGCCCAGCGCCAGACTTTCCTTCTCGTAACGCTCCCGCAGTTCGGCCATTTCGGTCATTTTCTGGAGGTAGACGAGACGTTCTTCCGGATAGACCCGCACGTCGTACGTGTCCGGTCCGACTTCGATCTCCGCCTGGACCAGCTGCAGCGGCTCTTTGGAACCGTCTTTTCGGTCGCGGGTCAACGCGGGCAGCCCCGGCAGCAGTTCCGACAGCGGAAGGCCGACGGCGGTCTCCAGATTGAACAGCTGCGAGAACTGGCGGTTATGCCATTCCACGGCCCGATCGGTATCGTACAGCAGCAGGCCGAACGGCAGACGGTGCGTAATCTCGCCCTCGATGCTGTTCACGCGGTAAGAGAGCGCGGACGTGTATTCGGCAAGTTCTTGCCTGAATTTCAGCTCGGCCCGCAGCATGACGAACACGACGACGAACACGAGGCACAGCGACAGCAGGCCGAGCGGCCAGTTGTAGACCGTGACGAAGATCGTCAGCGCAAGCAGCAGGAGAAGCGCCCAGACGGTCCGATAACCGTACCAGCGTTTCAGCAAAAAGTTTGGCATCGTTTCCTCACCCTATCGTCTAGGTCTCGTAATGAACTCGCGCAGCGGGAACGCCAAGTCGATGATTCCGATGATGCGCATCGGAGGGAAAACGACCGTAACGATTGCTAACAGAATGGAAATTACCCGATGCCACTTCTTGACGTGTCCGAGGAAGAACCAGAAGCCGATTGCCTGCACGATGAAGCAGAACTGGAGCAGCGGAAGCAGGTTGACGGCGGCGGTTCTCCAGAAACCGTCTCCCTGGTTGTACGTAATCAGATCCACGATCAGGACGATAAAATAGTAAAAGATGAGCGCGCGCGGAAGTTTCCATTCGTGCGCGGGCCGAAGTTTCGGCACAGCCGCGCCCATCGCAGCAAGCGTCGGGCGCACGATCGAATGGGTGACGACCGCCAGCACGAACGAACTGACCGTCATGCCGAGCGGAATCATCATGACGGTCTGGTCGGCCAGCGCGAAGATGAAGTCCGGGTCCCATTGGCCGCTCAATACCGGATTCATCTCGGCTACGGCCAACAGCGGATCGAACGTCTGATGCACGAAGTCGCTCACGTAATCCGACAGGTTGAAGCCGAGTACGAGCTTGGCGCCGGCCAGCAGAATCAGCAGCATGCCGAGCAGCGAGCCCATTCCGTAGATGATCGTCTGCAGCGCGGGCGCGCGCTTCTTGTACTGATGTCCCATCACGATGCCGGGCACGAGGAAATACGCGGCCAGAATCAGCGTGTAGGGAGCGAGCGAACCCGAGATAACGCCCAAAATTGCCAACACGGGCGCGACATGCAGCCAAAATACGTTGACACGCAAAGAGGCGTAGAGCACAGCCACCGGAACGACCATCACCAGCAGCGTGATCGCGGACAGCGGCGTTAACAGCGACAGCAGGACAAGCAGGTACAGGATCGCCCACATCGCCGAAGATAAACGCAATTTCAAGTAGATTCACCTCTTGTGCGGATACGAATACCGTTTCCCGAACGGGCGGCATGCGAAATTCCTTATGATCGAAAGTTTGACATTCATTATAGCATATTCGCGGCGCGCGCCGATACCGGGCTCCCGGGACGCGGCGTCAGCGGTTCTGCGCGGCACCGTTATGCTTGGCGACGAAGCTTGCGCAGTATTCGATGATCTGGCTGCGGCGGACGATGCCGATAAAGCGGCCGCGGTCGTCGACGACCGGCACGAAGTTCTGCGTTTTGGACAAATTGATCAGATCGGCCATGTCCGATTCGATCGAGACGGGCTTATTGTTCATGCGCAGCGGCACTTCCTTCAACGTAAAACGTGAAGCGTTCTCAAAAGTGATGCGGCCCTCGGAATGCTTCATATGCCAGAGGATATCTCCTTCGGTCACGGTACCGGCGTATTCGCCTTCCTTGTCGATAATCGGAATGGCGGTGTAGCGGTGATGTTCCATGCGTTCAATAACCTGACGAAGCGTCGCATCGATCGTGACGAACGCAACCTCATGCTTCGGCAGCAGGAAAAAAGCAATATTCATAACGGATTTCTCCTTCTCTATTGTTGAACTCGGCGGCAAATGAATATTCTCCTGTTCATCACCCCGAAAACGGCAGCCTTAATCGCGCCGGATTCCGGTTTGCCGGTCCGCCTTTCTATTATAGCGTAAAGTGGGTGCAGAAAGTAAAAATCAGCGGTTCCGGAAGCGGCCGCTGATGCAGGAATTTCGATTTGCGATTGGGGGTCTTCGCCGCGAAAGGGCCGCGGATTACACGAGTTTGAGCCAGGAAGCGGCCCGCTCCGCGAACGATCCGGAGCGCGCATAGCCGTAGTCGAGCAGACGGCCGGCGGCCTGGAAACTTTTCTCCCGGCTCTCCGCGCCCATAATGACCACGATCAACCGCTGGTCGCCCCGCTGCGCCGTGCCGGCCAGCGAATAACCGTCTTTGTCCGAACCGTAAGCCTTGAGTCCGTCCATGCCGCGGTAGGCATGCGGACCGGCGAAGTCCGGCAGCATCGCGTTGCGGTTCGTCAGGTAGATGCCGCGCGAGCGGATCTCCGTCTGCGTCACCGAGGACATCCGCAGCATCTCCGGATGCGACTGAATCAACTCCCGGCACATCACCGCCGCGTCTTTGGCCGTGATCCGGCTGCCGCCCGGAAGTTCTTGCGCATCGGCGTCCGCTGTTCCCGCCCGGTCGGGCTTGAACAGCGTCGAAGCGGACAAGCCGATCCGGTGCGCTTTCTCGTTCATCATCCAGGCAAACGAAGCTTCAGATCCGGCCGTGTACCGGGCCAAAGCCTGTCCGGCTTCGCCGGAAGACGACACCGCGAGTCCCATGAACAGTTCGTTCAGCGGGATTTTGTCGTCGGCGCGCAGCATCAGCCCGGCATCGGACCGGCTGCCGTGGCCGCTTGAGACCTGCACGGCCTGCTTTTTGCCTCCGACGCGAACGGAATCTTCCCAGTCGACCCGCCCGCTGCGGACGGCGTCGAGGATCAGCCACTGCGTCATCAGCTGCGACATTCCGGCAGCGGGCAGCGCCCGGTCGCCTTCCACCTGCCACAGCACTTTCCCTGTCCGCGCATCGATCAGAACGGCGGCTGCCGCTTCGACTTTGGGACGTCCGGCCAGCAGCTGCTGGGGAATCAGCAGCAGCGCAGCGACCAGCACGACAAGTATGCCTTTTTTCCAAATTCCACCGCTCATGACCCGATCCGCTCCCCTCATTACTTCTATAGACGTACGAAAACGGAATTTAGTCTGCAAAAATCAAAAATTACCCGAATTTTTCGAAAACGACGCTTTTTTCGCGTAATGTTCCCGTTTCGGTTAACCGATTCGCACGCCAAACGCACTCAACCAGAGAGAAGCCGGCGGTGGAAAAACGCACAAAAAAGCCGATATTCGAGCGAATGCTCGAATATCGGCCGGGATTGAGAACGCGTACCCGACGCCGAAGCGGTCAGGCCGAAAGCTCAGGCAAAGTGGCAGGCCACGAAATGTTCGTTGCCCATATTGCGGTACTCCGGCACCTGCTCTTTGCAAATATCCGAAGCGATCGGGCAGCGGGTATGGAACTTGCAGCCGGACGGCGGATTCGCCGGGCTCGGAATATCGCCCTGCAGCACGATGCGTTCGCGCTTGAGCGTCGGGTCCGGCACCGGAATAGCGGACATCAGCGCTTTGGTGTACGGATGCAGCGGATTGCTGAACAGCTCGTCCGTCGGCGCCATTTCCATCATCGTGCCGAGGTACATGACGCCCACGCGGTTGCACAAATGTTCGACCACGCTGAGATCGTGGGAGATGAACAGGTACGTCAGCTGCTTCTCGCGCTGAAGATCGCTCATCAGGTTGATGATCTGTGCCTGGATCGACACGTCGAGCGCGGAGACCGGCTCGTCGGCGACGATGAATTCCGGGTCCATGATCAGCGCGCGGGCGATCCCGATGCGCTGACGCTGGCCGCCCGAAAATTCGTGCGGGAACCGGTCGTAATGGTAATCGGCCAGGCCGCAAATCTTCATCGTCTCGATGACGCGTTCCTTGATGTCCTGGCGGCTGGCGAGGCCGTGATCCAGCAGCGCTTCGCCGATCGCGTCGCCGACTTTGATCCGCGGATTCAGCGAGCTGAACGGGTCCTGGAACACGATCTGCATTTTGGTGCGCATATGGCGCAGCTCGGACTTGGACAGCTTATGCAGGTCGCGCCCTTCGAAGTGAACGCTGCCGTCCGTTTTGTCGTTGAGGCGCAGCAGCGTGCGGCCGATCGTGCTTTTGCCGCAGCCGGACTCGCCGACGAGGCCGAACGATTCGCCTTTGTTGATCGTGAAGGATACGCCGTCGACGGCTTTGACGTCGCCGACGCGGCGCTGGAACACGCCGCCCGTGATCGGGAAGTACTTTTTCAGGTTCTCGACCTGAACGAGGGGTTGGCCGTGTCCGCTGTTAGGCTCTTGCTTCGACTGAACCGGCGTTTCGCTCATTGCGCTGTCCCTCCTCTTCGTACAGCCAGCAGGCCGTCTTGTGTCCGTCCGCATGCGCGCGCAGAGGCGGAGTCTTGACTTTGCAAATCTCCATGCAGAATTCGCAGCGGTCGTGGAAGTGGCAGTTGTCTCCGAGATCGACCGGGTTCGGGACCTGGCCCGGAATCGAATACAGCCGCTCCTGGCGCTGGTTGATGATCGGCTTGGCTTTGAGCAGGCCCTGCGTGTACGGATGCTTCGGTTCCCGGAACAGTTCCAGTACCGACGCTTCTTCGATCACTTTGCCGGCGTACATGACGACGACGAAGTCGGCCATTTCGGCCACGACGCCGAGGTCGTGCGTGATCATCATGATCGCGGTGTTCATCTTGCCTTTGATATCGCGCATCAAGTCGAGAATCTGGGCCTGGATCGTCACGTCGAGCGCCGTGGTCGGCTCGTCGGCGATCAGCAGCTTCGGATTACAGCTCAGCGCGATCGCGATCATGATCCGCTGGCGCATGCCGCCGCTCAGTTCGTGCGGATACGAATCGTAGATTTTCTCGGGACGCGGAATGCCGACCATCGTAATCAGTTCGATCGCGCGCGCCTTCGCTTCTTTGTGGGACATCGTCAAATGGTGCAGCAGCGGTTCGGAGATCTGCTTGCCGATCGTGAAGACCGGGTTCAGGGAAGACATCGGCTCCTGGAAGATCATCGCGATGTCGTTGCCCCGCAGACGGCTCATTTCCTTTTTGCTGAGCTTGAGCAGGTCTTTGCCCTCGAACAGAATCTCGCCGCCGACGATTTTGCCCGGAGGCGATTCGATCAGCTGCATCAAGGACATGGCCGTCACGCTTTTGCCGCAGCCGGACTCGCCGACGACGCAGAGCGTCTCGCCTTCGCGAATGGAAAAACTGACGTCGTTAACCGCTTTGACGGTGCCCGCGGACGTTTTAAAATGGGTCTCGAGGTTTCGGAATGCGACTAGTTCTTTGGCCATTTCGTCTCTCCTACTTTTTCAGTATGGGACTGCTTATCTATTTTTCATTTTCGGATCGAGCGCGTCGCGCAGACCGTCGCCGATCAGGTTGATTGCCGTAACAGTCACAAGGATACAGATGCCGGGAGGAATCCACGTCCACGGTCTTTTGCGGAATTCGATCAGGCTGTTCGCCGCGGTGATCATGTTGCCCCACGACGGCGTAGGCGGAACGACCCCGAGGCCGAGGAAGCTGAGCGCCGATTCGGTCAGGATCGCTCCGGCGACGCCGAGCGTCGCAGAGACGATGATGATCGGCACGGTGTTCGGAAGCAGATGGCGGAAAATTTTCCGGTTGTCGCGCAGGCCCAACGCTTCGGTCGCCTGCATGAACTCCTGCTCGCGCAGCGTCAGGATCTGGCTTCGCACGAGGCGGGCCAGGCCGACCCAGCCGAGCAGGCCGATGATCAGCATCAGGAAGTAAATCCGCTGGCCCGGGTCGACCTTGAGGTCGGACAGGATCGCGCCGAGCGTGATCAGGATCGGCAGCGTCGGCAGGGCGAGGAAAATGTCGGCGATCCGCATGATGATCGTATCGGCGTATTTTCTATAGAAGCCCGCGACCGCGCCGAGCGTGGCGCCGATCGCCACGGAGATCGCCGTTGCCACGAGGCCGACGGTCAGCGAGATTCGTCCGGCCAGCATGACGCGCAGCAGGATGTCGCGGCCGAGCTTGTCGGTACCGAGCCAATACGAAGCGTTCGGCGCCTGGTTTTTGTTGCGGACGTTCGTCTGGTTCAGCTCGTACGGCGAGAACAACGGTCCGACAAAACAAAGCAGGAACATCAGAACGAGAATGAACAGGCCGATCAGAGCCAATTTATTTTTGGAAAACCGCCGGATCGCGATTTTCCACGGAGATTCGGGTTTGACGATTTTGAGCTGCTCCTGAAGCTGCTCCATGCGATTTTGCGGCTGTTCCACTTTCAATCTCCTCCTACTTTAGACGAATTCTCGGGTCGGCAACCCCGTACAGAATATCGGAAATCAGGTTCCCGAGAAGCGTCAATACCGCCAGGAACATCGTGAATCCAAGCATCAGCGGATAATCCCGCAGATTGATCGAAGCCAGATAAATCTGACCGATACCCGGCCAGGTGAAGACGCGTTCGAGGATCATCGCGCCGCCGAACAAGGCAGGCAGTTCGAATCCGAGCAGGGTGATCGCAGGAAGCAGGGCGTTGCGGAAAGCGTGCTTGAAAATGACCGTGCGTTCTTTGAGACCTTTGGCGCGCGCGGTACGAATATAATCCTGGCGCACGACTTCGAGCATGCCGGTGCGGAAATAACGGGTCAATCCGCCGATGCTCAGCGTCGTCATCACCGCTACGGGAAGTACCATATGGCCAGCAACGTCTTTGATGTAAGCCCAACCGCTGGCATTCAATCCGGCCGTTGTCATCCCACCGGTCGGAAATAATTTCAAATCGAGAGCGAAATATTTGATGGCCAGCAGCCCGATGAAGAACGAAGGCAGCGACATCAGCAGGAACACGAGCAGGGTCACGACTTTATCGAAAAACGAATACTGGAATTGCGCGGAAAACACACCGACGAAAGCGGCGATGACCCAACTCAGGATCAACGTGACGAAAGCGATAATGAACGAGTTCCATACATACGTATTGATGACTTCGGTAACGGGCATCTTATGCTGGAACGAATCCCCCAGGTTGCCGGTCAACATGTTTTTGGCCCAAATGAAATATTGCTGTACGGCCGGTTTGTCCAGTCCGTAAATAGCCCGCAGCTGTTCTGCGCGTTCGGCGGACATGTTCGGATTCTGGGATGCGGTGATATAGTCTCCCGGAACCATTTGTGAAATGGCAAAAACAATGATCGATATACCGATCAAAGTCGGGATCATCTGCAGCAGCCGCCGGATGATGTACTGACTCATTGACTCGTCTCCTTCTGGCATATAAATCGATATGCCCAGCTCTCTTGAGCTGAGCATATCGGATGTCCAAATATCGGCCTGGGCCGTCGCTGATTACTGGGCGATTTCGACTTGGTTCAAGCTGTGTTGGTATTCCTTGTAAGGAGTCACGTCCCAGCCGTCGAGTCTGCCGTTGATGGCCAGCATGTTCGTTCTTTGGTACATCAGGATTTCAGGAGCGTCTTCGTTGATCGTTTGGTAAGCTTCGGCATAGATCGCTTTGCGCTTCTCGAGATCCAGCTCTTTTTTGCCTTTTGCGTACAGTTCGTCTACGGCCGGGTTCGAATAGCCGGAGTTGTTCTGCGCGCCGTCCGTGATGTACACGGTCGTGTCCGGGTCCGGAGTCAGGCCCCAGGCGGCGAAGAACATATCGTAGTCGCCTTTGTCTTTTTTCTCCATGATGGCGTTGAAGTCGAGCGTTTCGGTCACGAGCTTGATGCCCAGCGCTTCATAGTTTTCCGTCATGATCGGGATCAGCGCGTCAACGACCGGGTTGTCTGCCGTTGCGGAGAAGTTGATCTCGAATTTCTTGCCGTCTTTTTCGCGGATGCCGTCGGCCCCTACGGTCCAACCGGCTTCGTCGAGCATCGATTTCGCTTTTTCCGGATCGTAGTCGTACGCTTCGATGCCGTCAGCCGTGTAAGCCCACGAAACGTCGGATTGCGGGATGTTGATGACTTCGGCATAAGGACCGTAAGCCGCTTCGACGACTTCGGCGCGGTTCAGACCGAAAGTCAGCGCCTGACGCACGGCTTTGTCGGAGAACAGCGGGTTTTTGTTGTTCATCGCCACATAGCCGTAGCCGTTGTTTTTCAATACGTTGACGTCCAGGAAGCCCATGCTTTTCAGTTCTTCGACGTTGTCTTCGTTAACGGTTACGTTATCGAGATCCGTCTCGCCGGACTGCAGCATCGCCATGTTCGTCGTATCGGTCGTTACTTTGTAGATCAGGTTCGGGATTTTGGCTTTGTCGCCGTAGTAGTTCTCGTTCGCCTGCAGATCCACTTCCTGACCTGCCGTGTACTTCGTCAGCTTGTAAGGACCGGATCCCATCGGCTTGTTGTTGAGCTGCTTGACGCTGCTCAGGTCGCCCTGTTTGTAGCCGGCTCCGTAGTAAGCTTCGGACATCGGTGCTACTGCGCCGAGGTTGATCTGGGTCATCGCGTCGTAATCGCTGACCGTAACGGATACCGTTTTGTCGTCGATGACTTTGATGCCGGAGATTTCCTTGGCTGTGCCTGCGTTGTATTCTTTGGCGCCCACGACGTTCCAGCTCAGCGGATCGGATTGTCCGTCATAGCTCGAATCCATGTACATTTTCATCGTGAACAGGTAATCGTTGGCCGTTACCGGAGTGCCGTCGCTGTATTTCGCGTCGCGCAGGTGGAACGTATATGTTTTGTTGTCTTCGGAAATTTCGATTTCTTCGGCCAGGTCGTTCTCGTACGTGCCGTCAGCTTTGATTTTGATCATGGAAGAGAAGATTGTATCGTCGATGGCTACGTCATACGCCGTCTGTTGGAACAGCGGATTGAATACGCCCTGCGGCGCTACCGTTCCCAGGATGGCCGAATCGGTACGGGCCAATGCGGGAGCCGGGTTCATGCTCATGTCTTCCGCTTCCGTCAGGCCGATCGCGCTTTCGCCGCCTTCCGCAGGTTCGGTTCCGGTCTCGCCTGTCTCTCCGGCGTTATCGGCCGGTGCCGTTGCTTCCGTACCGTTGTCTGCGGGTGCTGCCGCTTCTTCTCCACCGCCGCAAGCAGCCAGAATGGAACCGAAGGCCATAATCGTCACGAGCATCAAAGATAATCTCTTTTTCATGTAGATCCCCCTAATCGAAGTTTAAAAGCTGTAAAAGCTATGAAAATAATCGGAAATCGCGAAGCGCTCTGATTATTTCGTACTAACCTTTGACGACGGGTGACAAGCGGACCGTAACTGCTTCTCTCTGGCGCCAAGTCGGCAGCCTGCCGGAAGATGACTCGTTCGCGGCAATGACGGCTTAGCATAAATGTATAAAACATCTACGGGCCTTTACATTTAACCTTTGGTCGATTCAAAACCGCACCAGGGCTTGCTTTAGCGCATGTCCTTAATGAACCAACGGTAAATTTAATGTAAATACTACGTGTAAAATATACTCACGTCAACACTTTTTTTGCGGTAAAAACCCTTTTTCTCCGATATTTCAAAGTTTAATCTGCATCTTTTATCTCTTTTGTGCATAAAAACACGGATAAATGTACACGAATGAAACCTTTTCGCAACATTCATGCAAGCAAAATTCCTTTTCATGTTAGGTAAACTAACAAATAAGTACGATGCCAGAAAAGATTTGAGAAAGAAGACCGTAAAATAGGGAGTTTTTTCATTTTAGCATACTGCTGGAAAAAGAATAGTCTTTTTTGTCACGGTTCGGTGGCAGGCAGTAGCTTTACGGGTAGAGGCTTTTTAGTTTTCCTTCTATTATAAGAACGTTTCGATATTTGTACAGCTTTTTTTGTCGCGGTAAACGATCTGCCCGAACGCAAAAAAAAGAGACGAACGGCAAAGGCCGATCGTCTCTTGGGCATTGATTCTATTCTGTCGTGTAAGGCAGCAGGGCTACCTGACGCGAACGTTTGATGGCAACAGTCAGCATGCGCTGGTATTTCGCGCTTGTGCCTGTTACACGACGAGGCAAGATTTTGCCGCGCTCGCTGATAAATTTACGGAGCAGGTCCGTATCTTTATAGTCGATGAAAGTGATCTTATTTACAGTGAAATAGCACACTTTACGACGCTTGTTGCGGCCACGACGGCCGCCGCTAGGACGTCTTTCGCCGTCTCCGGCATCACGTTGTCTAAAGCTCATTGTATTCAGTCCTTTCTGTTGTTAGAATGGCAGGTCGTCATCCGAAATATCGATCGGTCTTCCGTCATCGGAAAAAGGATCCTGATTGTTGCTGCTGCCGCCTCCACGAGGAGCTTGGCTGCCGCCGCCGCGATTTCCGCCGCCTCCGCCACCACCGTAAGATGGTTCGGGACGATTTCCGCCGCCGCTATTGCTGCTGCCACTGTTGCCGCCTCCATTGGAAGACGACTCTTCGCGGCCCGATCCGCCGCCGCCTTCGCGGTTCGGCGATTCCAGGAAACGGACATTATCGGCAATAACTTCGGTTACGTATACACGTTTGCCTTCGTTATTCTCGTAGTTCCGTACTTGAATACGGCCTTCCACCGCCGTCAGACGTCCCTTACGCAAGTAGTTTGCGCAGGTCTCCGCCAGTTGGCGCCAGGTGACTACCGGAATGAAGTCCGCTTCGCGTTCTCCACCCTGGCTCGTAAACGGACGGTCGACTGCAATCGTAAACTGGGTTACGGCTACGCCCGCAGGCGTGTACCGCAGCTCAGGGTCACGTGTCAGCCGGCCGATCAAAATGACTCGGTTCAACATCTCGGTCCCCTCCTTTGCCGGTGGAGCCTGTGCCGCGCAGCGGCGAATCCGCCGCGCTTGGCATCAGGCTCTAGGTTCGACGATTACTTCGTTGGTACTGCGGTAATGAGATAGCGGATGACATCATCGGAAATTTTCATGATGCGTTCAAGTTCGAGAATGACTTCCGGCGCTGCCGTAAAGTTAGTCAGAACGTAGAATCCATCACGGAATTTCTTGATCTCATACGCGAGGCGGCGTTTACCCATAGCATCGTGCTTGGTAATTTCGCCGTTACCGTCAGTGATAACGCCAGAAAATTTATTGATAGCAGCGTCTACCGCTTCTTGTTCAACGTCTGGACGAATGATGTACATCACTTCATAGTTACGCATATGTTTCACCTCCTTTTGGTCTAAGGCCCCCAATCGGGTTGGGAGCAAGGAACGGGCTGTAAGCCCGGACCGTATTATTATACCAGACTACTCTGTCGCAAGCAACAGAAACTTCCAGCCCGTAAAAACAAAAAAACGACCCATGGTCGTTAGTCTGAGTAAAATATGGCGGAGAGGGTGGGATTCGAACCCACGCACGCTTTGACACGCCTAACTGATTTCGAGTCAGCCCCCTTGGGCCTCTTGGGTACCTCTCCACGAAGCAAGTTTCACAACAAGATTTATTATATAGTAAGCTGCGGATGAAATCAAGCGCTTTACCGATTTTTTTCGAAAAGTATTTGATGGGGCAAAAAAGCCCGGAATACCGCGGCACTTCGGCTTATCGAAGCGGCCATACGGCGTTCCGGACCTGGTCCCCAAGCCGGCGCGCGGTCTGCGCGCCGTTATTCCTGCCGTTCTTCCGCTTCGGCGGATCTCAGCACTTTCTTCATGTTCTTCTCGAACTTCGCGCGCGGGATCAGGACGCTGTGCTGGCAGCCGGTGCATTTGATGCGGATGTCCATGCCCATGCGAATGATCTCCATTTCGTTGCTGCCGCACGGGTGCGGCTTTTTCATCTGTACGATGTCCCCCAGAGCGAATACTTTGCGTTCCAACCGGACCCCCCCTTTTCCTTACTGCGCCGAATGCGGTTTGTCTTCCGTATTCGGCGTTTTCTCCGCATCCGTCTTCTCGGACTCCGGTTTGCCCGGTCCTTCCGGATTTTGCCGCACCGGCGCCGGTGCCGCTTCCGCTTTGGATGCTTCTTCCGGCTTGGCTTTGGCTTCTTCTTCCGTATGCGCTTTGCGCTCGGATTCTTCGGCCAGCGCCTGCTTAAGCGCATCGTCGCGTTCCATGGCCCGCTTGATCTCTCCGCGGATCATGCTCTCGACCTCCGCCTGGGCATTCGGCGAACAGCTGACCGAGATGCGCAGCGTGTACTCGCCCGTCGTCATCGCCTGCACCCCGAGGATGTTCGGCGGCGCCAATACTTTGGCGTTTTTGTCGTGCACCTTTTCCAGCGAACGGGCTACCAGATGGGTCGCTTCGTCCAGCGGACGTTCCGCGCTCATCGGGATATCGATGACCGCTTTGGCGTCGGCGAGCGAGAAGTTCGTCACGTTCGTAATGATGCCGTTCGGGATGACGTACACTTCCCCGTTCCAGTTGCGCAGCCGCGTCGTCCGCAGGCCGATCACTTCGACCGTGCCTTTGAACGTCGTGATCTGCACGACGTCCCCGACCGCGAACTGATCTTCGAACACGATGAAGAATCCGGTAATAACGTCTTTGACGAGGCTTTGTGCGCCGAAGCCGATTGCGAGGCCGATCACGCCGGCCCCGGCGATCAGCGGAGCCAGATTGTAACCAAGCTCCGAGATGATGAGCAGCATCATCATGAAGTTGAGCACGATGACCACCATATTTTTCAGCAGCTTGCCGATCGTCACGAACCGTCTCGGCTTGACGCGGAACTTGCTGTCGCCGGCGTCTTCTTTTTGCCGCAGCAGCGCCCGGTCGATGATCTTGTACGTCAGGCGGATCGCGATCTGCGCCAGCAGAATGATCAGCACGATGCGCAGCGCCGTATCGGCCAGGCCGATCCAGGTCGCGGCATCCGTCAGCTTGTTCCACAGTCCTTCGGTGAACGACACCGCTTTTTGGACCGAATCGATCGGCGTGCTGGGCTCTTCCGGCACGGCGTTAGCGTCGTTCGTGCCGGTGTCGGTCGTACCTCCCGCTGCCGCGGCCGCAGCCGTTAAGACATTCAAAAATCCATAGCTCATTTCAGCTCTCCTTTCTGACACCGCGCCCGGAGAACATCCCCTTATTACGTAGAGGGGTGTCTTCCGGGCGCGGGCATTTCATTCGAGTCGATTTACACCTGTCGATCGTATCCCGCGCCGTTTTTGCGGAAGATGCCGCGAATCTCGACATGCTCCCGCCGGACGACGGCAAGGACCGGTTCCAGCCCGGATTCGGCAAAAGACAAGCTCATCGCGCAGCCGGCCGTAATCTCTCCGGGCGTCGGAATGAGTTCGAAGCCGATCTGCTGTTCTTCGAGCAGCATCTCGGCGCGCAGCGCCTGCTGGGAAGAATCGAACGCCATTACAAGCAGCTCCCCGTTCACCGCGTTCCCTCCCGGCGTGCCAGTTCGACCGCTTCTTTTTCTTCCGCGGACAGCGCGTACTTCGAAGCGCCCTGCTCAAGCGGCTTGGCGTACACGTAGGAGCTGTCCCGATTGTGCAGGCCGCTGATGACGATGCCGTTGTCCAGCTCGTCGAGCAGCGCGAACGAGAAGCTGAGATCGCTCCCCTGGTCGGAAAAAGCATTGTAGCGCTTCATGCCGAGCTTCGTCTTCGCCATCCGCTGCCGCTGCTCGATCAACGTCATCGCGCGGCGCTGCTTCTCCTGCTCGTCTTCCACCGAATCGGTCTGCATTTTCAAATTCAGCAGCAGCGATTCCAGATCTTCCACGCCCGCGCCCGCCATCATGCGTTCGTAACGCTTGCGCAGCCGGCTCACTTTGACGGACTGGGCCAACACGATGATCAGAAGGAGGATAACCAATACCGCCAGAACGGCCACGACCCCAAATAATTGTTGCGCAATCAACTCATTCAATTCTGCCATGCTTCGACTCTTTCCCTTCTGTCGCTTGTCTAGTGGAAGTTTGTAAAATCGGCGCTTGCGGCTTCCGTCGAATATACGCGCAGGAGGGTGCATTTTCGGTATTTACCCGATTTGAGCGCACCCTACACGGCTGCTCCCACAAGCGGAAGATCCGCTTGGCCGCGCTCGCCCGCTTCGCAAGAGCCGTCTTTTACAAAATTCCCGGTGGATCAACGGGAAACGGAGCGCGCGATTTCCCGAACGGCCTGCGCCAATGCTTCCGTCTCTGTCCCGGTCGTATCGAACCCTACGCTGCTGCGGACCGCCCCGCCGTCGATCGTCTTGGCCGCCCGATGCGCAAGCGGCGTGCAATGATACCCGGCGCGCACGGCAATGCCGTATTCGCGGTCCAGCCGAAAAGCGATCTCGGCGGAATCGATTCCCTGCAGCGTGAAGGAGACGATGCCTGTCCTCGGTTCGCCCGGCTTGGGCCCGAGCAAAGATAGTCCTTCTACAGCGGACAAATGTCCCATTAACTCCTGCGTCAACTCCCATTCCCTGCGCCCGATAACGGACGGCCCTTCCGCCAGCACATGCCGGACTCCCGCTCCCAATCCGGCGATGCCGACCGTGTTGGGCGTGCCCGCTTCGTAGCGGTCGGGACGCACCGAAGGCTGGTCGGCTTCTTCGGATTGGCTGCCTGTTCCGCCGTGGATCAGCGGCAGAAGGTCGATCGACGGATGGATATACAACCCGCCGGTGCCCTGCGGACCGAGCAGCCCTTTGTGCCCGGGAAAAGCCAGCAGGTCGATCCCGAGGCGGCCGACGTCGATATCGAGCACGCCCGCGCTCTGCGCGGCGTCGACCAGCAGTAAGGCTCCGCGGCTGCGCGCGATCTCGGCGATGTCCGCGACAGGAAGAATGCTTCCGAGCAGATTCGAGCTGTGATTGCATACGATCAGCCGCGTGTTTGCCCGGCAGAGCGCCGACAGCCCGTCCAGATCGATCCGCCCCGCTTCGTCCGCCGGTACGTAATCGACCTGCACACCGCATTCCCGCCGCATATACTCCAGCGGACGGCGCACGGAATTGTGCTCGGTCATCGTGGAGATGACGTGGTCGCCCGGACGCAGCAGTCCTTTGATCGCCTGGTTGAGCGCTGCCGTCGTATTCGGCATGAAGACGATATCGCTCGGATTCGGCACGCCGAACAGCCGGCCGAGCAGCATGCGCGTGCGTACGAGCACCCGGCCGGCCGAGACCGCCATGCGATGGCCGCCCCGTCCCGGGTTAGCCGCTTCTTCGCGCATCGAATGCTCCATGGCCGCAAGCACGGAAGCCGGCTTCGGCCAGGAAGTCGCCGCATGATCCAGATAGATCACCGGCTTGTCGGTCTGTTCCATGTTCGGCTTCCCTCCCTTCCGTGTATTCCGTATATAATGAAGGAATTTTTTCGCGGATCGAATCCGTTCTTCGGATCAACGCGGATTGTATGGCGGCGGCTTCTGGCCGTGGACTTTATTGCAGCAGATCAAGCAGCCGCTGCAAATCCTGCTGGTCGTAATAACTCAGTTCGATCTTACCTTTTTCTTTGCTGCCCGGTTTGATCTTGACCGTCGTCTTGAAATGTTCGCGCAGCGAATCTTCCACGTCGGCGATGTACGGATCGCGCTTTTTCGTTTTGTTTTTCACCGTGCCGCCGGATTTCGTGCCCAGTTCCTGCACCGCTTCTTCCAGCTCCCGCACGCTCCAGCCTTCGCGCATCGCTTTTTCGGCAAGCTCGATTTGGAACGCCGGATTTTTGAGGCCGACGATCGCTTTCGCATGGCCCATCGAGAGCGTTCCACGTGAAACATGCTCTTTCACTTCGTCCGGCAGCGACAGCAGCCGCAGAAAATTCGCGATATGCGAACGGGACTTGCCGACTTTGGCGGACAGCTCTTCCTGCGTCATTTTGAACTCGTCCATCAGCGACTGGTAAGCGACCGCGATCTCCATCGCGTTCAGATTTTCCCGCTGCACGTTCTCGATCAGCGCGATCTCCATCACCTGCTGATCGCTAAACTCGCGCACGACAGCCGGAATACGGCTTTTGCCCGCCAGCGCCGAAGCGCGTGTCCGGCGTTCGCCGGCGATGATCTCGTAGCCTCTGAGCACGCTGCGCACGATGATCGGCTGGATCACGCCGTGCTGGCGGATCGATTCGGCCAGTTCGCGCAGCCCGTCTTCGTCGAAGTGATGCCGCGGCTGATACGGATTGGCGCGCAGCCGGTCCAGCGGAATATCGACGATCGGATCGTTTTCCCCTACCGATAACGAAGGGATAAGCGCATCCAGCCCGCGGCCGAGCCCTTTGCCGATTTTTTTATTCATTGATCAACACTTCCTCTGCCAGCTCCATATAGTGCGCCGCTCCCTTGGACCGGGGATCGTAGGTCATGATGGTCTGGCCGTGCGAAGGCGCTTCGCTCAGACGCACGTTGCGCGGAATGATCGTCTCGTATACTTTGTCCTGAAAATACTTCTTCACTTCTTCGATGACCTGCAGGCCGAGATTGGTCCGCGCGTCGAGCATCGTCAGCAGCACGCCTTCGATCTGGAGCTCCGTATTGAGATGCTTCTGTACGAGACGCACCGTGTTGAGCAGTTGGCTCAAGCCTTCCAGCGCGTAATATTCGCATTGGATCGGAATCAGGACCGAGTCGGCGGCCGTCAGCGAGTTGATCGTCAGGATACCCAGAGAGGGCGGGCAATCGATGATGACGTAATCGTAGTCCTGTCTGACCGCATGGATACTTTTCTTGAGCCGAAGTTCCCGCGAGACGATCGGTACCAGCTCGATCTCCGCGCCGGCGAGTTGAATCGTGGCGGGAATAACGTCGAGCCCTGCGATCGGCGTAGGCACGATCACTTCCCGGGGATCGGCTTCGTTGATCAGAATATCATAGATACACCGTTCTACGTCGGCTTTATTGATGCCGACCCCGCTTGTCGTGTTGCCCTGCGGATCGGTATCGATCAGCAGCACGCGCTTGCCCAGCTTGGCCAGGCCCGCGCTCAGATTGACAGACGTCGTCGTCTTGCCGACTCCGCCTTTCTGGTTGGCGATTGCTATGATTTTGGACAATCGGATTCACCTCGGTTGGCATTTGATTTCCGCAATCAGGTCTGCTTCGGAATCCGAATCACGATTTCGTAGTGATCCCCCTGGTCGGCTTCCGTCGTGCGAATATCCAGGCCCGATCCGGATACCATGTCGATCGACTGACGGATCGTGTTCAGCGCAAGCCGCACGTCTTTGGTGTAGGAGACGCGCTTGGACTTTTTGACCGGCACGGCTTCTTTGTAAAAAGCGACCCGGGCTTCCGTCTGTTTCACGTTCAGCTCTTTGTCGACGATTTCTTTCAGCAGCTTGAGTTGAAGTTCGCCGCTGCCGAGCGGCAGCAGCGCGCGGGCATGGCGTTCCGTAATTTTGCGCTCCATCAGCGCCAGCTTGACCGGCTCCGGCAGCTGCAGCAGGCGCAGCTTGTTGGCGATCGTCGATTGGCTTTTGCCGAGACGCTGGGCCAGGCTTTCCTGGGTCAGCTGATGCAGCTCGATCAGCTTCTCGTAAGCGGCCGCTTCTTCGATCGCCGTCAGCCCTTCGCGCTGCAAATTTTCGATCAGCGCGATCGAAGCCGTCTGCGAATCGTTGAACTCGCGCACGATCGCCGGAACGGCCGGAAGGCCGAGCTTCCGCACGGCGCGCCAGCGCCGTTCGCCGGCGATGATCTCGTACTTGCCGCCGCGCAGGCGAACGACGATCGGCTGAATGACGCCGTGCGTTCGAATCGTCTGGCACAGCTCTTCGATCTTGGCTTCGTCGAAGATCGTTCGCGGCTGGTAAGGACTGCTCACGATCTCGTCGATCGGGATCTGTTTGACTTCGTCTCCGGCCGAACGTTCCGTCAGCCCGAATAACCTGGAAAATTGCTCTTTCATTCCGAACATGACCACCCATTCCGGGAAAACGGCATGATGCGCCGGCGTTCCCAAGAAATTTCAACTCCCGGCCCGGCCGGGCAGCGATCTCTGCGGAGTCCGGCCGCCGATGCGTTCCCCCCGCATCTTGGGCTGCCGTCTTTTTCCGCCGGATCTGCCGTCCGCCAAGCCTGCTCCTGCCGTCTTTTGCAGCGTGTATCTTTGTTCCAACCGGCGGTCTGGACCCCCGTTTCTTCCCAAGTGGCAAACTGCCCGCGACCTTGTAAAAAGCCTGCGGACAGACAAATCCAGTTTATCACTTTTCTGCGTTGAATCCTATCCTGAATCCGCCCCGAACCTGTTCGGCGCCCCATGGAAACTTCCATGCGCGCAGCCAAAAAAAGCGCCGCCCGAAGGCAGCGCTGTAACTTCCCCGACGCCGGGGAAGCTTCGATCCGAACTTCTGTTCCACGTGAAACAAGCCTGTTACACGAGCGGCTTTTTCATCGGCAGACCCGGCGTACGCGGATACTTGTACGGCGTAATCGCGAATTTCGAGACTCGGATAATATGGCGATCCGAGTCGTCGGACGGCAGCCGGAACGCTTCGACGCCCACGATCTCGCCGCGCAGTTCGCGCAGGCTCTTCTGGGCATCGGCGATTTCTTCAGCCGGGTCCGTGCCTTTCATTGCCGCGAAGATGCCTTCCGGCTTGACGAACGGCAGGCAGAACTCGTTCAGCACGGCGAGGCGCGCTACCGCGCGGGCCGTCACCAGATCGAACGAATCGCGGTAGCCGCGTTTGTGTCCCCATTCTTCGGCGCGTCCGTGCAGGAACTCGGCATTTTGGAGCCCGAGTCCTTCCGACAGCGCCTTGAGGAACGTAATCCGCTTGTTCAGCGAATCGATAATGCACAATTTCAGGTGCGGGAACGCGATTTTGAGCGGAATGCCGGGGAAGCCGGCGCCCGAGCCGATATCGGCGAGGCTGTTCACCTTTTTCATATTCACGTAAAAGGCCAGCGTCAGCGAATCGTAGAAATGCTTCTCGTACACCTGCTCGCGCTCGGTAATGCCGGTCAGGTTCATCTTCTCGTTCCATTCGACCAGCAGTTCGTAATACGTCTCGAACTGCTTCAGCTGTTGTTCGTTCAGTTCGATCCCGTGCGGCTTGAGCCGATCCGTGAACCGTTGTTGTATCTCGTCCATGCTTACCCCCGTACCGCCGCTACCCGGTTAACCTGTTCCAGGTAGACGAGCAGGATCGAAATATCGGCGGGCGTTACGCCGGAAATACGCGAAGCCTGTCCGATCGACAGCGGCCGAATCGCGGCCAGCTTCTGCTTCGCTTCCATCGCCAGACCGCGCACTTCTTCGTACGCCAGATCTTCCGGAAGCTTTTTCTTTTCCATTTTCTTCAACCGTTCCACGTGCGCCATCTGCTTCTCGATGTAGCCGGCATATTTCACCTGCACTTCGACCTGGTCTTTCATCTCTTCGTCCAGTGCCACTTCGGTCGGAACGATCGGTTCGATATCGACGTACGACACTTCCGGACGGCGCAGAATGGTCAGCAGGTCGGAGCCGTTGTTGATCACGGCCGAACCGATCCGTTCAAGCATCGGATTCACCTGATCGGGATGCACTTTCGTTTTGCGCAGCCGTTCGATCTCCGCATCGACTTTCGCTTTTTTGTCGAGGAACGCTGCATAGCGCTCTTCCCCGATCAATCCGATCTCGCGGCCGATCGGCGTCAGACGCAGATCCGCGTTGTCGTGACGGAGCAGCAGGCGGTATTCGGCGCGCGAAGTGAGCAGGCGGTACGGCTCGTTCGTGCCTTTCGTGACGAGATCGTCGATCAGGACGCCGATATATCCCTGCGAACGGTCGAGCACGATACCGTCCAGCCCCTGCGCTTTGCGCGCGGCGTTGATGCCGGCCATGATGCCTTGTCCCGCGGCTTCTTCGTAGCCCGACGTTCCGTTCAGCTGTCCGGCGGTGAACAGGCCCGGCAGCAATTTCGTTTCGAGCGTCGGCCACAGCTGCGTCGGCACCATCGCGTCGTATTCGATCGCGTAGCCGTTGCGCATGATTTCAACCTTTTCCATACCGGCGATCGTGCGCAGCATGCTCAGCTGAACGTCTTCCGGCAGGCTGGTGGACAGGCCCTGCACATAATACTCGGCCGTGTTTTTGCCTTCCGGCTCCAGGAAAATCTGGTGCTTCGACTTGTCGCTGAAGCGCACCACTTTGTCCTCGATAGACGGACAGTAACGCGGGCCGGTACCTTCGATCAGACCGGAGAACATCGGCGCGCGGTGCAGATTGTCGTTGATGATCTGATGCGTATCCGGCGACGTGTAGGTCAGCCAGCACGGAAGCTGCTCGTTGGTCGACCCTTTCGTTTCGTAGGAAAAGAACTTCGGCTTGTCGTCGCCCGGCTGGATCTCGGTCTTGGAAAAGTCGATCGTGTCCTTGTGCACGCGCGGCGGCGTTCCCGTCTTGAAGCGGACGAGATCGAAACCAAGCTCGCGCAGATGTTCGGCCAGGCGCACGGACGGCTGCTGGTTGTTCGGGCCGCTCTCGTACATCAGCTCGCCCATGATGATTTTGCCGCGCAGGTATGTGCCGGTCGTCAGTACGACCGACTTGGCGGTATAGCGCGTGCCGGTCTTGGTCAGCACGCCGACGCATTTGCCGTCTTCGACGATCAGTTCTTCCACCATGCCCTGACGCATGGTGAGATTCCGTTCTTTTTCCATCGTTTCCTTCATCGTCTGCTGATAATCGAATTTATCGGCCTGCGCGCGCAGCGCGTGCACGGCCGGGCCTTTGCCGGTGTTGAGCATCCGCATCTGGATAAACGTCTTGTCGATATTGCGTCCCATTTCGCCGCCGAGCGCATCGATCTCGCGCACGACATGGCCTTTGGCCGGGCCGCCGATCGACGGGTTGCAGGGCATGAACGCGACCATGTCGAGGTTGATCGTCACCATCAGCGTCTTGCAGCCCATCCGGGCCGCGGCCAACGCCGATTCGACGCCGGCATGTCCGGCTCCTACGACGATGACGTCAAATTCTCCGCCTGAGTATGTCATTTGGTTTTCCCTCCTTAAGGGGTGCTCGCCTGGGTGAACTCGTGCCGCGAAATATCCTTACGATCGCTTGCTGCTTTCGGAATATTTGAATAGGCTCCCTAAGGGAGATATTCCGAAAACAGAGGCGAACGCTTCGCTTCTTCAGGACATTCCGCTTACTCGTTCACTGGCTTCGCTATAGTTGTGTTGTAGAGAAAGGCTTCGGGCAAAGTCGCCTTCGCCTGTATGTTCGCATAAGTGAAAAGCTGGCTTCGCTATAGTTGTAGAGAAAGGCTGCGGGCAAAAGCGCCTTCGCCTGTATGTTCGCATAAGTGAAAAGCCGACTTCGCTGTAATTGTAAAAGAAAAGACTGCTGCGGTTTATTTGCCCAGACAAAACTGGGAGAAGATCTGGTCGATCAGCGAGTCCTGGGCGGTATCGCCGACGATCTCGCCGAGCTGTTCCCAGGCCATGCGGACGTCGATCTGGATCATGTCGATCGGCACGAGCATCTCCGCCGCTTCGATCGCGTCGCGCAGCGAACGCTGCGTCTGGTGCAGCAGCGCGATATGGCGCACGTTCGACACGTACGTCAGGTCGGCGCTTTCGAGTTTGCCGGCGAAGAACAGCGAGGAGATGGCTTCTTCCAGCCGGTCGATGCCTTCGCTGTCTTTAACGGTCATCGGCACGATCAGCTCTTCTTTGTAGAACTGGCGCACTTTTTCCGTCTCGATTTTTTGCGGCAGATCCATTTTGTTCAAAATGACGATCGACTGGCGCCCGCTGATCTGCTCCATCAACCGGACTTCTTCTTCGTCCAGTTGATCGCCGCCGCTGAGCACGAGCAGGATCAGGTCGGCTTCGTTCAGCGCGGTGCGGGAACGTTCGACCCCGATCCGTTCCACGACGTCCAGCGTCTCGCGGATGCCGGCCGTGTCGAGCAGCTTGAGCGGAATATTGTTGATCGTAATGAATTCTTCGATCACGTCGCGCGTCGTGCCCGGAATATCGGTCACGATCGCCCGGTTCTGGCCGGACAGCGCGTTGAGCAGCGACGATTTGCCGACGTTCGGGCGGCCGACGATCGCCGTCGTAATGCCTTCGCGCAAAATTTTACCCTGATTGGACGTCTTAAGCAGCCGTTCGACTTCTTCCAGCACGGCTCCGCATTTTTCCTGAATAAACAGCGAGGTCATCGATTCCACGTCATGCTCGGGATAATCGATATTGACTTCGATATGCGCCAGCGTCTCGATCAGCGTCTGCCGAAGTTCCTGAATGCGGCGGGACAGATCGCCTTCCACCTGCTTGAACGCGACGGAGAACGCTTTGTCCGATTTGGAGCGGATCAGGTCGATAACGCCTTCCGCCTGCGACAGGTCGATCCGGCCGTTCAGGAACGCGCGCTTCGTGAACTCGCCCGGTTCGGCCAGACGGATCTTCTGCTTCAGCAGCAGTTCCATGATGCGCCGGACCGAGACGACGCCGCCGTGCGCGCTGATCTCGACTACGTCTTCGGTCGTGAACGACTTGGGCGCGAGCATCAGGGTGACGAGCACTTCTTCCAGCTTCTCCTTCGTGTCGGGATCGACCATGAAGCCGTAATGCACCGTATGGGTAGGGACTTCGGTCAGCGGCTTGGCGCCGCGAAACAACCGGCTGACTTCCCCGACCGCTTCGGGCCCGCTGACGCGAATCACGGCAATGCCGCCTTCGCCGACGGCCGTGGAGATCGCTGCAATCGTATCGCTAATCATCTGCTTGTTCCTCGCTTTCTCGGCATGTCCGTTCGAATGCCTATATACAAGAAGAAACGGACCGCTTCCGCCGCTGCGCGGCGTCGATTCGGGACGTTCCGCGCAGAGCCCGGAAGCTTCCGCAGCCCGTTTCCTTCGAATTCAATGGTTGGTGTCCGACTCCGCAAACGGCAGAGGCCCCCTTCGCCGTAAAGGCAAAGAGGGCGCTCGCCGGGAACGGTCGGCTTATTTGAGCGTGATCACGACGCGCCGGTTCGGTTCGTCGCCCCGGCTTCCCGTCTCGACTTCGGGATGATTCTGCAGACGCGCATGGATAACTTTGCGCTCCTGCGAAGGCATCGGCTCCAGCACGACTTCCTTGCGTGAGCGAACGACGCGTTCGGCCAGGCGATCGGCCAAATCTTCGAGCGTCTTGGCGCGGCGGCGGCGGAAGTTCTCCGCATCCAGCGTCAGACGGATGAACTTGTCCGAATCACGGTTCGCCACGACGCTTGCGAGCAGCTGCAGCGCATCCAGCGTCTGGCCGCGGCGTCCGATCAGCATCCCGAGATCCGGGCCCGAAATGTCGAGCAGGCCGCCATCCCGGTTCTTGCGGATATCGACTTCGACTTCGAGGCCCATCGACTCGGCCACGTCGCGAATGAAATCGGCCGCTTCCCGGTAGCGTTCCTCGGGACGGACGCCGGCGGATGCCGACGCTTCCCGCTGCGGCGCGGCGGCGGACCCTGCAGGGCCCGGTGCGGCCGGATTCGGCCGTTCCCGGCGCGGCGCGTCGGTTCCGCCTTCGCCGGTCGGCTTCGCGGGTGCCGGCGCGGCCGGGTTGGGCCGCTCGCGGCGCGGCGCAAGCTCGTCGGCGGGCATATCCCGCCGACTGCCCGCTTCCGTTTGGGCGGAAGACGGCGCCTGATCGGCAGCGGCACGATTCGAGCGGATCAACGTGAGTTCGACTTTGGCCTTTCGGCCGCCGAACAGCCCGAGAAATCCTCGGGAAGGATGCTCCAGCACGTTCACCTCGACGCGATCCCTCGCGGCGCCGAGCTGAGCCAGCCCCTGCGATATGGCTTCTTCTACCGTTTTTCCCACAGCCGTCACTTTGCTCGTCATCGAATCCGCGCCCCCTTGTGTTCACGCTTCGTCCCTGCATATGCTCGTCGCTTGGATGGTTATCTTGTCTTTTTCTATAAAAGGAATTAACGTTTTTTCTTTTTCTTTTTACGGCTCGATACCGGGCCTGCGCCCTTCGCGAGGCTTACGCCGCCGTTTTTGCCCGCAGACTTCGTTCCGCCCTGCTGCGCGATAACGGCAGCTGCGGCTTTCGGATCGTTGTTGCGGTACAGGAAGAAGTTTTGCACGATCGTGTAGACGTTACTCATTGCCCAGTACAGCGGGAGGGCGGACGGGAATTGGTAACCCATGAAGAAGATCAGTACCGGGTACACGAACAGCATGAACTTCATCGGGCCCTGCTGCTGCGCCGGGTTCTGACGCATCATCAGCCACGTTTGCAGGAAAGTCGTTGCCGCCGCGAACAGCGTCAACGGAATGTCCGGCTTGCCGAGTTCCATCCAGAGGAAGGAATGCTGCGCCAGATCGCTGTTATAGATGATGGCGTTGTACAAGGCGATAAAGATTGGCATTTGAATGATCAACGGCAGACAGCCTGCGGCCGGATTGACTTTGTTCTCCTGGAACAGACGCATCTGCTCCTGCTGCATGCGCTGCGGATCGTCCTTGAACTGCTCTCTCAGCTTCTGCATTTCCGGTTGGATCTTCTGCATCGCTTTGGAGCTTTTGACCGATTTGATCGTCAGCGGCAAAATAAGCGTACGCACGATCAACACGAGCAGCAGTACGGCCAGGCCATACTCGCCCCCGAACCATTCGGCGAACGTGTCCAGAGCCAGAGCGAACCAATACACCACGTTGCTCTGCCAGAAGCTGCCGCTGTTTTTCAAGTCTTCTGTCGTATGCAGCACCGTAGTCGGCGTACAGCCCGCAAGGACGGTAATCAGCAGGACCGCGGCGATAACGAACAGCCACTTGCCTCTGCGTTTGAACAAATGAGACACTTGATAACCCCTCTCTTGACCTTCATGTTCCTGCACTCCCGTGAGGCTTGCTGCCGCGCTGAACCGTCTGTCGGCAGTTGTGAAAATCATACCATAATTAGCGCGCTATTTGAAACGCAAAAAAGCGCTTCATCCGCGGACCCCCGGACCGCCCGTTTCGCGGCCTTTGCGTTTGAGCAGCGAGGATTTGCGAAGCACGTGCATGACGCTCTTCTCCAATTCCTTATACTCCAGATCGAGCGCGCCCTTGCGGACGATGAAGACCAGGTCGAGATGGTCGATGATTTCGTCGGCATGCTGCCGGACGATTTCTTTCATAAGACGGCGCATCCGGTTGCGAACGACCGCATTGCCCACTTTTTTGCTGACCGATACGCCCATGCGAAATTGCTCGACGTCACGCTTCGGGAACCAGTACAGGACCAGCTGCCGGTTCGCGAAAGACTTGCCGTGACGGTATACGCGGGTGAACTCGGCACGGTTTCGTAATCGTAGCTTTTTTTGCACCTTTTCTCGCGTCCCCTTTGTTTAAGAAAAAAAAGACCACCTCCAGGTGGTCTTCGCTCATGTGCCTGAACTTACGCGCTCAGCACTTTTCTGCCTTTGAGACGACGAGCAGCCAGCACCTTGCGGCCGTTTTTCGTGCTCATTCTTTTACGGAATCCGTGCACCTTTTTGCGCTTTCTGGTGTTTGGTTTGAAAGTAGGACCCATTACAATAGCACCTCCTTTTACAGGTAGTACAGGTTTTGCAAAATCGCTAAACCAATATAGTTTCACACATTCGTTCTTCTTCTCGCAGAACATGCCTTTTATCATTTAATCATGCGTTTCCAGCAAAGTCAAGCAAAGTTCTTGCGATCGTCTTCTCTTTTTCCTGTCGAAAAAAGGGCCGAAAAGGTTCTATATAAGGAAGGGTAAATTTCGCGGCCGGCCGGAACGCTTTCTTCTCCCTCTTTTGAGCCGCTGGAAAAAAAGATTCGGCCGCGATCGGCTGCGTCTGTTCACGGCCTTTTCGGCGCTGCTCCCTCTTTGGCCCCGCCGTGCCTCACCGTTCTTCCTGCTCCTCGCGCCCGCCACATTCCCCCGGCCGATCCTCCCTCTTTTCCACTCCCGTTCCATGCCTTCCTTCTCCCTCTTCCGATTCCCTCTCCGCTTTTTCGCTCGGCGGCGGCGGTCTTCCCACGCTTCCCTTCCTCGCCCTCGCATTTCGTCCTTCCCCAATTCGCGTTTTCCTGCTCTCCCTCTTTTGCCCCGGCTTTTTCGATTTTCCCGCTTGCGTGCCTGCTTGCTCGGCCTTTCCCAGCGCTTTGAAAGTTATCCACAATCGGCGTTTCAAGCTAGCAAAGGGCTGCCGTCCAAAACAACGTTTTTGCGTAATGCACTTTTCCACCATATTGCCTTTTGGCCTGTGCATAATTTTCGTCCGCCGATTTATTCACAGTTCGCTTCTGAACACGTTATGAACAATATCTTGTGGTGTGGATATCTATTATGCACAAGGTATTGGTATTGTGGATAATATAACGAGAAACGTTGAAATAGGCGGCTTCTTTTGCTATGATTAGATTACTTTTCGGTGTGAATATCCGGTTTTAGCCTCTATATTATCAACAGTCTGTGGATAAGGTTGTGCACAAGTTCAATTTATCCTTCTTTTTTTGTTCCCATTATTCTTGATAGTGGGGATAACCCTCTCTCGGCTTTCCAAATTTCCGAAAAATTTCGGCGGGTGCTCCGGCTCAAGCCACATCGTACGATTTCAAAGGAGTGACAGTTTGTGGACAGCCATACCGCTCAATTGTGGCAACAAATTCTATCGATCATCCAGACCAAGCTGAGCAAACCCAGCTTCGACACCTGGTTCAAAGCAACGGAAGTGATTCAACTGACCCAGGGCGCGCTGACCGTCTCGGCCCCGACAACGTTTGCCGTAGAGTGGCTGGAAAGCCGATATACGAAATTGGTGGCGCAGGTGGCGTTCGACGTGCTCGGACGCAGCGTGACCGTCAAGTTCGTCATCGAAGAACCCGGACATGAGGAAGAGTCGCTGCAAAGGCAATCTTCGCCGCCGCCGACGCCCGTTCAGGTCAGCGTCGAGGCGAATACGAACATGCTCAATCCGAAATATACGTTCGACACGTTCGTGATCGGCTCGGGCAACCGCTTTGCCCATGCCGCGTCGCTCGCCGTCGCCGAAGCGCCGGCAAAAGCCTATAATCCTCTGTTTTTGTATGGGGGAGTCGGCCTGGGGAAAACGCACTTGATGCATGCGATCGGCCATTACATTTTGCAGCACAATCCGAGCAGCCGCGTCGTGTACATCTCTTCGGAGAAATTCACGAACGAGTTCATCAACTCGATTCGCGACAACCGCGGGGAAAGTTTCCGGAACAAGTACCGGAATATCGACATCCTGCTGATCGACGACATCCAGTTCATCGCCGGCAAAGAGTCGACGCAGGAAGAGTTTTTCCATACGTTCAACGCGCTGCACGAGGAGAGCAAACAAATTATCATTTCCAGCGACCGGCCTCCCAAAGAGATTCCGACGCTGGAAGAACGTCTGCGTTCGAGGTTCGAGTGGGGGTTGATCACCGACATCCAGCCGCCGGATCTGGAGACGCGGATCGCGATTTTGCGCAAAAAGGCACGGGCGGAAAAGTTGGACGTCCCGAACGAAGCGATGATGTACATCGCGAATCAGATCGACACGAACATCCGTGAACTCGAAGGCGCGCTGATCCGCGTAGTCGCCTATTCGTCGCTGACGAACCAGGACGTGACCGCCCATCTGGCAGCCGAAGCGCTCAAGGATATCATTCCTTCCAGCCGGCCGCGGATTATTACGATCCAGGATATCCAGCAGCGGGTCGGCGAGTATTACAACTTGAAGATGGAAGACTTCAAAGCGAGAAAACGGACGAAGGCGATCGCGTTTCCCCGCCAGGTGGCCATGTATCTGTCGCGCGAGCTGACCGATTACTCGCTGCCCAAAATCGGCGAAGCTTTCGGCGGGCGGGACCATACGACCGTTATCCACGCGCACGAAAAAATCTCCCGGTCGTTGAAGATCGACCAGGAGCTGTCCAAAGTTGTCCACAGCCTTACGGAAAAAATCAAAAATCCGTCCTGAATAAGCAAAAAGCCTATGCACAACTTATACACATGTGGATAGGCTTAGTTTGTTATGTTTTTCGGGCTTTTTATGAGGTTATCCACATATCCAGTGCCCCTACTACTTTTACTATAAAGATCTTAAAGAATATATTATCTATTACAGGAGTGACGAGATGAAGATCAGCATTTCCAAATCCCACCTCAGCGACGCCATTCAACATGTATCCAAAGCCATTTCCAGCCGGACGACCATTCCGATTCTCGGAGGGATCAAATTCGACGTGGCTTATCACGGCGTGACCCTGACCGCAAGCGATACGGACATTTCGATCCAATCGTTCATTCCGGCCGAGCAGGACAACAAAACCGTCGTCGCTGTAGAAAAAGTCGGCAGCGTCGTGCTTCCGGCCAAATTTTTCGTGGAGATCATCAAAAAGCTGCCGACCTCGGAGATCGAGATGGAAGTGGGCAGCGGATTCCAGACCTTTATCCGCGCGGGCGCGACGGATATTCAACTCGTAGGCCTGGACCCGGAAGAGTTCCCGGTTCTGCCGAGCATCGAAGAAAATCGGGTCTTGTCCGTACCCGGCGATCTGCTGCGGCATATGATTCGTCAAACGGTGTTCTCGATTTCGACCCAGGAGACGACTCCGATTCTGACGGGCGTCATGTGGAGCCTCAAAGAAGGGCAGCTCAAATTCGTGGCGACGGACCGTCACCGTCTGGCGACGCGCACCGTACGCCTGGAAGGCACCGAAGATCTGGAATTCAACAACGTTGTCATTTCCGGCAAAACGCTGAACGAACTGAGCAAGATCATTCCGGACCAGAACACACTCGTGGACATCGTCGTCGCCGACAACCAGGTGCTGTTCAAAGTCGATCGCGTCCTGTTCTACTCGCGCATTCTCGACGGACTGTATCCGGACACGTCGAAGATCATCCCTTCGAGCCACAAGACGCGGCTGCTGCTCGACACGAAAAACCTGAGCGAGTCGATCGACCGCGCCTACCTGCTGTCCCGCGAAGAAAAAACGAACATCGTGCGCATGCAAACGCTCGAAGCGGGCGGCATCGAAATTTCGTCCAGCTCGACGGAACTCGGACGCGTGCAGGAAGAGATCCAGTTGGCGGAATTCGAAGGCGAGCAGCTTCGTCTGTCGTTCAACTCGAAATACATGCTCGACGTGCTCAAAGTCATCGAAAGCGAACAGTTGACGATCCGGTTCACAGGCGTCATGAGCCCGATCATCATCGAGCCGACGGACGACAGCAACAGCCTGTACATCATCCTCCCTTACCGGACGACCAACTAACTTTTTTTGGTTTTTGAACAAAAATCCAATTCCGAAGAAAAGGCAGCAGGCGGAGGGGAAGTTCCGGTGAAGCACCGGTCAGTAACGGAACTTCCCTGCAGCCTTCCAGCCTTTTCTTTTTGACACAACCCCGAAAGGAAGGCAAAATGATGAATGAAGTTTCGATTCGCACGGAGTATATCAAGCTCGACACGTTTCTCAAGCTGGCCGACTGCATCTCCACCGGAGGCAGCGCCAAAATACTGATTGCCGAAGGCCTGATCAAGGTCAACGGGGAAAACGAAGAACGCCGCGGACGCAAGCTCTATCCGGGAGACACGGTCGAAGTGGACGGGGAAGACTCCTTCAAGGTGGTCCGGGAAGGCTGAGTCTTTCGCTCCGCAGCCGTTATCCACAAGCAGCGTACAAGATCCGCAAAGGGCGGGTTATCCACTATCCACAGCAGACGGGGCGGCTTTGCGACGTGCAAATGCGGCCCCGTCTTCATTTTGCGGCGGCGCACAGGAGGCATCGAAACCACGTGCAAGTTAGAGACATCGCACTCAAAAATTACCGCAACTACGACGAACTGAAACTGGAAAACTTCGGAAGCGTCAACCTGATGATCGGTCGCAACGCGCAGGGCAAAACGAATCTGCTGGAGTCGCTGTTCGTGCTGGCGCTGACCAAATCGCACCGCACCGCCAAAGATCGCGAACTGATCGCTTTCGGCGAAGAGTCCGCTTATGCGGGCTGCCACGTGGAGAAAAAATACGGGAACGTCCATCTGGAATTGTCGCTGTCGCCCAAAGGCAAAAAAGCGAAGATCAACGGGCTGGAGCAGCGCAAGCTGAGCGACTTTATCGGGACGCTGAACGTCGTCATGTTCGCTCCGGAAGACCTGGAGATCGTCAAGGGAACGCCGGGCATTCGCAGACGTTTTCTCGATATGGAGATCGGACAGGTGCAGCCGAGCTACCTGTTCCACCTGCAGCAGTACCAAAAAGTGCTGCTGCAGCGCAACAATATGCTCAAGCAGTCCTACGGCAAGACGCCCGACCCGGTCATGCTCGATATCTGGAACGAGCAGCTCGCCACGCACGGGGCCAGCATCGTGCGTCGGCGCAAGCGATTTATCCGCAAGCTGCAAATCTGGGCGGAAGATATCCACAAGGGGATAACCGGCGGGAAGGAACAGCTTCTGCTGCGTTACATGCCTTCGTTCGGCGAGGTCGAAGAGGAAGATGAAGCTGTCTTATTGGAACAATTTATGATAAAATTATCACAAGTGCGCGAACAGGAAATCCGCAGGGGGACGACCCTTGCCGGACCCCATCGGGACGACCTGACCTTTTTTATCAACGAAAAAGAAGTGCACAATTTCGGCTCCCAGGGCCAGCAGCGCACGACCGCGCTCTCGCTGAAGCTGGCGGAGATCGAACTGATCCATGAAGAAATCGGCGAATATCCCATTCTGCTGCTCGACGACGTGCTGTCGGAGCTCGATCCGTATCGGCAGACCCAACTGATCGAGACGTTCCAGAGTCGGGTGCAGACTTTTATTACCGCGACCGGGATCGAGACGATCCATGCGGAGAAATTGCAGGGCGCGCATATTTACCAGGTGAGCGAAGGGATCGTCGAATCCTGAAGAAGTTCCTCGAGGAGGCTTCGAATTTTTATGTATATTCATCTCGGCGGAGAAAAAATTATCCGTTCTTCGGAACTGATCGCCATTTTCGACGTGTCCATCGAAAAGTCTTCGCGCATCTCCAAGCAGTTCGTGACCGCCGCCAAAGAAAGCAAAAAGGTGGAATCGATCGGCGAGGAAGAAGCGAAGTCCATCGTCGTTACGAAGTCCGTCGTTTACTATTCGCCTATTTCTTCCGCGACGCTGAAGAAGCGCTCCACCACGTTCGGCGCAGGCATGTGACACCGGCGATCGCCGGCATACAGCATCGGGTTTTATCTTTTTTCCTCATACGCCGCCCTTCCCGCTGCAGCTTCGACAGGCTGCGGGAGCGGGCGTTTCGTATTCTTTTCTCACAATTTCGCAAACTATAGGAGTGGGTGAACGAAGCATGTCAATGGATCAACAATCGTATGATGCCAGTCAGATACAGGTCCTTGAAGGACTGGAAGCGGTGCGCAAGCGTCCGGGTATGTATATCGGTTCGACGAGCGCCAGAGGTCTTCACCATCTCGTGTGGGAAGTCGTGGACAACAGTATCGACGAAGCGCTCGCCGGCCACTGCGACCATATTCAGGTCATCGTGCACGAGAACAACAGCGTGACCGTCATCGACAACGGCCGGGGCATCCCGGTCGGCGAACATCCCAAAATGAAACGTCCGGCGCTCGAAGTCGTCATGACCGTCCTGCATGCAGGCGGCAAATTCGGCGGCGGCGGATATAAAGTGTCCGGCGGCCTGCACGGCGTCGGCGTCTCGGTCGTCAACGCCTTGTCCGAGAAAATCGTCGTTCAGGTTAAGCGCGACGGCAAAATTTACGAGCAGGAATACCGTTACGGCGCTCCGCAGTACGACCTGCGCGTCATCGGCGAAGTGGAAGAAGAAGGCGAGACGGGCACGAAGACCACGTTCCAGCCCGATCCGCAGATCTTCACCGAGACGGTCGTATACGACTACAACACGCTGCTGACGAGAATTCGCGAGCTGGCGTTCCTGAACAAAGGCATCATGATCTCGCTGCTCGACGAGCGGACGGGCGAGAACGCTTCGTTCCACTATGAAGGCGGGATCGGCGAATACGTCCAGTTCCTCAACCAGAACAAAATCGTGATTCAGGAAAACCCGATCTACGTCGAAGGTTCGCGCGATATGATCGCGGTCGAAATCGCGATTCAGTATAACGACGGCTATGCCGAGAACATTTATTCGTTCGCGAACAATATCCACACGCACGAAGGCGGCACGCACGAATCCGGCTTCAAGAGCGCACTGACGCGTATCATCAACGATTACGCGCGCAAAGCCGGCGTGATCAAGGACGCGAACAGCAACCTGACGGGCGACGACGTGCGCGAAGGCCTGACGGCGATCATCTCCGTCAAGATTCCGGAACCGCAGTTCGAAGGACAGACGAAGACCAAGCTCGGCAACAGCGAAGTTCGGGGCATCGTCGAGTCGCTCTTCTCGGAGAAGCTGACCGACTTCCTGAACGAGAATCCGTCCGCGGCGCGGCGCATTCTCGACAAAGCGCTTCAGGCGTCGAGAGCCCGCGAAGCGGCGCGCAAAGCCCGCGAACTGACACGGCGCAAAAGCGTGCTCGAAGTCAGCGCCCTGCCGGGCAAACTGGCCGACTGCTCGTCGAAGGACGCTTCGATCAGCGAAGTGTACATCGTCGAAGGCGACTCCGCCGGCGGCTCGGCCAAACAGGGCCGCGACCGGCACTTCCAGGCGATCCTGCCGATTCGCGGCAAGATCCTGAACGTGGAAAAAGCCAGATTGGACCGGATTCTGTCCAACCTGGAGATTCGCGCGATCATCACGGCGATCGGTACCGGCATCGGCGAAGACTTCGATATCGCCAAAGCCCGCTACCACAAAGTCGTCATCATGACCGACGCCGACGTCGACGGCGCGCATATTCGCACGCTGCTGCTGACGTTCTTCTACCGCTACCTGCGCCCGATCATCGAAGCCGGCTACGTCTACATCGCGCAGCCGCCGCTGTTCAAGATCGAGCGCAACAAAACGGTCGTCTACGCGAACTCGGAGAAAGAACGCGACGAGATCATCGCAAGCTTCGGACCGGGCGTCAAAGTCAACGTGCAGCGCTACAAAGGTCTGGGCGAGATGAATGCCGGACAGCTGTGGGAGACGACGATGGACCCGGAAAGCCGGACCATGATGCAGGTCTCGATCGGCGATGCCATGCTGGCCGATACGCTGTTCGACACGCTCATGGGCGACAACGTCGAACCCCGCCGCGATTTCATTCAGGAGCATGCCCGCTACGTGACGAATCTGGATATTTGACGCCGGATTCCCCCCGTTTCGGGGAGAGGGCAAAGAAGAGGCGGCCCGCAGGGCGTCTCTTCTTTTTTTATATACAAAACGGTTGAAAATGCGCAATAAACGTTTTTTTGGCGCTGCTTTTCCGTCATAAATTACGGACATCCGGCCGGATTAATGGTATAATAATAAGGATGTGGAAGCCGCATATTCCGGCGTTTGCAAGATGATTTCAAGGCTTTATTTTCAAATACAAAAGCAGCCGTAAAAGCAGTATCCCACGTGATTATGCAGGCACCAACGGTACGGGGTTCGAACCGCTTTTTTCCTCGGAAACAGGCAGACCCGAACCCGTGTCCAAATAGAAGGAGGCAGTCATGGCGGAAGAACAAAGATCGCAGGTCATAGATCGGGATATCGGCGTAGAAATGCGCGAGTCCTTTATGGATTACGCAATGAGCATCATCGTCAGCCGCGCGCTGCCGGACGTCCGGGACGGACTGAAGCCGGTTCACAGACGGGTTCTCTATGCCATGTCCGAACTCGGCATGTCGCCGGACAAGCCGTTCAAGAAGTCGGCGAGAATCGTCGGCGAAGTTATCGGTAAATATCACCCGCACGGAGATACCGCGGTATACGAGACGATGGTCCGTATGGCGCAGGACTTCTCGATGCGCTACATGCTCGTCAACGGACACGGGAACTTCGGTTCCGTCGACGGCGACGGCGCCGCGGCGATGCGGTATACGGAAGCCCGTCTTTCGAAGATCGCGATGGAAATGCTGCGCGACATCAACAAAGAAACGATCGATTTCCAGCCGAACTACGACGGCGAAGAGCATGAACCGGTCGTGTTGCCGGCGCGTTATCCGAACCTGCTCGTCAACGGCGTGTCGGGTATCGCGGTCGGCATGGCGACCAACATCCCGCCGCACAACCTCGGCGAAGTCATCGACGGTGTTCAGGCGCTGATCGAGAACCCGGATCTGACGCCGATGGACCTGATGGAATATATCCAGGGCCCGGACTTCCCGACGTCCGGCTACATTCTCGGACGCTCGGGCATTCGCCAGGCGTATCAGACGGGCCGCGGCTCCATCACGATGCGAGCCAAAGCGGAAATCGAAGAATTCGGGAACAAGGCACGGATTATCGTGACCGAGATTCCGTACCAGGTCAACAAAGCGCGCCTGGTCGAGAAGATCGCCGAATTGGTACGCGAGAAGCGTATCGACGGCATCACCGACCTGCGCGACGAGTCCGACCGCAACGGCATGCGGATCGTGGTCGAACTGCGCCGCGACGTGAACCCTAGCGTCGTGCTGAACAACCTGTACCGCCATACGGCGATGCAGTCGACGTTCGGCGTGAACATGCTGGCGATCGTCAACAACGAGCCGAAGATCCTCAATCTGCGGGATGTGCTGTATCACTACCTGGAGCACCAGAAAATCGTGGTGCGCCGCCGCACCGAGTTCGATCTCAAAAAAGCGGAAGCGCGCGCCCATATCCTCGAAGGTTTGCGCATCGCGCTGGATCATCTGGACGAAGTCATCGCCCTGATCCGCGGTTCGCAAACGGCGGACGCCGCACGCGAGCAGCTGACGGAGCGCTACTCGCTCAGCCAGGAACAGACGCAGGCCATTCTCGACATGCGCCTGCAGCGCCTGACCGGACTCGAACGCGAGAAGATCGAAGGCGAGTACAACGAGCTGCTGGAGCGGATCAGCGAATTCCGCGCGATTCTGGCGGACGAGACGCTGCTTGTGCAGATCATCAGCGACGAGCTGAACGAGATCAAGGAACGTTTCGCGGACAAGCGGCGTACCGAGATCACGGTCGGCGAAGACAGCATTCTGGACGAAGACCTGATTCCGCAGGAAGAAGTGGTTATCACCATTTCGCATACCGGCTATATCAAGCGCTTGCCGGCAACGACGTACCGCAGCCAGAAACGGGGCGGACGCGGCGTGATGGGCATGGGAACCAAAGACGAGGACTTCGTCGAGCATCTGTTCGCGACCAATTCCCATAACCATCTGCTGTTCTTCACGGACCGGGGCAAAGTGTACCGGCTCAAGGCTTACGAGATTCCGGAACTCAGCCGTACGGCACGGGGAACGCCGATCATCAACCTGATCCAGATCGAGCAGGGCGAGTCGATCAACGCGGTCATTCCGGTGCACGAGTTCAAGGAAGATCGCTTCCTGTTCTTCGCGACGGGCCGGGGTATCGTGAAGAAGACGCCTCTGACCGACTACAGCAATATCCGCAAAGGCGGTCTGATCGCGATTACGCTGCGTGACGACGATTCGCTGATCGGAGCCAAGCTGACCGACGGCGAGCAGGAGATCATTATGGGTACCGCTTCGGGCCTGTCGATCCGCTTCAAGGAGAGCAATGTCCGGTCCATGGGCCGCGGCGCCACAGGCGTCAAAGGCATTTCGCTCGAAGACGACGATACGGTCATCGGTATGGACGTCGTCAAGATGGACCGCGAAGTGCTGATCGTGACGAGCAAAGGCTACGGCAAGCGCACGCCGATCGGCGAATACCGGATTCAGACCCGCGGCGGCAAAGGGATCAAGACGATCAACGTCACGGAGAAAAATGGTCCGGTAGCAAGTCTCAAAGTCGTCAAATCCGAAGAAGACTTGATGATCATTACGACGAGCGGTACGCTGATCCGCACAAGCATGGACGGCGTTTCTTCGATGGGCCGCTATGCGCAGGGCGTAAGGCTGATTCATATTCGCGACGAAGATGCGGTAGCTACGGTCTGCCGGATCGACAAGAGCGACGAGCCGGACGAAGACGAACTGGGCGAAGGCGAATTGTCCGAAGAGCAGGCCGGTACGGTTGTGGCGGATGTCGAAGCCAAGGCTATGCTGGACATGCTGAATACCGATCCGGAAGCGTCCGAATAAGGATGAACCGGCTGTTTGAAAAGAGGGAGGTCCTGCGGGACTTCCCTTTTTTGCGTGAAAATCCGCTTTTCTTTAAAAGAGCGTACCCAAAACCGATTTCGGATATTTTTGGTATTGTTGCTCTTGGTATCACGGCATATAATCGAGATGGTAAGCAAGCGGGAGCAAGAACGGCCGGATTGGACAAGCGATCGACCGCAATAGAGGAGATGTATGCCATGGTAAGGGTACCCGTAAACGAGCTGGAAGCGGGAGTTAAAATAGCCGTTAACGTTTATACCGATAAAGGGAATCTGCTGTTTCAAAAAGGCAGGATCCTTCTTCCAAAAGATTTGGAGATTTTGCAGGCTTTCATGATCGATGAAGTCGAGATTCAGGGCGAAGCCGGAGACAGCGACAAAAAAGGAACGGAACCCGACGGCAAAGAATCCGCATCGCCGGGCACCGACGCGGCTCGTTCGGGCCCGAATCGCAGGGAACGCAGCTTTATGGAAGAATACGACCAGATGGTAGCCCTTATCAAGACCGGTTTTCCTTCCGTACTGGCGATGGAGATCCCGATCTTCCAGTGGCGCGCCCAACTGGAGAAGCTGATCGATCAGATTCAGGGATACCGGATTTTGGGCTTTACCCCGCGTATGCCGGACAAGCACGACTATATGTATCATCATGCCGTTCTGTGCGCGTTGACTTCCTATATGTTGGCACGCTGGTTGGACGTTCCGCAGAAGAACTGGATCCAGGTCGCTCTGGCCGGACTGCTGCACGATCTGGGCAAAGTCAAGATTTCGCCGATGGTCCTGCACAAGCCGACTCCGCTGAATGCCGAAGAAAAAGTCGAGATGAACAATCATACGACCTACGGCTACCAGATTCTCAAAAATGCGACGGCTTTGCAGGAAGGCGTTCTGCTCGCGGCGCTTCAGCACCATGAACGGATCGACGGCAGCGGCTACCCGTTGGCTTCGACCGGAGAGAAGCTGCATCTCTATTCGAAGATCGTGGCCGTAGCGGATATCTTCCACGCCATGACGCTCGACAGCGGCTATCGCGGCGCGACTTCGCCCTACCTGGTGCTGGAACAGCTTGAGAAAGATTCGTTCGGCAAGCTCGATCCGGCCATCGTACGCACGCTGATCAAACAGACGACGCAGCTGTCTCTGGGAACCCGCGTGAAGCTGAGCAACCGCAAGACAGGCGAGATCGTCTATGCCGACGCGCATCAGCCGACCCGTCCCATGGTATCGATCAACGGAGAGATCGTTAATCTGATGCAGGACCGCAAGCTGTTTATCATGGAAGTGCTATAAGCCGATATAGCCCCTATGTTAGAAGGAAAAATCAAGAGCCTCATAGAAATGGGGCTCTTTTTCAATGGTTATCGAAATTTATCTGAAAAAAGGCTTGCTATCTGTTTGTGAGCGTGATATATTCTAGGAACGGCCTTGAGAGAGTGACCGAGCGGTTCGAACAAGTGAGCAGGGAAAAGATGAAGTCAAAATCGAAGCTTCGCAAGAAGTTGAAAAAAGATTTCAAAAAAGACTTGCAAAACGGAAGCGGACATGCTAATATATAAGAGTTGCTGCTGCGAGCGAAACAAGCGAGCGGGGCACACGAGTAAGATCGAGTAACACCCATGAGATTAACGAGTTTGTTCTTTGAAAACTGAACAGTGAGTAACGAGAATCACGGAACCCAGCCGGGCCAAGTGATTCGAGGAACCGCGCTTAGCGAAGGGTTTTTGATCTTCGGATCTAGACTCTGAAACTTCAGCACGGTTTAGAGTGAATATAGGGAATGAAAATTCCCGCCAGCCGGAACGAAAATTGCTGACCCCTTTGGGCAAAGCGATTTGCAGTTCCAGCGTCTAGCTAGAACGAGCACATGGTGCTTTCTTTAAAAAGCGAAGATCAAGTGACCGCTTGGTTCAAAGCCTTGGCCCTAAGGGTTCCGGCTTTGAAGTCGCGGTTGCGAAAGTGTTCGCAACTTAATGGAGAGTTTGATCCTGGCTCAGGACGAACGCTGGCGGCATGCCTAATACATGCAAGTCGAGCGGATTGGATGAGAAGCTTGCTTCTCTGATAATTAGCGGCGGACGGGTGAGTAACACGTAGGCAACCTGCCTTTTAGCCTGGGATAACTTCCGGAAACGGATGCTAATACCGGATACATCATTTCTCCGCATGGAGAGATGAGGAAAGACGGCGCAAGCTATCACTGAGAGATGGGCCTGCGGCGCATTAGCTAGTTGGTGGGGTAATGGCTCACCAAGGCGACGATGCGTAGCCGACCTGAGAGGGTGAACGGCCACACTGGGACTGAGACACGGCCCAGACTCCTACGGGAGGCAGCAGTAGGGAATCTTCCACAATGGGCGAAAGCCTGATGGAGCAATGCCGCGTGAGTGATGAAGGTTTTCGGATCGTAAAGCTCTGTTGCCAGGGAAGAACGTCCGGGTGAGTAACTGCACCCGGAGTGACGGTACCTGAGAAGAAAGCCCCGGCTAACTACGTGCCAGCAGCCGCGGTAATACGTAGGGGGCAAGCGTTGTCCGGAATTATTGGGCGTAAAGCGCGTGCAGGCGGCGGGTTAAGTCGGATGTTTAAGATCGGGGCTCAACCCCGATTCGCATCCGAAACTGGCCCGCTTGAGTGTAGGAGAGGAAAGTGGAATTCCACGTGTAGCGGTGAAATGCGTAGAGATGTGGAGGAACACCAGTGGCGAAGGCGACTTTCTGGCCTATAACTGACGCTGAGGCGCGAAAGCGTGGGGAGCAAACAGGATTAGATACCCTGGTAGTCCACGCTGTAAACGATGAGTGCTAGGTGTTCGGGGTTTCGATACCCTGGGTGCCGAAGTTAACGCATTAAGCACTCCGCCTGGGGAGTACGGTCGCAAGACTGAAACTCAAAGGAATTGACGGGGACCCGCACAAGCAGTGGAGTATGTGGTTTAATTCGAAGCAACGCGAAGAACCTTACCAGGTCTTGACATCGGCATGACCGGCTTAGAGATAAGCCTTTCCTTCGGGACATGCCAGACAGGTGGTGCATGGTTGTCGTCAGCTCGTGTCGTGAGATGTTGGGTTAAGTCCCGCAACGAGCGCAACCCTTGACTTTAGTTGCCAGCATCTTGGATGGGCACTCTAGAGTGACTGCCGGTGACAAACCGGAGGAAGGCGGGGATGACGTCAAATCATCATGCCCCTTATGACCTGGGCTACACACGTACTACAATGGCCGGTACAGAGGGCTGCGAAGCCGCGAGGTGGAGCCAATCCCAGAAAGCCGGTCTCAGTTCGGATTGCAGGCTGCAACTCGCCTGCATGAAGTCGGAATTGCTAGTAATCGCGGATCAGCATGCCGCGGTGAATACGTTCCCGGGTCTTGTACACACCGCCCGTCACACCACGAGAGTTTATAACACCCGAAGTCGGTGAGGTAACCGCAAGGAGCCAGCCGCCGAAGGTGGGATAGATGATTGGGGTGAAGTCGTAACAAGGTAGCCGTATCGGAAGGTGCGGCTGGATCACCTCCTTTCTATGGAGAATCGTTTCCGGAGAGCGGAAACATTCAGTCCCGCTTTTCTAGGGAGATAAAAAATAGAAACACTCTAACTCACTGTTCGGTTTTGAGAGAGGGAACTCTTTCAACTAAATATGTTTTTTGGAATCGCCTTGAGCGATTGAAAAGCTTGTCGCTTTACGCGGGAATGCCTTTTGATCCACACGAAGTGATGCACCCAAAAGACATGCCTTGTTCCTTGAAAACTGGATACCGAAACGAAAAACTTCGCGTCTGGAAGATCTCTTCTTCGGAAGATGATTTCCCAATGAAGTTTGGTTAAGCAAGTAAGAGCGCACGGTGGATGCCTAGGCACCAGGAGCCGACGAAGGACGCGACGAACCGCGATAGTGCTTCGGGGAGCTGTAAGTGAGCGTTGATCCGGAGATTTCCGAATGGGGGAACCCAGCTGGACTCATACCCAGTTACTGACCGAGTGAATTCATAGCTCGGCAGAGGCAGACCGGGGGAACTGAAACATCTAAGTACCCCGAGGAAGAGAAAACAATAGTGATTCCGTCAGTAGCGGCGAGCGAACGCGGAACAGCCCAAACCAGAGAGCTTGCTCTCTGGGGTTGTGGGACGTCTCACACGGAGTTACAAAGGAGTTTGGTAGGCGAAGAGGTTTGGAACGACCCGCCACAGCAGGTGATAGCCCTGTAGCCGAAAGCAAGCTCCCTCCGAGACGGATCCCGAGTAGTGCGGGGCACGTGAAACCCCGTATGAATCCGGCAGGACCATCTGCCAAGGCTAAATACTCCCTGGTGACCGATAGCGAAGCAGTACCGTGAGGGAAAGGTGAAAAGGACCTCGGAAGAGGAGTGAAATAGAACCTGAAACCGTGCGCTTACAAAAAGTCAGAGCCCAATTAAGGGGTGATGGCGTGCCTTTTGTAGAATGAACCGGCGAGTTACGTTTACATGCAAGGTTAAGGTGAGAAGCCGGAGCCGCAGCGAAAGCGAGTCTGAATAGGGCGATATAGTATGTAGGTGTAGACCCGAAACCGGGTGATCTACCCCTGTCCAGGGTGAAGGTGCGGTAACACGCACTGGAGGCCCGAACCCACGTACGTTGAAAAGTGCGGGGATGAGGTGGGGGTAGCGGAGAAATTCCAATCGAACCCGGAGATAGCTGGTTCTCCCCGAAATAGCTTTAGGGCTAGCCTCGGATTGAGAGTTGTGGAGGTAGAGCACTGATTGGGTGCGGGGCCCGCCAAGGGTTACCAAGTCCAGTCAAACTCCGAATGCCATCAACTTATATCCGGGAGTCAGACAGTGAGTGCTAAGATCCATTGTCAAAAGGGAAACAGCCCAGACCATCGGTTAAGGTCCCCAAGTGTGTGTTAAGTGGGAAAGGATGTGGAGTTGCCCAGACAACCAGGATGTTGGCTTAGAAGCAGCCACCATTTAAAGAGTGCGTAATAGCTCACTGGTCGAGTGACTCTGCGCCGAAAATGTAACGGGGCTAAACACACCACCGAAACCATGGCTTGATGCCTTGCGCATCAGGGGTAGGGGAGCGTTGAATACGGATTGAAGGTGTACTGGAAAGAGCGCTGGACTGTATTCAAGTGAGAATGCCGGTATGAGTAACGAAAAGATCAGTGAGAATCTGATCCGCCGAAAACCCAAGGATTCCTGAGGAAGGCTCGTCCGCTCAGGGTTAGTCGGGACCTAAGGCGAGGCCGAAAGGCGTAGTCGATGGACAACAGGTGGATATTCCTGTACCGCCGTAAACCGTTACGAGCAATGGAGTGACGCAGGAGGGAAGGGACGCGGACTGATGGAAGTGTCCGTCCAAGTAACAAGTCTGGTATGTAGGCAAATCCGCATATCTGAGGACAAGTTGCGATGGGGAGCGAAAATTACAGTAGCGAAGGTCCTGGGCTCACACTGCCAAGAAAAGCTTCTAGCCAGGTGAAGGCGCCCGTACCGCAAACCGACACAGGTGGGTGGGAAGAGTATTCTAAGGCGCGCGGAAGAACTCTCGTTAAGGAACTCGGCAAAATGACCCCGTAACTTCGGGAGAAGGGGTGCCCCGGTAGTGTGAATAGCACGAGGGGGCCGCAGTGAAAAGGCCCAAGCGACTGTTTAGCAAAAACACAGGTCTGTGCGAAGCCGCAAGGCGAAGTATACGGGCTGACGCCTGCCCGGTGCTGGAAGGTTAAGAGGAGGGGTTAGCAGCAATGCGAAGCTCTGAATTGAAGCCCCAGTAAACGGCGGCCGTAACTATAACGGTCCTAAGGTAGCGAAATTCCTTGTCAGGTAAATTCTGACCCGCACGAATGGCGTAACGACTTGGGCGCTGTCTCAACGAGAGATCCGGTGAAATTTTAATACCTGTGAAGATGCAGGTTACCCGCGACAAGACGGAAAGACCCCATGGAGCTTTACTGCAGCTTGATATTGGACTGGGGTGCGATTTGTACAGCATAGGTGGGAGCCTTAGATCTCGGAGCGCCAGCTTCGGGGGAGGCGCCGTTGGGATACCACCCTGATCGCATGCTAGTTCTAACCTCGTACCGTAATCCGGTACAGGGACCGTGTCAGGCGGGCAGTTTGACTGGGGCGGTCGCCTCCTAAAATGTAACGGAGGCGCCCAAAGGTTCCCTCAGAATGGTTGGAAATCATTCGCAGCGTGTAAAGGCATAAGGGAGCTTGACTGCGAGACGGACAGGTCGAGCAGGGACGAAAGTCGGGCTTAGTGATCCGGTGGTACCGCATGGAAGGGCCATCGCTCAACGGATAAAAGCTACCCTGGGGATAACAGGCTTATCTCCCCAAGAGTCCACATCGACGGGGAGGTTTGGCACCTCGATGTCGGCTCATCGCATCCTGGGGCTGAAGTAGGTCCCAAGGGTTGGGCTGTTCGCCCATTAAAGCGGTACGCGAGCTGGGTTCAGAACGTCGTGAGACAGTTCGGTCCCTATCTGTCGTGGGCGTTGGAAATTTGAGAGGAGCTGTCCTTAGTACGAGAGGACCGGGATGGACGCACCGCTGGTGTACCAGTTGTTCCGCCAGGAGCATCGCTGGGTAGCTACGTGCGGAAGGGATAAACGCTGAAAGCATCTAAGCGTGAAGCCCCCCTCAAGATGAGATTTCCCACACGCAAGTGGTAAGACCCCTTGGAGACGACGAGGTAGATAGGCAGGAGGTCGAAGCGTAGCAATACGTGTAGCTGACCTGTACTAATCGGTCGAGGGCTTATCCTATAGACTGGCGCAGCCAGACTCTTCGGAAGCCTCTGCTTCGGTTGAGCACACTGCGCGAGCAAACACTTCATGACGCGAAGTGGATCGTTTCGGATCCGGTTTTCAAGGTGCAAACCTTGTACAAGACAGAGCTTGTTTAGGAAACACAGGCCCAATCGGGATCTTCGTTTCCTAAAGACAATCTGTTCCGGCTTACTTCGTAAGCCTAGGTTTGGTGGTGATGGCAGAGGGGTTCCACACGTTCCCATCTCGAACACGACCGTTAAGCCCTCTAGCGCCGATGGTACTTGGACCGCAGGGTCCTGGGAGAGTAGGAAGCCGCCAAGCCAAAAAGAAAAAGCCTTTACCGTTCATTCGGTAAAGGCTTTTTTGTTGTTCCACAAGTAGTTTTTTCTTTCCTTTGCCCTTGATCTTGTCTCGGTCTTGTCTTGTATTGGTCTTGATTCTTGCGCCCTTGCAGCCGGCAAAGCCGCTGCCTCTTCCCCGCGGCTCGTTACAGCCGCCCGCCCTTCCCTCTCTTAACCTCTCTCAAGCGCGTAGAGGCTTGAGAGGCCTTCCCTCTTCCCCGCTTGGGAGCGTGCCTTTTTCGAACCGGAGCGCCTTTGTCCTTCCCCTTTTTCCAGCCAGATGCTCTTATTCCAATCGAGAAAAGGGGGAGGACAACGAAGCGCAGGTCGAAAAAGGCACGCTCCCCTCATGATTACATTTTTGTAACCGTTCACTTTTGCATAGTAGGTATAATAGAGAAATGGATGAAAAGGCATTTGCAGTCTTTTAATCCGGGGAAAAAAAGACAGAGTCTGCACAAAAATCACTGGTTTTTCTAGGGGACTCACGGGTTCTTGCAAGGAATTAGGAACCGGGAGAGAAGAACTATACAGGATTCATCAAGCTTGCGCAGAGCCATGTAAGGGGGAATTGAATATGAAGCGGAAGGTGGAATCTTTGGCCTTTTGCCTATTCTGCAGTTCACTTCTTCTTCTAGCGGGATGCACGTCGGAGGAGCCTTCGTCTTGGGCGGTCTATGACGGTGCGACGATTGAAGAAAGCTTTCCCGTGCCCAAAGAAGCAAGTAAAACGGATGTAACGGCTGATAATACCAAAATGAGCTATGTACGCTACTCGGTACCGGGACTCGATAGCCTGAGCCAGATTCCGGAAGCCTATTTGGACGTCATCAAAGCCTGGGGCTGGACGGAACAAACAGATCTGGAAAATCTCGAAGAACCGAATCCAATCCTCATTTTTTCCAAAGGCAAAACGACTGTGCATTTATCTCTGGAAGGGGACTATTTGACGGTTCTTGTACCCAAAGGAAACTGAGGACAGCAGGACTCAAATTCGAAACAGAAATAGACAAGTCGAATAAAAAGACCGGTGCTTCCGACTCATGAGTCGAAGTCCGGTCTTTCTTTGGCTGCGCCGAAACGGCTGTTATTGGACGTAATAGGAAATATCCTGCGAGTTGAGCTTGATGATAACATCCTTGCGCTGCTTGCGCATGCTGAGCAGGACCATAAGGCGGGGAACCATCAGCCAAAAATGCCAGAACAGCAGGGACAGCGTCAGCGGAAGCGGAATCCAGGCGACGAGAATGCCGATAAATACGAATCCGATCCACAAACTTTGCAGCATCACCTGTTGGATCACGGAGTACGCCGTATGCTGTTCCGGCAGGAAGCCGAACCAGACGCCGGAGAAGCGCAGACGCCATTTTTTTCGATACAGCGGGCCCCGGATCAGCAGAACCGAGTGCGAGACGACAAAATGAATCCACAGCACCAGCAAAAAAGCGATCGGCATATACAGGAGAGCAGGCCAGGAATACCACACGACGCCGGCAGCAAGAACCGGAAGAGGAACTAATAAATATAACAGCAGCAGCGCCCGGGAAATATGAATTTTGCGGATAAGCTGGTATTGGTAAATCGTCGCGTTGCCGTTCTCGCGCGGTTGCTCAAGCATGTTCGACCTTCCTTCCTCGTTCTCATCACCGTTTCCCGAAATTGGGAAACTTGCTGTCTATATCATAACGTATCGGAGCGGTAAGCGGAAGATTGAAAATCCTTTTGATTTCTGGGAACGCGTCGTAAAATCAGGTACAATAGATAGAGTGAAAATGCAGGGACAGGAGGTGCGGCATGAACGAATTCGAGCCGAACGATGCGCCCCTTTATGCGGAGCTGCTTCGTTATGCCGCGCGTAAAGAGGCTTCTTTTCATGTGCCGGGCCACAAGGACGGGCGCTTTTACCGAAATAGCGAAGGCGGCCTGCCGAAAGGGTTGGCCGATATTTGGGAGATCGACGCAACGGAAATCGAAGGAACGGACGATCTGCACGATCCGGAAGGCGTGATCCGGGAAGCGCAGGAGAAAGCGGCCGCTTTTTTTGGCGCGGAGGAATCATTTTTGCTCGTGGGCGGAAGCACCGTCGGCAATCTGGCGCTTATCCTGACCGTATGCCGGGAGCCGGGAGACGTGCTGATCGTCCAGCGCAACGTGCACAAGTCGGTGCTGAACGGATTGATGCTGGCCGGCGCGCAGGCGGTGTTCGTCGCGCCGGATCACGACCCGGTCAGCGGACTGGCGGTGCTGCCGGGAGACGCTGCGCTGGAGACGGCGCTGGCGCGTTACCCGCAGGCGCGCGGCGTGCTGCTGACCCGGCCGAATTATTACGGAATGGGCCGCAGCATCCGGGAGACGGCCGCGACTTGTCATCGGCACGGCGTTCCGCTGCTCGTCGACGAAGCGCACGGAGCGCATTACGGCCTGCATCCGGAGCTGCCGGCGTCCGCCTTGGCGGAAGGGGCCGACGGCGTCGTGCAGTCGACGCACAAGATGCTCGCCGCCCTGACGATGGGCGCGATGCTGCACGTGCAGGGCGGCCGGATCGACCGCGAACTGCTGCGCCGGCGTCTGGCGATGGTGCAGAGCTCCAGCCCGTCGTACCCGATCATGGCTTCGCTCGATCTGGCGCGCAGCGAAATGCAGCGCCGGGGGACGTCGGCGTTCGCCGGCGCGCTGGACGCCGCGGCGCACGTTCGCCGCGAGCTGGAGCGGCTGCCCCGGTTCGGCACCGTTCGGCCGGAGATGCCGGACGGTGCCCTTGAAGGCGGGGAGGCTGCGCCCCGCCCCGCGGCGGGACCGGCGTCCGCCGCGCGGGAGCGGGCAGGCGAACCGCGCGGCGATGAGCCGCGCGTCTACGCCGAGCAGGACCCGCTCAAGATTGTCGTATGCGACAATCGGCAGCTCTTGAGCGGCTATGCGCTGCAGCGGAAGCTGGCGGACGCGGGGTGCATCGCGGAGATGAGCGACGAACGCCGCACGGTGCTGGCGTTCGGGCCGGGGTCGGACGCGGACGACGCGGGGCGGCTCATCGCCGCGCTGCGGGAGCTGCAGCGCGAACTTGACGCCGAAGCCGAAGCCGAAGCCGAAGCCGAAGAGGCGCAGGCGGCGGAAGGCGGGCAGCGGCCGGCAGAAGCGGCCGGCTTACCGGACGCCGGGCCGGAGCCGTATCGGCCGGGAGCCGAGGTCGCGGGCGCGCCTGCGGTGTCCGAACCGGTTGCGTTCGATCTGCGGCCGGAAGGAGCTTCGGCAGCCGTTCGGCTGGAGAATTCGGCCGGACGGATCGCGGCGGAGATGATCGTGCCTTATCCGCCCGGCATTCCGCTGGTCTATGCGGGAGAGCGGATTACGGAGGCGGCCGCGGCGCATCTGCTGCGGCTGCGCGAAGCGGGAGCCCGTTTCCAGGGGGCTGCCGATGCGTCGCTTGCGACGGTACGCGTGCGTTCGGACGTGCAGGGGCAAAGAGACATCGAGGGAAAAGCAAGCGCCGATGGAGCACAAAATAAAAGAGGCAGGTAACCAAACATGGAGCATTCGGGTACATTTATAGTGTTGGAAGGGCCGGACGGCAGCGGGAAAACGACGCAGATCGGCAGAATCGAAACTTATTTGCGCGAGCGCGGAGCCGACTTTGTCTCCACGCGCGAACCCGGCGGCGTGCTCGTGGCGGAGAAGATTCGCAGCGTCATTCTCGGCGTGGACCACGCGATGAGCGGGCTGACCGAATGCCTGCTGTACGCGGCGGCCCGGCGGGAGCATCTGCTGCAAAAGGTCATTCCGGCGCTCGAAGCGGGCAGGATCGTGATCTGTGACCGTTACGTCATGTCGTCGCTCAGCTATCAGGGGTACGGCCGCGAACTGGGGGACGCCGTGCTGGACATCAACAAGCGCGCGATCAACGTGGACGGCTTCGAATATTGGCCGGACATGAACATTTATCTGGACGTTACGCCGGAGATCGGGCTGCAGCGCATTCACGAGAAGAACGACGGGCGCGAGATCAACCGGCTGGATCTGGAAGCGGAAGGATTTCACCGGAAAGTCCGCGAAGGATATTTGCAGCTGGTGCGCGACTACGAATCCCAATTTACGACCGTCGACGCTTCGCAAAACGAAGACGACGTTTTTGCCGATATAAAAGAAGTGCTGGACACTCTCCTGTTCAAGCGGGAAGCAAACTGAAGCGTTCGAGCTTTTTTCTACAACAATTTCTATAAAAAAAGGTGCCGATCCCCTTCCCCCGGGCAGGATTTGGCGGCGGCCGTGTCGAATATGGAACATACGACTTTTTCCGTCTTCAAGCGGAAAGTCCAATCGAAAGGGAGGGAACACGGATGAAACTGATTATCGCGATCGTGCAGGATAAAGACAGCAACCGTCTGTCGGGCGAGCTGGTAAAATCGAATTTCCGGGCAACGAAACTGGCCAGTACGGGCGGCTTCCTGCGAGCGGGAAATACGACGTTTCTGATCGGGGTGGACGACAGCCAAGTCGAATCGGTCATGAACGTCATTCGCAACAGCTGTAAAGTTCGTGAGCAGCTCGTGACGCCGGTAACGCCGATGAGCGGAACGACGGATTCGTATCTGCCGCTTCCGGTCGAAGTGCAGGTTGGCGGCGCGACGGTATTCGTGCTTCCGGTCGACCGTTTCGAACACTTCTAAGCCGCGGGTTCCCGCACGGGAACGCAAGCGCAAGGCTGTCCTGCCGGACGTTGGAAAAACCGCAGAAAAGACTGTTGGAACGACCCATTACACCGGCGGACAGCCGGCCTGGAGAAGGGTATGGTCTCCCCAGGGGGACCGCTCGTCTTCACGGATAAAAAGGCAGGGATAAACGATGAAAATCAATCCGGGGTTCCGACCCCTCAACAATACGCCGATTACGCCGGATACCGGCGCACGTCCCGTCGAGCAGCGCAGCTTCGCCGATACGATTCGGCATCAGGAAGCGCAGTCGACGCAGGACGAACTCGGCCGCCGCATGCAGGAAATCAATCGTCAGGGAGACCGTCTGGCCCGTTCCATGACCATTCGCGAACTGAAGTCTTACCGCACGATGGTCAAGCGGTTCCTCGAAGATACCGTACGCCGCGGCGTCGGCATGAAAGACACCAAAGGCTGGGATCGTCTCGGCCGGACCAAGCGCTACAAACTGATCGACGAGATCGACGGCAAGCTGCTCGCCATGGCCGACGAACTGCTGGCCAGCGAAGAAGGCCGCATCGCCCTGCTGGAGCAGATGGGCGAAGTTCGCGGCCTGCTGATGAACCTCTTGTTCTGAGGCGTATCGACCCAAGTGCATTCGATCTTTCGACGCCGCTCTGCGGCGTCATTCTTTTACTTATCCGCATCTTCATATCGCGAAGTGCCACAAAGGAGACCTCCATCCCATGTCTTTACAAACGATCAGCGGCCAGGAGACCGCCAAGCGCATGCTGGGCGTCAGCCTGCGCAGCGGGCGGATCTCGCATGCCTACCTGTTCAGCGGTCCCGGCGGAAGCTCGCGGCGCCGGGCGGCGGATGCGTTCGCCCAGGCGCTGCTGTGCGAGCGGGCTTCGGAGCTTGGCGATGCCTGCGGCGAGTGCCTGAGCTGCCGCAAAGTGGAGCACGGCAATCATCCCGACCTGAAAGCGATCGGTCCCGACGGAGCTTCGATCAAGATCGAGCAGATCCGCGAGCTCCAAAAAATGTTCGCTTACCGCTCGGAATCGAGCGGGCGCAAAGTGTATATCATCGACGAAGCCGACAAGATGACCGTGCAGGCTTCCAACAGCCTGCTCAAGTTCCTTGAAGAACCTCCGGCTCCGGCCGTGGCGATCCTGCTGGCGGAAAATGCCCAGACGCTGCTGCCGACTATCCGCTCTCGGGTTCAGCTCGTCCCGTTCACGGCGCTCGGGGCGGAGTCGATCCTCCGCGAGCTGGCGGTCGAAGGGCTGGCGACTCCGGCTGCGCGCTGCGCGGCTTACCTGACGCCGGGAGCCGAAGAATGCAAAGCGCTTGCGGCAGAGAATTGGTTTGCAGAAACAAGAAATGTAGTGATACAATTAGGGAAGGAGTCGATCGGCCGAAGCGGCGCAAGCCTCGTTACCGCCCAACAGCAAGTGTTCAAGGCGGGACTCGGCGAGCACCTCGACAGCCTGTTCGATCTTTTCCATTTGTGGTTCAGAGATATGATTTACGTTCAATCCGAACGGCGCGAGCACATCGTTTTCATAGATCAGTCGGAGTTCATCTCCCAAGTGGCAGGTTCCCGCAGTGCGGAATACTGGATAGCGTGTATGTCCATGACCGCCGATAGCAAAAAGAAGCTCAAGTCCAACATGAACAACCAGCTTTGTCTTGAGCAGTTTTTGGTCAATCTGGTTCCCTGATCCCGTGACGCGGGCAGGGAACGGGCCTTCGATCCGTCGCGGCCTTTACGGAAGCTGCGGCACGGTCGATGGACCGGAGCAGCCGGAACGTCAAGCTTCAAGTCCGGGCGGACGTTCCGGCAGCCGAACGTTTTGAATGCGCGCAAGGGAGGTTTAGCTTTGTACAGTGTAGTCGGAGTCCGTTTCAAGAAAGCGGGCAAAGTGTATTATTTCGACCCCCTGGAGTTTCCCGTCGAGCAGGAACAATGCGTGATCGTGGAGACGGCGCGGGGCGTCGAATACGGCAAGGTCGTGGTAGGAAAGAAGCAGGTGCAGGAGAGCGACGTCGTGCTGCCGCTGAAGCGGGTTATCCGCATCGCCGGCGATACGGACGCGCGCGTGGTGGAAGAGAACAAGGACGCCGCCCGCAAAGCTTTTGCCACCTGTATAAATAAAATCAAGGATCACGGATTGAAAATGAAGCTGGTCGACGTGGAATACACGTTTGACCGCAACAAGATCATTTTCTACTTCACGGCCGAAGGCCGGGTCGACTTCCGTGAACTGGTCAAAGATCTGGCCAGCATTTTCCGGACCCGGATCGAGCTTCGGCAGATCGGGGTACGCGACGAAGCGAAGATGCTCGGAGGAATCGGGCCGTGCGGGCGGGTACTGTGCTGCTCGTCGTGGCTGGGCGATTTCGAACCGGTATCGATCAAGATGGCCAAAGATCAGAATCTGTCGCTGAATCCGACCAAAATCTCGGGTCTGTGCGGAAGGCTGATGTGCTGTCTGAAGTTTGAGCACGATAACTACGAGGCCACGAAGGAAGAAATGCCTGCCGTCGGCAAGCTGGTCGTCACTTCGCTCGGAGAAGGCAAGGTCGTTGGCATCAATGCCGGTAAGCGCATGGTGCATGTCCAGTTGTTCGAGGTCAGCAAGGTTAGAGAATTGTCCATGGACGACATCGTCGTCAAGTAAGTCAATCGGAACCGCTCTGGGGTGGAGTTTACTTGGAGAAGAAAAATGTTTTCTCGCAAATACACGAGATGGAAACGCAAGTGGAAAGCTTCAGAGACGAACTCGGCACGATGAAGCAGGCGGTCAAGGAATTGATGGAAGATAACCATCGACTGCTTACCGAAAACGAACGTCTGCGGAAAATTTTGAAAAGGGAAGCCCAGGGAGAAGCGAACTCCGGTGCCCGTTCCCAACCGTTCAACGTCCTCAGCGAACCGAAAAAGAAAAGCGAGGACGTCAGCGACACGGTCGGAGAAGGCTACGACAATCTGGCCCGCCTGTACCACGAAGGATTCCATATCTGCAACGTGTACTACGGTCATTTGCGTACGGAAGGCGACTGCTTGTTCTGCCTGTCTTTTTTGAATAAATGATCCGGAATCAGTCTGAGAGCCGCGGCGTTTTTTGCCGGCGGCTTTTTTTTGAAAGAGGAGCGTTGGAAAGATGGAAAAAAGTTACGACGATATTCCGCTGCGCGAAGGCGAACGGGTCGACGACCTGCTGACGCAAAATTTGCATATTATCCAGAGCCCGGACGTATTCAGCTTCTCGATGGATGCCGTGCTGCTGGGGCGATTCGCTTCGGTGCCGGCGCGCGGGCGCGTGCTCGATCTGTGCACGGGCAACGGCGTCATTCCGCTGCTGCTGTCCACCCGGACGAAAGCGCAGATCGAAGGCGTGGAAATTCAGGAACGTCTGGCCGATATGGCGGAGCGCAGCGTGGCGATGAACGGCCTGCAGGAGCGGATCGCCATTCATAAGGCCGACCTCAAGACGTTCCATCAGACCGCGGGACACGGCATGTACGACGCGGTCACGGTTAATCCGCCGTATACGGCGCTGACGGGCAGCGATATCAAAGCCAATCTGCACGAAGCGATCGCCCGGCACGAGATTCACTGCACGCTGGAAGACGTGGTGCAGGCCTGCGGCCGACTCGTGAAGCAGGGCGGCAAAGTGTCGATGGTCCATCGGCCGCATCGGCTGGCGGATATTCTGACGCTGATGCGCCAGTACAAGATCGAGCCCAAACGGGTGCGCTTCGTGCATCCGCGCGCGGGCATGGAAGCGAATATGGTGCTTGTCGAAGGGCTGCGCGACGGCAAGCCGGAGATGCGCATCCTGCCGCCCCTGATCGTGTATAACGAAGAGGGCGTGTACGGCGACGAGATTATGGACATCTACTACGGAGGGCAGAAGGAGGTCTGACATGCAGGTTCAAAAAAGCTTCGAACCCGGAGGAAGCGGAGCGGGTACGCTGTATCTGGTCGCGACGCCGATCGGCAATCTGGAAGACATGACATACCGCGCGATCCGCACGCTCAAAGAGTGCGAGCTGATCGCGGCGGAAGACACGCGGCAGACGCGCAAGCTGTTGACCCACTTCGAGATCGTGCCCCAGAAATTGTTCAGCTACCACGAGCATAACAAGGCCGCAAGCGGCCCCGAATTAATTCGGTATATAATAGAAGGAAAAAATCTGGCCCTCGTCAGCGACGCCGGTCTGCCGGCCGTTTCCGACCCCGGCTCGGACCTGGTCAGACTGGCGATCGAAGCCGGAATTGCCATCGTTCCGATCCCCGGGGCGAACGCTGCGCTGTCGGCGCTGATCGTGTCGGGCTTGTCCACGGAACGTTTCACATTTGCCGGGTTCCTGCCCCGCGACAACAAAGACCGGCGCGAAGCGCTGGATGCGCTGGGACGTCTGGAAGGCACGCTGCTGTTCTACGAATCGCCGCATCGGGTGATCAAGGCGGTCGAAGCGATGCTGGAAGCGTGGGGACCGAGACGAGCGGTACTGGCGCGCGAGCTGACCAAGCGCCATGAAGAAGTGGCACGCGGCACGCTGGACGAACTGCTGCAGCATATGAAGGATCATTCGCCGCTCGGCGAATACTGCATTGGGGTCGAAGGAGAAAGCGCGCAGGAAGCCCAGGAACGCAAAGACGCCTGGTGGCAGGAGTTGGAGCTCGAAGAGCATGTGGCCCATTACGAAGCGCAGGAGAACCTCAATCGCAAAGACGCCATGAAAAAAGTGGCCGCGGATCGGGGACTGTCCAAGCGGGACGTCTATAACGCTTTGCTGGGTTAGAACAACGCCTGCGAAAATTGCAAAAGTGGAAAAGTCCATGAAAAAACGCCTCCGGGAGCCGAAGATCGGCGGTTCGGAGGCGTAAACGTGCAAGGAGAAGCAAAAGAAGTTAGAATTGATGGGGATGGGATAAAAAGTGGATCGAGACTTTTTATTTCGTAACTGGAGCAGGAATTTCGGAAACGCAGTCGTAGCACACGATCTTGCCTCTGAAATAAGTCACGTTGTCGGCGTTGCCGCAGAAAATGCAGGCCGGTTCGTATTTTTTGAGCATAATGCGTTCGCCGTCGACGTAAATTTCCAGCGCGTCCTTCTCGCCGATTCCGAGGGTGCGGCGCAGTTCGATCGGGATGACGACCCGTCCCAGTTCGTCTACTTTTCTTACAATGCCAGTCGATTTCATCATGATATATTGCCTCCCAAGAAGTATAAGTTTAAAAGGATAGCGGAAGGTTGCGCAAACAGCGAATCATTCCGTCTTTTGAAGGAGTGCTGGGCTTATGCGTCCATCCAATGTCATTTTTCGACATTGTTCTAGCTTTTATGATCCTCATAATAACAATGTTTCCCAGAACAGTCAACCCGAGAACGCTGAATATTTCCTTAAAATTTGATAAAAAATCAAATTCAATAGAAAATTGTCTAAAAATCGACTAAAAAATAAATAAATCATCGATTTCTACGGATATTTTGCAGCAGACCTGAACATCAATACGACGACAAAATGCGACATTGGAACTATATTTTCCATTCTGATTCGAAGGAGTGAAAAAATGCCGAACGACATCAAGCCGCTGCGGGAAGAGAAAGTATTCAAAGATCCGGTTCACAATTACGTGCACGTGCAGGATCGAACGATCTGGTCGCTGATCAACACGCCTGAATTCCAGCGGCTGCGCCGAATCCGGCAGCTGGGGACGACGTATCTGACCTTCCACGGAGCCGAGCACAGCCGCTTCTCGCATTCGCTCGGCGTCTACGAGATTACCCGGCGTATCATTTCCCAATTCGAACGCAACAATTATCCGGATTGGCCGGTCGAAGAAAATCTGGTCGCGATGTGCGCCGCCCTGCTGCACGACCTGGGACACGGACCTTTTTCCCATTCGATCGAAGAAGCTTTCCATATGGACCACGAAGATTGGACCTGCAAAATCATTCTCGGCGATACCGACGTCAACCGGGTGCTGCGCGAAGCGTCGCCGGATCTGCCGGAGCGCGTCGCCTCGGTCATTCGCAAAGACTACGAGAAGAAGATCGTCGTCAACCTGATCACGAGCCCGCTCGATGCGGACCGGATGGATTACCTGCTGCGCGACGCCTATTTCACGGGGGTCAATTACGGAACGATCGATATCGATCGCATCCTGCGCATGCTGCGTCCCTATAATGGAAGAATCGTGGTGAAGGAGTCCGGTATGCACGCCGTGGAAGACTACCTGATGGCGCGCTACCAGATGTATTGGCAGGTCTATTTCCATCCGGTGACGCGCAGCTCGGAGATCATTCTGCGCCAGATTTTCCGCCGGGCGGGAGAGCTGTACCGGGAAGGTTACGCGTTCGGATTCTTGCCGCAGCCGCTGCCTTCTCTCTTCGAAGACGATCTGACCGTCAAGCAGTATCTGAAGCTCGACGAGTCGCTGATCCAGACGACGTTTATGCAGTGGAGCGAGGAGCCCGATCCTATACTGAGCGAGCTCTGCTGCCGATTCCTGCATCGCAGGCTGTATAAATATGTAGAGGTCGATTACATCGACAACGAGACGATCGAAGAGATTCGGAGCAGCTTCGCCGAGGTCGGCCTGCATCCGGAATACGATTTCGAAATTGACTTTCCGACCGACCTGCCGTACGACGTATTCCGGCCGAACGATTCCAATCGGGGCAGCCAGATCCTTTTGCTCGGCAAGCAGGATAAACTGAGAGAAATTTCCGAAGTTTCCGATATTATTAGATCGATCAGCGGGCTGCAGCGGGGCAAAAACCATTTGTATTACCCCCACCACAAACTCGCCGAAGTCATCTCGAAGCTGCCGTCAAAAATCGCGTCGATTTTCCCGATTTCGCCGGACTAAGCACTTTTTTGCCGAAAACGATCCGAAATCCGCGAACTTTTCCCGTTTTGAAAAACAGTCGTAAATTCGTGAAAAACATTAGGCGGCCGCGTCTCGGCAGCCTATTTTTATGAAAAGGAGAGATCATTATGTTATTTGATACTCATACTCATATGGACGCGCCCGAATTCGAAGCGGACCGGGACGAAGCGATGGCCCGGGCCGTCGAAGCGGGCGTGACCCGGATGGTCAATATCGGCTTCAACCGCGAGACTATTCCGACGACGCTTGCGCTGGCCGACAAGTACCCGTTCGTCTATGCGGCGATCGGCTGGCATCCCGTCGATGCGATCGATATGCAGGAAGGCGACCTGGAATGGATCGAATCGCTCTGTGCTCACGAGAAAGTGGTGGCGATCGGCGAGATCGGGCTCGATTACCACTGGGACAAATCGCCCAAAGACGTTCAGCATCGGGTGCTGCGGGAGCAGATCGCGCTGGCGAAACGGGTCAAGCTGCCGATCGTGATCCACAACCGCGAAGCCCACGAAGACACGATCCGAATCCTCAAGGAAGAGAACGCTTCGGAAGTCGGCGGCATCATGCATGCGTTCTCCGGCAGCTGGGAAACGGCCAAAATCTGCCTCGACCTGGGCTTCCATCTCTCGTTCGGCGGACCGGTCACTTTCAAGAACGCCAAGCAGCCCAAAGAGGTGCTTGAGAAGACGCCGATGGACCGGCTGCTGATCGAGACGGATGCGCCGTATTTGACGCCGCATCCGTACCGCGGAAAGCGCAACGAGACCGCTTATGTTCGCCTCGTCGCCGAGACAGCCGCCCAGCTAAAAGGAATTTCTCTGGAAGAAATTGCCGAACAGACAATGAAAAATGCGAATAAACTTTTTGGTATCGGTTCTTAAAGAGAGCAAATGCGGTGAAAAGAAGAGTATTTACGAGATATTAATCTCTTAGGTCCAAAAAAGGGCAGAAGATTACAAATTTTTAACCTTTTACTCTGAAATACGTCAAAACGAGCAGCTTTACAAACAAGTGTGAAAAAAGCTATTATCTTGTCAGTGATTAATCCGGCCGTATGTTCGGTTAATCCGACAAATTCATGTACCGTCTCGCTGAATCTTCGTCAGGAATGACGAAGAACGGGGGAACCCGAAGCGGTCTGCCGATTATGATTTCCGAACTCACCGTTCGGCGAAAGCAGCCCGTGGTCGATTCCTTTTCAACTGGGTCTACGGGGTGAATTGGAGGTCTTCTCGCCATGAGCGGAAGAACCGACATAGGACGACTCTCTTCGTCCGAACCCGACAGCTAACCTCGTAAGCGCACAATAAGAGAGAGGCAGCCACGCGCCTTATGTTTTCCTCAGATCGTCAACTTGTCGATTTTATAAGAGGGAAGCCCGCGGAAGAGTCCTCTTAAGTTTTCTTAAGCCGCTCTTTCCACAGGCTTCTTTTGTTTTATGGCAGTTCTGCCGGAGGGAACAGCGTACATAAGGGTGGGATTCAAGGCTGAACTTTTAGACCGGGATGAACGTAGAGACGTGTTCTCCGATCGGAATCGGGAGGAACATACGGGAAGCACGCTTTTTGCGCTGCCCGTTTCTACGAAAAAATAGCAAGTAGTCGCGTCAATTTTTCTATGTATGCACTTGACGGCGGGGCTATGGAGGAGGACGGAAGAGTGGGAATTTTCACCAAAGAAGACACCCATGGTTCACGATCATCCAGCATGACTTACGCTTGGCGTTGGAAACGCCAGAACGGGCTTCAAATTTTGGGTGTCGCACTATTCGTCGTCGCAGTCGTGACGATGGTACTGCTCGGACTGTATGCACAGGCCGAGAAGCATATTGTGCTGATCGTAGACGGAAAAGAACAAGCGGTAAGCACGCATAAAGGCAGCCTTCAGGAACTGCTGGACGAGCATTCGCTCAGCCTGAAGCCTCAAGATGACGTATCGATGGCGCTCGGCGCTTCGGTTCAGGACGGCGATCGCATCGCGATCACGACAGCCGTACCCGTCACCTTGACGATCGACGAGAAAAGCGAGAAGCGCTTCACGACCGAGAAAACGGTAGCCGCGGCGCTCGCAAGCTGGGACGTCGAGCTCGGCCAATTCGATAAAATCTCGGTACCGGTCAGCTCCCCCGTCCAAAACGGCGGAGCGGTGAACATCACCACGGCCGTGCCGGTCACGGTATCCGTCGACGGCAAAAGCAAGCAGGCCTATACCGCCGAGAAAACGGTAGCCGCGGCGCTTGAAGGATGGGAAATCCCGTTCAGCGCGCACGACAAGATCTCCGTACCGCTGAGCGCCGCCGTCGAAGCGGACAGCAAGATCGCGATTACGACCGCCATTCCGATCAACCTGACGGTAGGCGGAGAATCGCAAAAGACCCTGACGACCGAAAGAACGGTTGAAGGCGCGCTGTCCGCGATGGACATCGAGCTGGGCGAACACGACAAAGTGTATCCGGGCGCTACGGCTCCATTGACGGAGAACGCCGACGTGTCCGTGTACCGCATCAACAAGTTCACGGCCGATCAGGAAGTCAAAGTACCGTACAAGACGATTGAAAAAGAAGACTCCTCGCTGCTGAAAGGCAAAACCAAAACGGTCCAGGCCGGCGTCGAAGGCGTCGTGGTCCACAAGGTCGAAAAGGTGTATCAAGACGGAGAATTCGTAACCAAGTACGTCGTCGACAAAAAAGTCAAAACCGAAAAGCAGGACGAGATCATCGCCGTCGGCACGAAAGAGCCGGTCGTCGAGAAGACGTTTGCGCCGGCAGCCGCCGCCAAACCGTCGGCCAAAGCGGCCTCCGCCAAGTCTTCCTCGTCCGCCAAAGGATTCGAATATAAAACCGTGCTGACCGGCGTGGCCGCTACCGCTTATTCTTCGGAACAACCGGGTATCGGAACGCGCACCGCAACGGGCACGACCGTGGCCGAAGGCCGTACGATCGCTGTCGATCCGAACGTAATTCCGCTCGGATGGTGGGTCTATATCGAAGGATACGGATACCGCAAAGCGGAAGACACAGGCAGCGCGATCAAAGGCAAGAAGATCGACATGTACTACGACAGCCTCGGAGCGGCGCTGAACTTTGGCCGCAAATCCGGTCTGACGATTTACGTGATCGGACCGAACAAGCCGTAACGAAGTTCGTTTCCGAAGCGGGCGTTTACGCTGACGGCCGCCGGATGCTATAATCAACCGTATAGGAAACGAAACCGAAGAAGAGGAGGTTCTCCTCTTCTTTTTGTTATGAGAGCCAAAGGAGCGGACACATGATCAGAGAAATGATTGTCGTGGAAGGACGCGACGATACGGTCGCGATCAAGCGGGCGGTCGACGCGGACACGATCGAGACCGGAGGGTCGGCGATCGGGGCGGCGGTAATTCGCCGCGTCAAGCTGGCGATGGAGCGGCGGGGCGTAATCATTTTGACCGATCCGGATTTTGCGGGAGAACGGATACGCAAAATCGTGGCACAGAAAGTGCCCGGCTGCAAGCACGCTTTTATTCCCGAAGCCGATGCCACGCGCAAAGGCGATATCGGCGTCGAGAACGCTTCGCCGGAAGCGATTCGCCGCGCGCTGGAGCGGGTGCATACGGAGATGCCGGGCGGGGAGAGCCAGATCGACTGGCAGGACCTGATCGAGACCGGACTGATCGTGCACCCGAACGCGGCGGCAAGGCGCATGGCGATGGGCAACCTGCTCGGCATCGGCTACTGCAACGGCAAGCAATTCCATAATCGGCTGCGCATGTTCCAGATCTCCCGCCAGGAGTTCGTGGACGCGCTGTCCCAAATCGAAAACGAAGGATCGTGAGTTCATGAACGAAAGAGAAGGCATCGCTTCGCCGAAGCGGACCAAGGAAATTATCGATAAGCACCGGTTTTCATTCAAAAAAAGTCTCGGTCAGAACTTTCTGATCGATCAAAATATTCTCGCCAAAATCGTGGGCGCGGCCGATCTGGACGCGACCAAGGGAGCGCTCGAGATCGGACCCGGCATCGGCGCGCTGACGGAGAAGCTTGCCCTGAACGCGGGGGAAGTGACGGCCGTCGAGATCGACCGCAGGCTCATCCCGATTCTCCAGGACGTGCTGGGTCCGTACGGCAACGTGACGATCCGCCAGGCGGACGTGCTCAAAGTGGACCTGAAGGCGCTGTTCGAGGAATCGTTTGTGCGCAGCGAGAAAGTCAGCGTTGTTGCCAACCTGCCGTATTACGTGACGACCCCGATCCTCATGAAGCTGCTCGAAGAAAAGCTGCCGCTCGAAAATATCGTCGTCATGATCCAGAAAGAAGTTGCCGAGCGGATGTCCGCTTCGCCGGGAGGCAAGGAATACGGCAGCCTCAGCATTGCCGTGCAGTATTACAGCGAGCCGGAACTGGTCTGCATCGTGCCGCGCACGGTGTTCATTCCGCAGCCTAACGTCGAATCCGCCGTGATCCGGCTCAAGGTGCGCGAGAAGCCTCCCGTGGAGCTGGAAGACGAGGAGCATTTCTTCACGCTCGTGCAAGCTTCGTTTACGCAGCGCCGCAAAACGATCGCCAACAATTTGCGCGCCCGCTACTTCCCCGGAGAAGGCCGCGAGCGGATGGAGCAGCTGCTGCAGGAAGCCGAGATCGCGCCGACCCGGCGTGCGGAGACGGTCTCGATCGAAGAATATGCCCGGTTAAGCGGGATTTTCCTTCGGGAAGGACTGCGTTGACGAAGGCGAAATGGGAGTCATAAATGGCTAAAAATACCCCGTTGACAAGGTAGAAATGATCCTGATATAATGATTAATTTAGCTTGACATACTTCTCTCAAAATGTTACAATTGAGTGTATTGAGAGAGGTGGTTGAGAAGAATGGCACACCAAACGCTATCGGATATCAAACGCAGTCTCGACGCTCACGTAGGACACCGTATCATGCTTCGCGCAAATGGAGGCAGACGCAAGACGGTTGAGCAAACCGGAATCCTTGAAGGAACTTATCCGGCGGTATTTACGGTTATGCTTGAAGAAGAAGCCGAACACGCTTCGGGCCGCGTTTCTTATAGTTATGCAGATGTTCTGACCGAGACGGTTGAACTTTCTCTGATGAAAGACGATTCGGCTACGCCGATCGCTTACGCCAGCGTCTGATTCGCCCGGGTTTTAGAAAGGCGGTTTTCGCTTATGCGAAAACCGCCTTTGTTCGTCTTGGAGACGGCGGCGGCATTTTCGGTCAATAGACTTCGTGTCCGATTTTGCATATAATAGCTAAAGTTCAATTCGAGAGGGAAGCCGGAATTCCGGTCAGAATGCAGGGGCGGTGGAGAGCGTGTATATTTACGAAAAAGCGCCGGCGAAGATCAATCTGATGCTGGACGTTTTACATAAAAGAAACGACGGATTTCACGAAGTGGAAATGATCATGACGATGGTCGACCTGGCGGATCGGCTGACGCTGAGCGATCCCGGCAGCAGCCGGATCTCGCTGTCCAGCCAATCGGGCTACATTCCGCTGGACGACAAGAACCTGGCGGTGCGGGCAGCCCGTCTGCTGCGCCAGCGCTTCGGCGTGAGCCGCGGCGTGCATATGCACCTGGAGAAGCGGATTCCGGTCGCGGCGGGGCTTGCGGGCGGCAGCAGCGACGCCGCCGCGGCTCTGCGCGGCCTCAACCGGCTGTGGGAGCTCGGGCTGTCCATGGCCGAGCTGGAAGAGCTGGGCGCGGAGCTCGGCTCCGACGTGCCGTTCTGCGTGCGCGGAGGCACGGCGCTGGCGACCGGGCGGGGCGAGCGGCTGGAAGAGCTGCCGAATCCGCCGCGCTGCTGGGTCATTTTGGCGAAGCCGCCGATCAACGTCTCGACAGCGGACGTGTACGGCAATCTGAAGGCGGCGGAGATCGACGTGCATCCTTCCGCCTCCGGCATGCGGCAGGCGCTGGAGCGCGGCTCTTTCGCCGACGTGTGCGGCGGCCTCGGCAACGTGCTGGAAGACGTCACGCTGAAGCTGTACCCGGACGTGGGACGGCTCAAAGGCGTCATGGAGCATCTGGGCGCGGACGGCGTGCTGATGTCCGGCAGCGGGCCGACGGTATTCGGGCTCGTCTCGAAGGAAGAGAAGGCGAAGCGGATCTGCAACGGGCTGAGAGGCTTCTGCGCTGAAGTCTACGCGGTCAGGACGCTGGGATAGAAGAGGCAAGCGGCGCCCAACGGAGCGGACCCGGGCAGGGTCTGCGTTCGGGTCTCAAGCGAACCCCGGGCGAACGTAAAGCGAACCTTAAGCGAACCTCAAGATGATCGAAGACGGCCTGCGGCAGCTTTCCGCCTAAAATTCTCTAATTTTTCCTCGCTTTTTTAACGTTTTCTAAAACATTCACATGTACAAATACGTACATGGATGATATATTTTTTATAAAACATTCGGATTTAGCGAGGAAACCCCAGTGAAAAAATTAAAACGCAGTGCAAGGCTAGTGGAGTTAACGCAGTTTTTGTTGGCAAGACCGCATACCCTGATTCCGTTGACGACGTTCGCGGAACGGTACGGAGCGGCCAAGTCTTCGATCAGCGAAGATCTGGCGATCATCAAGGAAGTGTTCGAAGAAGAAGGCATGGGCGAGCTTCAGACGCTGGCCGGGGCGGCAGGCGGAGTGAAATACATTCCGCGCGTCTCGGAAGAGCGTGCGCTCGATATCATCCACAAGGTATGCGGCAAGCTGGAAGAACCGGGGCGCATTCTGCCGGGCGGTTACCTTTACATGTCCGACCTGCTCGGACAGCCGCATCTGGTGAACGAGATCGGCGATATTTTCGCGACCATTTTCGGCGGGAAAAATATCGACGTCGTCATGACGGTGGAGACCAAAGGCATTCCGATCGCGTACGCGACAGGAGCGAAGCTGAATCTGCCGGTCGTGCTCGTGCGCCGGGACCATCAGGTCACGGAAGGATCGGCGGTCAGTATCAACTACGTGTCCGGTTCGCACAAGAGCATCCATACGATGACGCTGTCGAGACGGGCGATGAAGGAAAAGTCGCGCGTGCTGATCGTGGACGATTTCATGAAAGCGGGCGGAACGGTGCGCGGCATGATCGACCTGCTGGCCGAGTTCAACGCGGAAGTGGCCGGAGTCGGCGTGCTGCTCGATTCGGGCTCGGTCGATTCGGAAGAGCGGCTGTTCGAAGATTACGTGTCGCTGGTGACGTTGGAGACGGTCGATGCCAAAAACCGGACGGTCGGCGTGAAGCCGGGCAATTATTTCGAAAAATAAGCGCCCGATACCGCATATCGGATCTTTCGGCGCCAGAAAAGCGTTTCCCGTCGGGAAATGCTTTTTTTATTTAAATTTCGCTTTTCTTTCAAAACGGAGGCAAAACATCGCGGATACATTACTATAAAGTAGGTATTTTACCTAAACTCATTCGTAATGATAACGAATTTCAGCGGAAAACGGAGATATCCGTAGATTTCGGGAATAAAAGCAAAAAAAATTCCGCGATTTCATAATTTCCGGCCGGAAAAAGAAGGATATTGGAAGTCGGCGTGGAATTCATAACTACAAGTCCTCTAACGAAAAAGGTGGTGAACCGAAATGGAAATTACGGCTGTTAGACTCCGCCGAGTCAACTCCGAAGGCAGAATGAAGGCGATCGCTTCGATTACTATCGACGACGAGTTTGTCGTGCACGACATTCGGGTGATCGACGGGAATAACGGAATGTTCGTCGCGATGCCAAGCAAGCGTACGCCGGACGGAGAATTCCGGGATATCGCCCATCCGATCTCTTCGGGAACCCGCGAGAAAATTCAAGCTGCCGTTCTGGAAGAATACGAACGTGCGGGCGTCGAAGGCGCGGAAGTGGAAGAAGTCATCGAAGAAGGCGCGTAAGCCACACATAATTTCAAAAGGGAGAGGGAACCGGGGGATTCGGTTCCCTTTTCTTTTTGCCAAGAATGCGATATATTCAGTATAAGTAAATACTTATCGCGAAATCGGAAAGCGAAGCGAAGGAAACGGATTTCGAACCGTTCTTTGGCGGTCGCCGCCCATAGCGGGATGAGGCTCAAATTCGCATTTGTGCCGGGAGCGAACCTTGTTCGCGCGCGGACAAACGACAGGCACGCAGCAGACGCAGAAATAACGGCGAAGGCCGAATCCCCAATAACCGTCGCCTCCAGAGGCAACGGTTATTTCCGGGTAAATAAAGAGGAGGCGGAGCATTGAAGAGGATGGCGATTGTTCTTGCCGCCGGCAAGGGCAAGCGGATGAAGTCGAAGCTGTACAAAGTGCTGCATCCGGTATGCGGCAAGCCGATGGTAGGTCATGTGGTGGATACGGTTCGCCGGACGAACAGCGAGCGCACGGTCATTATCGTGGGTCACGGCGCGGAGGAAGTCCAGGCTTACCTGGGCGATCAGGTCGATTACGCGCTTCAGGCCGAGCAGTTGGGCACGGGGCATGCGGTACGTCAGGCCGAGGCCCTTCTGGGCCGGGAAGAAGGAACGACGATTCTGATCTGCGGCGACACGCCGCTCGTGCGCGCGGAGACGATCGAAGCGATGATCGCGCTGCATGAAGGCGAAGGCGAAGGCGCCGCGGCGACCATTTTGACCGCGGTTCCGGAAGATCCGACCGGACTCGGACGCATCATTCGCGGCGAAGACGGCGGCGTGCTGCGCATCGTCGAGCAGAAGGACTGCACGCCGGAAGAGAACGCGGTCAAAGAGATCAACACGGGCACGTACTGCTTTGACAACCGCAAACTGTTCGAGGCTCTGTCCAAAGTGACCAACGAGAACGCGCAGGGCGAATATTACATTACCGACGTGATCGGCATCCTGCGCGGAGAAGGCGACAAGATCGCCGCCTACGCGACGGAAGACCTCACCGAGTCGATCGGCGTCAACGACCGCGTCGTGCTGTCCCAGGCTGAAGCGGCGATGCGCGAGCGTATCGTGCGCACGCACATGCTCGGAGGCGTAACGGTGATCGACCCGGCTTCGACCTACATCGGCGCGGACGTGACGATCGGTTCGGATACGGTGCTGCATCCGGGCACGGTCCTGACGGGATCGACCCGGATCGGCGAAGACTGCACGATCGGGCCGAACGCGGAAATCGTAAACGCCGAGATCGGCGACGACGCGACGGTCTCGCATTCCGTCGTGCGCGACTCCACAGTCGGTGCGCACGTGTCGGTCGGACCGTTCGCACATCTTCGTCCGGGTTCCGCCCTGGCGGACGGCGTCAAAGTCGGCAACTTCGTCGAAGTGAAAAACGCCGAGATCGGGCAGGACTCCAAAGTGTCCCACCTGAGCTACGTCGGCGACGCCAAAGTCGGCAGCCGCGTCAATATCGGCTGCGGCGCTATCACCGTCAACTACGACGGCTTCAACAAATCGCTCACCGAGATCGAAGACGACGCGTTCGTCGGCAGCAACGTGAACCTGATCGCTCCGGTTCACGTCGGCAAGGGCGCTTACGTGGTTGCGGGCTCCACGATCACGAAGGAAGTTCCGGCCGGCGATCTGGCGATCGGCAGAGCCCGGCAGGAAAACAAGCCGGGTTACGCGGACAAGATCAAGGCTCGCGCCAAAGCGAAAAAAGAAGCGAATTCGAATAAGTAAACGGCGAAAAGGAGGCCGGGCTGAGCAGCCGGGCCTCCTTTCGGGAAAATAGGCAACGTCGGGAAGTTCGAAGCTCCGCAATTTGCGGGCGAGGCATCGTTTTACCGGAGACAGGGTCCGCCCGAGGCGGCCTTGTCCACTAATGACCAGCACGGAGGGTTTACACTATTATGACTTATTGCGATTCAAAGCTGAAAATATTCACGTGCAATTCGAACCCCAAGCTGGCGAACCAAATCGCCGATTACATCGGTATTCCGATGGGCGAATCGCACACGACGAGCTTTAGCGACGGAGAGATCCAGGTCAAATTGTCCGAGAGCGTACGCGGCAGCCACGTCTACATCATCCAGTCGACCTGCCTGCCCGTCAACGACAACCTGATGGAGCTGCTGGTCATGGTCGACGCGCTGAAGCGCGCTTCCGCAAAAAGCATCAACGTCGTCATTCCGTATTACGGTTATGCCCGTCAAGACCGCAAAGCGCGTTCCCGAGATCCGATTACGGCCAAGCTGGTCGCGGACCTGATCGAAAAAGCCGGCGCGCACCGCGTCATCGCGATGGACCTGCACGCCATGCAGATTCAGGGATTCTTCGACATTCCGGTCGACCATCTGCTGGGCGTACCGATTCTGGCGCAGTATTTCCGTTCGAAGCAGATCGAAAATCCGATCGTCGTCTCGCCGGACCACGGCGGCGTCGTGCGGGCACGCAAATTGGCGGACCTGCTGAACGCTCCGCTGGCGATCATCGACAAGCGCCGTCCGGAACCGAACGTCAGCGAAGTCATGAACATTATCGGGAATATCGAAGGCAAGACGGCGATCCTGATCGACGACATCATCGACACGGCCGGCACGATCGTGCTCGGCGCGAACGCGCTGGTCGAAGGCGGAGCCAAAGAAGTCTATGCCTGCTGCACCCATCCGGTGCTGTCCGGACCGGCGATGGAACGCCTGGAGAATTCGCCGCTCAAAGAAGTGATCGTGACCGATACGATTCCGATCACGCATCCGAATCCGACGAACAAGCTGAAAGTGCTGTCGGTCGCGCCTCTGCTGGGCGAAGCGATCATTCGCGTGCACGAAGAATTGTCGATCAGCAAACTGTTCGAACTGTAAGTTCGGCAGCTTTGCGATAAAGCCTGCGGCGGGTTACGCCTCCTTCCTGGAAGGAGGCGTAACCCTTCTCGGCGTGATTTTGCCCGGGCCTCCCTTGCGGGAAGCGGGATGCGGCGTTTAGTAGCCCGGGCGCGACAGAAACACGTAACGGCCGCGGTGGTACAGCGATTGGCCGATTTCGATAAAGCTTTCGTGAATGCCCGTAACCCGTCCGATATCGACAGGCACGTCCTGATGATAGACTTCGACGGGAACTCCGGCGTTCATATGATCGTGAAAATGGCGGTTGTCCTTGAGTAGGGCTCCGAATTCGTACATGTGGCTTTACAGCTCCTTTGGTGAACGGGCGGGCAGGACCCGCTTCGGCGGGCCGTGCCTGTGTCCCTAATAGGCTTTATCCTTATATTGTAACAAAAATACGCAGCAGAACCATAACGATTGCAGGCGAGGAGTCGTAACGGATGAAATGGATCGTAGGGCTGGGCAATCCCGGCAAAAATTATGAGAAGACGCGCCATAACGTCGGCTTCATGGCGTTGGACCGCTTGGCGCAAAAGCACGGCATTTCGATCAATCAAAGCAAGTGCAAAGCGCTGATCGGCGAAGGCATGATCGGCCGCGAGAAAATCGTTCTGATCAAGCCGATGACGTTCATGAACCTGTCGGGCGAATCGGTTCGCGCCTACATGGACTATTATAAAGTCGAACTCAAAGACCTGATCGTCGTCTACGACGATCTCGACACCGAAGTCGGCCGAGTCCGGCTGCGCTATCAAGGCAGCGCCGGCGGCCACAACGGCATCAAGTCGATCATTCAGCATACCGGCACGCAGACGTTCGACCGGGTGCGCATGGGCATTTCCCGTCCGCAAAACGGCATGGCCGTCGTCGATTACGTGCTGGCTCCTTTTGCCAAAGCGGAGCAGCCTCTGCTTGACGAGATGATCGAAAAAACGTGCGACGCGCTCGAACACAGTCTGGACCATACGTTCGAACAGACGATGGCCCGGTTCAACGGATAATCAAGAAGGCCTTACCGCCATGCGCCCAGGCGCATCGCAAGGCCTTTGCCTTGCATTCTTTTACTCTACAAGCATAAGAGAGGTGCCCCCTTGTTAAACGCGCTTATCAAAGAAGTTGCCCGGGACCAGGACTTTATCTCGATTCAAAAGGCCGCTGCGGCCGGGATGAAGGAACAGTTGGTCGCGGGCTTGTCGGGCTCGGCGCGCCAGCTGATGATGGCGGGCCTGCATCAGGAGCTGGAACGTCCGCTGCTGATCGTCACGCACAATATTTTTTCGGCTCAAAAAATCGCGGATGATCTTCAGGAAGCGCTTCCCGAAGGAAGCGTGCTGTTCTACCCGGCCAACGAACTGGTCGCGGCGGAATCGGCGATCTCGAGTCCGGAGACCATCGCGCAGCGTATCGAAGTGCTGACTCGCTGCGCCGAAGGGTTCAAGGGCGTGCTGGTCGTGCCGTTCTCCGGCCTGCGCCGCTTCGTGCCGGACCCGGAAGAGATCCGCGCCGCCCAGTTCACGATCGAAGAAGGCGGCACGCTCGACCTGGAACACTTCCTGCTGCGCATGGTCGAACTCGGCTATTCGCGCGTGGAACGTGTCGAAACGCGGGGCGAGATGAGCGTGCGCGGCGGAATCGTCGACTTTTTCCCGACGACGTCCGCGCTTGCCTACCGGATCGAACTGTTCGACGACGAAGTGGACTCGATCCGCACGTTCGACCCGGAAGACCAACGTTCGATCGATAAAGTGAAAAGCGTCCGTATCCGTCCGAGTCGCGAGCTTGTCGCAAGCGGCAAGCGTATGTCCCAGGCGGCCGATGCCGCGGCGGAGCTGCTGGAGAAGCAGTTGGAGCGCATGACCGACCGCAAAGCCAAAACGGCGCTGCAGCAAGAAATCGGCCGGGAGATCGAACTGCTGCGCCAGCAGATCCATTTTCCGGAAATGTACAAATACGTCTCCCTGATCTACCCGGAACGCCGGACGCTGTACGATTACATGCCGGACGACACGCTGCTGATGATGGAAGAGCCTTCGCGCCTGCTCGACACAGCCGCGCAGCTCGAACGGGACGAAGCCGAATGGAACCTGCACCTGCTGCAGAGCGGCAAAAGCCTGCCGGACCTGCCGCTTGCGCTCGAAGGCGACACGGCCATCTACCAGCGCCCCTTCCAGACGCTGTTCCTGTCGCTGTTCGTCCGCCAGATTCCGCGCACCCATCCGGGGCAGGTCGTCAACGTTGTCAGCCGGACGATGCAGGACTTCCACGGGCAGATGAACGTGCTGAAAGCCGAGATGGAACGCTGGAAAAAATCCAATATGCGCGTCATCATGCTGGCCGGCGACGACGAACGGGCCGAACGCATCCGCCAGGTGCTCGAAGACTACGAGATCGAGACGCCGGAGATTATGCGCGGCCATCTGCAGGGCGGCTTCGAGCTGCCTTCCGCCCATCTCGTCGTCATTACGGAAGGCGAACTGTTCGCCCAGAAGCAGCGCAAAGTGCGCAAAAGCACGTCCACGAAGCAGATCGACAACGCCGAGCGTATCAAAAGCTATACCGAGCTGAAAGTCGGCGACTACGTCGTGCACCAAAACCACGGTATCGGCAAATACCTCGGCATCGGCACGCTCGAAGTCGGCGGCATCCATAAAGACTACATGCATATCATGTACGCCGGCGGCGACAAGCTGTCCGTACCGATCGAACAGATCGACCTGATCCAGAAGTACGTCGGCGCCGAAGACAAAGAGCCGAAAGTGTACAAGCTGGGCGGCAACGAGTGGACGAGAGTGAAGACCAAAGTCCGTTCGTCCGTGCAGGACATCGCCGACGACCTCATCAAGCTGTACGCGGAGCGTCAGGCTTCCGCCGGGTACAGCTTCGACAAGGATACGCCGGACCAGAACGATTTCGAAAACACGTTCCCTTACGAAGAGACGCGCGACCAGCTGCGGGCGATCGAAGAGATCAAGGGCGACATGGAGATGACCCGTCCGATGGACCGCCTGCTGTGCGGAGACGTCGGTTACGGCAAGACGGAAGTCGCGATCCGCGCGGCGTTCAAGGCGGCGATCGAAGGCAAGCAGGTCGCGATCCTCGTGCCGACGACCATTTTGGCGCAGCAGCATTACGAGACGTTCCGGGAACGTTTCGAAGGGTATCCGTTCAATATCGGCGTCCTCAGCCGTTTCCGCTCGCGCAAAGAACAGAACGAGACGATCAAGGGCGTCAAGCAGGGCACGATCGACGTCATCATCGGCACGCACCGCATCCTGTCGCAGGATCTCGTGTTCAAGGACCTCGGCCTGCTGATCGTCGACGAAGAGCAGCGGTTCGGCGTGACGCACAAGGAAAAGCTCAAGCGGCTCAAGACGAACGTGGACGTACTGACGCTGACGGCGACGCCGATTCCGCGTACGCTGCACATGTCCATGCTGGGCGTACGGGATCTGTCGGTTATCGAGACGCCGCCGGAGAACCGTTTCCCGGTGCAGACGTACGTGGTCGAATACAGCCCGACGCTCGTGCGCGAAGCGATCGAACGGGAGCTCGCGCGCGGCGGACAGGTGTACTACCTGTACAACCGCGTGCAGGGCATCCACGAGAAGGCGGCGGAAATTTCCGAGCTCGTGCCGGACGCGCGCGTCAGCGTGGGTCACGGGCAGATGAGCGAACAGGAACTGGAGCGGACGATCCTCGACTTCCTCGAAGGCGAATCGGACGTGCTCGTCAGCACGAGCATCATCGAGACGGGCGTGGACATTCCGAACGTCAATACGCTGATCGTGCACGACGCGGACAAGATGGGCCTGTCGCAGCTGTACCAGATGCGCGGGCGTGTCGGCCGTTCCAACCGGATCGCGTATGCGTATTTCTCTTATCAAAAAGACAAGGTGCTGACCGAAGTCGCCGAGAAACGCCTGCAGTCGATCAAGGAATTCACGGAACTCGGTTCCGGCTTCAAGATCGCCATGCGCGACTTGTCGATTCGCGGCGCGGGCAATCTGCTCGGCGCGGAACAGTCCGGCTTCATCGCGTCGGTCGGATTCGACTTGTACTCGCAGATGCTGGCCGAAGAGATCCAGAAGCGCAAAATCTCGATGCTCGGCGAAGCGCCGGCGGAAGACAAGCACTGGAGCACGATGATCGACCTGTCGATCGACGCGTACCTGCCTTCGGATTACATTTACGACAGCATCCAGAAGATCGAGATTTACAAAAAGGTCGCCGCGGCGACCACCTTCGAAGAAGTGCTCGAACTCGAAGACGAGCTGCTTGACCGGTTCGGCGAACTGCCGGAAGCGGTCGTGCGCCTGATGCAGGTCGCGCGCTTCAAAATTTACGGCCGGACGTACGGCATCGAGAGCATCGCACGAAGAGGAGACGATCTTCTCGTCACGTTCTACGAAGGACAGGAGAAAGCGGCCGATCCTTCCAAACTCGCGCAAGTTGGAAATCAGTTCGAAAGCAGTGTACAATTTAAGCAGGGTACGCCTCTTGCGTTCCAAATCAAAGGCAGGAGCCTGCCGGAATCCGAGCGTTTAGGGACGCTGGAACGGGTTCTGGATGCCCTCCAACAAGCGTTCAAATCGAAGGGAGAACTTCATGATGCAGTCAAGTCATAGAAAATGGGGAAAATTGGCGTCGCTCGGAGCCGTTGCGGTCTTGTCTTTTTCCGTGCTGGCCGCCTGCGGCGACAAAGCCGATTCCGGTAACGATACGGCCAAGGTCGAAGACAGCAAGGTACTGGCCACTTACGACGGGGGAAACGTCACGGAAGACCAGTTCAACAAAGAATTGAACGTCATGAAATTTTTGCAGCCGACCTATGCGTCGATGATGGATTCGGCCGATATCAAAAACTATATGCTGGACCAGCAGATTGCTTATAACTATCTCGAAGGCAAAGCGACGGACGAAGAGAAGAAGAAGGGCGCCGATATGGCGACCGAGCAGCTCGACCAGATGAAAGCCCAGGTCGACCAGGAGCAGCTCAATACCATGCTGAAAGAACAGAACATCACCGAAGCGGACCTGACGACCTACATGACCCAGGTCATGACGGCCGTGCAGTACATGTCCAACCAGGTCAAGGACGAAGAAGTGCAAAAAGAGTACGACGCCAACAAAGAATCGTACATCACGGCGGACGTACGCCATATCCTGATCAACTTCACGGATGCGGAAGGCAAAAAGCGCACCGAAGCGCAAACGCTGAAGTTGGCCAAAGAAGCCAAAGCGAGAGTCGACGGCGGCGAAGATTTCGCCAAAGTGGCCAAAGAATTGTCGGAAGACCCGGGTTCGGCTTCGAACGGCGGCCTGTATGAAGGCGCCGCGGTTAGCCAATGGGTCGACGCGTTCAAAAAAGCGGCGTTGGAACAAAAAATCGGCGTAGTGGGCGATCCGGTCAAAACCGAATACGGCTACCACGTGATCAAGGTCGAGAAAAGAACCGACACGCTGACGGACGAAGTGAAGGATTCGGTTCGCCGTACCCTGGCGTCCAACAAGCTGAACGCGTTCATGGAAAAAGATTTGAAAGGCATCACGAAGAGCAAGGAAGAGTTCAAAGATCCGGTAACGCCGCCTGCGGCCGAAGGCACGACGCCTGAAGGAACCGACGGCGCTGCACCGGAAGGCACAACGCCGCCTGCAGCCGAAGGCACGGCTCCCGGAGCTGTCGAAGGAACAGACGGCGCCGTAACGGAAGGTGCCGATCAAGGCGCCGCTACCGATGGTGCGGCGACCGACGAATCCGGCGCTGCCGGCACGTCGACCGACGCCGGTACCGAGACCAAAACGGACGGCAAGTAAACCCATGCGCCGCCCCCGGGCGGCAGCCATAGTCAAACTCAAAAATAGCGCGCTTCCACGCGCTATTTTTTTGAGCCAAAAAAACGGCCGGAAGCCCGAAGGGCTCCCGGCAAGAAGGAGGGCTGCGGCGTGAAGACGTCCACCTCGTCCGGCTTGCTCAGGGGCGCTTTCATTCTCGGCGCCGCGGCAATCCTGTCCAAAATGATCGGCACGCTGCAGAAGATCCCGCTGCAAAACCTGGGCGGGGACGGCGTGTTCGGCATCTACACGACCATTTATTCGTTCTACGCCTTTTTGGCCGTGTTCGTCACGGCCGCGCTGCCGGCGGCCATCTCCAAATACGTCGCCGAGCGGATCGCCGGCGCGGATGAACGCGGCGTACGCGCCGTGCTCCGCGCGGGCCTGCTGACCGGCTGCGTCGCCGGCGTGCTGATGGCGCTCGGCATGTGGGTTCTCGCGCCGCTGCTGTCCGGCTGGATCGGCAGCGAGCATACGCTGCTGCCGCTGCGCGCGGTCGCGCTCGCGCTGCTCGTCGTGCCGCCGATGGCCGCGCTGCGCGGCTTCTTCCAGGGGCAGCAGCAGGCGCTGCCGACCGCGGTCTCGCAAGTCAGCGAGCAGATCGTGCGCGTCGGGGTCATGATCGCGCTGCTGCTGGCGCTGAACTCGGCCGGCGCTTCCGACGAGCGGATTGCCGCGGGAGCGGCGTTCGGTTCGTTTGCCGGCGGTCTGGCCGGACTGCTCGTCATGCTGGCGTTCTGGCGGCGGCACCGCAAGCGCAAGCAGGCGGAATTCGCAGAGCGGGCGGAGCAGCCGGCTGCTCCGCCGGCTTTTCCGGTGGCGGGGGCCGCCGACCCGCAGGGCGGCTCCGTGTGGCGGTGGATCAAGCCGCTGCTGATCTATGCCGTGCCGGTCTTCGTCGGCTCGCTGTCCCAGCCGCTGCTGAGCCTCGTCGATACGCTTACCGTGCCCCGGCTGCTGCAAAGCGGAGGGTGGGGCGACCTTGCGGCGATGGAGCAGTTCGGCGTCTATAACCGCGGCATCCCGATCGTGCAGCTCGTCTTCATGCTGGCGACTTCGCTCTCCACGCTGCTGCTGCCGGCTATCGCCGAAGCGAAAGCGCGCGGCGAAGAAGGGCGGATCGCCGTATCCGCTTCGGTCGCGCTGCGCTGGCTGTGGCTGCTCGGCCTGACGGCCGCCGCGGGCCTGGCCGTGCTCGCCGGCCCGGTCAACGTCATGCTGTACGCCGACGACCAGGGCACCGACGCGCTGCGCTGGACCGCGCTGTCCGCCGCGGGCGGTACGCTCGGCATCGTGTCCGCCGCGCTGCTGCAGGGCATGGGCGCCGTTCGGGCGCCCGCGCTGTTCCTGCTCGTCTCGGCCGTGCTGAAGCTTGGGCTCAACCTGCTGCTCGTGCCTTACATGGGCATCTCCGGCGCCGCTCTGGCCGGCGCCGTGTCCTACATGGTCGCCGCGCTGCTCGGCGTCCTGCTGCTTGCCCGCCTGACCGGGCTGCGCCGCGGCGTGCGCCGCACGCTGCTCCAGCCCCTGCTGCTGGCGGGGCTGACGGCGCTTGCCGCCTATGCCGTCCGCCTGCTGGCGGACGGGCTGCTGACCGCCGCGGGCCTCGACGGACGCGCGGGCGCGATGCTGACCAGCCTCTCCGGCGTCGCCGCAGGCGTGATCGCCTTCGCCGCCGCGCTGATCTACACCCGCGCGGTATCGGACGCGGAGCTGTCCGCGCTGCCCGGCGGCACGAAGCTTGCCGCCTTCGCGCGGCGGCTGCGCCGCGAATCGTAGACCGGCGCCGATCGGCCGTCGAGCCGCGATTTCGCCGCCTTTTCCCTGGCTGCAATACACGCTTGAGGGAAAAAATGTATTTTTCTATTCAAGGGAACGCTTGTACGCATTTAGGATTCGCAATTCGCGAGAACCCGTGATATAGTGGTAAAATGCGAGGTGCAGCGGAAGGGGATGAATCGGCAATGAGTACGGGAATTACGGTAGTCGGACTGGGTTCCGGCGATCCGGACCAGCTGACGCTGGGCATATGGAAAGTCCTTCAGGGCGCGGGCCGGATCTATGTCCGGACGCAGGAACATCCGGTCATGAACCGGATCGCCGCCGAAGGCATCGCGTTCGATTCGTTCGACTCGGTCTACGAAGACAACGAATCGTTCGGAGACGTCTACGAGACGATCGCGCGCAGGCTCGTGGAGCTGGCGGCGGACGAACCGATCGTCTACGCCGTGCCGGGCCATCCGATGGTCGCCGAGAAGACGGTGCTGCTGCTGCGCGAATATGCGGAGCAGTCCGGCGTCGCCCTGAAGGTGCTCGGCGGGGAGAGCTTCCTCGACCAGGCTTTCGTGCGGCTCGGCTTCGATCCGATCGAAGGATTCCAGCTGCTGGACTCCTCGGGCGTGACGGCCGAGCTGATTCGGCCTTCCCTGCATACGCTGATTGGCCAGGTTTACGATTCGCTGACCGCTTCCGAGGTTAAACTCGGATTGATGGAAGTTTATCCCGACGACCATCCGGTCGTCGTGGGCCATGCGCTCGGCGTGGAAGGCGAAGAGCAAATTCTTCGCGTTCCGCTGTACGAGCTGGACCGCCTCGAAGGATACGGCAACCTGTCGCTCGTGTACGTTCCCCGGAGCGACGACGAAGCGCTTCGGGCCGGCAGTTTTGCCAGGCTGCACGAGATCGTCGGCATTCTGCGCAGCCCGGGCGGCTGTCCGTGGGACATCGAGCAGACGCACGCTTCGATCCGCAAGAACCTGATCGAAGAGACGTACGAGGTGCTGGAGACGATCGACGACGACGACCCCGACCATATGCGCGAAGAGCTGGGCGACCTGCTGCTGCAGATTCTGCTTCACTCCCGCATGGAAGAGGAAGTCGGCACGTTCACCGTCTACGACGTGATTCGCGGACTGAACGAGAAGTTGATCTTCCGCCATCCGCATGTGTTCGGCGATACCGCGGCCGGCAGCACCGAAGAAGCGTTGAAGAACTGGGACGCCATGAAGGCGGAGGAGAAGAAGCTGCGGGGCGAGAACGCTCCGGAAGCCTCCCTGCTGGACGGCGTGCCGAGAGATCTTCCGGCGCTTATGAAGGCGTACAAGATCCAGAAGAAGGCGGCGAAGGCCGGCTTCGACTGGGATAACATCGAAGACGTCTTCGCCAAGATCGAAGAAGAATTGGGCGAGCTTCGCCAAGGGTTGGCCGAGGGGGCCGATGCCGACGCCCTCAAGCTCGAATTGGGCGATTTGCTGTTCTCCGCGGTCAACGCATCCCGTTTTCTGGATGCCGATCCCGAAGAAGCGCTCTCGCTCGTCAACGACAAGTTCCGCCGCCGGTTCCGTTACATCGAGCGCAAGCTGCGCGAGCGGGGAAGTTCCCCGCAGGGCAGCACGCTCGCGGAAATGGACGCATTGTGGAACGAAGCGAAGACGACGGAGTAAGACGAAGCGCCCTTATGACCGCGGCCGCTTCCGCCGCCGGAACAGCGCGCCGAATCCGCAAGACGAGGATCGGTGCCTTCCGGCGCGAACGGCCGTCCGACAAATCGGATAAACGCGACAGCGCAGGGCTTGCCCGTGCTTCGCTTATCATTTTGAGCGTTACGTCTCCGGCATCGCCCGCTTTCGGATCGTATCCGGCAGCCGGCCTGGCGGACAGGCGGACGCGACCTTAAAATCCCGGGAGGAATGAATGCAATGAATAAAACCGAACTGATCAACAACATCGCGGAAAAAAGCGGAGTAGGCAAAAAAGAAGTCGAAGCGGTACTGAACGGCTTCATGGACGGCGTAACCGAAGCACTCGCTGGCGGAGACAAAGTTCAACTGATCGGATTCGGCACGTTCGAGACCCGCAAGCGCGCAGGCCGTACAGGTCGCAACCCGCAAACCGGCGAGCCGATCACGATTCCCGAGTCGAGCGTTCCTGCGTTCAAAGCGGGCAACAAACTCAAAGACGCGGTTAAGTAATTATGCGTGTCGATAAATTCCTGAAGGTGTCCAGGCTCATCAAGCGGCGTACCGTAGCAAAGGACGTGTCCGAGCAGGGCCGCGTGCTGATCAACGGCCGCGAGGCCAAGCCCAGCGCTTCGGTGAAAGTCGGCGACGAAATTACCGTGCAGTTCGGGCAGAAGCTCGTCACCGTCCGGGTCGAACGCCTCGCGGATACGACCCGCAAAGATGAAGCGGCAGGCATGTATACCCTAGTCAAGGAAGAACCGATTCCCCGCGAAGACGGTTTTAACTTTTAACGAAGTCGTTTGACAAACCCAAAAAGGTGTTTCCGCTGCGGCGGGAACGCCTTTTTAGGCTAAATTTGCGCGTTTTCGCGTCAATTCTTCTTCTTTTGTGTTAATGTTCTAAGTAGATCTTCAAGGTAGGCCATGCGGACTATGAACCGCTGCCCAGGCAGAGTGATAATCTTTTCGCCGCTCTATCGAGTCTGGCGGCTTTTCTTCCGATACAAAGTGTGAAGCCGCGTGCCGGATTCCTTTTCCGGCGGGAAGATCGGTACGCTGCATTCCTATCCAATAACGGCCGGCATCTGTCCGGTGAAGGAGGGTTCCATAAGCATGAGAGCGACTTCCGCAGCAAGAAATCCCAATCGACAACAGCCTGAACGAGCACCGAAGAACGATCGGACCGAGGTCCGGCGAACATCGTCCAACCGGCAGCAGAGCGGCAAGAAGCGTCTTCGTTTATGGGCTGTCCTGATGCTGGTTCTGATTCTCTGGTCGGGATATACCCTGATCAGCCAATCGTCGGTCATCGCGGACAAGTCCGCGCAGCTGGAAGAACGAGCGACGGCCAAAGCGTCAAGCGAGACGGCGCTGGGCGAAGTCAAAACGGAGATCAAGCGACTTCAGGATCCTGAATATATCGCCCAAATTGCCCGCAAGGAATACAATATGTTCAAACCGGAAGAAATCCCGATCCGGGTCACCGGAGAAGGCGGAGGAGAGTAGGTTTTCCGCGGTTTTATGCGGTTTTGTTTGTTGACCGCCGTTTCCGCTTCCGTTATAATCAAATCACCGCAGCCCGGAATTTGACAGATTCGGCTGTATATTTTTAAGGGAGGATCATTTCATTCTATGGCAATTGAAGTAGGCACCAAATTAGAGGGCAAAGTGACAGGCATTACGCATTTCGGAGCATTCGTGGATTTGTCCGGAGGTGTCACGGGTCTTGTTCATATCTCGGAAATCGCCGACAACTACGTAAAAGATGTGAACGATCACCTGAAGATTGGCGATATGGTGACGGTCAAAGTCATCAACGTCGACAAAGACGGCAAGATTGGCTTGTCCATCAAGCAAACGGTGGATCGACCTGCCGGTTCTGCACCTGCTCCTTCCTCCCGTCCTCCTAGACCGGATCGCGACCGCGGACCGAGCAGCGGCGGCGGTGGCGGCGAACGCTACAACGGTAGCGGCGGCGGTGGCGGTGGTGGCGGATTCAACCGCGGCGGCAGCGGCGGTGGCGGCGGCCGACCTTCGAGGCCTCCTGGCGGCGGTAAACCTGCATTCGGCAAGCCCGCATTCGGTAAGCCTTCGTTCGATGATAAATTGACCCGTTTCCTTAAAGACAGCGAAGAACGCATCTCTTCCATCAAGAAAAACACGGAATCCAAGCGTGGAGGCCGTGGAGCCAAGAGATCGTAAGACGATCCTTTGGTTTGTATAGCTGCGATCACCGCGAATGGCCAAGCCGCTCGCGGTTTTTTGCTTTGATTCGCGGCAGCGTTCAGCGAACCGTGCTTTTTATCCGATAAAAGATAAGATGGGCTTCAAAATGTGCAAAAACTGCCGAAACTGTGAGATCGGCCGCAATCGCGCCGGAAAGGACGGGATGCCAAGTGGCAGCACCAGATTTGCCGGAATTCACACCGGGCAAGGTCGTAACCGGAGAACACCAGGGCGGGCAGTACACGATACAGGCGTTGATCGGACGCGGAGCGAACGGCAACGTCTATCTGGTGCGGTCGGCGGCCGGCCATCCGGCAGCGCTCAAAGCCGGCCCGGAAAAGCCGGAACTCAAAGCGGAAGTCGAAGTGCTGGCCGAGCTGAAAAAGCGCGAGCTTGAAAACGGCGACCATCGTTCGTTTCTGCTCGACGCCGACCGGTTCCGGACCGAAGATCGTTCCATTCCTTTTTACGTAATGAAATTCGTGCGCGGCATGCCGATCGACGCCTATATTCGCAAATACGGATACCGCCAGATCGGAGCCGCCGGGCTCGGCCTGCTCGACCGGCTGTCCGGGCTGCACCGCGCCGGCTTCATTTTCGGCGATCTCAAGCCATGCCACGTTCTGGTCGAAGAGAGCGGCGCCGTGGAGCTGGTCGATTACGGCGGCGCCAGCGCGATCGGCGCGAGCGTGAAGCAGTACAGCGGTTGGTACGACCGCAAATACTGGAACGCGGGCAGTCGCACCGCCGATCCCGGTTACGACCTGTTCGCTTTTGCGGTGCTCTGCCTGCACGTGTTCGACGAGCGGGGGCTGCGCCGGCTCGACGGGGCGCTGCTGCCCCAGACCCGCAGCGCGGAAGACCTGGTCCAGCTGGCCGGCCGGATTCCGGCGCTGCAAGTCTTCCGCCCCTGGCTGGAGCGGGCGCTGCACGGGCGCTTCACGGGCTCCGGGGAAGCGCATGCCTACTGGAAAGCGCTCTGCCGTCTGCATCCCGCCAAAGCGCGGAGAGGCTCTTCCAGGATGCTGACAGCCGCGTTCTGCGGCTCCCTGCTGCTGCTCGGGGCTGTCGTGTACGCGGCGCTGTCGCTATGAGACGAGGAGGGAGACGGTGAAGGACGACAACCGATTGTTGGAAGGACTGGACCGCGAAGCCGGCGAATACGGCATGTGGCGCGGCGGGGACACGATCGTGGTCGCCGTGTCCGGCGGACCGGATTCGATGGCGCTGCTGCATCTGCTGCACGGCTTGTCGCAGCGGCGGAATCTCCGCCTCGTCTGCGCGCACGTGAACCACGGCCTGCGGCCGGAAGAATCCGCGGCGGAAGCCGAGCGGGTGCGCGAAGCCGCGGACCGGCTCGGCCTGCCGTTCGAACTCGGCGAACCGGACGTCGGCGGGTACAAGCGCGAAGCGCGCCTCGGCACCCAGGCGGCGGCGCGCGAGCTGCGCTACCGGTTTTTGCGGGACGCGGCGCGCAGACACGGCGCGTCCGCTATCGCGCTGGCCCATCACGCGGACGACCAGGCGGAGACGGTCCTGCTGCATCTGCTGCGCGGCAGCGGAACCGGCGGACTGGGCGGCATGCGCCGGGTACGCGAATGGGACGGCGTTCGGTTGGTGCGGCCGCTGCTCGGTTTCGGCAAAGCCGATTTGATTGCTTTTTGCGAACAAAACGGGATCGGCTACGTGACGGACAGCAGCAACGCCCGGCCCGATTATGTCCGAAACCGGATTCGGCTGGAGACGATCCCGCATCTGGAGAGTTACAACGGGAAGCTGACCGCGGCGCTGAACCGGCTGGCCGACACGCTCGGCCCGGAAGAAGATTATTTGAACGAACAGGCCGCGCTTGCGTTTGAGCGGACCTGCGCGGAGGGTCCGAACGGCACGGAGCTTCGGACGGGAGCCTTTTCCGCCGAGCCCGTCGCTTTACAACGCAGGCTCGTTAAATTAATATTAAATTACCTGTCGGAACCGGACATGGAGACCGATTTTGCCAAGGTGGAGCTTGTCCGCCGGCGCTTGGTCTCTTCCGAAGATTCGACCTGGACGCTGGACCTCGGATACGGACGGACCTGCACGCGCGAATACGATCGTGCGTTTTTCCGTCTCGGCAGACCCGAGCCCGGCGTTCTTCGAACCGTGAGCATCGACAGGGAGCCGGGTATGCGCAGGCTGCAGTTCGGAAGTTTCGATATGGTCTTCAGGGAGGAGCGGGAAATTCCCGACGTCGAAACGATGAGGAATCCGGACCGCCGGGAAGTCGCGTTCGACGCGGATCGGCTGCAGTACCCGCTGACCTTGCGTTCGCGCCTTCCGGGAGATCGGATCGAGCTTCCGCGAGGAGCCGGCACGAAGAAAGTCAAAGATCTGCTGATCGACGAAAAGATCGCTCCGTCCGAGCGCGGCCTGATTCCGGTCGTATGCGACGCGCAGGGGCGCATCGTGTGGCTGGCCGGCCTGCGGCGCTCCGGACATGCCTGGATAGACGGGCGGAGCGAGAAGATTCTATATATTCGGATAGATCGGGCTCTTTGTTGACGGTTTTGGTTTATAAGATAGAAAGAAGATCAAGTCTCAATCAGATCACAATTGTGGGAGGGTCATGCACGTTGCAAAACGACATTCAGGAAGTGCTTATCAGCGAAGAGGAACTCCAGGCCAAAATCAAGGAACTGGGCGCGCAGCTCAGCGGCGAATACGCGGACCGCAATCCGCTCGTCATCTGCGTGTTGAAAGGCGCTTTCATTTTCATGGCCGACCTGGTCAAACGCATTACGGTACCGATCGAGCTCGACTTCATGGCGGTATCGAGCTACGGAGCGGCAACCAAGTCGTCCGGCGTCGTGAAGATCATCAAGGATCTGGACACGACGGTGGAAGGACGCGACGTGCTGATCGTGGAAGACATTATCGACAGCGGGCTGACGCTCAGCCACCTGATCGAACTGCTGAAGAACCGCAACGCCAAGAGCGTCAAGGTCGTTACGCTGTTCGACAAGCCGTCGGGCCGCTCGGTTAACATGGAAGCGGACTATACGGGTTTTGTTTTGCCGGACGCATTCGTTGTCGGGTACGGCCTGGATTACGCGGAACACTACCGCAACCTGCCGTATATCGGGGTACTCAAACCGGAGATTTACACCAAGGAATAGACGGTTCGGGCGTGCGGCGGGATCGGGACCGAAAGGTCGGCGAGACCGATGCGGCGAGACCGGGATTTGCGCTTCGAAGTCCGCTCCGCGTCTGAATTTGTGATGTGTGAACGGACTATGGTAAAATAAATTCAGTGTCTTGAGAGGAGGTTGGGGATGAATCGGTTCATCCGGAATTCTGGCTTTTATTTAATCCTTTTTCTTGTCGTGGTAGGCATCATTCAATTTTTGAACGGCGGCCGGGATACGGCCCAAGCTCCAAGATACGACGAACTGGTCGAGCAGGTTCAGAACGACAACGTGGCCAACGCTACGTTCCAATTCGATAACTACGCTTATTTGGTGACCGGTACGTACAAGGCTCCGTTGAAAGCCGACGCGCCAAAGACGTTCTCGACGTATATTCCATCCACCGAAACGGTGGTTAGCGATCTTACGACTAAAATGGAAGCGAACAACGTAGAGGTAACATGGAAGCCGATGCAGGGTCAAAGCATCTGGTTAACCTTATTCACCTCGTTCATTCCGCTTATCCTGATGTTCGTATTGTTCTTCTTCCTCTTTAACCAGTCCCAGGGCGGCGGCGGCAAAGTGATGAACTTTGGCAAGAGCAAAGCCAAACTGTACAGCGAAGAGAAGAAAAAAGTAACCTTCAACGACGTGGCCGGTGCGGACGAAGAGAAGCAGGAGCTCGTCGAAGTGGTCGAATTCCTCAAAGATTCGCGCAAATTCTCGGCGCTCGGCGCAAGAATTCCAAAAGGCGTTCTGCTCGTGGGCCCTCCGGGTACCGGTAAAACGCTGCTGGCCCGTGCGGTAGCCGGCGAAGCGGGCGTAGCCTTCTTCAGCATCTCCGGTTCCGACTTCGTCGAAATGTTCGTCGGCGTCGGCGCTTCGCGGGTTCGGGATTTGTTCGAAAACGCGAAGAAAAACGCGCCTTGTATTATCTTCATCGACGAAATCGACGCTGTCGGACGTCAGCGGGGCGCAGGCCTCGGCGGCGGACACGACGAACGCGAGCAGACGCTCAACCAGCTGCTCGTCGAGATGGACGGTTTCGGCGAAAACGAAGGCATCATCATCATCGCGGCGACGAACCGCGCGGATATTCTCGATCCGGCCCTGCTGCGTCCGGGACGTTTCGACCGTCAGATTACGGTCGACCGTCCGGACGTCAAAGGCCGCGAAGCGGTGCTGCACGTTCACGCACGCAACAAGCCGCTGACCAAAGACGTTCAGCTCGACAAGATCGCGAAGCGCACCACCGGTTTCTCGGGCGCGGATCTGCAAAACCTGCTGAACGAAGCGGCGCTGATCGCGGCACGCCGCGATCGCAAAGACATCTCGATGAAAGAAATCGACGAAGCGATCGACCGCGTTATCGTCGGCACGGAGAAGAAGAGCCGCGTCATCAGCGATCGCGAGAAACGCATCGTGGCTTACCACGAAGCGGGCCACACGATCGTGGGTTACTTCCTCGAACATGCCGACACGGTGCATAAGGTGACGATCATTCCGCGCGGTCGCGCGGGCGGATATGTCATTATGATGCCTAAGGAAGACCGTATGCTCGTCACGAAACAGGAATTGCTCGACCGCGTAACCGGCCTTCTGGGCGGACGCGTCTCCGAGGAACTGTTTATCGGCGAGATCGGCACGGGCGCATACAGCGACTTCCAGCAGGCGACCGGCATCGTGCGCAGCATGATCATGGAATACGGCATGAGCGAGAAGCTCGGTCCGATGCAGTTCGGAACCGGCCAGGGCCAAGTGTTCCTGGGCCGCGATCTCGGACACGAGCCGAACTACAGCGATGCCGTGGCGCATGAGATCGACCAGGAAATGCAGCGCTTTATTAACGAATCGTACGAGAGAGCGCGTCAGGTTCTGACCGATCATGCCAAAGAAGTGCATTTGATCGCGAATACGCTGCTTGAAGTCGAAACGCTGGAACTCGACCAGATCCGCAATCTGATCGAGACCGGTACGCTCGAAGGGCCGGAAGGCTCGACGAACACGCCGGACGGCGAAGGTTCGGAGCCCAAGGCTGAACCGACTTTCGACAGCATCGGCGAGACGAACGTTCGTCTGGACGAGTCCGATCCTGTCGGTCTCGGCAAAGACGGCGATATCCCGAACGATCCGATGAACAAACGCGGCGACTCCGGCGGCAGCGGCACGCAATCTTGATCCGCTGATCCATTTTGTCAGGGTCGACCTTTCACAAGCGAGACCGGAAAACGAATTCTCGTTTTCCGGTCTTTTGTTATGAGGCATGAGATCAACGCAAAGGGGGACAACAACCGCGTGATTCTTGTAGTGGACATCGGGAACACCAATATCGTGCTCGGCATGTACGAAGGCAGCGAACTGCTGCACCATTTCAGAATCAGCACCAGCCGGCAGACGACGAGCGACGAGTACGGCGTCATGATCTACAATCTGTTCCGCATGGCGGGCGTGGAAGCGGAGCGGATCGAAGGCGTCATGATCTCGTCCGTCGTTCCCCCGATCGTCGGCGTGATCGAGCAGATGTGCCGCACCTATCTCAAAAAGACGCCGTTGGTCGTCGGCCCCGGCATCAAGACCGGCTTGAATCTCCGCTACGAAAATCCGCGCGAGATCGGCGCGGACCGGATCGTCAACGCCGTCGCCGCCGTGGAACTGTACGGCGGGCCGGTAGTCGTCGTCGACTTCGGCACGGCCACGACGTTCGATTGCATCGACGCGCAGGGCACTTACCTGGGCGGCGCCATCGTGCCCGGGATCGGCATCTCGACCGAAGCGTTGTACCAGAGAGCTTCAAAGCTGCCGAGAATCGAGCTGGAGAAGCCGAAGAAGGTCATCGGACGCAACACCATCCATGCGATGCAGTCGGGCATTATCTACGGGTATGCGGGACAGGTGGACGGCATCGTCAAACGGATTCGTCAGGAGATGAATACGGAACTGCAGGTGATCGCGACCGGCGGACTCGCGCCTTTGATCTGCGCAGAGACCGAGTCGGTCCGCGAAGTCAATCCGCTGCTTACGCTCGAAGGGCTGCGCCTGATCTACGAACGCAACAAAGCTTTGACCCGATAACGGTCCAACTATAGAGGCCGCTCACGCGAGCGGCCGGAAGCGGAGGAAACTGCTCATGGAAAATCTGGAGCCTATGCATCAACAAAACGGAGAGTCCGAATCATCGGAAGAACGCGATTACCTCGTGCGGGGAACCGCGCTGGGCGGCAAAGTCCGCGCGTTCGCGGTACGGAGCACCCAATTGGTCGAAGAGCTGCGCAAGCGTCACGACACATTCCCGACGGCCACGGCTGCACTGGGACGCACGCTGACCACGGCCGCCATGATGGGCGCGATGCTTAAAGGCGAAGAGAAACTGACGATTCAGGTCAAAGGAGACGGGCCGCTCGGCCAGATCGTCGCCGATGCCAATGCCAGAGGCGAAGTGCGCGGTTATGTCGATAACCCGCATGTCCACCTGCCGAGCAACGCCATGGGCAAACTCGACGTGGCCGGCGCGGTCGGAACCGAAGGGTTCCTGTACGTCATCAAGGATCTGGGCCTCAAGGAACCTTACCGCGGCAGCGTGCCGATCGTGTCGGGCGAACTCGGCGAAGATTTCACGTATTACTTCGCGGCGTCCGAACAGACGCCTTCGGCTGTCGGCATCGGGGTGCTCGTCGCGCCGGAAGGCCAGGTCATCAGCGCGGGCGGCCTGATCGTGCAACTGCTGCCGGGCCTGGCCGACGAAGAGATCGACGCGATCGAAGGCGCTATCGCTTCGCTGCCTCCGGTATCGGCATTGATCGATCAGGGGCTGTCGCCGGAAGAATTGATCAAATGGGTGCTGCCGGACGTGCAGATCCAGGAATCGCTGAACATCGATTTCCGCTGCGAATGCTCGCGCGAGCGCGTGGAACGTACGCTGATCAGCCTCGGGTCCGAAGAGATCCAGGCGATCATCGACGAGCAGGGTGTGGCGGAAGTCGTCTGCCACTTCTGTAACGAAGCGTACCAGTTCGAGCGCGAAGACCTGCAAAGCATTCTGGAACAGACCCGCCGCTAAAAGCGTTCCGCTGACAAAGCCGCCGGTCCAGGCTGCCGGTAACAGCCTTCGATCAATAGTCTTCGATCGACAGCCTTCTATCAACAGCTTTTAATGAACAGCTTTCGATCGACGGCCGTTACCAAGTCGGAATCGCTCAAAACGAACAGCAAAAAGCCGTTCCCTGCCGGGAACGGCTTTTTGCCGAGTGCGGCTTGCGCGAACTTCCGCAAGCTGCCGGCGCCTATCGGCGTTCGGGCGCGGCGGAATGCGGAATGCTCCGTCCGCATCGCCTGCCGCCGGGGCTGCAAGGTCAAATGACGGTGCTGTTGCTGATCTTGTCGTCTTTGCGTCCCATCGATTGGATCTGGGTCATCAGCTTGCCGCGCGATTCCTTGCTGCGCAGCAGGTAAGCGGCTCCCAGACCGACAGCGACTCCGAGCAGGGTGTTCCGTTTCATGTCGTCGTCCTCCTTCGTAGGCAAATCCTGATTTTAGATAAGCTTATTCGAGATTTACCCCCTGCCCCGCGAGCGAAACGCGCCGAAGCAAAGGAGACGGCGGCTATAGCGAAAAATAGACCGTCTCCGTATGCCCGGTGTTCGTTGACAGGCCGCATTCGGATTTGCTAAGATAAAAGAAGTTGAAAACCTACTTTTTCACTCGGATTAAGTTCCGGGAAATCGGATATAAGTGTACCCACTTTCGAAGGAGGATTTACCATGGCCAAAGTCGTTAACAGCATTACGGATCTGATCGGAGATACGCCTCTCGTCCGCTTGAACCGGATCGTTCCGGAAGACAGCGCGGAGATTTATTTGAAACTGGAATATCAGAATCCGGGCGCCAGCGTTAAAGACCGGATCGCGATCAGCATGGTGGAAGCGGCCGAAGCGGACGGACGCCTGAAGCCGGGCGGCACGATCATCGAAGCGACGAGCGGCAACACGGGCATCGGCCTGGCCATGGTAGCGGCGGCAAAAGGATACAAGTCCGTGATCGTCATGCCGGAAACGATGAGCCTTGAGCGCCGCAACCTGCTGCGTGCCTACGGAGCGGAACTCGTGCTCACGCCGGGATCGGAAGGCATGAACGGAGCGGTACGCAAAGCCGAAGAGCTGTTGGCCGAGAATCCGGATTACTTCATGGCCGAGCAGTTCAAGAACGAAGCGAACGTGAAGATCCACCGCGAGACGACGGGACCCGAAATCGTGGAAGCCATCCACTCGATCGGCGGTACGCTGGACGCATTCGTGGCGGGCATCGGTACGGGCGGCACGATCTCCGGCGCCGGCGAAGTGCTGAGAACGAACTTCCCGGAAGTGAAGATCTACGCGGTCGAGCCTGCGGCTTCGCCGATTCTGGCCGGCGGCAAGCCGGGTCCGCACAAGATTCAGGGTATCGGAGCCAACTTCGTTCCGGATATTCTCAACCAGAAGATCTACGACGAGATTCTGCACGTGGAAAATGACGAAGCGTTCGAGACGGCTCGCACCGTAGCGAAGGAAGAAGGCATCCTGTCCGGCATTTCGTCCGGCGCCGCCGTATTCGCCGCGCTCAAAGTGGCGAAAGAACTCGGCAAGGGCAAACGGATCGTCGTCATCATCCCGAGCAACGGCGAACGGTACCTCAGCACGCCGCTGTACAACTTCGAGAACTGATCGACGGCTGCGAAGCCGAACGATTTTAACCGAATATGTCCAACACCCCCGCTCCTTGCGCTTGCATGAGGCGGGGGTGTTGTGCGTAAAGGCCAATTCCTGCTCGTTTTTCACGGTTTCCTGCATGCTTAAGTCCCGAATTTGCGCCTGCCCGAACTCCCGTTTCGTTTTGCCGCTACCTTAGGCCGTCCCTTCGTCGTATAATGGACAAAAATCGAATCCGATCGTTTGGACGATATCCGAAGGAGTGCAGTCAGGTTGAGCGAGACGATGACATCCCTTGCGCAGTGGACGGAGTGGAGAGAACAGGGGTATACCCGGCTTCCTTATCTGCGGCGCGACACTTTGCAGAAGCTGCCCGAGTCTTGGCTGCGGGCTTGGAGCGAAGCGTCGCCTTATGCTTTCGTGCTGGAGAGCGGGAAGGAAGGCCGCTATACGTTTCTCGGACTGGAAGCCGAATCCGTGCTGCAGGGACGGGGCGAAGCGGCACGAATTACCGATTTTGCGGACCGGCTCGATCCCGAGCCGGTCGGGCCGGCGGAACAGGCCGTGCAGGGCGCCCCGCTCGACGTGATCCGCGCCTGGATGGAGCCGCACCGCGCGCCGCGCGTACCCGGCGGCCCCAAATTTTGCGGCGGCGCGGTGGGCTTCCTCGCGTACGACGTCGCGCGTTCGCTGGAACGGCTGCCGGCGCTGGCCGAAGACGACCTGGCCCAGGGCGGCCTGCCGGACTACGCGTTCATGCGGCTGCGCCAGCTGTGGATCGTGGATCACCAGGAGCAGGCCGTATATGTCTCGGTCTGTCTGCCGGCCGCCGAATCGGAAGCTTCGGCCGAAGCCGGGGCGCAGGCAGGCGGCGCCGGGCGTTCGCTTGCGTCCGCCTACGCGCAGGCGGAGCGGGAAGCGGAGCGCATGCTGCGGCGCTGGCGCGAGTTCGAACGCGAAGCACTGCCGTGGGACGCGAAGCGCCGGATCGAGATCGCCGCGGAAGCGGAGCGGCATATGGACGGGCGCAGCGACGTGGACGGCTTTGAAGCGTCGTTTGCCCAGGAGGCATTCCAACAGGCGGTACGCCGCGTGCAGGAATACATTCGCAGCGGAGACGTGTTCCAGATCAATCTGTCGCTGCGCAAACAGCGGAAGCTCAAAGCTTCGCCCGAACAGGTCTACGAGTGGATGCGCCTCGTGAACCCGTCGCCGTACATGGGCCTGCTGCGCTTTCTGGAGTTTCAGCTGGTCTCCGGTTCGCCGGAGCTGCTCGTACGGCTCGAAGACGGCCGGCTGGCCGCCCGGCCGATTGCCGGAACGCGCCGGCGCGGGTCGACGCCGGAAGAAGACCTTCGCATGGCCGAGGAACTGGCCGGCAGCGAGAAAGAGCGGGCCGAGCATATCATGCTCGTCGATTTGCAGCGCAACGATCTCGGGCGGGTCGCCGCCTACGGTTCCGTCCATGTGCCGGAACTGATGACGATCGAGCGCTACGCGCACGTCATGCACCTGGTGTCGCAGGTGGAAGCGGACCTTGCGCCGGGCAAAACGGCGTACGACGTTATCGCCGGCGTATTTCCCGGCGGAACGATCACGGGTGCGCCCAAAGTGCGCACGATGCAGATCGTCGAGGAGCTGGAGCCGGTGCGCCGCGGACCGTATACCGGTTCGATGGGCTGGATTGACTACGGAGGCAATATGGAATTAAATATTATTATTCGCACGCTCGTCGTGCAAAACGGCGTGGGCCATATGCAGGCGGGAGCGGGCATCGTCATCGATTCCGATCCGTACCGCGAATATCGCGAGAGCCATAACAAGGCGAGGTCGGTCGGCCGGGCCGTATGGTGCGCCGAGCGGGCGGCGGCCGAAGACGGGAAAGGGGAATCCCATTGATTCTGGTCATCGACAATTACGATTCGTTTACCTATAATCTGGTCCAGTATTTGGGAGAGCTCGGCGAGACGGTGATCGTCCGCCGCAACGACGAGATCGATCCTGCCGGCATCCGGGAGCTGGCGCCGGATCGCCTGCTGCTCTCGCCCGGACCGTGCACGCCGGACGACGCCGGCATCACGCTTGACGTCATTCGGCAGTTCAAGGCGGAGATTCCGATTCTCGGTGTATGTCTCGGCCATCAGGCGATCGGGCAAGCTTTCGGCGGCCGCGTCATTCGCGCGGACCGTCTGATGCACGGCAAGACTTCGCCGATCCTGCATCGCGGCGCGTCCGTGTTCGAAGGGCTGCCTTCGCCGCTGACCGCCGCGCGCTACCATTCGCTGATCGTCGAGGCCGCCACGCTGCCGGACTGCCTGGAAGTGACCGCCTGGACGGCGGAAGGCGAGATCATGGGACTGCGCCATCGGGACTATCCGGTCGAAGGCGTCCAGTTCCATCCCGAGTCGATCGTGACGGAGCATGGGCACCGCATGCTGGCCCGCTTTCTCGGGCGGACTCCCGCCGCGGACGTGCGGGCATGAGCGGCGCCGCGAATTACGTCGGGCTGAACGGCCGGATCGTCGATACGGCGCAGGCCGCCGTGTCGGTCATGGATCATGGCCTCATGTACGGGATGGGCTTGTTCGAGACGTTCCGCACCTACGGCGGCGAGCCGTTTATGTTCGAACGCCATCTGGAGCGTATGCTTCGCGGCTGCGACGAACTGCGTATCCGCTGGGACGCCGATCCGCAGGCGCTGCGGGCGGAAATCGCCGCGCTGCTGGCGGCGAACGGGCTGGCCGAAGGCTATGTCCGGCTGACGCTGACCGCAGGCTGCGACGAGCTGGGCCTGCCGTCCAGCCGCTTCTATGAGCGGCCGAACCGGATCGTCTACGTCAAGGCGCTGCCGACGCCGCCGGCCGCCTGGTACGCGGAAGGCCGCACGCTGCAGGTGCTGCATACGCGCCGCAATACGCCCGAAGGGGCGGAGCGGCTCAAATCGCTCCATTACATGAACGGCATTTTGGGCCGCCGCGAACTGGACGGCATTCCCGGCGCCGAAGGCGCCGAAGGACTGATGCTTACCCGCGAAGGGCATATCGCCGAAGGCATCGTCGCGAACGTGTTTTTCGCTGCCGGAGGCACGCTGCACACGCCGTCTGTCGATACCGGCATTCTGCCCGGCATTACGCGGGCGTTCGTGCTTGAGCTGGCGCGACGTCTCGGCATTCCGGTCCGGGAAGGCCGATACGGTCTGGACCGACTGGCCGAAGCCGACGAGATTTTCCTGACCGGCTCGGTCCAGGGGATCGTGCCGGTGCGGCTGCTTCGGCAGCCCGACGGCACGGAGCTTGCGATCGGCGCGGGAAGGCCGGGCCCGCTGACGCTTCGCCTGACGGAGGAGTACGGCCACTATACGAAAGAAACGGGGAACTAACACATGAAGCCTATTCTTCATATCCGTCATTACGCTTGGGGCGACGTCCGCCTGAACCTGGGCCGCGCCACGCGAATCATGGGGATTCTGAACACCACGCCCGATTCTTTTTCCGACGGGGGCCGTTACGTGAACATCGAAGCGGCCGTCCGCCATGCCCGCGAGATGGTGCTGGCCGGAGCCGACCTGATCGACATCGGCGGCGAGTCGACCCGTCCGGGCGCCGATCCCGTCTCGCTGGACGAAGAACTGTCGCGCATCCTGCCGGTGATCGAAGCGCTGCGGCGCGAGATGCCGGGCATTCCGCTGTCCGTCGACACGTACAAAGCCGAAGTCGCCCGCCAGTCGCTGGCGGCCGGCGCGCATATCATCAACGACGTGTGGGGCGGCAAAGCCGATACGCGCATGGCGCAGGTCGCCGCGGAATCGGGCTGTCCGATCGTGCTGACGCATAATCGTCCCGAACCGAATTACGAAGACCTGCTGGGCGACGTCGCCGCCGATCTGATGGAGAGCGTGCAGATCGCCCGCGCCGCCGGGGTGCTGGACGAGAACATCATTTTGGACCCGGGCATCGGCTTCGCCAAGAACGGCGAAGAGAATCTGCGGATCATGACGCAGCTCGGCCGGCTGGTCGAACTGGGATTCCCCGTGCTGCTCGGCACGTCGCGCAAACGGTTTATCCGCGAAGTGCTCAACCTGCCGGCGGACGACGTCGTCGAAGGCACCGCCGCGACCGTCGCTTTCGGCATCGCCGAAGGCTGCCAGATCGTGCGGGTGCACGACGTCGCTTCGATCAAACGGACCGTGGCCATGTGCGACGCCATGCTGTACGCGGAGTCCGGCCGCTCCTACGAACCCCGTACATAAATTCAGGCAGGCTGCGAACCGAGTGCCGCGGGCGTCTTCTTGCGAAGCGTTCCCGGCTCTCCGCGCAGCCTGAATCTTTTTCGCGGAAAGGCGGAACTATTATGGACAAAATGATCATCTCCCGCATGGAATATTACGGACGCCACGGCGTATTCGAGGAAGAACGCCGGCTCGGACAGCGGTTCTACGTAGGTTTGGAACTTGAAATGGACCTGTCCGCGGCGGGATTGACCGACGATCTGGAGCAGGCCGTCAATTACGCCGAAGTGCACGAGACGGTCAAAAGCGTCGTCGAAGGCGAGTCCGTCAAGCTGATCGAGGCGCTCGCCGAACGTATTGCATCCGCGGTGCTGCGCACTTATACTAGGGTGGAAGCGGCGACCGTACGCGTCACCAAGCCGCATCCTCCGTTCGATATCCATTTCGAAGGCGTGACCGTGGAGATTCGCCGGAGCCGAAAGAGAGAGCAGGCATGATGAACGAACACGCCCGAACTTCCACCTCTGAGCAATCAGAGGCTTATATTGCTTTGGGGGCCAATCTCGGCCGCCGCGAAGAGACGCTGCGCGAGGCGCTGCGGTTGTTGAACGAACAGCCGGAGATCGAAGTGCTGCGTGTCTCCGACGTATACGAGACCGATCCGGTCGGCTACGCCGACCAGCCGCCTTTTCTGAACATGGCCGCGGTAGTCGGCACGTCGATGCCGCCGCACCGGCTGCTCGAAATTATGCAGACGGTCGAAGACCGCCTGGGCCGGGTGCGCGATATCCGCTTCGGACCGCGAACCGCCGATCTGGACCTGCTGTGGATGAACGGCCTCGCGGTCGAGACGACCGAGCTGACGCTGCCGCATCCGCGTATGCACGAACGCTTCTTCGTGCTCGTGCCGCTCGACGACGTCGTGCCGCCGGAAGAGCCTTCCGGCCTGCGCGCGCTCGTCGACCGCTCGTTGGCCGAGCTCGGCCCGGCAGCGGGCATCGCCCGTTTTTCCGGCCCCCTGTTTCCTTAATGCCGTCCTGCCGCTTCGCCCGAAAGGGCTTCAATAGATAAATGAGGTGAGTTTACGATGCTGAAAATCGGCGAGATCGAACTGAAAAACCGTGTCGTGCTGGCTCCGATGGCCGGCGTCTGCAATCCCGCTTTTCGCCTGATCGCCAAAGAGTTCGGCACGGGACTCGTCTGCGCGGAGATGGTCAGCGACAAAGCGATTCTCAACGGCAACAAGCGCACGCGCGAGATGCTGTTCGTCGACGAACGCGAAAAGCCGCTCAGCCTGCAAATTTTCGGCGGCGACCGCGCTTCGCTTGTCGAAGCGGCGAAAGTTGTCGACCAGGAGACCAACGCGGACATTATCGATATCAACATGGGCTGCCCGGTTCCCAAAGTGACCAAATGCGATGCCGGCGCCCGTTGGCTGCTCAACCCCGAGAAAATTTACGAGATGGTCTCCGCCGTGACCGCCGCCGTCCAAAAGCCGGTCACGGTCAAGATGCGTATCGGTTGGGACAGCGAGCATATTTTCATCGAGCAGAACGCCAAAGCGGCCGAAGCGGCCGGGGCGAGCGCGATCAGCGTCCACGGCCGTACGCGCGAGCAGCTCTATACCGGGCACGCCGACTGGAGCTGGATCAAGCTGGCCAAATCTTCCGTCAGCATTCCGGTCATCGGCAACGGGGACGTCCTGACGCCGGAAGACGCCAAGCGCATGCTCGATACGACGGGCTGCGACGGGGTCATGATCGGCCGCGGTGCGCTCGGCAACCCATGGATGCTGTACAGCACCATCCATTACCTGGAGACCGGCGAGCTGCTCACCGATCCGCCGCCGGAAGACAAAGTGCGCATCGCCGTCCTGCATATGGACCGCCTTATCGCGCTCAAGGGCGAGAACGTCGCCGTACGCGAAATGCGCAAGCATTTGTCGTGGTACCTCAAAGGGCTCAAAGGTTCCGCGAGTATCAAGGACACGATCATGGAAGGCACGACCCGCGATCAGATGGTACGCATCCTCGACGGATACCTGGCCAATCTGCCGCAGCTTGTCGCCGCCGAAGCCTGAGTGCTCCCCGTGGAACATTTTCGGCCAAAATCCGCGATCATTCGACGAAAAGGGCCGGAAATCCGGTCCTTTTTTGTATAAATAAAACGTTTTCATTTGGGCCCGGAAACACATTGACTTTTCGTAGTGCTTCCCATATAATTTGTCAGTATAAATTCGCCTCACCAACATAATTTCCAAAATGCGGAATATGCGCGCTTTGCCTGGATGCGGCATTGTATAGACGCGAACGGTGCTTCGTACGTTGGCTGCCCGGCTGCCGGCATTGAGTCCGGCGAATCCTTTCGGGGACTTCCGCGGGCAAAGAACTTCGGGCCGGGTCAACGTGCCGCGCCGACGTTCTTGGAGATATAACGGCTTCGGCCCCGGCTGCCCGTCAATATCTTTCTTAAGTCGAGAAACGCAGTGCGTCGATGTCTTAAAAGGCGTGATCGTTTCTATTTTGTCATCGCCGTCTTTACAGGGATTTCGTAATTAACCGGATGTGAGAGTGCGAAAATCTACTATTCACATGACAGGAGAATCGGTACAGATGAGCGATAAAGAGGTTATTCTCACCCAGGACGGGCTGAAGAAGTTGGAAGATGAATTGGAGCACCTGAAATCCGTGAAACGCCGCGAAGTCGCGGAACGGATCAAAGTGGCGATCGGCTACGGCGATATCAGCGAAAACTCCGAATACGAAGACGCCAAAAACGAACAGGCTTTCATCGAAGGCCGTGTCATCACGCTGGAGAAAATGCTGCGCAACGCGCGGATCATCAACAGCGACGAGATCGCGACCGACGTCGTCAGCGTAGGATCGACCGTTCAGGTCAAAGATCTGGAATTCGGCGACGAAGTGGAGTACACCATCGTCGGCTCTGCGGAATCGAATCCGCTGGAGAACCGCATTTCCAACGAAAGTCCGGTCGGCATGGCGCTGCTGGGCAAATCCGTAGGCGCGACGGTCGACGTCAGCGTTCCGGCGGGTGTGCTTCAATACACGATCCTCGGCATCAGAAAATAATTCAATTCCGGACAAACAAGCAGCACTTTTCCGGTACCCCGGGCTTCCCGTCTCCGTTTTGGCACTTGTCCAAGCGGAAGCGGGAGCTTTTTTTGTGCCGCTTTGCGCAGCAGGCGCCTTTTCCTGTCGGCGCTGCGGCTTTCGCGGTTGACGAAAGCGACGATTTGCAACGATAATATAGGTTGACGATAAGCGAGGCCGGCAAAGCATTTCCAATGCGGGCCGCCGCTAAGGACAGGAGCTGAAACACAAGTGTCTGAAGAAAACACGAACCAGGAAAACCAGGAAGTCGAATTGAGCGAACTGCTTAAGGTACGCCGCGAAAAACTGGGTGAACTGAAAGAGCTCGGCATCGATCCGTTCGGCGCCAAGTTCGAACGCGACGAGACGGCAGCCGGTATCATGGCCAAGTACGACACGATGGACAAAGACGAGCTGGAAGAAAAAGCGATCGAAGTGCGCCTGGCCGGCCGCATCATGGCCAAGCGCGCGATGGGCAAAGCCAGCTTCGCCCATATTCAGGACCTGACCGGCCGTATTCAATTATATGTACGTAAAGACAGCGTGGCCGAGGAGCAATACGGCGCGTTTACGATTCTCGATCTCGGCGACATCGTCGGCATCCGCGGCACGGTGTTCAAGACGAAGACCGGCGAGACGACGGTCAAAGTCTCGGAATTGACCGTTCTGACCAAGTCGCTGCAGCCGCTGCCCGACAAGTATCACGGACTCAAGGACGTAGAGCTGCGCTACCGCCAGCGTTACGTCGACATGATCGTCAACCCGGAAGTGCAGCAGACGTTTATCCTGCGTTCGCGTATCATCCAGTCGATGCGCCGCTACCTGGATTCGCTCGGCTACCTCGAAGTCGAGACGCCGACGCTGCATTCCATCGCGGGCGGCGCGGCCGCTCGTCCGTTCATTACGCATCACAACGCGCTCGACATGGAACTGTACATGCGGATCGCGATCGAGCTGCATCTGAAGCGCCTGATCGTGGGCGGTCTGGAGAAAGTATACGAGATCGGCCGCGTCTACCGGAACGAAGGCACGTCGACCCGCCACAACCCGGAATTCACGATGATCGAGCTGTACGAAGCTTACGCCGACTACAAGGACATCATGAGCCTGGTGGAGAACATGGTCGCGCATATCGCCCAGGAAGTGCTCGGCACGACGACGATCCAGTACCAGGGCCAGGAGATCGACCTCAAGCCGCAGTGGCGCCGGGTGTCTATGGTCGATGCGGTCAAGGAAGTGACCGGCGTGGACTTCGGCGCGCCTATGACCGACGAAGAAGCGCATGCGCTGGCCAAGGAACATAAAGTTCCGGTCGAGAAGCACATGAAGTTCGGGCACGTCCTGAACGCCTTCTTCGAGCAGTTCGTGGAAGAGACGCTGATTCAGCCGACCTTCGTAACCGGACATCCGCTCGAAATTTCGCCGCTGGCGAAAAAGAACGACGAAGATCCGCGCTTTACCGACCGGTTCGAGTTGTTCGTCGTCGCGCGGGAGCACGCCAACGCGTTCAGCGAGCTGAACGACCCGATCGACCAGCGCCAGCGCTTCGAAGCGCAGCTGGTCGAGAAAGAGCACGGCAACGACGAAGCGCACGAGATGGACGAAGACTTTATCCGCGCGCTGGAATACGGCATGCCGCCTACGGGCGGTCTCGGCATCGGCATCGACCGTCTGGTCATGCTGCTGACCGACGCTCCGTCGATCCGCGACGTCCTTCTGTTCCCGCACATGCGGAATCTGTAGGCGCGGCAATCGGCATACGTCACATCTAACGACATACACCAAAAAGGAGAAGGCGCCCCGGCGCCTTCTCCTTTTTTTGTCCTCCTTTTGCGGATTAATCAGTCTTCTTGCACAAAGCATCGAGGTATTCATCCAGCAGTTTCTCCATTAAAGGGGGCGGCATGCGTTCGGGATACAGCAGTCCGTGCAGCGCGACCCCGTCGACGAACGTCAGCATCTTCACCGCTTCTTCTTCGACGCGCAGCGTTTTCGAAGCAAACTCGTACTCGACGAGCGCTTGAAGAATCAGCGTTATCGCGTGCTTCATCTGCTCGTAGACGCGGTCCGCGTGTTCGCGCAGCGAAGGTTCCGACATCGTTTTTGACGCGAAAGCCAACCATACTTCCATTTCGGAACGGCTTTCTTCATGGCAAGGCACCAATTCGCGCAGCACGTCTCGGGCCACTTCCGGCACCGGACGATCGAAAGAGTAAGCCGAGACCCGTCGGGTGACGCGTTCCGAGACCAGATGCATGGAGAAGGAAAAGAGTTCGGCCTGCGTGGAGAAGTAATGCCGCATCGACCCCGGCGATACGCCGGCTTCCTGCGCGACGTTGCGGACGGAAGCCTGTTCGATGCCCGAGCGGCGGATGACTCTCCAGGCGGCTTCGGCGACTTTGATTTTTTGTTGTTCGTGATCGACGATTTTTGGCATATCCCCATTATAACACAGATGTATTTTAACGGTTTCTTTTTTGGTACGAGTGTGTTACTATGTTCTATATAATACGGTTGTGTTAAAAAAGAGGGGGAAGAGTGATGATCGGTTGGTTGATCGTGGCGTGCGAGATCGGATTTTGGGTGATCATCCTGGCGGGGCTGGTCACCCGCTACGTACTGAAGAAAAAGAAAGCGGGTGCGCTGCTGCTGATGCTCACGCCGGTCGTCGATCTGGTGCTGCTCACGGCTACGATCCTCGATATCCGGCAGGGAGGCGAAGCGGGCTTCGTACACGGGCTTGCGGCTGTCTATCTCGGGTGCACGGTCGCGTTCGGGCACAGCATGATCCGATGGGCGGACGAGCGCTTTGCGCACAAGTTCGCGAACGGTCCGGCACCGGAAGACAAGCCCAAGCGAGGGACGGCTCATGCGGCTATGGAGAGACGGAGTTGGTATCGGCATCTGTTGGCCTGGACGATCGGCAGCGGGCTGCTTGCCCTTATGATTCTGTTGATCGGGGATGCACAGCGATCGGAAGCTTTGCAGCAGTGGATTATGCGCTGGGCGATTGTGCTGGGCATCGACTTCGTCATCAGCTTCAGCTATACGCTGTGGCCCAGACCCGAGGGGAAGCGGGCTTAGAATGCGGGAATAGAAGAGGAGCGGCGGCGCGAATATAGGAAATAATCGTTTTTTGAAAAAAGTGCTTGCCTTCCTTGTTCCAGCGTGATATATTCTAGGAACGGCCTTGAGAGAGTGACCGAGCGGTTCGAACGAGTGAGCAGGACAAAGATGAAATCGAAATAGACGCTTCGCAAGAAGTTGAAAAAAAGATTTCAAAAAAGGCTTGCAAAACGGAAACGGACATGCTAATATATAAGAGTTGCTGCTGCGAGCGAAACAAGCGAGCGGGGCACACGAGTAAGACCGAGTAATACCCAAGAGATTAACGAGTTTGTTCTTTGAAAACTGAACAGTGAGTAACGAGAATCACGGAACCCAGCCGGGCCAAGTGATTCGAGGAACCGCGCTTAGCGAAGGGTTTTGATCTTCGGATCTGAATCTTGGAGCACAAGACGGTTTAGAGTGAATATAGGGAATGCAAATTCCCGCCACGTTTTAACGAGCACATGGTGCTTTCTTGACAAGTCAACTTCAAGATCATCCGCTTTGTCCGAATCCAGGCCCTATGGGGTCTCTAATCGGAGTCGCGGGTGCAACAGAGGTTGCACCTTAATGGAGAGTTTGATCCTGGCTCAGGACGAACGCTGGCGGCATGCCTAATACATGCAAGTCGAGCGGATTGGAAGAGAAGCTTGCTTCTCTGACAGTTAGCGGCGGACGGGTGAGTAACACGTAGGCAACCTGCCTTTCAGTCTGGGATAACTTCCGGAAACGGATGCTAATACCGGATACATCATTTTCCGGCATCGGAGAATGAGGAAAGACGGCGCAAGCTGTCACTGAGAGATGGGCCTGCGGCGCATTAGCTAGTTGGTGGGGTAACGGCTCACCAAGGCGACGATGCGTAGCCGACCTGAGAGGGTGAACGGCCACACTGGGACTGAGACACGGCCCAGACTCCTACGGGAGGCAGCAGTAGGGAATCTTCCACAATGGGCGAAAGCCTGATGGAGCAATGCCGCGTGAGTGATGAAGGTTTTCGGATCGTAAAGCTCTGTTGCCAGGGAAGAACGTCCGGGTGAGTAACTGCACCCGGAGTGACGGTACCTGAGAAGAAAGCCCCGGCTAACTACGTGCCAGCAGCCGCGGTAATACGTAGGGGGCAAGCGTTGTCCGGAATTATTGGGCGTAAAGCGCGTGCAGGCGGCGGCTTAAGTCGGATGTTTAAGATCGGGGCTCAACCCCGATTCGCATCCGAAACTGGTCCGCTTGAGTGTAGGAGAGGAAAGTGGAATTCCACGTGTAGCGGTGAAATGCGTAGAGATGTGGAGGAACACCAGTGGCGAAGGCGACTTTCTGGCCTATAACTGACGCTGAGGCGCGAAAGCGTGGGGAGCAAACAGGATTAGATACCCTGGTAGTCCACGCTGTAAACGATGAGTGCTAGGTGTTCGGGGTTTCGATACCCTGGGTGCCGAAGTTAACGCATTAAGCACTCCGCCTGGGGAGTACGGTCGCAAGACTGAAACTCAAAGGAATTGACGGGGACCCGCACAAGCAGTGGAGTATGTGGTTTAATTCGAAGCAACGCGAAGAACCTTACCAGGTCTTGACATCGGCATGACCGGCTTAGAGATAAGCTTTTCCTTCGGGACATGCCAGACAGGTGGTGCATGGTTGTCGTCAGCTCGTGTCGTGAGATGTTGGGTTAAGTCCCGCAACGAGCGCAACCCTTGACTTTAGTTGCCAGCATCTTGGATGGGCACTCTAGAGTGACTGCCGGTGACAAACCGGAGGAAGGCGGGGATGACGTCAAATCATCATGCCCCTTATGACCTGGGCTACACACGTACTACAATGGCCGGTACAGAGGGTCGCGAAGCCGCGAGGTGGAGCCAATCCCAGAAAGCCGGTCTCAGTTCGGATTGCAGGCTGCAACTCGCCTGCATGAAGTCGGAATTGCTAGTAATCGCGGATCAGCATGCCGCGGTGAATACGTTCCCGGGTCTTGTACACACCGCCCGTCACACCACGAGAGTTTATAACACCCGAAGTCGGTGAGGTAACCGCAAGGAGCCAGCCGCCGAAGGTGGGATAGATGATTGGGGTGAAGTCGTAACAAGGTAGCCGTATCGGAAGGTGCGGCTGGATCACCTCCTTTCTATGGAGAATCGTTTCCTGCAACGGAAACATTCAGTCCCGCTTCTCTCGGGAGATAAAAAATAGAGACACTCTAACACTCACTGTTCGGTTTTGAGAGAGGGAACTCTTTCAATTCCTTTTGGATTCACTTGGGAAGGTCAAGAGATTTTCGCTTAACGCGAGAACAACTTTTGATCCACACGAAGTGAGGCACCCAAAAGTTGTTCCTTGAAAACTGGATACCGAAACGAAAAACTTCGCGTCTGGAAGATCTCTTCTTCGGAAGACGATTTCCTAATGAAGTTTGGTTAAGCAAGTAAGAGCGCACGGTGGATGCCTAGGCACCAGGAGCCGACGAAGGACGCGACGAACCGCGATAGTGCTTCGGGGAGCTGTAAGTGAGCGTTGATCCGGAGATTTCCGAATGGGGGAACCCAGCTGGACTCATACCCAGTTACTGACCGAGTGAATTCATAGCTCGGCAGAGGCAGACCGGGGGAACTGAAACATCTAAGTACCCCGAGGAAGAGAAAACAATAGTGATTCCGTCAGTAGCGGCGAGCGAACGCGGAACAGCCCAAACCAGAGAGCTTGCTCTCTGGGGTTGTGGGACGTCTCACACGGAGTGACAAAGGAGTTTGGTAGGCGAAGAGGTTTGGAACGACCCGCCACAGCAGGTGATAGCCCTGTAGCCGAAAGCAAGCTCTCTCCGAGACGGATCCCGAGTAGTGCGGGGCACGTGAAACCCCGTATGAATCCGGCAGGACCATCTGCCAAGGCTAAATACTCCCTGGTGACCGATAGCGAAGCAGTACCGTGAGGGAAAGGTGAAAAGGACCTCGGAAGAGGAGTGAAATAGAACCTGAAACCGTGCGCTTACAAAAAGTCAGAGCCCAATTAAGGGGTGATGGCGTGCCTTTTGTAGAATGAACCGGCGAGTTACGTTTACATGCAAGGTTAAGGTGAGAAGCCGGAGCCGCAGCGAAAGCGAGTCTGAATAGGGCGACTTTAGTATGTAGGTGTAGACCCGAAACCGGGTGATCTACCCCTGTCCAGGGTGAAGGTGCGGTAACACGCACTGGAGGCCCGAACCCACGTACGTTGAAAAGTGCGGGGATGAGGTGGGGGTAGCGGAGAAATTCCAATCGAACCCGGAGATAGCTGGTTCTCCCCGAAATAGCTTTAGGGCTAGCCTCGGATTGAGAGTTGTGGAGGTAGAGCACTGATTGGGTGCGGGGCCCGCCAAGGGTTACCAAGTCCAGTCAAACTCCGAATGCCATCAACTTATATCCGGGAGTCAGACAGTGAGTGCTAAGATCCATTGTCAAAAGGGAAACAGCCCAGACCATCGGTTAAGGTCCCCAAGTGTGTGTTAAGTGGGAAAGGATGTGGAGTTGCCCAGACAACCAGGATGTTGGCTTAGAAGCAGCCACCATTTAAAGAGTGCGTAATAGCTCACTGGTCGAGTGACTCTGCGCCGAAAATGTAACGGGGCTAAACACACCACCGAAACCATGGCTTGATGCCTTGTGCATCAGGGGTAGGGGAGCGTTGAATACGGATTGAAGGTGTACTGGAAAGAGCGCTGGACTGTATTCAAGTGAGAATGCCGGTATGAGTAACGAAAAGATCAGTGAGAATCTGATCCGCCGAAAACCCAAGGATTCCTGAGGAAGGCTCGTCCGCTCAGGGTTAGTCGGGACCTAAGGCGAGGCCGAAAGGCGTAGTCGATGGACAACAGGTGGATATTCCTGTACCGCCGTAAACCGTTACGAGCAATGGAGTGACGCAGGAGGGAAGGGACGCGGACTGATGGATATGTCCGTCCAAGTAACAAGTTTGGTCGGTAGGCAAATCCGCCGGCTCTAAGAACAAGTTGCGATGGGGAGCGAAAATTACAGTAGCGAAGGTCCTGGGCTCACACTGCCAAGAAAAGCTTCTAGCCAGGTGAAGGCGCCCGTACCGCAAACCGACACAGGTGGGTGGGAAGAGTATTCTAAGGCGCGCGGAAGAACTCTCGTTAAGGAACTCGGCAAAATGACCCCGTAACTTCGGGAGAAGGGGTGCCCCGGTAGTGTGAATAGCACGAGGGGCCGCAGTGAAAAGGCCCAAGCGACTGTTTAGCAAAAACACAGGTCTGTGCGAAGCCGCAAGGCGAAGTATACGGGCTGACGCCTGCCCGGTGCTGGAAGGTTAAGAGGAGGGGTTAGCGGCAACGCGAAGCTCTGAATTGAAGCCCCAGTAAACGGCGGCCGTAACTATAACGGTCCTAAGGTAGCGAAATTCCTTGTCAGGTAAATTCTGACCCGCACGAATGGCGTAACGACTTGGGCGCTGTCTCAACGAGAGATCCGGTGAAATTTTAATACCTGTGAAGATGCAGGTTACCCGCGACAAGACGGAAAGACCCCATGGAGCTTTACTGCAGCTTGATATTGGACTGGGGTGCGATTTGTACAGCATAGGTGGGAGCCTTAGATCTCGGAGCGCCAGCTTCGGGGAGGCGCCGTTGGGATACCACCCTGATCGCATGCTAGTTCTAACCTCGTACCGTGATCCGGTACAGGGACCGTGTCAGGCGGGCAGTTTGACTGGGGCGGTCGCCTCCTAAAATGTAACGGAGGCGCCCAAAGGTTCCCTCAGAATGGTTGGAAATCATTCGCAGCGTGTAAAGGCATAAGGGAGCTTGACTGCGAGACGGACAGGTCGAGCAGGGACGAAAGTCGGGCTTAGTGATCCGGTGGTACCGCATGGAAGGGCCATCGCTCAACGGATAAAAGCTACCCTGGGGATAACAGGCTTATCTCCCCCAAGAGTCCACATCGACGGGGAGGTTTGGCACCTCGATGTCGGCTCATCGCATCCTGGGGCTGAAGTAGGTCCCAAGGGTTGGGCTGTTCGCCCATTAAAGCGGTACGCGAGCTGGGTTCAGAACGTCGTGAGACAGTTCGGTCCCTATCTGTCGTGGGCGTTGGAAATTTGAGAGGAGCTGTCCTTAGTACGAGAGGACCGGGATGGACGCACCGCTGGTGTACCAGTTGTTCCGCCAGGAGCATCGCTGGGTAGCTACGTGCGGAAGGGATAAACGCTGAAAGCATCTAAGCGTGAAGCCCCCCTCAAGATGAGATTTCCCACATGCAAGTGGTAAGACCCCTTGGAGACGACGAGGTAGATAGGCAGGAGGTCGAAGCGTAGCAATACGTGTAGCTGACCTGTACTAATCGGTCGAGGGCTTATCCTACAGCCTTGCGCAGCCAGACTCTTCGGAAGCCTCTGCTTCGGTTGAGCACACTGCGCAGGCAAACACTTCATGACGCGAAGTGGATCGTTTCGGATCCGGTTTTCAAGGTGCAAACCTTGTACAAGACAGAGCTTGTTTAGGAAACACAGGCCCAATCGGGATATTCGTTTCCTAAAGACAATCTGTTCCGGCTTACTTCGTAAGCCTAGGTTTGGTGGTGATGGCAGAGGGGTTCCACACGTTCCCATCTCGAACACGACCGTTAAGCCCTCTAGCGCCGATGGTACTTGGACCGCAGGGTCCTGGGAGAGTAGGAAGCCGCCAAGCCAAAAAGAAAAAGCCTTTACCGTTTAATCGGTAAAGGCTTTTTTTCTTGTTCATCGTTATTTTTACCGTTGATCTTGTACTTGTACCTTGCTGTTGCCCTTAATTTTGCGCCCTTGCAGCCGGCAAAGCCGCTGCCTCTTCTAGGCGGCTCGCTGCAGCCGCCCGCCCTTCCCGCTCTTAATCTCTCTCAAGCGCGTAGAGGCTTGAGAGGCCTTCCCTCTTCCCCGCCTGGGAGCGCGCCTTTTTCGAACCGGAGCGCCTTTGTCCTTCCCCTTTTTCCAGCCAGATGCTCTTATTCCAATCGAGAAAAGGGGGAGGACAACGAAGCGCAGGTCGAAAAAGGCGCGCTCCCCCCTCTAGCGTCAAATTCAATATAACGTTATAATGTTTAGAACATCATCGGTCGAAAGGGGGCAAAAGCACACCATGAAACGCAGCATACAAGCTTTCTACGGATCCCGTTTCGTTTTTCAGGAACGATGGAACGTAATGAAGTCCAAGCTTTTGTTCCGATACGCGCTTTCTTATATACTGGCCTTTCTGATTCCTTTGACGGCTCTTACCGTCTTTGTATATGATAGCGCTGTCAAAAATTTGCGCTCCGAAATCGAGCAGTCCAAGATCAACCAGCTCAATCAAGTGAAGCTGACGATCGACGACCGGATGAACGAACTGCATGCGCTTGCCAGCCGGATTTCGTACGACGAACATCTCACTCCCTACATGCTGGACCATACGCTGTATGCGCAGGAAGCGATCCGCACACTGGCCAACTACAAAGCGAGCAACAGCATCGTCGAAGACCTGCTGCTGTACATGCACGGCGATTCGCTGATCTATTCCTACCGCGGACTCGCGAATCTGGACGTCGTCTTCAACCGGGAGTACCGATTCGAGAATTGGACAGCGGAAGAAGTGCGGCGCAATCTGAACGAGATCGATCAGCCGCTGATCCGCGCCGCGGAGATGGTCAATATGTATTCGCGCCAGGAGCCGATGTTGACGTATATCGTGCCGATCAAGACCAACGATCCGTATCCGTATGGAGCGGTCGTGTATTTAATGAAGGAATCCAAGCTGACCGGCGTGATGGACTCCATTTTGAACGACGTGAACGGCAGCAATTACATTTTTAACGAAAAAGGAGAAGTGCTGACGACCAACAGCCGCGGAACGGAGACGCCGGGCGCGGAATGGGGGACGCTTGCCGATCTGGAGCCGGGCATTCACAGCATGACGCTGGCCGGGGAGAAGCAGTCGGTCGTGTCGGTCACGTCGGAAGAAAACGGCTGGACGTATGTGATGGCGATGCCGAGCCACCAGTTTTTCGGACGGGTGGCCCATGTGCAGACGCTGATCGCGATTGTCTTCGCCCTCGTCGTCGTCACGGGCAGCCTCGCGGCGATGATGCTGGCCAGACGGCAGTACCATCCGGTCAAAGACCTGATGGAATTCGTCGGCATCCAGAGCGGAGCGGCGGCCAAAGCGTCGAACGAATGGGATTCCATCCGGCAGACGATCCGCGAATACAATGCGAGAATCGATATGCAGCAGCCGTTCGTGCGCAACCAATGCCTGCTGCTCCTGCTCAAGCACGGCCGTCCGGACGACCGGGAGATGATGCGGACGATCGACGGGATCGGGCTGGGCTTCGGGGACGGTCAAGGGCAATACCTCACGGCGATCCTGTCCTGGAGCGAGCCTGCGGAGGGACGCCGGATTTCGGAAGAACGGTATGCGGTGCGCGATGCGCTTAGTCATTTCGTCGTGGAAGGCACCGGCGCGCGCGTGTTCGGGGTCGAATTTTCCGCCGTCGACCAGCTTGCGCTGGTGATTGCCCTGGAAGAGCAGGAAGGAGGGGACGGGCTGCAAGAGAGAATCGCGCGTACGATCGAAGCGGTCCGGCTGCTTGCGGTCGACGGGCTGCAGTCCGTGCCGCATATCGGGGTTGGGTCCGCTTATGCAGATCTGGACTCGCTTAACCAGTCGTTCGTGGAAGCGGCTACGGCGCTGGAACACCGCAAGATGAACGGACGCGGGCAGGTGACGTATTTCGAGCAGCTGGCCGGGCCCGAACAGGCGGAAGAAGGCAGCTTCTGGATCTCGCGTAAACTGATTCTCAAGCTGGATCAGAGCCTCAAGCAGGGCAGTACGCTTGTAGCGGTACGCATCTTGTCGGACATCATGGATACGCTCAAAAAAGAACCGCTGTCCGCGCCGCTGCTGCGCTGTATCTGCTTCGACGTGCTGAACTCGCTGCTGCGAACGGCGTCGGAACTCGGCATGAGGGAAGTGTTTGCGGACATTTCGGTTCTGGCTTCTTTTGAAACGTTGGAAGAACTGGAGAGCCGCCTGCTGTCGCTTGCTTCCGAGATCTGCGCGCAGGTCGAACGCAACACGGAAGAGACGCGCGACACGCTGATCGACGACATCGTAAAAGACGTGGACGACCGATTCTCCGATTATACGCTGAGCCTGGAACATCTCGCGCTGAAGTATTCGGTATCCACGTCTTATCTGAGCCGCAGCTTCAAGGAAAAGACCGGGTTGAATTTTTCGCAGTACATTTGGCGCAGCCGCGTCGAAGAAGTGATCCGGCAGTTGGAGACGACGAGCGCTCCCCTCAAAGAAATCATCGAGCAGGTCGGCTATCTGGACGCGCCCAACTTCATCCGGCGGTTCAAAAAAGAAATGGGCTTCACCCCCGGGCAGTACCGCAAGCAGAAAGCGTCGAAAAGAGCTTAATTCCGCCCCGTCTGCCCGGCCGGCTCCACCTGCTCCAGCAGATGCCCGACCAATTCGTCCACGGGCACCGTCGCCAGCGCGATCGCCGTGTCCGTGACCCCGTAGTAGATGTACAGCAGCCCGTCTTTGACGATATTGCCGGTCGGGAACACGACGTTGGGAATCTGGTAGCCGAATTTTTCGTAATACGTCTCCGGTTCCATGATCGGCTCCCAGGTACGGGCAAGCACGATCTCCGGATTGTCCAGATCGAGCAGCAGCGCGCCTACGCGGTAGACGATGTCGTCGTCCACGCCGTGATACAGCACGAGCCAGCCGGCGTCGGTCCGGATCGGAGGCGTGGAACCGCCGATCTTGCGGGATTCCCAGGAGGGATTCTCCGCTGCAGCCAGCAGCTTGGGCTCGTCCCAATGGATAAGGTCGTCGGAGTAGGTGATCCACATCGCCGCTTTCTCCGTGCCGTACGCTTCGCCGACGTATTCTTCGGGGCGGCGCAGCAGCACGAATCGCCCGTTGATCTTTTCGGGGAAGAGGATGTTGTCGCGGTCGTTGATCTCAAGCGGCGTCGTGTCGGCGACGAATTCCCAATCGATCAGGTTATCGGACCTGGCGATCGACGAACGGGTCAACCAGTGGCCGGGCTGTTCGCCCCAGCCGTCGGGATAGGTCGGGATCGAGCGTTCCGGAATGCCGGTGCCGGTCGGGTAATAGCTCATCGCGCACGGACGCAGGGCGTAGTTCAGGTAGAACGTGCCGTCGATCTTGACGACGCGCGGGTCCTGCACGCTGCCATACGGGAAGCCGAGCTGATCGGGCGTTAGGATCGGTTCTTCCTTGACGTGGGTAAAGTGCACGCCGTCTTCGCTTTCGAGCAGACCGAGGTAATTTTTGCACGGCGTCAGCGATCCGGCGGTCCGTTCGATCATATAAAATTTGCCGTTGTCGACGATGACGGCGGGATTGAAGACGGTCGCTTTGCGCCATTCGTACAGACCGGGCACGACGATCGGATTGTCGGGATGTCGGGTGATTTTCATGGGAAAAGACCTCCAGCTTCAAGAATGGGTTGAAACGAGTATGCTATAAATCATAGGCTGAACCGTGCAAGCCGGCTGCGCTATCGCGCGGCGGGCTTGTCGGCATGTACGGCAAGTTCGATGCTCAAGCCTTCGACAGAACTCGGGCCGACCGTCAGGCGGAAATTCCCCGGTTCCACGATCCAGGTCAGGTCGGGCCCGACGAATTCCAGCTGCTCGCGCCCGATCGGGAAAAAGACGGTGCGGGACTGGCCGGGTTCCAATGCGATTTTTCGGAAGCCTTTGAGCATTTTCTCCGGCCGGACGACGGATGCGGCAAGGTCGGACACATAGAGCTGGGCTACTTCTTCGCCGGCCCGGCTGCCCGTGTTGCGAATATCGACCGAGACGACGGCTTGTCCGTCCGCTTCGATCGACGACCGGTCCAACCGGATGTTCGAATAGTCGAACGAGGTGTAGCTCAAGCCGAAGCCGAACGGATATTGGGCTTCGAAATCGTCTTCCAGGTATCTTTTGCCGCGGGTTCGGCGCTTGTAGTGGTAGACCGGCAGCTGGCCGACATGCTTAGGAATGCCGAGTGTCAGCCGGCCGGACGGGTTGACGTCGCCGAGCAGCGCGTCCGCGATCGCATGTCCGCCTTCCTGCCCGGGATACCACGCTTCCAAGATGGCGGGAATATGCTCCGCGATCCACGGCTCGGCGATCGGCCGGCCGTTGATATAGACGACGATGACCGGCTTGCCCAGCTTGTGGATCTCCTGCGCCAGTTCCAATTGGACGCCGGCCAGGTTCAGCGTCGAACGGTCGATGCCTTCGCCGCATTCCATGTCGTTCCACGAGTCGCCCGTGACGACCGAAGCTCCGGTCTGCAGGTCGATCGTGCCTTCGCCGAAATCGCGCGCGCTCGATCCGCCGAGCACGAGCACGATCGCGTCGGCCTGCTCCGCGCAGGCCAGCGCGGCGGGGAAGCCTTCGCGCGATTCGCCGCGAATCCGGCAGCCCGGCGCATGCAGCACGCGTTCGCCGGCGGCATCGCCGAGTGCGGCGCGCAGGCCGCCCAGCACGGTCGTGATCGCGCCGTCCGGCTGCGGCGACGTATAATCGCCGAGCTGGTTGTACGGCGCGTCGGCGTTGGGGCCGATGACGGCGATCCGGCCGAAGCCTTCCGGCAGGTCCGTGCCGGCGGAGCTGCCATCCAGGCCGGCACGGCCGCCGCTGCTGTCGAAAGCGGACCGCGCAAGCGGCAGTACGCCGCCGTCGTTCTTGAGCAGCACGAGGCTTTGGGCCGCGGCCCGGCGGGCCAGCTCCCGGTGCTTGCCGCTGCCGATGACCTGCCGCGCCCGGTCCGGATCGGCGAACGGCCGCTCGAACAGATCCAGTTCGAACTTCAGCTCCAGCACCCGGCGAACCGCGAGGTCCACGTCCGCTTCGCCCAGCCGCCCGCTGTGCACGGCCGAGAGCAGATGCCGGTCGAACATCTCGCCCGACATCTCCATGTCGACGCCCGCGCGCAGCGCCTGCGCCGACGCTTCCGCGCCGTCTTCGGCCGTATTCTGTCCGGCGGTCAGCAGGCCGAGCGCGCCGCAGTCCGTTATGACGAAGCCGTCGAAGCCCCAGGCGTCGCGCAGAATGTCCTGAAGCAGATGGCGGTTCGTCGTGCACGGCACGCCGTCGATCTCGTTATACGCGGTCATGACCGACCGGGCACCGGCGTCTACCGCATGGCGGAACGGCAGCAGGTCGATCTCGTGCAGTTCGCGCGGACCCATATGGACCGGCGCGGAATTGCGGCCGCCTTCCGAACTGCCATAGGCGGCAAAATGCTTGAGCGTCGCGAGAATAGCATCGTCCGCCCCGAGATCGCCGCTCGGCCCCTGCAGCCCTTCAACGGCTGCCCGGCCCAGTACGGACGTCAGATACGGATCTTCGCCGTAACATTCTTCTGTCCGGCCCCAGCGGGGATCGCGCACGACGTCCAGTACGGGCGAATAGGTCGCCGCCCCGCCCTGGCTGCGCGTCTCCAGCGCCACCGCCCGGCACAGCTCCCGGTACAGATCCGGGTTCCACATGCTGCCGATCGAGATCGGCACCGGGAACACGGTGGCGCCGATCGCCATATGGCCGTGCGAGCATTCCTCGCCGAACAGGATCGGAATGCCGTGCCGCCCGTGCTCCAGCGCGTAGGCCTGCATCTCGTTCACGAGCTGCGCGCCTTCGGCCGGCGACAGCCCGGTCTCAAGCGTCACGCCGGTCCACGGATCGGCGCGCAGCGTGCCGTACAGCGAACCGACGCCGCCCGCGGCTGCCCGGCGCTTGAAGCTGTCCGTCAGGGCGACGGTGCCGTCAGCCTGACGGGTATAACAGGTCCAGCCGAACGGCTGGGCCAACTGGCCGATCTTTTCTTCGAGCGTCATGCGTTCGAGCAGTTCCTCGATCCGCGGCCGGGCCGCTTCGAGGCGCGGACTCGGGTTTCGCCTGCCGGGCTGCGGCTGCAGTTCGAATCGTGCTTCCCGCGTTGCGTATTCATCAGGTTTCCGTTCCATAAGAACATCAGCGCCTTTCCCGTCTAAATAGAAGAACGGCCGCAGGAGCAGGAAAGGGAGGCGCGGCGGGCCGCCGCCGGGGCGAGCGCTGTTCGCGCCCGCCCGGCCGACGATCCGTCCGTGCACTTCGATTTTCCGCGGCTCCCGCGGCCGTGTTCATAGTTTGCGTCCACACGATCGTGTGTCCAACCGGTGTTGCGTCCACACGATATTGCTTGCGACGCTTAGTTCGCTTTCCAGCGGTCGTACGCGGCTTGATTGATTTCTTTGACGCGGTTCGCGCCCATTTTGTTCAGCGTCTCGACGTAAGCGTCCCAGCCGCTGATCGGCTCGGCGCCCGTGATGAACTTCGCTTCCATCTGCTTGACGTACGTGCTGAGGTCGGAGTTCAGGCTGTTGATCTCGGACTGTTCTTCAACGGTGAGGAACAGGGCCGGGAACGGCGCGCGCGCTCCGTTGTCGAGCAGTTTGGTCTGCGTTTCTTTTTCCACCCACAGATCGAAATCGTTCTTCAGGCCTTTGGTAATATCGTCCATCGAGATGGTCGGAGCCGGAATACCGTAGTTCGGCGTCAGCGTGGAGCGGTATTCTTCCGAATCTCCGCCGCCCGGAACAGGCAGTGCTTTTTTGGTGCGATCCGCCTCGTTCTCATACTCCCAAAGCGTGCCTTCCGGTCCTTTGTTGAACAGCAGCGCACCTTCGTAGGAGTACAGGTAATCGACCCAGCGCATCGACGCTTCCGGCGACGGATTCGTTTTGGTGATGGCAAAAGCTCCGGTCGTAATGCCGCGGTTTTTGGCGATCGCCGGTTGGTCGACGAACTCGCTGCGTACCGGCAGGAACATCGGATCTTTGTCGGACGGTTCGCCGCCTTTGGTCATGTAGGCATGCCAGTCGGAGAACAGGCCGAGCCGGTTGCTTTGGCCTTTGGCTTTTTTCTGTTCGCCGGTCTGCGAGAAGCTTTCCGGATCGAGCAGGCCGTCCGCCCACAGACGGTTCATGTACTCCAGGTAATGTTTGTAGCCTTCTTCGACCGGCGTGTAATGCACGACGTCGCTGTCGTCTACGTAAATTTCTTCTTCATAGATGCCGAACGCGCCCAGCAGCCAGGTCCGGATATCCCGCACGTTGGCGGCCGCGGTCGTTACCGAAGAGACCGGAATCTCGTCCATTTCGCCGTTGCCGTTCGGATCTTCTTCCTTGACCCGCTTTAGGTAATCGTACAGTTCTTCCGTCGTTTCCGGCAGCTTGTCGATCCCGAGCGCGTCCAGGAACTCGCCGTTGTACCACATCGGATTGCGGTACCAGTGCTGGCTGAACTCGACGACCGGCAGCGAGTAGATATGGCCGTCCGGCGCCGTGATCGATTTGCGCACGTCCGGGTATTCTTCCAGCAGCGCTTTGAAGTTCGGCGCGTATTCGTCGATCAGTCCTTCGAGCGGGAGCAGCACGCCCTGTTCGCCGTATTTGAGCTGCTCCGACGGCGTCAGGCCCGCGGCGTAGAAGACGTCCGGGTAATCTTCGCTGGCGAAGACGAGGTTCTTTTTCGTATCGAAGCTTTCTTTGGGCGCGTTTTTGTATTCAAAAGAGACGTTCGACATTTTCTCCATTTCCTGCAGGACGACCATGTCTTCCCAGTTCTGAATCCCGACGTCCGGCGCCATCATGGTAAGTTTGATCGGGGTCTCGACAATCGGGAATCCTTCCTTGCTGACCGTCACTTTTTCCCCGCTGCTTGCCGCTTCGTCGGAGCCTCCGCAGCCTGCCAGCAGCGAGGCGCCAAGCCCTCCAACCATCAGCAGCTTCCAGGCTTTGCTTCGGATGTTCATGGTAAATCCCCCTCTGTGTTTGAATGGATGATTTCAACTTAACCCTTGACCGAACCCACCATCACCCCCTGGACAAAATATCGCTGCAGGAACGGATACACGGCGATGATCGGCAGCGTCGAGACGACGATGACCCCGTACTTGATCAGCGAGGCCGTCTCGGCTTTGGAATTCATGGCCTGCGCGATGTCTCCGCTGATCGCCGCGCCTGTCGTTTCCGCGGACATTTCCTGCAGGACGAGAATTTGGCGCAGCACCATCTGGAGCGGATATTTGTCTTCGCTGTTCAGGTAGATCAGCGAAGGGAAGTAACTGTTCCAGTGTCCGACTCCGTAGAACAGCGCCATGACCGCGATGATCGGGGCCGAGAGCGGCAGGACGACGCGCCAGAACAGCTTGAGATTCGTACAGCCGTCGATATGCGCCGCTTCCTGCAGTTCTTTGGGAATCGCCGATTGGAAAAAAGTGCGGGCGACGACGATATTCCATACCGAGGCGGCGACCGGCAGGATGAGCGCGCCCATCGTGTCGATCAAGCCGAGGTTTTTGACCACCAGATACGTCGGAACCAACCCGCCGCTGAAGAACATCGTCAGCAGGATAAAAGCCATAAACCAGCCCCGGCCGACAAAATCGGACCGGCTGAGCGCATACGCAGCGGGCAGGGTGACGGCCAGATTGAGCAGCGTGCCGACGAGCGTATAGATGATCGTGTTCAGATAACCGTTCCAGATCTTCGGATTGTTGAACACCAGCTCGTAGCCGGCCCAGGTAACGTCTTTGGGAAACAGCCACATCTGCCCGGAGTTGACTGCCTGCGGACTGCTGATCGAGGCGCTGAGAATGTAGATAAGCGGATACAGCACGACGAGCAGGGCGACGGACAGATAGACATAGGTGCAGATCAGGAAGATCTTGTCGCCTTTGGACTCTTGGATCGCTTTGATCATGGAGGTCTCTCCTTTCGGGTGCGTTAAGCGTACTTGGTTCGTTAAGCGCGTTAAATGTTTGAATCTCAAACAAGAAACTCAACTCGCTTAACGAACTTGGTCCATTAAGCGCGTTGAATGTTTTGATCTAAACAAGAAACTCAACTCGCTTAACGAACTTGGTCCATTAAGCGCGTTAAATGTTTTGATCTAAACAAGAAACTCAACTCGCTTAACGAACTACCATAAACTGTTTTCGCTAGTGCGGCGGGCGATCCAGTTAACCGTCACCAGCAAGATGACGTTGATAACCGAGTTGAACAATCCGACCGCGGTCGAGAAACTGTACTGCGCGTCGACGAGACCGGCTCTGTAGACGTAGGTCGAGATGACGTCGGACGACTCTAGGTTGAGCGAGTTTTGCAGCAGCAGGATCTTTTCGTAGCCGACCGTCAGGATGTTGCCCATATTGAGGATGAGCATGATCGTGATCGTCGGCAGGATGCTCGGCAGATTGATATGCAGCACCCGCTTGAAGCGGCTCGCCCCGTCGACGATCGCGGCTTCGTGCTGCTGCGGATCGACGCCGGACAGCGCGGCCAGGTAGATGATCGTGCCCCAGCCGGTACTTTGCCAGACGCCGGACAGCACGTACATCGTCTTGAACCAGGCAGGATCGGTCAGGAACTGCGGCGCATTGAAGCCGAGCGCTTCGATCAGCATCACGATCATGCCGTTGCTCGGCGAGAGGAACGTGATGATCATGCCCGCCATGACGACGACGGAGATGAAGTGCGGCGCGTAGGTGACGGTCTGGACCGTCTTTTTGAACTTGCCGTTGCTCACTTCGTTGAACGCCAGCGCCAGAATGATCGGCAGCGGGAATCCGATAGCCAGTTCATAGAAGCTGATGCTGAACGTGTTCCAGATCAGATCCCAGAAATAGTAGGAATTGAAGAACCGCTCGAAGTGGTCGAAGCCGACCCACGGACTTCCGGTAACGCCCAGGGAAGGAACGAAGTTTTTGAAGGCGATTTGGATACCGTACATCGGAGCGTAATGGAAAATAAGGAAGTACAGGACCGCCGGCAGCATGAACAGGTACAGCTCCCAGTTGCCGAGAATTTGCGCGCGTCTCGAAGTCTTCTTCAGAAGCGGAAGCTCGGCGCCGGGTGTTTTGGATGCCTTCATGGATTTCCCCCTTCTATGGCGTGTACGCCGGATGCGTCTCGGACCGCCGTTTGCGGCGTCCGGCAGATCGGCGTGCACGTCTGCTTCATGCTTGATGGATAACGCTTACAAGACCAAGCTTAACGAAGCCCGGGCGGTACCGTAAATATGTGTATTGCGCATTGTCATTTCCGAAAAGCTGACAAACCGCGCAGTGGAGCGCTTTTCCACGTCAAAAAGAACCGCGATGTCAGCTCGGCCCCAGGGCGAAATGTGTCGAATATGAGCCGGAAGGAGCCACGAAAATTCCACATATTGCGCTTCCACCGCGAGTATGACAACATGTCTAGCGTACAGGGAAACGCATAAAACGCACCGCGCAACGAATAGAAGCGAGACCAAGGAGGACGTTGTCCATGACTCGAAAAACCGCCCATATCATCTCCCACACCCACTGGGACCGGGAATGGTATTTGCCGTACGAATCGCACCATCTGCGCTTGACGACCTTGATGAACCAACTGCTGGATACGCTGGAGCAGGACGAGCGCTACCGCTATTTCCATCTCGACGGACAAACGATTATCATCGACGATTATTTGCAGATTTACCCGGATCAGCGGGACCGGTTGGCCAAATTGATCCGCGATCAAAAGATCATCATCGGACCGTGGTACGTGCTGCAGGACGAGTTTTTGACCAGTTCGGAAGCGAATGTGCGCAATCTGCTGATCGGTCACCGCGAAGCGGCCCGCTGGGGTCCGGTGTCGAAGCTCGGCTATTTTCCGGATTCGTTCGGCAATATGGGCCAGGCGCCGCAGCTGCTCAAGCAGGCCGATATCGAAGCGGCCGTGTTCGGGCGCGGCGTCAAGCCGACCGGCTTCGACAATCAGGTGAGCGATGCGCCGGGGGAATACGAGTCGCCTTATTCGGAGATGAACTGGGAGTCGCCGGACGGTTCGAGCGTCGTCGGCGTCCTGTTCGCGAACTGGTACAGCAACGGCAACGAAGTGCCCGTCGGCGAAGACGAAGCGCGGGCCTATTGGCAGCGGAAGCTTACGGACGCGGAAAAATACGCCTCGACGCCGGAGCTTCTGTTTATGAACGGATGCGACCACCAGCCGATCCAGACCGATCTCGGCGACGCGATCGAGACCGCTTCGGCGCTCTATCCGGACGTGGACTTCGTGCATTCGACGTTCGACCGGTATCTCGAAGCGCTGGCCCGGCATAACCGCGAAGAGTGGGTGACCGTGCACGGCGAACTGCGCAGCACGCGCACCGACGGGTGGGGGACGCTCGTCAACACCGCTTCGGCCCGCGTCTATCTGAAGCAGTTGAACCAGACCGGACAGACGATATTGGAAAAAGGAGCTGAACCGCTGGCCGTCATGGCGAAGCTTGCCGCCGGTCAGCCTTATCCGCACGAGCCGCTGGCTTACACGTGGAAGACGCTGATGCAGAACCATCCGCACGACAGCATCTGCGGCTGCAGCGTCGACGAAGTGCACCGCGAGATGGTGACCCGCTTCGACAAGAGCCGGCATATGGCCGAAGCGCTGATCGACGAGAGTCTCGGCGCGATCGGCGCTGCCATCGGCACGGATACGGTCGAAGCGTGGCCGGAGAACGCGCGGCCGGTCGCCCTGTTCAATACGACGGGCTGGACGCGCAGCGGCGTCGTGACCGTCGAAGTGCAGGCGGCCCGCACCGACTTCCGGGAAGGGCCGTCTCCGCACGGCATCGCGGAGCAGCTGGATGCCCTGCCGCTCGGCCCGGGGCGGGTCGTCGATCCGCAAGGGCGCTTCGTGGCGGCGCGGATCGAAGATCTCGGCGCGCAGTTCGGCTACGACCTGCCGGACGACGGGTTCCGCGTGCCTTATATGGCGCGGACGTTCCGGTTGACGTTCGAAGCGGCCGACGTGCCGGCGCTGGGCTACAAGCTGTACGCCTGGGTACCGGAGGCGGACGGCGGCTCGGCTTACGGCGAAGCGGCCGGGGCCGTATCGACAAATCGTGAAGCCGCAGGGCAGCCGAACGAATCCGAAGCGGAAGAAGTCGTCTCGACGCCGCAGGGCATGGAAAATCAATTTCTCGCCGTCCGCTTCGCGGAGAACGGCTCGTATACCCTGACCGATAAAGTCACGGGCCGCCGGTACGACAACCTCGGCCTGTACGAGAACTGCGGCGATATCGGCAACGAATACGTATTCCGGCAGCCGGAAGGCGACCGCATGCTGACGACCGAAAGCCTGCAGGCGAGCATAGCGCTCGTCGAAGACGAAGCGTACCGCGTGACGTACGAGATCGTGCACGAATGGGAGATTCCGGTCGGGGCGGAAGACCGGTTCGAAGACGAGAAGCGTAAGCTCGTTCCGTTCCTCAAGCGCCAAGCCGGACGTTCTGCGAAAACGACGCTGCTGAAGCTGACGACGCGGGTCTCGCTGGACCGCTCGGGCCGCGGCGTGCGGGTATCCGTGTCGCTCGACAATCGGGCACGCGACCATCGGCTGCGGGTTCTGCTGCCGACCGGCCTGCGGACGGAGACCGTCCTCGCCGATTCGATCTTCGAAGCGGCGGAGCGGGACATCGTGCCCGCCCCGGAATGGATCAATCCGAGCAACGCCCAGCATCAGCAGGCGTTCGTGAGCCTGTCCGACGGCACGCACGGCTTGACCGTCGCCAACAAAGGACTGAACGAGTACGAAGTGCTGCAGGGCGGTACCGGCACAATCGCCGTGACGCTGCTGCGCAGCGTGTCCGAACTCGGCGACTGGGGCGTGTTCGAGACGCCGGAAGCCCAATGCCTCGGCGAGCATACGCTGGAATACGCCGTCTGCCCGCATGCCGGGGACGTGATCGAATCCGGCGCGTTCGCGCAGGCTTACCAATACCAGACGCCGTGGTTCCACCGGGCGCTGGCACGTCAATCCGGTCCGCTGCCGGCCGAATACCGGCTCCTGAGCTGGAGCGGCGAGCATCTGGCGCTGTCCGCCCTCAAATTGTCCGAAGAACATGAAGACGTGATCGTACGCTGGTACAATCTGTCCGGCCGGGAGACGGCGCTTGCGTTCCAACCGAACTTTGCTGTCGGCGGCGTATACGGCAGCGATATTCTGGAACGCCGGCACGAACCGGCCGCGCAGAGCGGGGAAGACGCGGCAGTCGAATCGTCCGCGAACGGCAGCCGGATCGAAGCGGCGGTCGGCGCGGCGAAGATTGTGACGTTCGCGCTGGAGCCGTTCGTGCGCGAGTAGAACCGGCCGCCGGAGTGGCGCACCTGCACCCGCAGAGCCGGCAATCCAGCCGCTCGCGTACCCGTCCGCACCCGGGGAACCCGCAGCCGCACCCGCAATCCGCGGAATTGGCAGCTGCTTGCGGGACCGTTTCCGCCGCTTTTTTTCGATCCCTTGTCCATGACCCTACGAACACCTATCCTTTATTGCGAGCAGGAGGCGTTTTTCATGAGCACGATTCCCAAATTGCCAGGCGCGGTCGAGCGTTATCTCGAACAGACCGATCAACGGCTTGCGCATCACCCCAAGCTGCAGCAGGTTTTCCGGAACTGTTTTCCCAATACGCTTGAGACGACTACCAAATTGTTGGACGACGGCACGACGTTCATCTATACCGGCGACATCCCGGCGATGTGGCTGAGAGATTCCGTGGAGCAGGTCCGGCATTACATTCCGCTGGCCAAAAACGACGCCGACCTGCAGCGGATCATCGAAGGGCTGATCGCCCGGCAGCTGTTCTACATCAATATCGATCCGTATACGAACGCGTTCAACGAGACGGCCAACGGCCGGCATTACCGCGATTCCGACGACTGCGAACTCAGTCCGTGGATGTGGGAACGCAAATACGAGCTGGATTCGCTGTGCTTCCCGGTACAGCTGCTGGCGCAGTATTGGCAGGAAACGGGGCGGACGTCCATGTTCGACACCGACTGCTACCGGGCGCTCAGCACGGTCGTCCGGGTCATCGCGACCGAGCAGCGGCACGACGACAAATCGCCGTACTACTTCCGCCGCGACACGAAGCAGGATACGGAGACGCTGTACAACGACGGACGCGGCATGCCGACCAACTATACCGGCATGAGCTGGTCCGGCTTCCGCTCCAGCGACGACGCGTGCGAATTCGGCTACAACATCCCGGCGAATATGTTCGCCGTCGTCATCCTCGGCCATATCGAGCGTATCGCGTCGGAGATCTACCGGGACGACGAGTTGGCCGGCCGCGCCGCGAAGCTGATCAAGGAGATCAACTTCGGCATCCGGCGCTACGGCATCGTCGACCATCCGAAGCACGGCAAAATCTACGCGTTCGAGACCGACGGCTACGGCAATTACTCGCTGATGGACGACGCCGGCACGCCGGGCCTGCTGTCCATTCCGTACATCGGCTACGTCGGCACCGACGATCCGGTCTATCAGAACACCCGCCGCTTCGCGCTCAGCTTCGACAACCCGTTCTATTTCGAAGGCAAGTTCGCCAAAGGCATCGGCAGCCCGCACACGCCGGGAGGCTACGTCTGGCATATGGCGCTGTCCATGCAGGCCCTGACGTCGAACGACGAGCAGGAGATCAAAGACTTGATCGAGATGCTGCTCGCCACCGACGCCGGCACCGGCTACATGCACGAAGGCTTCCACCCCGACGACCCGAGCGATTTTTCCCGCGAATGGTTCGCCTGGTCCAACAGCCTGTTCGCCGCGTTGATCGTGAAGGCGATGAACGACGACCTGATCTGATCCGATCTCTCTTGACCCGTCTGTCTTGATCTCTTTCTTGCTCCATCAGTCTCGACCCAATCCCCCTTAAGTTGATTGGCCAGCCTTGCCCGCACCCAAAAAGACCACGCTTTCCGCGTACACCGGAAAGTCGTGGTCCTCTTTGATTTTTGTACTCCCCCGGCCATGCGGCTTAATTTGAGCGTTTCGACTTTATAAACCTTCTTTTCAAAGCCTCCACACTGCCGAAAAAGCAACCTAACCCTCACCCTTGCCCTTAGCTTTCGTTTCTAGTCTTCACCCTTTGCCCTTGGTATTTTCTATACGCCCTTCATTCTTCTTCTTTCCCCAAACCGCAAACCAAAGACCACGCTCTCCGCCTACAGCGGAAGCCGTGGTCCTCTTTTGACCTTAATCTCTTGACCTTAATCTTTTGACCTTAATCCCTTGATCTCAATCCCTTAATCTCTCAATCCCTTAATTAGTCCGCTTTCAAGCTTGCGCGACCTGCGCTCTCCCCTACCCCACAGAGCGAGTCCTTTTCGAACCGGAGCGCCTTTGCCCTTTCCCCTTTACCGACGGCTCTTATTCCAATCAAAAGGGGAAAGGGCAACGAAGCGCAGGTCGAAAAGGACTCGCGGCCCCCCACCTAAACCTCATAATAAACCACATAAGGATGCATCCCGTCCCGGTAAAAGCCTTCGCTGTATTCCGCCGCGCGGCCGGTCTCGTCGTGGGCGAGCCGGACCCGTTTCAGCAGCACCGCGTCTTTTTCCACCCCGAGCGATTCGGCTGCCGCAGCCCCCGGCGAACCGACCGAAAATTCGTCGCGCATCCGCGCGATGGCAATGCCCTGCTCTTCGAGCCAACCGTACAGCGATTGTCCTTCGAGCGCCGGCTGCGCCGGATCGTCTTCCGCGTGCGCGGGCAAATAATGCGTGTAGTGGATGTACGGCGCGTCGTCGAGCGAATAGAGCCGTTCGATCCGCAGGCAGGAGGCGCCGAACAGATCCCGCAGCCGCTCGTCGCTTCCGGTAGGGACGATTGCGGCGCCCAGCACTTTTTTATCGATCCGGTGGCCTTCTTCGACCAGAATCTCCGTAAATCTTTTCCAGGTGAACCGTTTGGAAGTGGACGTATTGCGGACGACCCGGGTGCCTTTGCCGCTGCTCGTCTCCACATACCCTTCCTGCACGAGCAGTTTGACCGCGCCCCGGACCGTAATCTTGCTGACGCCGAACTCCTCCTCAAGCTTGGGCTCGGGAGGGAGGTAGGCGTCGAGCGGATACTGGCCGTGCAGGATGCGGTCTTTGAGAATGCCGTGGATTTTCAGGTACAGCGGTTGTTTGGTACGGCTTGTCGCCATGGTTCGTTCCTACCTTTCTATGTCGCCGGCTCCTTCGTTCATGGCCCGGAAGATTTGCGCTTCCGAGGAGAAAGGCGTGTCGCCCGCGATCGTGTGCGCCAGCATCGAGGCCGCGGCGGCGAAGCGGACCGTCCGATCGGCCGGAAAATCCGACAGTTCCCCGTGTAAAATACCGCTCGCATACGCGTCGCCGGCTCCGATCCGGTCGTAGACGGGAAACGTCAGCCGGTCGGAGAAATGAAATTCGCCTGCCCGATACAGATAGCCGAGCAGCGAGTGCCGGCCGTCGCTTTCGATGCCGCGGTGCGTGCCGGCCAGCACGGCCGTGCCGTACCGCCCGGCGACGACAGGCATCAGCGCCTGCAGCTGCTCCAGCCGGTCCCCGCCCGGAAGCGGCAGGCCGAGCACATGGATCGCGTCGTTTTCGTTCATGAAGACGATCTGTGCCAATTGTAACATTTTTTCATACCACGGGCGCGCCTGCGCATAACCGTCCGGTCCCCACAGGCCCGGCCGATAATTGCAGTCGAACGCGACGGTGCCGCCCGCCGCGCGGACCGCTTCGGCGAACCGCAGCGCATTGCGCCGGACCGTATCGTTCATGGCGAGGGCGATGCCGCAGAAATGGACGACGTCTGCCGCGCGGGCCGCTTCGTCGAACGGATAAGCGCCTTCGGCGGCCAGGTTGAAGCTGCTCTGCTGCCGGTTCGTGTACGTGACCCGGCCGGGCCGCGCGCCGAAGCCGGCTTCCAGAATGTACATGCCCAGATACATGCCGTCGCGGCGAATGTAATGCGGCAGCAGCCCGAGCTTGCGCAGATTGGCTTCCGCCGCGTCGCCGACCGGATTGTCCGGCAGCGTCGTGACCGGCAGCGCGAGGTGGCCGAAGCGCGAGAGCGCCGACAGCACGTTGACGCCGCTGCCGGAATACGACACCTGCAGCGTATCGGTCTGCGACAGCAGGCGAAATCCCGGCGTCTCCAGCCGCATCATCACTTCGCCAAAAGCCGCGACGCTCTTAGGCATGGTCGTCGACCAGCCGGCGCATGACGGCCAGCAGCCCGGCCACGTCCGCCACGATCGTATCGCCGCTCGCTTCGTCGACGATCGAGGAATAGACGTGCGGGATCACCTGCGGCACGCCCGCTTCGAGCGCGATACGCACAATTTCTTCGAAGTTGTCTTTGTCGATGCCGCCGGTCGGCTCCAGCGCGAAGCCTTCTTCGCCGCAGGCCTGCGCGACCGCGCGGTATTCGGCTTCGAGCGATAGCCCTTTCATCGGGAAATACTTGAGCGCGCTGCCGCCCATGTCCCGCACGAGCGCGATCGCCGCTTTGACCGGCACGATCGCTTGCTCCGAAGCCGCGGCGCTGAACGGACCCGTGGAGAGTTTCACGTAACCCGGCCGCCCCGAAGGAGAGACGAGGGCGTTGATCCAGCCCGGCGTGCCGTTCAGGTTCCCGCGCGTCGTCCCGACGGACGGGAACACCTGGTTGATATGGCTGCCGGCATATTCGCGCGCGATCTCGGCTACGACCTGCGCCTGGCGGTTGTCGCCGGCCCCGAGCCCGATCGAGACCGCGTCGTCGATCGCCCGCCCGTATTCCCGCATCGCGTCGACCGCTTCGGGCACCGTCTTGTACGCTTTGGACAGCACGCCGACCAGCACATGGCCTTCGGCCGCTTCGAATACGTCCCGTGCGTTGTCCACGCTGCCCGCCAGCACGTTCAGCGCCGCCCGTTCCCGGTACAGGCGCTTCGCGATCGCTCCGTCTTGTTTCGTCAACTTTCCGTGTTCGCCCATCGCTCAGTTGCCCCCTTTGAATAGTTCGCGCAGCCTGCGCTCGATCACGTGGATATCGTCGCCGAGCAGCGGCCGCGGGTCCAGATCGAAATAACCCTGCCGCGCTCCGTAATCGCGCGTGTAGATCGCGATCTCGCCGCTTTTCAGCGCTTCGACCGTCTGCACCGCGTCCGTACCCGCAAGCTGCGGGTCGATCTGCACGCGGGCCCGGTAGATGGCGCGGCCCGCTTCGTCCTGCACAAGGCTTACAGTGATGCCGTCCAGCTCGCCGAGCGGCAGCAGCGTTTGCAGCGTTTCTTTTTCCTGCTGACTGCGGTCGGGTTTGTCCAGGTATTCGTCCAGCGCCTGAAGCAGGCCGAACGTCGTTTCCTTGCCGACTTTCATGCTGCGGCCGATGCCTTGCAGCTGCACTTTGACCGCGTCGACGTAACGCCGCTTGCCTGCCACGAGGCCCGACGTTGGCCCTTCGATCGCTTTGGAACCGCTGAAGATGACGAGATCCGAGCACGACGCGTAACGCCGAAGATCTTCTTCGGCTGCCGCGTCGATAATAAGCGGCAGGCCGAGTTTTTGCGCCAGCGCCCACGTTTCTTCGACGGACGCCATGTTTTTTTGGACCGCGTGATGCGATTTGACGTAGAGGATCGCCGCCGTGCGTTCCGTCACCGCGTCTTCGAGCTGCGCCGTCGTGCCTTCGTTGGCGTAGCCGGCTTCGACGACCGTTCCGCCGCCCAGATAGACCATCGTATCGACCGGCGCGCCGTATTGGACGTTGTGGCCTTTGAGCATGACGATCTCATTTTGCAAAAGAGGAGACCGGTGCAGCCGCAGGCTGGCCCCGACCTTCCCGCCCGTGACGATACCGGCGACCGACAGGGCGATACCGCTTGAGGCGGAGTTGACGACGAGCGCCGATTCGAACCCGAGCAGATCCGCGATCCGTGCTCCGGCCTTGTCGACCAGATCGGCGATCTCGACGTAGCTCTGGCCGCCGGCCCGCATCGCGTCCATCACCGTATCCGTCGGCGCGGACACGCCGAGAATGCTCATTCTTCCGCTTGCGTTGATGACCCGTTTAAGACCGTACTTGGCATGCAGTGTACTGCCCATTCACAATCACTCCTTCGGCTTGAATCGTCTGACGCGACGTGCGCGTGCTTCCTTCGGAATCCGTCAGCAGGGACGGCTTGTCTTCAACGGAAAAAAGGGTCAGGTTCGCGGCGTCGCCGACCCGGATACGGCCGAGCTCCGGACGGTTCAGCCAGTCCGCGGGGCGTTTCGTGACCGCGTCGATCACGTCCGCCAGCGGATAACCGAGCGACAGGAACTTGGTCAGCACGCTGGCCATGCCGTAGACGGGACCGTGGAGCCGGTTGCCGCGGTAAATATCGGTGCTGATCGTATCGAAAAAAACGCCGGCGCGCCGCGCCTGTTCGGCCGTCTTGAACGAGAAGCTGGCGGTGCCGTGGCCGACGTCCAGCTTGACGCCGCGCGCGATCGCGTCACGCAGCACCGGCAGCGGCCGCCCGCTGTCGTCGAACAGGTTGTTGGCTTTGCCGTTCAGGTAATGCGTGACGATATCGCCGCGCCGCAGCAGGGGGATGACGTCTTCGATCGCCGGAGGCGCCGAGCCGATATGCGTCATCAGCGGCAGCCCGGCGGTATCTGCGATCGCGACCGCCCGGCGCAGCGGTTCGAGGCCGTTGTCGCCGACGACGCTGCCGCTGATGCGCGCTTTGAAGCCGACGACGAAGCCGGCCTGCGCGCGCGCCGCCGAGAGGGCGGCTTCGCGGTCGATCCAGTCGAGGCGCGACAGTTCGTCGACCCGCTGCAGCCCGAGACGCGACACGTTGAGAAAAGCGAGCAGCCGGGTCCGGGCGCCGCTTCGGCTGGCGGCAAGCTCGGCGATCCGGTCGGCGCCGCAGCTGCCCGCATCGACGATCGTGGTCGAGCCGCAGCGAATGCCGATCTCGTCGATCGCGTCGCCGTAAGGTTCGAATTCGGGAAAAGCATGCACGTGCAGGTCGATCCAGCCGCTGGAGACGTACCGGCCTTCGCAGTCGATCGAAGGTCCGGACGCGGCCGCCGCCCGGGCGTTCGAGCCGGCCGGGGATATTCCGGCGATCACGCCGTTTTCCACCGTCAGATCCACCGCGCGGCCGTCCGTCAGGCGGACTTGACGCAGTACGAAATTGTTGGGCATGAAGCACCTGCTTTCTTCCGCTGGGATAAGAGATCGGATATTCGGGATCAAGCATGGAATTCCATTCCAACATACCATCGCTTATTTCAAAAAACAATATAACGTTATAATGTTTGATTTATTCGCAGCTTTTGGAGCCGGGTTCAAGCAGAAAGCGAAAAGCGTTTTGGGCCGCGAAAATACGTTGTAAAAGAGGACTTTCCAAGCAGGTAGGCAGGCAAAGGAAAATTATTGAAAAAACGCGGCGTGTCCATACGGGGCGGACAGATTTCCGGCCTGCCGAAACGGCCCCGGAGCCCGCGTCCCTGCAAGCTTTTTCACCTTGACAGCCCATACCCCCTTTGCTAAGATTGCAATAATATATTTTCAGAAAAGCCCTTTCAGCTTTCCATATAAGGAAAAAACGGCAGTTGGGACCAGACAAAAAAGGAGGCAAAATCGCGTGTGGAATAGCAAGTTCGACAAAGAAGGTCTGACGTTCGACGACGTATTGCTCGTACCGAGAAAGTCGGAGGTTCTGCCTAAGGAAGTCAGCGTGTCCACGAGACTGAGTGACAGCGTGAAGCTGAATATTCCGCTGATCAGCGCCGGCATGGATACCGTTACCGAAGCGCCTCTGGCGATCGCGATCGCGCGCGAAGGCGGCATCGGCATCATTCACAAAAACATGCCGATCGAGAAGCAGGCGGACGAAGTGAACCGCGTGAAGCGCTCCGAGAACGGCGTCATCACGAATCCGTTCTTCCTGAGTCCGGATCACCTCGTCTCCGATGCCGAAGTCCTCATGGGCAAGTATCGGATCTCCGGCGTGCCGATCGTCGACGAGAACGAGAAGCTGGTCGGCATCCTGACCAACCGCGATTTGCGCTTTATCCACGACTACAGCATCGCGATCAAGGAAGTCATGACGCACGAAGAACTGGTGACGGCTCCGGTCGGCACGACGCTTCGCGAAGCGGAAGGCATCCTGCAGCAGCACAAGATCGAGAAGCTGCCTCTGGTCGACGAGAACAACGTGCTCAAAGGTCTCATTACCATTAAAGACATCGAAAAAGCGATCCAGTTCCCGAACGCCGCCAAAGACGCGCAGGGCCGCCTGCTGGTCGGCGCCGCCGTCGGCGTGTCGAGCGACGCGGTAGACCGGATCGACGCGCTCGTGACCGCGGGCGTCGACGTAATCGTCGTCGATTCCGCGCACGGGCATCATATCAACATCCTCGACGCGGTCCGCAATATCCGCAGCCGCTATCCGGAGCTGACGATCATCGCCGGCAACGTGGCGACGGGCGAAGCGACGCGCGACCTGATCGAAGCCGGCGCTTCCGTCGTCAAAGTCGGGATCGGCCCCGGCTCGATCTGCACCACCCGCGTTATCGCCGGTATCGGCGTGCCGCAGATTACCGCCATCTACGACTGCGCGACGGTTGCCCGCGAATACGGCATCCCGATCATCGCCGACGGCGGCATCAAATACTCCGGCGAGATCACCAAAGCGATCGCGGCCGGCGCCCACGCCGTCATGCTCGGCAGCATGTTCGCCGGCACGGAAGAAAGCCCGGGCGAAGCCGAGATCTATCAAGGCCGCCGCTTCAAAGTCTACCGCGGCATGGGTTCCATCGCGGCCATGAAGCAGGGCAGCAAAGACCGTTACTTCCAGGACGACGACAAGAAGCTCGTTCCGGAAGGCATCGAAGGCCGCGTCGCTTACAAAGGACCGCTGTCCGACACCGTGAACCAGCTGGTCGGCGGCCTGCGTTCGGGCATGGGCTACTGCGGCGCCGGCGATCTCGCCGTGCTGCGCGACGATACCCAGTTTATCCGTATCACCGGAGCGGGCCTGCGCGAGAGCCATCCGCACGACGTGCAGATTACGAAGGAAGCGCCGAACTATTCCGTCTAAGCGTCATTTGAGCGCCTGGGCGCAGCGCATATTGAACCGCATACCATTTTCGAAGCGGACCGGGCTGTTTGCCCGGTCCGCTTTTTTGACGGAAACCCGGGAACTTGAGGCCCTCCGAAAGTACGTTCGTAAGCCTGCGCACGGGCATCCCGCCGCGGACCGGGACTTTCCCGTTTGTCACATTCCGTGGGAAGACATGCCGCCCAACCCTGTGTTAGACTAGAAAGGCCTGACCAAGAAACTGAGCACGAGGGGAGTATTTAATCCATTGAAACGCATGCCTTCCACCCATAAAACCAAAATCGAGAAGAACCGGATCAACCAGCCGAAACTGCTCAAAAGAAGCGCGGCTTCCGTTCTGCTTATCCATATGCTCTGTCTGTCCGTCGTTCCCGCCAATCTGGCCGGTGCCGCAGCCGCGGACACGACCAAATCGCAAACGACCGAGGCTCCGGCGGCCAAGACGCCTGCCGCGGCCCCGAAAGCCATTCCCACAGTCGAGAGCCTGAACCTCGCCGTCAAATCGGCCGTTCTGCTTGAGCCGACGACCGGCGAAATCGTGCTGTCCCTGAACGCCGACGTGGCGCTTCCTCCGGCCAGCATGACGAAGATGATGACCGAATACATCGTGGCCGAACAGGTCAAGCAGGGCAAGATGAGCTGGGAAGACGTCGTCACGGTCAGCAAAAACGCGGCCGCCCAGATCGGCTCCCGCGTGTTCCTGGCCGAAGGCGACCAGCACACCGTGAAGGATCTGTACATCGCGATGGCGATCGGGTCCGCGAACGACGCGACCGTGGCGCTGGCCGAGACCGTCGCGCCGACCGAGACCGAGTTCGTCAAGCTGATGAACAGCGAAGCGAAGCGGATGGGCATGAAGACCGCCCACTTCGCCAACTCCACCGGCCTGAACATTGCCGACATGCCGGCCGATTCCCGGCCGTCCGACGGCAAAGAGACGGTCATGTCGGCGATCGATGCCGCGCTGCTGGCGAAATACATCGTCACCGACCATCCCGACTTCAACGAATTCACGACGATTCCGTTCTTCCAGTTCCGTCCCGGCGCCAGCGGGCGGATCGACAATCTGGACTGGATGCTCGAATCGAACGCCGAAGTGCCGAACTTCAAAGCCTATGCCTACGAAGGGCTTGACGGCCTCAAGACCGGCCATACCGAAGCGGCAGGCAACAACTTTACCGGCACGGCCGTCCGCGACGGTATGCGCCTGATCAGCGTCGTGATGGGCACGGACGCCAACGATCAGGGTTCCCGCTTCGTCGAGACGCGCAAAGTGCTCGATTTCGGCTTCAACAACTTCGAGATCAAGGAGTTGGTCGCGGCGAACCAGGCGATCGAAGGCGAAGCGCCCGCGGTCGTCACCAAAGGCAAGGAAGAGTCCGTAGCCTACGAGACGGCCGGCGCGCTCAGCTTCGTCGTGCAAAAGGGAGCGGATGCCAGCAGCCTCAAAATGCAGGCCAGCATCGATTCCGCACTTGAAGCGCCGATCGCCAAAGGCGACAAGGTCGGCACCGCGACCTATACGTACCAAGCGAAAGGCGCAGCCGAAGCGCAGACCAAAACGGTAGATCTCGTCGCTTCCGCGGACGTCGAAAAAGCCGGCTGGTTCAAGCAGCTGATGCGGGCAATCGGCGGATTCTTCTCCGATCTGTTCGAAGGCATCAAGAACCTGTTCTAAATCGCGCCGAATCGATTGTATGCGCGCAGCCCCTGCTGTAAAATTCACCGGTAGAACGGCTTGACCAAATCGGAACACAACGGGGGCTACGACAATGGAAGCAGGAACATCGCGCGTGAAAAGAGGCATGGCGGAAATGCAAAAAGGCGGCGTCATCATGGACGTCATGAACGCCGAACAGGCCAAAATCGCCGAAGCGGCGGGAGCGACGGCGGTTATGGCGCTGGAACGCGTTCCGTCCGACATTCGGGCGGCGGGCGGCGTAGCCCGTATGGCCGATCCGACCATCGTGGAAGAAGTCATGAAGGTCGTATCGATTCCCGTCATGGCCAAAGCCCGTATCGGGCATTACGTGGAAGCCAAAGTGCTGGAATCGCTCGGCGTGGATTATATCGACGAGAGCGAAGTGCTGACACCGGCGGACGAAGTGTTCCATATCGACAAGCAGGAATTCACGATTCCGTTCGTATGCGGCGCCAAAGATCTCGGCGAAGCGCTGCGCCGGATCGGCGAAGGAGCTTCCATGCTCCGCACGAAGGGCGAGCCGGGAACCGGCAACATCGTGGAAGCGGTCCGCCATATGCGCCTGATCAACGGTCAGATTCGCAGAGTGAAGAACCTGTCCAAAGACGAACTGTACGCCGAAGCCAAAAACCTGGGCGTTTCGTACGAAGTGCTGCTCGATATCCACCTGAACGGCAAACTTCCGGTCGTGAACTTCGCGGCGGGCGGCGTGGCGACTCCGGCCGATGCGGCGCTGATGATGCATCTGGGCGCGGACGGCGTGTTCGTCGGCTCCGGCATTTTCAAATCCGACAGCCCCGAGAAATTCGCGCGTGCCATCGTCGAAGCGACGACGCATTACGACGACTACCGCCTGATCGCCGAAGTATCGAAGAACCTCGGAGCGCCGATGAAAGGCATCGACATCAAGCAGTTGGCTCCTTCCGAGCGCATGCAGGATCGCGGCTGGTAATCGCACGATGACGAATTCGAACCTCAAGATCGGCGTGCTTGCCCTGCAGGGCGCCGTATCCGAACATATCCGCAGCCTGGAACGGGCCGGAGCCGAGAGCTGCGCCGTCAAGACGGTCGGGCAGCTCGAAGGTCTCGACGGCCTCGTCATTCCGGGCGGCGAGAGCACCGTAATCGGCAAGCTGATGCGCAAGTACGGCTTCATCGAGCGCATCCGGGAGTTTTCGGCGGCGGGCCGGCCGATCTTCGGCACGTGTGCCGGGCTGATCGTGCTCGCCACATCGATCGAAGGGCAGGAAGAACCGCATCTCGGTCTCATGAACATGACGGTCGCGCGCAACGCGTTCGGACGTCAGCGGGAGAGCTTCGAGACCGACCTGCCGATCGAAGGAATCGACGAGCCGGTGCGTGCCGTTTTTATCCGGGCGCCCTTAATTCGTGAAATCGGTGCAGACGTCGAAGTGTTGGCGGTTTATAATGGAGAAATGGTAACGGCGCGCGAAGGGCATCTTCTCGTGTCGTCATTTCATCCGGAATTGACCGACGACTACCGGCTGCATGCCTATTTTGCGGATATGGTGCGTCAGTCCAGGACCGGAGAACCGAAAGGATGAAGCTCCCGTGTTGGATGTGAAAATATTAAGAAACGATTATGATCGGGTCAAGCAGGCGCTCGCGAACCGCGGCAAATCCGAAGACCTGATCGCGAATTTCCCGCGCCTCGACAGCGAACGCCGCGAGAAGCTGCAGGAAGCCGAGACGCTGAAGAACCGCCGGAATACCGTTTCGGGCGAAGTGGCCAGACTCAAAAAGAACCGTGAGAACGCCGACGATCTGATCGTCGAGATGCGCGAAGTTTCGGACCGGATCAAGCAGCTGGACGAAGAAGTCCGCGGTCTGGAGACGGAAATCGACGCCATCACGATGGCGATTCCGAATATTCCGAACGAAGACGTGCCGATCGGCGCTTCCGAAGACGACAACGTCGAGATTCGCCGCGTCGGCGAGCCGAGAACGTTCGACTTCGCGCCGAAAGCCCATTGGGACACGGCGCAGAATCTCGGCATTCTCGATTTTGAAGCGGCCGCCAAAGTGACGGGTTCGCGCTTCACGTTCTACAAAGGGCTCGGTGCCCGTCTGGAACGCGCGCTGATCAACTTCATGATGGATCTGCACAGCGAGGAGCACGGGTACGAAGAGATGCTGCCTCCTTATATCGTTAATCAGGACAGCCTCTACGGAACCGGCCAGCTGCCGAAGTTCGAAGAGGATCTGTTCAAGCTGAAGGATACGGAGTATTACCTGATCCCGACCGCCGAAGTGCCGGTGACGAACTATCACCGCGACGAGATTATCGAAGCGGGCGACCTGCCCAAAAAGTATATCGCCTACAGCGCCTGCTTCCGTTCCGAAGCCGGTTCCGCCGGACGCGATACGCGCGGCCTGATCCGTCAGCATCAGTTCAACAAAGTCGAAATGATCAAGATCGTGCATCCGGATCATTCGTACGACGAGCTGGAACAGATGACGGCGAACGCGGAGCGCGTGCTTCAGCTGCTCGGCCTGCCTTACCGCGTCATCGCCTTGTGCACGGCGGATATGGGCTTCACCGCCGCCAAGACGTACGATCTCGAAGTGTGGCTGCCGGAAAGCGGCATGTACCGCGAGATCTCGTCGTGCTCGAACGTCGAAGACTTCCAGGCGCGCCGCGCCAGCATCCGTTTCCGCCGCGAACCGAAAGGCAAGCCGGAATTTGTGCATACGCTGAACGGTTCGGGCCTCGCCGTAGGCCGCACGGTCGCCGCCATTCTGGAAAATTACCAACAGGAAGACGGCAGCGTCGTCATTCCCGAAGTGCTTCAACCGTATATGCGCGGCGTGAAAGTGATCGCTCCCAACGCGTAAAGCTTGACTCCTATCCGGCGCTTCGTTTCGTGACAAGCGATAGACCTTGCGCGAAGCGAAGCGATGGGATATGATAGGAACGGACATTTACGGAGAAAGATTTTGGCTAGGCGCAGAATTCTTCAAATCGCTTTGCCCATAGGGGTATGCAATTTGAATACTTGGAGAGGTACCGAAGCGGTCATAACGGGGCGGTCTTGAAAACCGTTAGGGGGCAACTCCACATGGGTTCGAATCCCATCCTCTCCGCCAGTTTAAACCATCACAGCCGTCTTTTCCCGCTTCGGGAGAAGGCGGCTTTTTGCTGTGGAGTAAAACAAGGCAGAAACGAGACAAACCGTCAAAAATTATGGCATAATTACAATATACGTATTTGTATGCAGCAGTATACGGCATGACCTTATCCGTACGCGACCGTACGGGAACGAACATTATAGCAAGCATCCCTATCCTAGCAAGCATTCATATAGAGGGAAGGACAGTGAATAATGAATGAAAAGTTAACCAAGCCGCCTGCCCGCAAGCCTTCTGCGCCGCGTGCCCATCACAAAAGACCGTTTTCGCAAATTTTGCTCCGAACCTTTTTTATCATATTCGGAGCAGTCATGGTGGCCGTGGCACTGGAGTTGTTTCTCGTACCCAACAATATTACCGACGGCGGGATCACCGGCATCTCCGTCATGGCTTCGTACCTCAGCGGTTGGAAGCTCGGGATCTTCCTGTTCATTCTGAACCTGCCGTTCCTGATCGTCGGTTACAAACAGATTGGCAAAACGTTCGCTTTGTCGACGCTGCTCGGCATTACCGTTCTGTCGATCGGCACCGTCCTGCTGCACCCGGTAGATGCTTTCGTGACGGATACGCTGCTGGCGTTCGTGTTCGGCGGCATTTTCCTCGGCGTCGGCACGGGGATCGTGATCCGCAACGGCGGCTCGCTCGACGGAACGGAGATCATCGCCATTCTCGTGTCGCGCAAAACGCCTTTTTCGGTCGGGGAGATCGTCATGTTCGTCAATTTGTTCATTTTGTCGGGCGCCGGCTTCGTCTTCGGTTGGGATCGCGCGCTGTTCTCGATTCTCGCGTATTATATCGCCTACAAGATGATCGACGTGACGATCGAAGGCATGAACGAATCCAAATCGGTCTGGATCATCAGCGATCAGATCGACGATATCGGCAACGCGATTCTGGATCGGCTGGGGCGCGGCGTCACGTATTTGGCGGGCGAAGGCGGCTTTACGGGCGATCCCAAAAAAGTCATTTTCTGCGTCATTACGCGGCTGGAAGAAGCCAAGCTCAAAGAAATCGTGAATCAATTCGACGACAACGCTTTTCTGGCGATCGGCAATATTCACGACGTCAAAGGCGGGCGCTTCAAGAAAAAAGATATCCACTAACTCTTTGAATGTGAATAACAGGATATTTAGACAGGACTTAAGAATGTGTTTGGTTCTTGGGTCCTGTCTTTTTTGTGAGTCGGAATGTCCAATTTTGGTATTTTGAAACTTTTTGAAAAAGGTTCACGTATACTTAGACATGTCCGGAACGCCAGACGGCCGATGAAGTTAGCCAGTTTCAATGTTTAGACGATTGGGTAAGAGGGTAACAGGACGTATTAAAACACATATAGACTTGAAGGGGAGACAACAAACATGAACAAAAAATTATTCGGAAGTTTTGGCGCATTGGTTATGGCCGGTACGCTCGTATTGTCCGGCTGCGGCAACAATGCGGCAAGTCCCGCGGCGAAAGTCGAAGAAACGCCGAAAGCGCTGCTCAAAGCTTCGGTCGCAAGCGCAATGACCGCGACATCCTATCAAATGGACAGCAATTTCACGCTGAACGAACTGACGGTTGCAGTTCCGCCGAGCAGCGCGGATACGGCAAGCGTGGATCAGGTCGTCAGCATGCTGAAGGGTGCGGAATTCAACGTGAAGACCGTGTACCAGGGCGAGCCGATGCAAGCCGAAATGAACCTCGAAGTGAAGCTCAAAGGCGACATGGAGATGACGATCAAGCTTCCGATCGTCATGACCAAAGAAAAAATGTACGTCAAAGTGCCGAACATCGCGCTGCTGCCGCTGCCTGAGAACCTGGTCGGCAAATTCATCGAGATCGACATGAAAGAACTGGCTGCCGAACAAGGCACAGAGTTCAACGAAGCGATGCTTGATCCGAAAAACTCGCAAAAACTTAGCGCTGACGTGAGCGCAGCCGTCTTGGACAGCTTCGACGAAGCCAAATACTTCAAGAAGGTTGCTGTCGGCGAAGCCGGACTGCCAGAAGGCGTAACGGCCGAAGACGTGGTACGCTTCGAAGTCACGAACGACAACGTCAAAGACGCGATCACGACTCTCGTGAACGTAGCCCTGCCTAAAGTGATCGACACGATCAATACGCCGGAATATCGCGAGATGACAGGCGTGACAGAGCAGGAACTGAACGACGCCAAAAAAGAACTGAGTACCAAAGACAACGCGGAAATGAACAAAAACCTGGACGAACTGAAAAACTACCTGACGGTCAACACGTTCCAACTGGACACGGCGTTGAACGCGGACAAGTTCCCGGTTCACCAAAAAATGACGATGGACATCAACTTCCAGGATACCGAGTCGAGCACGTCGGGCAAAGTCTCCATGACGGGTTCGTCGACGTACAGCAAAGTAAACGAAAAGCAGACGTTTGAAGTCGGCATCCCGACCGATACCGTAACGCTGGACGAACTGGAAAACATGAACTACTAAGAAATCGCATCTGTTCCACACAGCAAAGGCGGCCCTCCGGGGCCGCCTTTTTTTGGTGCGTGCGCTCTATGAGATCGGCGCGTCCGGCTCCGGCTCGTCGCCCGCTTCGAGCAGCAGATCGACTTCCGCGCGGCGCAGCGCTTTGCGTTCTTTCATGCGCACGCGAAGCCCGCGGAAAAAGGCCGATAGCATCTCGGCGCATTCTTCGCGGAGCACGCCTTCGATCAGCTCGGTCCGATGGTTGAAGCGCGGCTCCTGCAGCAGGTTCATCAGCGTGCCGGCACAGCCGGCTTTGGGATCGGGCGTTCCGTACACGACGAGCGGCACGCGGCCCTGTACGATGGCTCCGGCGCACATCGGGCACGGTTCCAACGTGACGTACAGGGTGCAGTCCAGCAGCCGCCAGGCGCCGATCCTCTCGCTGGCTTCGCGGATCGCGATCATCTCCGCGTGAGCGGTCGCGTCATGCGTCGTCTCGCGCAGATTGTAGCCGCGTCCGACGATCTCGCCGCCGCGCACGATAATCGCGCCGATCGGAACTTCGCCGAGCGCTTCCGCTTTGCGCGCTTCTTCGAGCGCCAGGCGCATCCAGTGTTCATGATCTTCCAGCGGGGCAGCTTCCAAAATGGTAAAACTCCTTTCGTTCAGGGCCGTTATCAGGCAGCAATATTCATCGAACATATATTCCGTTGTTAACATACTGTGCACAGAATTGTGGATAAGTAGCGACTAGTCCACAGGGTTATGCACATATTTTACATTATGATTAGGCATTTGTGAATCGCCTGTGGATAAATAAAAGCCCCTTTCCGAAGAAAGAGGCTGGAAAAGATTACGGTTAAGGTGAAGTGGCATTGCTTGTGCTGATTTTGTTCTCCGAGTCCTGATAATTCCGGATAATCGACACTTCGACCCGCCGGTTCTGGGCGCGTCCCGAAGCTGTCGCGTTCGAAGCGACCGGGTGATATTCGCCTGCCGCGGTCGAGGTGAAGCGTACCGGATCGAGGTTCGGATTTTTGAGCAGAACCTGCATGAAGTTGTTGGCCCGGCCCGAACTGAGATCCCAATTCGATTTGAACGCGTTATTCGAGATCGGAACGTTGTCGGTGTGGCCGATGACCTGAATGTTGTAGCCCGGGAAGTTCTTCAGAATGTTCGCGATCGCCGCAGCGAGCGTGCGGGAGTTCGGCTTCACGGTCGCTTCGCCGGAAGCGAACAGCGCTTTGTCGCTGATCGTGATCTGCAGCTGCGATTGATTGAGCTTCGTGTCGAGCTGGTTGCTGAGCCCGTTGCTGTTGATGTAGCTGTCGAGCTGCTTTTTGAGCTTGGTCAAATCTTCTTGTTCTTTTTTCTTGAGCTTGGCCAGCGTGTCGTCGGCCGTGTCTTTCTTGGTAACGGCCGCTTTCTCCGCCGCCATCTGCTCGACCGTTTTCGATCCGTCCTGCGTTTTGCTGTCTTCGGTGGTGGAGGTGTGCTCCATGATGCCTTTGCCGCCGTTGAACACGGAATCGAACGCTTCGGCCATCGCTTCGAACTTGCTGACGTTGGCCGAACTCATGGCGTACAGCACGATAAAGAGGGCGAGCAGCAGGGTCATAAGGTCCGAATAGGGAAGAAGCCAACTCTCGTCGGCATGTTCTTCATGGTGTTCCGGTCTAGCTTTCTTGGCCACCCGAAGCGCCTCCCTTTTCTTCTAATTTTTTGCGTTCCGTAGGTGTCAGGAAGACGGCGAGCTTTTGGTTGATGGCAATCGTCGAGACGCCGGATTGGATAGACAGCAGACCTTCGACCATCATCATGCGTACTTCGACTTCTTTTTTGGAGATCCGTTTGAGCTTGTTGCAGATCGGGTGGGAAATGACGTACCCGACGAAGATACCGAGCAGGGTCGCGATAAAGGCTGCGGCGATAGCGTGCGCCAGCTTGTTCATGTCTTCCAACTCGCCGAGCGCGGCGATCAGGCCGACCACGGCGCCGAGAACGCCCAGCGTTGGAGCGTACATGCCGGCCTGGGAAAAGATTTGCGCGCCGACGCGGTGACGTTCTTCCATCGCGTGAATGTCTTCCATCAGCACGTCGCTGACAAATTCCTGATCGTTGCCGTCGATAATCATCCGCATGCCGTTGCGCAGGAAATCGTCGTCGATTTCATCCACTTTGGATTCGAGGGCCAGCAGGCCTTCGCGGCGGGTGATCGAGGCCCATTCCATGAACATGCCGACCAATTCGCTTTTGTCGATCATTTTCGGTTTGAACAGGAAAATTTTGACGAGCTTCGGGAAGTTCTTGAGATCGCTCATTGGGAAGCCGACGAATATGGTTGAAACGGTGCCCCCGATAATGATAAGATAGGCCGCCGGTACCATGAGGGAACCGAGCGGGGCGCCTTTGAGGATCATGCCGACGAAAATGGAGACTAGAGCTAGGACCAGACCGATAAGAGACGATAATTCCATGTAAGCACCTCATCCATGAGAATATAAAACATTCATAAGCACGGCCATCCCTGGCCTGTGTGTACGGCAAGAAACGAAACTGACATACGTATGCGACCTTCGGGTGCCTTGAACGGTTCGATGTGCGGTTCCAGCCGGCAGCGGAATTTAACGCGATCAAGGTTCCCGGATGTGTTCGAAGTCTGGCCTTTCATGATCCGTCCGTTTGCCCGAGTTGGAAGGCTGTAACAGTCAAAATCGACGAAGCTGGTATCATGAAGTGGTTTTTGACTAAAAACACCCTACGGCTCGATATGTTTTTTATCGACAGGGGGAGCTTTTTTTTTAAGAGATAAATTGCGCTATAATGAAAATAAGATAGTCGGTTCACAATAATGTACGAAAAAAGGAGCGGAAACCATGGGAGTTAAACACGGAAGAGATTACGCGGATATTTTGCAGGATTTGACGAAAGCGGTCTCATTGATTCCGGACAGCTATCTGTTTTTCGAGATGGAGGCGGAAGACTGGGAACGGATGGAGACGCCGGACCGGCTGGAAGTGCATGAAGCGCTGGCCGAAGACCTGTTCTACGCGCTCGGCACTACGCCGTCGATCGAAGTGGGCAGCGCCGTGGTGATCCACGACACGGATCTGCATCGCATCAATATTCTGATCGGCGACAAACAAATGACGTTCGTGGCGTTGGTCTGAGCCGCTTCGCAAGAAGCGGGAGCAAGCCTATGAAGCCTATAATGAAAGAACCCGTAAAACAACCGGTGCCCGAACAGGCCAGGCACGCCGAAAAAGCCGCCCCGAAGATCGTCGGGGTCGGCAGTCCGAACATGGATATCGTCATGGAAAGCGTTCGTGCGCCGAAGCGGACGTACGCCGGCTCTACGAGTCCGACGGCATCTGGTAGACCATGCAGTAGAACGGCTTGAGGCCCGAAGGCGTCATCCGTTCGTAGAGATCGGTAATGGCGAAGCCGGCTTTGCGGTAGGCTTTGATGGCGCGCTGGTTCCACGTCAGCACTTCCAGGTCGATCTCCTGGCCGGGAACGCGCCGCAGCGCTTCTTCGGCGACGGCGCGCACGTAAGCCGCCCCTAAGCCGTGTCCGCACAGATCCGGACGCATGCCGATCCCGAGGCGGGTCGTGCCGCCGAGCGGGAAGAGCTGGGCGAACCCGCAGAAAAGTTCGCCCTCGTACACCGACACATACTGCTGTTCGCGCAGCTCGGGATCGCCGAATTCGATCCCGAGCTGTTTGACCTGCTCCCAGGGCATCCACCCGTAGATGTCGTACGGCGGCTCGTACCGCCAACCGCAAATGATTTCCGCTTCCCGCTCCGTCAACGGACGAATATCGAACCTCTTCGCGTTCATGTTTCTCACTCCTGTTCAAAAAGGGATCACGAAATGTAAAAAAGGCGTTTAGGCGTCCGGGCGGCGGGTAATATTTCGTAACGACGAAAAAGATCGGCGCGTTTGAAACCTTTTCCAGCGCAGCACCGTTTAAAGGGCAAGAGAAACGGCGGCCGACGCCAAGCAGACATGAAAAAACCGCATCGGATGATTGCAGTCATCCAATACGGCCGTTATATTCATTACGCTCATTCATGAATTCGCATAAAAGCAGTCGAAGAAAAGGTTATTCGGCAACAAAAGAGTTATACGTGTACGTGCTCATTACGCGAGACGCACCGACATAACGTTCGGCATAATAACTAGAGCTCAGGTTGTCGTAACGAACTCCGTTCGAAGACGACGAATGGGCGAATTTGCCGTTGCCTACATAAATGCCCACATGCGAAATGCCTCTGCCCGTCGTGTTGAAGAAGACGAGGTCTCCGGCGCGCAGGTCGCTGCGGTCGATCTTGGCTCCGGCGCTGTATTGCGACGAAGATTGACGCGGCAGATCCACGCCGAGTTTGTCGAAGACGTAGCTCGTGAAGCCCGAGCAGTCGAATCCGTTAAGGCTTGTGCCCGCAGTGCGGTATGGCGTTCCAAGTGCTGAATCGATTACGTTGTCCAATTGGGAATCTGCATGTGCGTTTCCTGCGCCCGCTACGCTAAAAGCGATGGCGAGTCCCATTACTGCGGCTGTCAGCTTCTTCTTCAAAGACATTGTACCCCTTCCGTTTTGCCTGCGAGGTTAGCTTAAGGATTCGGTTGAGAAGGTCCCCCTATGACTCCTTCGTTGCGAAGTCAATTCACCCATAACTGGTTCCCCCGCTCCCCGGTGCCGGAATTCGGCTTAGATCTTGGTTTGCACCGAAAAGCTTCGTGTGTCGGATCGTCGTTGTGTCGATATTTGAAGCAGCTTCTATGGCTTGAAGCAAAGTTTACAAAGTTGTTACTACTCACAAAACACATTGTAGCAAAGGACTTAGCCGTTGGCAAACCTTTATTTAACATTATTTTGGCGCGCGTTTGACGCGGACCTTCCACCAAAAGCCTCAATCCCGCACGGCTGCGCGGTTTTGCTGAAGTTAAAAAAGGTGACATTTGTTTGAATTCGAGTTGTTTCGCTATGGAAAAAACCTCTGAAAAGCGCTTAACCCTACGGTTTATCGAGCCGGTATCCGGGTTTTTTTGTTTTGCTTTCGTCTTTTTATCGGATAGAATAGAAGAAGATGAAGAGTTTTAAGAAAAAAGCATGAGTTTTTGCAAGAATTTGGATGAATTTATTCGCCGAAAGGGGCTCGGATTCCCGTTATGGACCAAAATCAGACAGGTAAAAAACAGCTTGGGCTCAATATCATCAGCAGCAGCCAAAAAAGCAGCAAGCATAAGGGCTTCGGCACGGGCGCCATCAACTTGAACAACGTATCCCCGATCATTATAGACGAAGGCGAAGCGAAGATCGACGTGGGCGCCATGCATGCCAAGAGCAAAGTGGAGCGCGGCATCAAGTTCACGGCCGAACGCGCCGATGCGGAAGGCGGACGCCGGGTATGGCTCGTCTGGGTCGCGGTGGACAAGACGGAAGAAGGCGGCAGCTACGCGGGAGCGACGGCCTGCGAGATGTGGATCAACAGCGAGACGAAGAGAGGCTTCAAGATTCTCGCCGACCACGTGAACAAGCTCGATTACGCGATCAAGCGGAAGATCATCCTGAACGAGATGGACAACGAAGCGAGAGCGGCGCTCAAGACGCTGCTGACGGCGCACAACGAAGAATGGTGGAACCGTTCGCCGGAAGAGCTTAAGCAGGCGTTGGACGTCTAAGAGTCGCGATCCTGCGGCAGCAGCAAAAAAGCGTCGGTCCCGGGTTTGGGATCGGCGCTTTTTGCTTTTTCATTCTTACGGGCTTCCTCTCCGCTGCACGGTTACAGGAAAAACGGCTTGGGCGGATGGGCCTTGTCGTTCACCGAGACGTACGGATGGTCCTTGACGAAAAACCGCCACGGCTTGGCCGCGTATTCTTCCGCGTAATCGATATTGATGCGCGGTCCGCACAGCAGCTCCAGCGAAGAAGGGTCGTCGCCGGCTTCAAGGTAGAGCGGACTCGTCGGCACCGTCAGGCGGCAGCCGTTGAACGATTTGTCGACGTCGAGCGCCCGGCACAGCTTGCCCGGGCCGCCGGACAGGTCGGACGCTTTTTTGGATTTGATTTTGCGGAAAAAGCGCATGCGGCGTTCGTCTTCTTCGGTCAGCGGCTCCACGGCACGGATCAGCACGGCCTGCGGATCGTCTTGTGAGCCCGTGACGACGTTCAGGCAGTGGTACATGCCGTAGATCAGGTAGACGTAGGCCGTGCCGCCGGCGCCGAACATGATCTCCGTGCGCGGAGTGCGCCGGCCGCCGTAGGCATGGCTGCCTTTGTCTTCGATCCCTCCGTAGCTCTCCGTCTCGATGATCCGGCTGCGGATCTCCCCGAACTCGGTGCGGCGCACCAGCGTCTGGCCCAGCAGCCGCGGAGACGCCTCCAGCGCGGTCGAAGCGAACAGGGACGGAGGCAGCGGGCGGAAAGCGCCCTGCGCCGGGCGCGGCGTGAGTGGCTGCATCGGAATTCCTCCTTTTGGCGGATGATCGGTTGGCTGCACCCGCGTTCTTCCCTATTTTAATAAACGTTCGGGGAAGGAGTAAATCCGCGTCGAAGCGCAGCGTTCGCGTGCCGGCGCCGGAAGTCGGTTTTTTTTGCCCGAAGCCGGTTTGCAGTCGTCGAAAGCACTAGGTCCCCATACCGGAATATGCTATAGTACTATAGAAGAAATCTTCGTTAAACGGATTGGAGCGGAAGCGCTATGCCAGGCATGAGCCGCGTCCTGATTACGATTGTCAGCAAGCAGGACGAAGAGACGGTGAAGCAGACGCTCGCCGGACAGCTTTTTCAAAAAGACAACGCCTTGTACGTCCGCTACGAAGAACCCGGCGCGAACGGCAGTCCGGGCGGCGTGCGAACGCTGGTCAAGGTCACGCAGGAAGAATTGAAAGTCATCCGCCACGGCGAGGTCGAATCGGAGCAGTCTTTCCGCCTGGGAAGCAGCCTGCCCGGTTTTTACCGTTCGCCTTACGCGCGTTTTGCGCTCGTTACCCATACCCGGGACCTGCGCGTGCGCATGCAAGGCGCTGCGGGAGAGATCCATTGGGCGTACGAGATGGAAGTGCACGACGCCATCTCGGGCCATTTTGCCGTTAGCTTAACCATACAGGAGGAAGTCAACCGATATGACGATTAACCCGCTACAACAGCTTGAAGATACCGTGAAACAGGCCATCGCCCAGGCGATCGCCAAAGCCGGCCTCGTGGCCGAAGCCGACATTCCGGACATTGCGCTGGAAGTACCCAAAGACAAGACCCACGGCGACCTGTCTACCAACGCGGCCATGCAGCTGACCCGCCTTGCCAAGAAGAACCCGCGCCTGATCGCCGAAGCGATTCTGGAGAACCTGGACCGCGAAGCGGCCGGGATCGAACGGACCGAGATCGCCGGACCGGGCTTTATCAACTTTACGCTGAACAAAAGCTATCTGTACCCGGTCGTCGGCACGATTGCGTCGCAGGGCGCCGATTACGGACGGATCGAGGACGGCAAAGGCAAACGCGTCCAGCTCGAATTCGTCAGCGCCAACCCGACCGGCAGCCTGCATCTGGGCCATGCCCGCGGCGCCGCCGTCGGCGATGCGCTGTGCAACGTGCTCGATTTCGCCGGTTACGACGTGACGCGCGAATACTATATCAACGACGCCGGCAACCAGGTGATGAACCTGTGCGTCTCGATCGAAGCCCGCTACCTGCAGGAACTCGGCCAGGACGCCCAGATGCCGGAAGACGGCTATTACGGCGAGGATATCAAAGGTTTCGCCAAGGAATTGGTCGAACTCGAAGGCGATCGTCTGGTGTCGATGAGCCAGGGCGAACGGATGGAATATCTGCGCACGTACGGTCTGGAAAAAGAAATGCAGAAGATCCGCCGCGACCTGGACCGTTTCCGCGTGCACTTCGACGTCTTCTTCAGCGAAACGTCGCTGTACGAAAACGGCCAGGTGCTGGACGCGCTCGACGAGCTGCGCAGCCGCGGCGAAGTGTTCGAAGAAGACGGCGCCACGTGGCTTGAGACGACCAAATACGGCGACGACAAGAACCGCGTGCTGATCAAAAACGACGGCACGTACACGTACCTGACGCCGGACATCGCGTACCACCGCGACAAGTACGCGCGCGGCTTCGACAAGGTCATGAACATCTGGGGCGCCGACCACCACGGGTACATCCCGCGGATGAAAGCGGCCATGCAGGGACTGGGCAACGATCCGGAGAAGCTGATCGTGCTGATTGCGCAGATGGTCAGCCTGTTCCAGGGCGGCGAGAAAGTCAAAATGTCCAAGCGGACCGGCAAAGCCGTGACGATGGAAGAGCTGATGGACGAAGTGGGCGTCGATCCGATGCGTTACTTCTTCACCATGCGCAGCATGGACTCGCATCTGGACTTCGACATGGACCTTGCCGTGTCGACGTCGAACGAGAACCCGGCGTTCTACGTGCAGTACGCGCATGCGCGTATCTGCAGCATTTTCCGCCAGGCCGAAGAGCAGAAGGTGACCGTGCTGCCGCTTGAGCAGGTCGACCTGAGCAAGCTGACGGCCCAGCACGAATACGACCTGCTGCGCAAGCTCGGCGAGCTGCCGGAAGAGATCCGCATCACGGCCGAAGGCTACGCGCCGCACCGCCTGACGCGTTATGTGTACGAAGTGGCCACGATGCTGCACAGCTACTACAAAGCGGAGCGCTTCATTACGGAAGACGCCGCCGTGACCCAGGCCCGCCTGGCGCTGCTCGGTGCCGTGCGCACCGTCATTGCGAATGTGCTGCGCCTCATCGGCGTATCGGCGCCGGAACGGATGTAGGCGGCTTTTTTCCCGACATGTGAAAAATCGTCCGCGCTTCTTGCATTTTGCGCGCGGATGCGTTTTACTTAGGTTGACTTTTTCTGCACGACCGAATTGCATTACGTTTTGAGAGGAAGTGTCCATTTGGCACCTGCACCGATTGAATTGTCGATCGATACCGAGAAAATCCGCGAAATGCCCATGGTCGATCTGGCCTTTTTGATTTTGAAGAAAGCCAACGAACCTTACTATTATCCGGATCTGATGAAAGAAGTCGCGCGTCATCGCGGCCTTACCAACGAACAGGCGACGAACATGATTGCCCAGCTCTACACCGAGATCAACATCGACGGCCGCTTCGCGTGCGTCGGAACGAATCTCTGGGGTCTGAAACGCTGGTATCCGCTGGAAAAATCCGAAGATCCGGTCGTGGGCGCCAAGCGTCCGCGCATCATCAACGACGAAGACGACGACGATCTGGACGAAGATCCGGTATTCAGCGCCGACGAAGAAGAAGATGCGAATGACGAAGACGACGATCTGTTCGACAACGACGAAGACGACGTGGACGAAGATGTAATCGTCGATGATGAAGTCGAAGACGAAGAAGAAGAGATCGAAGGCGAAGAACTGGACGAAGAGGAAGAAGAGGAAGACGAAGAAGAAGAGGAATTCGAAGGCGAAGAAGGACGCTAAGCGTCCGGTTTCGCAAGTTCCGCTTTGCTTCACGCTCTCTTTTGCGCGGGCCTGTGCAGGCAGGGGAAAAGGACCGAACGTGCGCCTTTTCCCTGCTTGACAGCCTTTCGGTCAGAAGGTAAACTATTGCTTGGGCTTCTGATTTAGGTACGGACTTATATGGAAAAAACGTTAAAAGTGCCCCGTGGACACGGGTGTCACTTTTTTTGTTTTTTATAGGGTATTTTCCATACGCACAGCCATCCAAACATGCGGAATCACTCATGACGCCGGACGTTTTTGATCGATCCATTATTATCGTACAGGGGGTTTTTTACAGTGACCAAGTATATCTTCGTAACGGGCGGAGTCGTGTCTTCGCTCGGCAAAGGCATCACGGCCGCGTCGCTCGGCAGGCTTTTGAAGAACAGAGGACTGAAAGTGACGATCCAGAAATTCGATCCTTACATCAACGTGGACCCGGGAACGATGAGTCCTTACCAGCACGGCGAAGTGTTCGTGACCGACGACGGGGCGGAAACGGACCTCGACCTCGGGCACTACGAGCGCTTTATCGATATCAACCTGTCGAAGAACAGCAACGTGACGACGGGTAAAGTGTACTCTTCGGTCATCAGCAAAGAGCGCCGCGGCGAATACCTGGGCGGAACCGTTCAGGTCATCCCGCATATTACGAACGAGATCAAGGAGCGCATCATGCGAGCCGGACGCGAATCCGGTTCCGACGTCGTCATCACCGAAATCGGTGGTACGGTAGGCGACATCGAGAGTCTTCCGTTCCTGGAATCCATTCGCCAGCTTCGCAGCGACGTGGGCCGCGACAACGTGATGTACATTCACGTGACGCTTATTCCTTACATTAAAGCAGCCGGCGAGATCAAGACCAAGCCGACCCAGCACAGCGTCAAGGAACTGCGCAGCATCGGGATCCAGCCGAACGTGATCGTCTGCCGGACGGAATACGAATTGTCCGAAGACACCAAAGCGAAGATCGGCCTGTTCTGCGATCTGGACAAAGACGCCGTCGTGGAATGCCGCGACGCGGCGACCCTGTACGAAGTGCCGCTGAACCTGCGCGCCGAAGGACTGGACGAGATCGTCGTCAAGCACCTGAAGCTCGACACGCCGCAGCCGGACATGACGGAATGGGAAGCGCTCGTCGAGCGGATCGGCAAGCTGGAGAAAACGGTCGAAATCGCGATCGTCGGCAAGTACGTCGCGCTGCATGACGCTTACCTGAGCGTGGTCGAGTCGCTGTCGCATGCCGGCTTCGACGCGAACGCGGAAGTTAAGCTGCGCTGGGTCGACGCGGAAGAACTGACGGAAGAGAACGTCGAAGACAAGCTCGGCGGACTCGGCGGCATCCTCGTGCCGGGCGGCTTCGGCGATCGCGGCATCGAAGGCAAGATCACGGCGATCCGTTATGCCCGCGAGAACAACGTACCGTTCTTCGGTATCTGCCTCGGCATGCAGGTCGCGGTAATCGAATATGCGCGCGCCCTGGCCAACATGGACGGCGCGAACAGTTCGGAGATCGATCCGGCGACGACGTTCCCGGTCATCGACCTGCTGCCGGAGCAAAAAGACATCGAGGATCTCGGCGGCACGATGCGTCTTGGCCTCTATCCTTGCAAACTGGTGGACGGATCGCTCGCGATGCAGTGCTACGACGACGAGCTCGTCTACGAAAGACACCGTCACCGGTACGAGTTCAACAACGCGTATCGCGAACAGATCGAAGCGGCGGGTCTCGTCATCTCCGGCACGTCGCCGGACGGCCGTCTGGTCGAAATCGTCGAACTGCCGAACCATCCGTGGTTCCTGGCCGTGCAGTTCCATCCGGAATTCACTTCCAGACCGAACCGTCCGCAGCCACTGTTCCGCGAATTCGTCAAAGCCGCTATCACGTACTCGATCGACTGATTCCATTGAAGGTCCGGATTCAACCCGGACCTTCTTTTTTGTGCGCTCTTATTTTTCGCGGGCGTTTGGGAAATATTCGGTCTTCCTGCCGGAATTAGCAGGAAACCGCCATTAAAAGTCGAATACTTCTCAGAGTCGAACGGACGCCGAACAAAAGGGGAATTCCTGCACGCATAGAGAACGTCCGGCGGCGGTCGGAGCAAGCTTCGGCGCGGCGGAAACAAAACGGGGGAGGACAAACAAACATGAGCGAACACAAAATATTGATCGTGGACGACCAGAACGGGATTCGCATGCTTTTGACGGAAGTGTTCGGAAGCGAAGGTTACAAAACGTACCAGGCGGCCAACGGCAAAGAGGCGCTTGAGCTGCTGCAAAAAGACCGTCCGGATCTCGTGCTGCTGGACATGAAAATTCCCGGTATGGACGGCCTGGAGATACTGCGCCATATCAAGGCTTCCGATCCCGACATCAAAGTGATCATGATGACCGCCTACGGCGAGCTCGACATGATCAAGGAAGCGAAGGACCAGGGAGCGCTGATGCACTTCACGAAGCCGTTCGACATCGACGAGATGCGCCTGGCCGTCGGAAGATACCTGCGGGGAGAATAGAGGAGAAAAGGGCGGTCCAAGCCTCTTTTTGTTCATGTAAAATCCTTGTAAGTTTACAACCTGCCTGTTTTGTATTTGCGGCGAGAGTGGTATAATAGGTAAGTATGGATGTCGGCTCAATACAGAAATCCAACATTTAATTAGGAGGAACAACCATGCCATTAGTTTCGATGACAGACATGTTGAACAAAGCTCTCGAAGAAAAATACGCGGTAGGTCAGTTCAACATCAACAACCTGGAATGGACTCAAGCCATCCTGGGCGCTGCCGAAGAAGAGAAATCCCCGGTCATTCTGGGCGTATCCGAAGGCGCGGCTCGCCACATGGGCGGTTTCAATACAGTCGTGAAAATGGTTGAAGGCCTGCTGCTGGACATGAGCATCACCGTTCCGGTTGCCATTCACCTCGACCACGGTTCGAGCTTCGACAAGTGCAAAGCGGCTCTCGACGCCGGCTTCACTTCCGTCATGATCGACGGTTCGCACCACCCGATCGAAGAAAACATCGAAATGACGAAAAAAGTCGTCGAGTACGCTCATGCCAAAGGCGCTTCGGTTGAAGCGGAAGTCGGCACGGTAGGCGGACAAGAAGACGACGTCATCGGCGGTATCCAATATGCGGATCTGAACGAATGCGTACGCATCGTCAAAGAAACCGGCATCGATACGCTGGCTCCTGCACTCGGTTCCGTACACGGTCCTTACCACGGCGAACCGAACCTGGGCTTCAAAGAGATGGAAGAGATCCGCGACGCGGTTAACCTTCCGCTCGTTCTGCACGGCGGCACGGGTATCCCGACTCACGATATCCAGAAGTCGATCTCCCTGGGCACGTCGAAGATCAACGTGAACACCGAGAACCAAATCGCATTCGCCAGAGTCGTTCGCGAAGTGCTGGCTGCCAAGCCTGACGCTTACGATCCACGTACGTTCATCGTACCGGGCCGCGACGCGATCAAAGCTACCGTGATCGGCAAAATCAAAGAATTCGGTTCGAGCAACAAAGCCTAAGCTTCGCTTGGGATGACCGAACGCCCTTTTGGGCGCGGCGTCGATTTTTTATTGCAAAATCCGAAGCAGTCCTTCATTATGGAAAGATCACCGTTCAAGCGGTGGCTTTCCATTTTGTTTTACACTCAAGCTTTTTTTTGTCCGAAAAACAGGCAGGCCATTTTGGTCACGAACACACATTATACGACTTTCAGTCTTTTTCGAATGGCTGCACATCACGTAGGGGGACCTTTGAACTTATGGAAAAATTAATGATCACCGGTGGACGTCCGCTCCAGGGAACGGTCACGATCAGCGGTGCGAAGAACAGCGCCATAGCGCTCATTCCGGCAGCGCTGCTTGCGGATTCCGAAGTGATATTGGATAATCTCCCGCTGCTTAGCGACGTAGCGGTTTATTCCGAGATTCTGGAAGCGCTGGGTGCGCGGGTATCCTGGGAAGGCAGTCAGATGCGGATTGATCCTTCGAACGTCAAATCGATTCCGATGCCTAACGGCTCGGTCAAGAAACTTCGGGCTTCCTACTATATGATGGGCGCTTTGCTGGGCAAGTTCGGCGAAGCTTTGATCGGGCTTCCGGGAGGCTGCAATTTCGAGCCCCGTCCGATCGATCAGCATATCAAAGGCTTCGAAGCATTGGGCGCGACCGCGGTCAACGAACACGGCGCGATTCATTTGCATGCGGAAGAACTGCGCGGCACGAAGATCTACCTCGACGTCGCAAGCGTGGGCGCGACCATCAACATTATGCTGGCGGCTGCCAAAGCCACAGGTTCCACCATGATCGAAAATGCGGCCAAAGAGCCTGAAATCATAGACGTAGCGACTTTGCTGAATTCCATGGGAGCCATCATCAAAGGCGCCGGCACGGAGACGATCCGGATCGAAGGCGTTCAGAAACTGCACGGCTGCCGACATTCGATTATTCCCGACCGTATTCAGGCCGGTACTTATATGATTGCCGCCGCGGCCACGCGCGGCAACGTCCTGATCGACAGCGTCATTCCGAAGCATCTGGAGGCGTTGACCGCCAAGCTGCAGGAAATCGGCGTAACCGTCGAAGAAATGGACGAGAGCATCCGCATTATCGGCGGGCCGAACTATCAGCACGTCGACGTGAAAGCGCTCGTCTATCCCGGCTTCCCGACCGATCTGCAATCGCCGATGACCAGCCTGCTGACCCAGGCCGAAGGCGCAAGCGTGCTCAGCGATTTCGTCTACAGCAACCGCTTCAAGCACGTGCCCGAACTGGTTCGCATGGGCGCGAAGATTCGCGTCGAAGGCCGCTCCGCGGTCATCGAAGGCGGTCCGTTGAACGCGGCCAAAGTGCAGGCGGCGGATCTGCGCGCGGGAGCGGCGCTCGTCATCGCGGGCTTGACCGTGGAAGGCGGCGTCACCGAGATCGAAGGCGTCGAATATATCGACCGGGGTTACGACAATCTGGTCACCAATCTTCGCAACCTGGGCGCCGACGTATGGCGCGAGACGACCTGATTTTGCTGCAGGCACGGCTTCGGCCGTGTCCGCATTTTTTTGATTTTAGATTTTTTGGTATCATCTTTTGCAAAACGGGTAATGGTTTTCATCGATGGACTTTTCATCTTCGTTTCTTTTCATTTCCAGACGATTCACTACTCCTTTCTTTTCGGGAAACAGCCCGAGCTCGTTTCAACCGGCGTCACCCTTACACTCTGCACTTTTTCCGCAGCATACCTCTTACCAAATCCAGCTTATTTCGCTTTTGTCCGGCCGTTCCCGCAGGGGAGCCGAGACGAAGCTTTCCAATATAAAATTGAATAGGTGGTTATCTTACATGGATTTGCAAATTTCCGATCTGGAAGAAATGAAACTAACCGATCTGTATAAATTGGCCAAAAAGTACCAAATACCGTACTACGGCCAAATGAAAAAACGCGAATTGATCTTCGCGATCCTGCGCGCCCAAGCCGAACAGAGCGGTCTGATGTTCATGCAGGGCGTACTTGAAGTGCTGCCGGAAGGCTACGGCTTCCTGCGTCCGATCAACTACCTGCCCAGCACGGAAGACATCTACATCTCCGCTTCCCAGATCCGCAAATTCGATCTGCGCAGCGGCGATCTCGTCTCCGGCAAATGCCGGGCGCCCAAAGAAAACGAACGTTATTTCGGCCTGCTCCAGGTTAATGCGGTCAACGGCCAGGACCCGGCCACCGCAGCGGAACGTCTGCATTTCCCTGCGTTGACGCCGCTGTATCCGGAGAAAAAGCTGTCGCTCGAAACGACGCAAAACCGCGTTTCGGCGCGAATCATGGACCTGCTGGCGCCTGTCGGGCTCGGCCAGCGCGGCCTGATCGTCGCTCCGCCGAAAGCGGGCAAAACGCAGCTGCTCAAAGAAGTGGCGAACAGCATTTCCGAGAACAATCCGGAAATCGAACTGTTCGTGCTGCTGATCGACGAGCGTCCCGAAGAAGTGACGGACATGCAGCGCTCGGTCCGGGGCGAAGTCGTGGCTTCGACGTTCGACGAACTGCCGGAGAACCATATCAAGGTCGCCGAGCTCGTATTGGAACGCGCGCTGCGGATGGTCGAGCACAAGAAAGACGTCGTCATCCTGCTCGACAGCATTACCCGCCTGGCCCGGGCGTACAATCTTGTCATTCCTCCGTCCGGCCGTACGCTGAGCGGCGGTATCGATCCGGCCGCATTCCACCGGCCGAAGCGCTTCTTCGGTTCGGCGCGCAACGTCGAAGAAGGCGGCAGCCTGACCATTCTGGCGACTGCCTTGATTGACACCGGCTCCAGAATGGACGATATTATCTATGAAGAATTCAAGGGTACCGGCAACATGGAACTGCATCTGGACCGGAAACTGGCCGAACGCCGGATCTTCCCGGCGATCGATATCCGCCGCTCGGGCACGCGCCGCGAGGAGATGCTGCTGTCCAAGGAAGAGCTGGATACCGTCTGGCATATCCGCAAGAACATGAACGACTCGTTCGACTTTATCGAAGGCTTCCTCAAGAAGCTGAGAAACTGCGAGAAGAATGCCGAGTTCCTGGCTTCTTTCGATACGACCGCCGACAGCAAGACCGGCTCCAAGCCGGCTTCGTCGTCGAAAAGCAGCGGAAGTTCGTCTTCCGCCGCGACGAAACGCCCGGCGCGGACCGCTTCCGTCACCAGCAAGTAAATTAACGATTAGGCCACACGCACACTAAAACGGTTCACGCTTCAGCGAACCAAGCGCAAGCCCGCTAAAAGGAGACCTTACTCATGCATCTGGTTTATGCCGACGAGAACGGCAACGTATACGATCACCCCGAACTGCTCGCTTTGGCGCGCAGCGCCGATATGATTATCGAAATTATGGACGACGAACTGATTCCGCTGCCGGACGGCGCGACCCTGGTCGGCCTGCCGAGCACCAAGCCTGTCGCACTCGATCCCGAGAGCGGCGAGATGATGGCGCTCGAAGGCATGCAGGCGGTCGGAGCCCTGCTTCCGCAAGGTTTCACCCGCCTCGCCCTGCCCGGCTACGTGAAGACGGACAAAGAATATAAGCTGCCGTTGTTCGGCTATTCCGCGGTCGTCTGGAAAGACGGGCGTTTCTACGTGACGGCCGAACAATGCGACGACCCGGAAAAGTGGAACCCGGAAAACTGCGATACCCGCGAACTGAACACGAAAGTGCACGATTTTATCGAAAAGTATCCCGACAACCGCCTGTACCAGCATTTGTCGAACTGCGCGCTCGGCTATGAATGCCTGACGTCGTCGAACACGTTCCTCGGACGCTGGGAAGGCGGCGTGCCGGTCTCTTACTCGTGCAACGCCGGCTGCTTCGGCTGCATTTCCGAACAGCCCGACGACAGCGGCTTCGTCGCGCCGCAGACGCGCATGAACTTCCGTCCGCGCACGGAAGAAATGGTTCAGGTCATGATGGAGCACCTGACCACGCCGGAATCGATCATCAGTTTCGGGCAGGGCTGCGAAGGCGAGCCTTCCACCCAGGCCAAGCTGATCATTGAAGCGATCCGCGAAGTGCGCTCGCGCACCGACATGGGCTACATTAACATCAACACCAATGCCGGCTTGTCCGACCATATCCGCGGCATCGTCGACGCGGGTCTGGATCTTATGCGCGTCAGCACGATCAGCGCGCTGGACGACCACTACAACGCGTATTACAAACCGCGCGGCTATACGCTTGCGAACGTCGAGAAATCGATGGCTTACGCGGCGAAGCAGGGCGTGTATACGTCGATCAACTATTTGATCTTCCCGGGCGTTACGGACCGCGAGGAAGAGATCGAAGCGATGATCGAATTCGCGCGCCGCACCGACCTCAAATTGATCCAGATGCGGAACCTGAATATCGACCCGGAAAGCTACATCGAACTCATTCCGCCTGCCCAGGGAGATATCCTCGGCATGAAGCAGATGCTTGAGATCTTCCGCGAAGAACTGCCGAACGTCGTGATCGGCTCGTACACCCACGTGCCTCCGATGGATCAGCGCCGGGCGAAACCTCCGGTCGGGCTCGTATAAGGCTCGCTGTAGAGGCGGACGAAATGTCCGCCTGAAAAGCAAGGCGAATAAGCCCGGCGAATGAATCGTCAGGCTTATTTGCTATTCCCTTCCGGTTTCTCGGAGCAAAGAGGACCTTCCCGCGGCCGGCTGCAACATTGCCGGCCTGTTTGCGTTTTCTCTTTTCATCCCGTATAATAAAGAATGCCGTGCTAGATGGGGAGGTAGCGGTGCCCTGTAACTCGCAATCCGCTATAGCGAGGTTGAATTCCCGTTCGAGGTCATGCTCTGTAAGGTTTGGTCTCTACACATAATGTTGACGGTTGGGTCCTCCGCAATGAGCACCTGTGAACCTGGTCAGGTCCGGAAGGAAGCAGCCATAAGCAGGTTCGCTCTTGTGCCGGAGGGTGGCCTGGCCTGAGTTGTTGTGTAGAGGTGCCGCTTGGATGGCATCGTATCGAAGGCGGGTGCACGGTTTTAATTTATCTGTTAAACGACCGACATCTTTGCCGCAGGCAGAGGTGTTTTTGTTTTTTTATCGTTAAAAAATTCGGCGAAAAAGTTGGATTTGCGTCCTGCAAAAGACCGGCGCGTCGTTTTTATCCGCACCGAAATATAGTATAATATAGGAACGACGACGATTCATTTTTAGTCAATGGAACCCGATTCGAAGTTCGATCAAGAAGGAGCCGCCGATGGAACATATTGCGCTTTACCGGGCTTGGCGACCTCAGTCGTTCAAGGACATGGTAGGACAACAGCATATTATCCGAACGCTGCAGAATGCCATACGCGAACAGCGGGTGTCGCATGCCTACCTGTTCAGCGGACCGCGGGGGACGGGCAAGACAAGTGCCGCCAAGATACTGGCCAAAGCCGTCAACTGCGAAAAAGGGCCCGCTCCCGAGCCGTGCAACGAATGCGAGACATGCAAGCGCATCTCGTCGGGAGCGGTGATGGACGTGCTGGAGATCGACGCCGCCTCCAACCGGGGCGTGGAAGAGATCCGCGATCTGCGCGACAAGATCAAATACGCCCCGACCGAAGTGCGGCGTAAAGTGTATATTATCGACGAAGTGCACATGCTTACGACGGAAGCGTTCAATGCGCTGCTGAAGACGCTGGAAGAACCGCCGGAGCATGCCATGTTCATCTTGGCCACGACGGAACCGCATCGGCTGCCGGCCACGATCATCTCGCGCTGCCAGCGGTTCGATTTCCGCCGCGTGTCGCTTGAGGAGCAGACCGGACGGCTGTCCGAGATCTGCCGCGAAGAGAAGATCGAAGCCGAAGACAGCGCCCTGCAGTATATTGCGCGGCTGTCCGACGGCGGGATGCGGGACGCGCTCAGCGTGCTCGATCAGATCTCCGCGTTTACCGACGGCAAAGTGACGTACGACCAAGTGCTGAACATGACCGGCGGCATCGCTTCCGAACAGTTTTCGGCTTTGGCCGCTTCGCTGTCCGCGCAAGACGCCGGAGGCGTGCTGCAGACGGTCGAAGGCTGGATGCAGGAAGGCAAGAGCGCGGACAAGTGCATGGAGAACCTTCTCTATTACTTCCGCGACCTGCTGATGATCAAAATGGTGCCGAACGCGGAACATATGACGGAGAGAGTGCTCGACGCCGCGTCTTTTCAGGAGGTGGCGGAACGCTTTTCCAAAGAAAGTCTGTTCCGCACGATCGACACGCTCAGCCGCTACCAGAACGAGATGAAGTATGCGGCCAATCCGCAGATGCTGTTCGAAGTGGCGCTGCTGAACCTGGTCAGTCTGGGCGAAGGGGCCGAAGCGGCCCCGCACCGCGAAGCTTCCGCTTCGAACGGCGCTCCGGTCGACTCCCAGGCCGTCAAACGGCTCGAAGGCAGGATCGCCGAGCTGGAGAAGAAGCTGGATCAGGCTGTGCGCAGCGGCGTTCAATCTTCCGGAGGAGGCGAAGCGTCGGGCAGCCGCCCGGCCGTTCGGCAGAATACGCCCCGCATCTCCCGGATGGCGAAGCTGCCTTCGCATATGGATCAATACCTGGCGCGAAGAGACGATGCTTCGTTCAACGAGATCCGCGGCAAGTGGAATCAGGTGCTTCAGCGGGTAAAAGAAGAAAAGGTGACGGTTCACGCCTGGTTTACGAACGGCGAGCCGGTGTCGGCGCTGGACGATTCCGTCCTGGTCGCGTTCAAAAACGACATTCACCGCGAGACGATCGAAAAGCCGGCCAATCGCCAGGTGGTGGAACAGGTCATGAACCAATGCCTGGGCGGCGAATGGCATCTGGTCACGATCATGCAGAAAGATTGGAACGATTCCGCGGAATCGGCTTCTTCTTCGAAGTCCGAATCCGAAGTGCTGGAGCTGCAGCAGGAAGAAGCAGGCGGCAGCAAAGAACCCTGGGTAGACGAAGCCTTGAATCTGTTCGGGGAGAATCTGGTTGTCATTAAAGAATAAATACTGCCCGGCACGCCGCCATGCGGGGATGCCGAGGCCCACCCCAAAGGAGAGATCCCGATGAACAACAACATGAACCAAATGATGAAGCAGGTCAAGAAGATGCAGGAACAAATGATGAAAGCCCAGGAAGAACTCGGCACGAAAAAAGTCGAAGGCACTTCCGGCGGCGGCGTGGTCAGCGTTGAAGTCAACGGCCACAAAAAAGTGATCGCGATCAATATCAAACCCGAAGCGGTGGACCCGGACGACGTGGAAATGCTGCAGGACCTGATCCTGACGGCCGTTAACGACGCGCTGACCAAAGCCGAAGAACTGGCAAACCAGGACATGGGCAAATTCACGAACGGCATGAAAATCCCGGGTCTGTTCTAAACTATTCGTAAAAGGGAAGTGTGGCCTTGCATTATCCGGAGCCGATTGCCAAACTGATCGAATCTTTCAGCCGTCTGCCCGGGATCGGGCCCAAGACGGCGGCGAGACTCGCTTTTCATGTATTGAATATGAAAGAAGACGACGTGATCGACTTCGCCAAGGCGCTTGTCAGCGTCAAACGCAATCTGCATTACTGCACCGTGTGCGGCAATATTACCGATACCGATCCGTGCCGGATCTGTCAGGACAAGTCCCGCGACGCTTCCGTCATCTGCGTCGTGCAGGATGCCAAAGACCTGGTCGCGATGGAGCGGACCCGCGAGTTCGACGGATATTACCACGTCCTGCACGGCGCGATCTCTCCTATGGAAGGAATCGGTCCCGATGACATCCGTCTGAAGGAGCTGTTGACCCGTCTTAGCGACGAACGCGTGCAGGAATTGATTCTGGCAACCAATCCGAATATCGAAGGGGAAGCGACGGCGATGTATATTTCGCGCCTCGTGCGTCCGTTCGAGATCAAAGTGACGCGGATTGCCCACGGCCTGCCGGTAGGCGGAGACCTGGAGTATGCGGACGAAGTCACGCTCTCCAAGGCTCTCGAAGGACGCAGGGAGCTATAGGACGATCGTATATGCGGGACAAGCAAATAGCGGCGGCAGTCGGCCTTTGGGTCGGCTGCCGTATTTTTTATGCCGATTTCGTAAAATGCGGCTGACAGCGAAGCGTTTTCATTGTATAATCCATTTATTGTGGTTCAGCGGCCGCTTTCGTGAAGAAATAGGCGAAGATAAAAAAGTGAGTAAAAATGCAGAATTGTGTTGACTTGCTATCTGGCTGCGTGATACATTAATAAACGGCTCTTCGAGGCCAACCCTTTTACAGCCAACCAAAGAAATCGGCACTGAAAAAGAAGTTGAAAAAAGTGCTTGACGAACTGCTTGCCACTGTGATATGATATAAAAGTCGCCGCTGAGATGCGGTGGTGAACGAAAGAAACAAGCAAGACAAGAGTGACATCAATAAATAACACCTATAAGATTAACGAGTTTGTTCTTTGAAAACTGAACAGTGAGTAACGAGAATCACGGAACCCAGCCGGGCCAAGTGATTCGAGGAACCGCGCTTAGCGAAGGGTTTTGATCTTCGGATCTGAATCTCTGGAACTTCAGCACGGTTTAGAGTGAATATAGGGAATGCAAATTCCCGCCACGTTTTAACGAGCACATGGTGCTTTCTTGACAAGTCAACTTCAAGACCATCCGCTTTATCCGAATCCAGGCCCTATGGGGTCTCTAATCGGAGTCGCGGGTGCAACAGAGGTTGCACCTTAATGGAGAGTTTGATCCTGGCTCAGGACGAACGCTGGCGGCATGCCTAATACATGCAAGTCGAGCGGACTTGAAGAGAAGCTTGCTTCTCTGACAGTTAGCGGCGGACGGGTGAGTAACACGTAGGCAACCTGCCTTTCAGTCTGGGATAACTTCCGGAAACGGATGCTAATACCGGATACATCGTTTCTCCGCATGGAGAGATGAGGAAAGACGGCGCAAGCTGTCACTGAGAGATGGGCCTGCGGCGCATTAGCTAGTTGGTGGGGTAACGGCTCACCAAGGCGACGATGCGTAGCCGACCTGAGAGGGTGAACGGCCACACTGGGACTGAGACACGGCCCAGACTCCTACGGGAGGCAGCAGTAGGGAATCTTCCACAATGGGCGAAAGCCTGATGGAGCAATGCCGCGTGAGTGATGAAGGTTTTCGGATCGTAAAGCTCTGTTGCCAGGGAAGAACGTCCGGGTGAGTAACTGCACCCGGAGTGACGGTACCTGAGAAGAAAGCCCCGGCTAACTACGTGCCAGCAGCCGCGGTAATACGTAGGGGGCAAGCGTTGTCCGGAATTATTGGGCGTAAAGCGCGTGCAGGCGGCGGGTTAAGTCGGATGTTTAAGATCGGGGCTCAACCCCGATTCGCATCCGAAACTGGCCCGCTTGAGTGTAGGAGAGGAAAGTGGAATTCCACGTGTAGCGGTGAAATGCGTAGAGATGTGGAGGAACACCAGTGGCGAAGGCGACTTTCTGGCCTATAACTGACGCTGAGGCGCGAAAGCGTGGGGAGCAAACAGGATTAGATACCCTGGTAGTCCACGCTGTAAACGATGAGTGCTAGGTGTTCGGGGTTTCGATACCCTGGGTGCCGAAGTTAACGCATTAAGCACTCCGCCTGGGAGTACGGTCGCAAGACTGAAACTCAAAGGAATTGACGGGGACCCGCACAAGCAGTGGAGTATGTGGTTTAATTCGAAGCAACGCGAAGAACCTTACCAGGTCTTGACATCGGCATGACCGGCTTAGAGATAAGCCTTTCCTTCGGGACATGCCAGACAGGTGGTGCATGGTTGTCGTCAGCTCGTGTCGTGAGATGTTGGGTTAAGTCCCGCAACGAGCGCAACCCTTGACTTTAGTTGCCAGCATCTTGGATGGGCACTCTAGAGTGACTGCCGGTGACAAACCGGAGGAAGGCGGGGATGACGTCAAATCATCATGCCCCTTATGACCTGGGCTACACACGTACTACAATGGCCGGTACAGAGGGTCGCGAAGCCGCGAGGTGGAGCCAATCCCAGAAAGCCGGTCTCAGTTCGGATTGCAGGCTGCAACTCGCCTGCATGAAGTCGGAATTGCTAGTAATCGCGGATCAGCATGCCGCGGTGAATACGTTCCCGGGTCTTGTACACACCGCCCGTCACACCACGAGAGTTTATAACACCCGAAGTCGGTGAGGTAACCGCAAGGAGCCAGCCGCCGAAGGTGGGATAGATGATTGGGGTGAAGTCGTAACAAGGTAGCCGTATCGGAAGGTGCGGCTGGATCACCTCCTTTCTATGGAGAATCGTTTCCTGCAACGGAGACATTCAGTCCCGCTTTTCTAGGGAGATAAAAAATAGAAACACTCAAACACTCACTGTTCGGTTTTGAGAGAGGGAACTCTTTCAATTAAATATGCGTTTGGTAGTAATGGCGGAGGGGTTCCACACGTACCCATCTCGAACACGACCGTTAAGCCCTCTAGCGCCGATGGTACTTGGACCGCAGGGTCCCGGGAGAGTAGGAAGCTGCCAAGCGCATCCTTTTATGGGCCCTTAGCTCAGCTGGTTAGAGCGCACCCCTGATAAGGGTGAGGTCGGTGGTTCGAGTCCACTAGGGCCCACCATTTCCAACATCATATTTTCCTTTTATGGGGCCATAGCTCAGCTGGGAGAGCGCCTGCCTTGCAAGCAGGAGGTCAGCGGTTCGATCCCGCTTGGCTCCACCATAATTGCTTAACTGCTTGGAAAGATCAAGAGATTTCGAACTAAGAGATTTCGCTTAGCGCGTGAACCACTTTTGGTCCGCACAGCAGTGATGCACACAAAAATTGTTCCTTGAAAACTGGATACCGAAACGAAAAACTTCGCGTCTGGAAGATCTCTTCTTCGGAAGACGATTTCCCAAATGAAGTTTGGTTAAGCAAGTAAGAGCGCACGGTGGATGCCTAGGCACCAGGAGCCGACGAAGGACGCGACGAACCGCGATAGTGCTTCGGGGAGCTGTAAGTGAGCGTTGATCCGGAGATTTCCGAATGGGGGAACCCAGCTGGACTCATACCCAGTTACTGACCGAGTGAATTCATAGCTCGGCAGAGGCAGACCGGGGGAACTGAAACATCTAAGTACCCCGAGGAAGAGAAAACAATAGTGATTCCGTCAGTAGCGGCGAGCGAACGCGGAACAGCCCAAACCAGAGAGCTTGCTCTCTGGGGTTGTGGGACGTCTCACACGGAGTTACAAAGGAGTTTGGTAGGCGAAGAGGTTTGGAACGACCCGCCACAGCAGGTGATAGCCCTGTAGCCGAAAGCAAGCTCCCTCCGAGACGGATCCCGAGTAGTGCGGGGCACGTGAAACCCCGTATGAATCCGGCAGGACCATCTGCCAAGGCTAAATACTCCCTGGTGACCGATAGCGAAGCAGTACCGTGAGGGAAAGGTGAAAAGGACCTCGGAAGAGGAGTGAAATAGAACCTGAAACCGTGCGCTTACAAAAAGTCAGAGCCCAATTAAGGGGTGATGGCGTGCCTTTTGTAGAATGAACCGGCGAGTTACGTTTACATGCAAGGTTAAGGTGAGAAGCCGGAGCCGCAGCGAAAGCGAGTCTGAATAGGGCGATATAGTATGTAGGTGTAGACCCGAAACCGGGTGATCTACCCCTGTCCAGGGTGAAGGTGCGGTAACACGCACTGGAGGCCCGAACCCACGTACGTTGAAAAGTGCGGGGATGAGGTGGGGGTAGCGGAGAAATTCCAATCGAACCCGGAGATAGCTGGTTCTCCCCGAAATAGCTTTAGGGCTAGCCTCGGATTGAGAGTTGTGGAGGTAGAGCACTGATTGGGTGCGGGGCCCGCCAAGGGTTACCAAGTCCAGTCAAACTCCGAATGCCATCAACTTATATCCGGGAGTCAGACAGTGAGTGCTAAGATCCATTGTCAAAAGGGAAACAGCCCAGACCATCGGTTAAGGTCCCCAAGTGTGTGTTAAGTGGGAAAGGATGTGGAGTTGCCCAGACAACCAGGATGTTGGCTTAGAAGCAGCCACCATTTAAAGAGTGCGTAATAGCTCACTGGTCGAGTGACTCTGCGCCGAAAATGTAACGGGGCTAAACACACCACCGAAACCATGGCTTGATGCCTTGCGCATCAGGGGTAGGGGAGCGTTGAATACGGATTGAAGGTGTACTGGAAAGAGCGCTGGACTGTATTCAAGTGAGAATGCCGGTATGAGTAACGAAAAGATCAGTGAGAATCTGATCCGCCGAAAACCCAAGGATTCCTGAGGAAGGCTCGTCCGCTCAGGGTTAGTCGGGACCTAAGGCGAGGCCGAAAGGCGTAGTCGATGGACAACAGGTGGATATTCCTGTACCGCCGTAAACCGTTACGAGCAATGGAGTGACGCAGGAGGGAAGGGACGCGGACTGATGGATATGTCCGTCCAAGTAACAAGTTTGGTCGGTAGGCAAATCCGCCGGCTCCAAGAACAAGTTGCGATGGGGAGCGAAAATTACAGTAGCGAAGGTCCTGGGCTCACACTGCCAAGAAAAGCTTCTAGCCAGGTGAAGGCGCCCGTACCGCAAACCGACACAGGTGGGTGGGAAGAGTATTCTAAGGCGCGCGGAAGAACTCTCGTTAAGGAACTCGGCAAAATGACCCCGTAACTTCGGGAGAAGGGGTGCCCCGGTAGTGTGAATAGCACGAGGGGGCCGCAGTGAAAAGGCCCAAGCGACTGTTTAGCAAAAACACAGGTCTGTGCGAAGCCGCAAGGCGAAGTATACGGGCTGACGCCTGCCCGGTGCTGGAAGGTTAAGAGGAGGGGTTAGCGGCAACGCGAAGCTCTGAATTGAAGCCCCAGTAAACGGCGGCCGTAACTATAACGGTCCTAAGGTAGCGAAATTCCTTGTCAGGTAAATTCTGACCCGCACGAATGGCGTAACGACTTGGGCGCTGTCTCAACGAGAGATCCGGTGAAATTTTAATACCTGTGAAGATGCAGGTTACCCGCGACAAGACGGAAAGACCCCATGGAGCTTTACTGCAGCTTGATATTGGACTGGGGTGCGATTTGTACAGCATAGGTGGGAGCCTTAGATCTCGGAGCGCCAGCTTCGGGGGAGGCGCCGTTGGGATACCACCCTGATCGCATGCTAGTTCTAACCTCGTACCGTCATCCGGTACAGGGACCGTGTCAGGCGGGCAGTTTGACTGGGGCGGTCGCCTCCTAAAATGTAACGGAGGCGCCCAAAGGTTCCCTCAGAATGGTTGGAAATCATTCGCAGCGTGTAAAGGCATAAGGGAGCTTGACTGCGAGACGGACAGGTCGAGCAGGGACGAAAGTCGGGCTTAGTGATCCGGTGGTACCGCATGGAAGGGCCATCGCTCAACGGATAAAAGCTACCCTGGGGATAACAGGCTTATCTCCCCCAAGAGTCCACATCGACGGGGAGGTTTGGCACCTCGATGTCGGCTCATCGCATCCTGGGGCTGAAGTAGGTCCCAAGGGTTGGGCTGTTCGCCCATTAAAGCGGTACGCGAGCTGGGTTCAGAACGTCGTGAGACAGTTCGGTCCCTATCTGTCGTGGGCGTTGGAAATTTGAGAGGAGCTGTCCTTAGTACGAGAGGACCGGGATGGACGCACCGCTGGTGTACCAGTTGTTCCGCCAGGAGCATCGCTGGGTAGCTACGTGCGGAAGGGATAAACGCTGAAAGCATCTAAGCGTGAAGCCCCCCTCAAGATGAGATTTCCCACACGCAAGTGGTAAGACCCCTTGGAGACGACGAGGTAGATAGGCAGGAGGTCGAAGCGTAGCAATACGTGTAGCTGACCTGTACTAATCGGTCGAGGGCTTATCCTATAGACTTGCGCAGCTAGGCTTTTCGGAAGCCTCTGCTTCGGTTGAGCACACTGCGCAGGCAAACACTTCATGACGCGAAGTGGATCGTTTCGGATCCGGTTTTCAGGGTGCAAATCCTGTAACTGCAAGATGCATGTCTTTTCTGGTGTGGGTTATTTTCCTGGATACTGTTCGGCGAACAATAATCTCACGGAAAAAACCGGTTTGGAGAGATACCCAAGTGGCTATAAGGGGACCCTCTGCTAAGGGGTTAGACTGCGTTAGCGGTGCGAGGGTTCGAATCCCTCTCTCTCCGCCATTCCTTTCTTCATTGCAAGAAAGAAAATGGCACTTGTAATATGGCGGTGTAGCTCAGCTGGCTAGAGCGTACGGTTCATACCCGTGAGGTCGGGGGTTCGATCCCCTCCGCCGCTATCTTTATCTTTATTCCCATGGAGGCTTAGCTCAGCTGGGAGAGCATCTGCCTTACAAGCAGAGGGTCGGGGGTTCGAGCCCCTCAGCCTCCACCATCATATGCCGGTGTAGCTCAATTGGTAGAGCAACTGACTTGTAATCAGTAGGTTGGGGGTTCAAGTCCTCTCGCCGGCACCATTAAATTTGGTCTGGAACCGTGGTGTAGGGGTTAACATGCCTGCCTGTCACGCAGGAGATCGCGGGTTCAAATCCCGTCGGTTCCGCCATTTTAATTGAATAACTGGTTTTATGGAGTATGGCTCGGTAGCTCAGTCGGTAGAGCAAAGGACTGAAAATCCTTGTGTCGGCGGTTCGATTCCGTCCCGAGCCATCTTTATAGTGTGGAGGCTTAGCGAAGTGGCCAAACGCAGCAGACTGTAAATCTGTTCTCTCCGAGTTCGGTGGTTCGAATCCATCAGCCTCCACCAGTTTCGAGAGCCATTAGCTCAGTTGGTAGAGCACCTGACTTTTAATCAGGGTGTCGAAGGTTCGAGTCCTTCATGGCTCATCAAGAAGTCGTGTTCCGTTTTGACGGAATGCGGCTTTTTTGCGTATTTGGATTTATGTTAAGATAGAAGAAAACAGGTGTTGGAGGACGGGCTATGAATGTGCAGGACATCCGGCGCCGACTGGAATCGATCGTGGGCAGAACGGTAGAACGGATCGGCGTCTCAAAAAAGCGGCAGCAGGAACTGATGGGCGCGGTCGAACCTGGAATGCAGCCGTCCGGAAGCGAACCGGAAGCTGGGCCGGCTGTAGAAGCGATGCGCCTGGGCGTGGTCGAAGCCGGCTCCACCTGGTTTTTCGCCGCCGATGCCTCGTCGGAGACGGCGGAACGCACCGCTTTTCGTATCGCGAGCGACCGGTTGGACCCTGCCCTGCGCGAATTGATCGCCCTGCTCGTGCAGACGTCGGCAGTGGACCATTCCGCGCCGTCCCTTCAGGAGGAAGAGACGGAAGCGCAGCAGTTGGGCCGCTGGCTGGCGGACAGGCTGGAGTCGGGAGAAGCGCCGCATGAACTGCCGGATACGCTGCGATTGAAAAGCCGCCTGTTCACGGAGATGATTCCGTTTCTGTTGATCTACGAAGGGGCACAGAGTTCGATCGGCGGCTATGAAGAGCTGCATCAGCTGCTGTCCACGTTTCTGGAGCGGGAAGTGCGCGTCGTCCCGCTGCGCGAACGGGAATGGCTGCTGCTCGTTGATCGGCTGGACGTGCTGGATCTGTCGGAAGAGCGGGGCGAAGGCGACGAATCGGATCGCGAGCTGCTCGAAGCGTTCGGACTCGGCTTGTACGAGCTGATCGCGAGCGAATGGGCCGGCATTTTCAATCTGTCGGTATCGGAACCGCTGCAGCCGGCCCACGGACTCGTTCCGGCGCTGCGCATTTTGCGGGAAAGCGTCTTTCTCGGCAAAACGTTCCATGTGACGCGTCATGTGCACTTGCCGTGGGAGCTGGATCTGGAGCGGTTGATCTACAGCATTCCGGGAGAGCAGCGGGAACGGTTCATGGAGCGGATCGAAGGCCGGGCGGTCGTGCTGGCGGACAGCGAGACGCTGGCGACGCTGACGACTTTTTTCCAAATGAACTGCAATGTAAGCGAGACGGCCAAGCAGCTGTACATCCACCGCAATACGCTGATCTACCGGTTGGACAAGGTCAAACAGGAGACGGGGCTCGACGTGCGCAACTTCAGTGACGCCGTTTCGATGAAGCTTGCGCTCCTATTGGATAAAGTGACAAAAGACTGAGCGGATTTTTGTGCAGTTTGCGGATAGCCAGGAAAGCGTATTCAAGTTAGAATGGAAACAGATAAAAGAAAGCCGCTTTGCTTCATACACATATCCTCAATACAGGGAGGCAACATTCAATGGCTGGTGTACGCTTAGAACATATCTATAAGAAATACGCAGGTTCCGACAAAGCAACGGTAATCGACGTTAACCTTGATATCAAAGATAAAGAATTCCTCGTCCTGGTCGGTCCTTCCGGCTGCGGAAAATCGACGACTCTGCGCATGATCGCAGGTCTGGAAGAAATTTCCGAAGGCAAACTGTATATCGGCGACCGCGTCGTAAACGACGTAGCTCCGAAAGACCGCGATATCGCGATGGTCTTCCAGTCCTACGCCCTTTACCCGCACATGGACGTATACTCCAACATGGCGTTCGGCCTGAAACTGCGCAAAGTGAAAAAGGAAGAAATCGAGAGACGCGTTCGCGAAGCGGCGAAGATTCTCGATATCGAGCATTTGCTTGAGCGCAAACCTAAAGCACTCTCCGGCGGTCAGCGTCAGCGGGTTGCCCTGGGACGCGCCATCGTACGGGATCCGCAAGTCTTCCTGATGGATGAGCCTCTCTCCAACTTGGACGCGAAACTTCGCGGTCAGATGCGCGCGGAAATCACGAAACTGGTTAAGCGCCTCGAGACGACTTGTATCTACGTAACGCACGACCAGATCGAAGCCATGACCATGGGCGATCGCATCGTCGTTATGAAAGACGGCATCATCCAGCAGGCCGCTCCGCCGGAAGATCTGTACAACAACCCGACGAACATCTTCGTTGCCGGCTTCATCGGTTCCCCTACGATGAACTTCATCAACGGCACGCTGGTCGACAAAGCGGACGGCCTGTACTTCCAGGCTCAGAACCTTGACGTCGAAATTCCGCGCGGCAAAGCTCAAATCCTGCGCGAAAAATCGATGGTCGGCAAAGAAGTCATTCTGGGCCTGCGTCCGGAAGACGTGCACGAAGAGCCGGTCTTCCTGGAAGCTTCGCCAAAAACGGTCTTCACGGCCAACGTTGAAGTTACCGAGAACCTCGGTCACGAAATGCTGCTGTACCTGACCGGCCTCGGCGGCGACACGACGATCGCCCGTGTAGACGGACGTTCGAACGTACGCGAAGGTTCCCAGGTTCAACTGGCAATCGACATGAACAAAGCGCACATCTTCGAAAGAGAATCCGAAGTGAACGTCTTCTACGACGTCAAATAATTCGGCTGCTCTCCGAAAGAGCTTACAGGGCCGCCCTTCGGGGCGGCTTTTTCGTTTGGGGCGGGCAGCGAACGAGCATTGCTTTCGATCTGTATTTCCTTTACGATGAATAAGATAGCGTTTAGAAGCGGCACGACGATTCCATACAAGAACGACCGAGAGAAGGGAAGAATACGCAATGGCTAAAAAGGTAAAAGTAGCCGAGCTGGTTCAACAGTTTCAGTTTGAAGTCGTATCGGGCGAAAAGGGATTACGCCGTCCGATCGTCGTCGACGACCTGAACCGGCCGGGACTAGAGATGGCCGGATACTTCGAATATCATTCGCCGGAGCGCATTCAGCTGTTGGGCAAAACTGAGCTGACTTTTTATCATATGCTCTCGAAAGAAGACAAGTTGGACCGGATGAGCCGGCTCTGCAGCGAAGAGACGCCGTGTATTATCGTCACCCGGTCTTTTGACGTGCCGGAAGAACTGATCGCGCTCGGCGAAGAACGCGATATTCCGATTCTGCGCAGCGGCATGTCGACGACCAGCCTGGGCAGCCGCGTTACCGGCTTCCTGGAACGCAAGCTGGCGCCGACGACGACGATCCACGGCGTGCTGGTGGATGTGTACGGCGTAGGCATCATCATTACCGGCAGCAGCGGCATCGGCAAAAGCGAGACCGCCCTGGAACTCGTCAAGCGCGGCCACCGGCTTATCGCCGACGACGCGGTCGAGATTCGTCAGAGCGCCGACAACCAGCTCGACGGCACTGCGCCGGAACTGATCCGTCACCTGCTGGAGATCCGCGGCGTAGGCATCATCAACGTGATGACGCTGTTCGGCGCGGGCGCCATCCGCAACCACAAGCGGATTACGCTCGTCGTGCGGCTGGAGAACTGGCAGCCGGACAAGCAGTACGACCGTCTGGGACTCGACGAGGAGACGACGCGCATCATCGATACGGACGTGCCGCTTGTGACGGTTCCGGTAAGACCGGGCCGAAATCTGGCCGTAATCATCGAAGTGGCGGCGATGAACTTCCGTCTGAAGCGTATGGGCTACAACGCGGCCCAGCAGTTTACGCACAAATTGACTGCGACGATCGACAACGACGCGGACGATCTGGACTAAGACGTCGACTGCTTCACATTTCATGCGGCAAACGCACGGGGAGGAACAAGAATGGGTGCATTACTGGCGATCAATCCGATCGCTTTCAGCATCGGTCCGCTGGCCGTGCACTGGTACGGGCTGATTCTCGGGCTCGGGGCCGTGACCGGCATGCTGATCGCAATGCGGGAAGGCAAGCGTTTTGGGCTGCCGCAGGAATTGTTTATGGATATTTTGCTGTTCGGCGTTCCGTCGGCCATCATCTGCGCGCGGCTCTACTACGTGGCCTTCCAATGGGACCAGTACAAAGACAATCCGCTGAAGATTTTCGCCATTTGGGAAGGCGGAATCGCTATTTACGGCGCGCTGATCGGCGCCGTGATCTGCGGCGTGGTCTATACGCGCATCAAGGGATACAGCTTTTGGCGAATCGCCGATCTCTGCGCGCCGGGCCTGCTGGCCGGTCAGCTGATCGGCCGCTGGGGCAACTTCGTCAACCAGGAAGCGTACGGCGGCGAAGTGAGCGAAAGCTTCCTGCGCGATACGATGCACCTGCCGAACTTTATCGTGAACCAGATGAATATCGAGGGCGTGTTCCATCATCCCACCTTCCTCTACGAATCGTGCTGGAACCTGCTGGGCATTCTGCTGATCTTCGTGATCCGCCGCCGCAAGTTCGTGCGTGCCGGCGAGATCTTTATCGGCTACTTTATCTGGTACGCGATCGGACGCTTCTTCATTGAAGCGCTGCGCACCGACAGCCTCGCGTTCCAGGGACCGGGCTGGCTGGCTTCGCTGATCCACGGCATGTGGACGCCGATGACGTGGTTCGGCTTCGAAGAAGGTTACCTCGACCCGGCTTACGGCAACGTCCGGATCTCGCAGCTGGTCGCGATCCTCTTCTTCGTGATCGCGATCGCGCTGATCGTGATCCGTCGCATGAACGGCCAGGCCAATATCCGGTATTCCGATCCGATCGTCTCGTCCAGACCGGAAAACGCGCCTCCGGCGATCGACGAGCGCCATCGCGCGGAGACGGGATCGGAAGCCGACCGCATCGCTGCTACGCCGTCCGATACGGACCGCACACCGCCTTCGGGTGACGATCCTCTGCGCAAGGAGTGAGAACCTCATGAATCCGGCCATACGTACCGTGCTGTTCGACCTGGACGGCACGATCATCGATACCAATCAGCTTATCATCGACTCTTTCATGAATACGGTGACCGGCTCTTCGCTGACGCGGGAGACGATCATTCCGCATATGGGCACCACGCTGCAAAATCAGCTGCGCGTCTTCTCCGGCCTCGACGATGTGCGCGAGCTGGAGCAGGCTTACCGCGCCTACAATCTGGCTCACCACGACTCGATGGTCAAGCCGTTCCCGCATGTGCAGCAGGTCATTCGTGACCTGCATGCGGCCGGGATCCGCCTCGGCGTCGTCACGACGAAGATCCGGCCGACCACGATGAAGGTGCTGGAGATGTTCGACCTGTACCGGTACATGGAAGCGGTCGTGACCGTCACCGATGTGACGCATCCGAAGCCCCATGCCGAACCGGTGCGGATGGCGCTGGAGAAAATGGGCGCGGAAGCAAAGACGGCGCTGATGGTAGGCGACAGTCCGGCCGATATCCAATCGGCCCAGAATGCGGGCGTGCGCGCCGCGGCCGTCGCCTGGTCGCTCAAAGGCGAACAGGAGCTGTCCGGCTACGGGCCGGACCATATGCTGCACGATATGCGCGACCTGTACGAATTGACCGGAACGGAGCGTCGGGAAGCATGAGAAAAACGGAGCGCCATTTCGTCGAAGACGGTCCCAACGCGCTGCGCCAGATCTACAAGACGGTCAGCCCCTGGAAAGGCGTCAAAAATTTCGTTTTTATCCAAATTGCCCGCTACTGCCCGGTGCTTGAACTGAAAAACTGGATCTACCGCCGTATCCTCCACATGAAAGTGGGCCAGGATACGGCTTTCGGGCTTATGGTGATGGTCGATGTCTTTTTTCCGGAAAAGATTACGATCGGACGCAACACGGTCATCGGCTACAACACGACCATCCTCGCGCACGAGTATTTGATTCGCGAATACCGGCTCGGCGAAGTCATTATCGGGGACGAGGTCATGATCGGCGCCAACACGACGATTCTGCCGGGCGTAACGATCGGCGACGGAGCGGTCGTAGCGGCCGGTTCGGTCGTCTACCGTGACGTGGAGCCGGGAACTTTCGTCGGCGGCAATCCGCTGCGGGTCATCGAACGGAAAAATCCTTGATTTTGTAAAAAAATCGACCTTAAAAACGCAAAATTCCTAAAAAACGACTAAAAAAAGGGATACGAGGCTGCAACGTCGGGTATAATGCGAAGAGAGCGGACAACGGGAGGCGCTTGCGCCATCCCGTTTTTCGCTTCGTCGGTAGCCGATACGAAGTCCGCATGGAACGATCAGGCAACCAGAGCGCTGCGCACGTTCGCAGCGCAACATCGCGGAAGGGAGCAATGGAGTTGAGTTCTGTTTCAATCAAAAAAGAGCGGCTGCCGCAGCTGGACACATTTCGCGCGCTGGCCATTTTGGGCGTGCTGCACGTACATGCCACCTCGCTCGCGACGGTCGAATCCGTCGAACTGAAAGCTTTTTACCTCATCAACTTTCTTAACGTCTTTTTCAGATACGGGACGCCTTCGTTTATTATGCTGAGCAGTTTCGTGCTGTTCTACAACTACTTCAACCGTCCGCTGGACGGCAAGTTGATCGGAGGATTCTACAAAAAACGGCTGCTCTACATTTTGCTGCCTTATGTGCTGTTCTCGGTCATTTATTTCATCTATAAGATGCATGTGGCGGGAACGCTCGGAACGAGCACCGAAACGTACGGGGAGATGCTGGGCCGCTACTGGAAAAACCTGAGCGAAGGCACCGCGTACACGCATCTGTATTTCGTGTACATCAGCGTGCAGTTCTACATTTTGTTCCCGCTGATGCTGAAGCTGTTCAAGTCGTCCAAATGGTTCGTGCGCTGGGCGATTCCGATCGGACTTGTGCTGCAATGGGCGTTCGTGATCTGGAACAAATACGAATGGCAGTATCAGAGCAAAGGCAGTCTCGCGATTACATATCTGTCTTATTACATGATCGGCGCCGTGCTGGCGATTCATTTCGACAAGGTACGGAGCTGGCTTATGAACGACCTCAACAAGCTGCGCACGAAAGCGTGGATCTGGAACGGGATTCTGTGGATCTCGTGGGCGGCGGTGGCGGGGGTGCATATCTGGTTCTACCAGCAGGTACGTCTCAACGGCCTGATCGTCGACACGATCTGGTACGAGATCCTGTGGAATCTGCACACGATGCTGACGGCGCTTGTGCTGATGCGGGTATCGTTCGTCCTGTACCGCAAAGGGCCGAAATGGCTGATCAAGCTGCTGACCCGGCTCGGGGAGCTGTCGTTTGCGATCTATCTCGTCCATCCGCTGATCCTCGGCTATTACCGGGATACGAAAGACTGGTTCTTCGATCAGGTACCGATGAGTTCGATGACGTACCTGATCTGGGTGTACGGAGGGCTGGTCTGCTCGCTCGTCGTCTCCTGGATCGTTACCCAGGCCATTCTGCGCTGGATTCCGGGGGCGTGGGTGCTGCTCGGAAGCGTACCTGCGTCTTTGCGTAAAAAGAAAACGGGGCCGTCCGCGCCGGTATCGGCGACCGACCGCAATCTGTGATCGATCGGAATCCCTGATCGGCCGGGTCGCGTCTCTTCTGTCGAAAAAGCTTTTTCCCCGATCGGGGAAAAAGCTTTTTTGCTGCCGCGGAGGTCGTATTTATTAGGCGTTCCTCGTTGACTCCAATACGGACAAAATGATAATATAGTCGTACGCTTTATTTTACTACCATGTTATCACGGTACCATAGTAAAGCATTGGGCTTTCCATTTTCCGCTATGCTGCCCGGCAGGCCGCCGACGATTGCGGTTGCCCGGCGGCGGGCTTTCCGATATGGTGAATATAAATAAGGGTAATGCGTAACAGGCGAGACCCGGCTGTGTACAGAGACGAACTCATAGAGGTGAATATTATGTCCAAACCGAAAGGCTTTGAAAAACCGGTCGGCGTGCGCGATTATCTGCCGCGCGCGACGAGAAGGCTGCGCCGGATCGAACGCAGCGTGCTCGACTGCATGGGCCGCTGGGGCTACGACCCGATCAAGACGCCGACGATGGAATATTACGATACGGTCGGCATCGCAAGCTCCACGCCGGATCGCAAATTGTACAAACTGCTCAACAACCGCGGACAGACACTCGTCCTGCGCTCCGACATGACGGCGCCGATCGCGCGCGTCGCTTCGTCGCTGCTGCGCGAAGAACCGCTGCCGCTGCGGCTGTCTTATCACGCGAACGTGTTCCGCGCGATCGAAGAAGAAGCGGGCCGCGAAGCGGAATTTTTCCAGACGGGCGTCGAACTCGTCGGCGACCGTTCGCCGGAGGCGGACGCGGAAGTGATCGCGCTCGCGATCGCTTCGCTGCAGGCGGCCGGCGTCGGCACGTTCAAGTTCGCGATGGGGCATGTCGGCTTCCTGAACGGGCTGTTCGACGAAGCGCTGCCGGATCGCTCGGACGCGCAGCAGGCGCTCAAAGAGCGGCTGCTGCATCGCGATTACGTGGGCTTCCGCGAGACGGCGGAGTCGCTCGGTCTGAAGCCCGAGCAGCAGGAAGAACTCGAAGGGCTGCTGCGTCTGCGCGGCGGCGTCGAGGTCTGCGAGCAGGCGGCCGGGCTGAGCGGCCATACGCTTGCGCAGGAGTCGCTTGCGCATCTGCGCAGCGTCTGGGAAGCGCTGGTCGACTACGGCGTGTCGCAGCATGTCCTGATCGATCTGACGATGATCGGGGATTTCTCGTATTATACGGGCATGGTCTTTGAAGGCTACGCGGCGGAACTCGGGTTCCCGGTCTGCAGCGGCGGCCGTTACGACAATCTGCTGCGGCAGTTCGGCCGCGACGTGCCGGCTACGGGCTTCGCGCTGAAGACGACGCGCATTCTCGACGGCGTGGACGATCCGGCGGGCGAAGAAGAACGCCCGGCGCTGATCGTGTACGAAGCGAACCGGCGGGCCGAAGCATTGGCCGAAGCCGCCCGTATCCGGGCGGAAGGCGGGGCCGCGGTCACGCGCCTTGCGGCGGAGAGCGCCGGGGAAGAGAGCGAGAGCGGCCGTTACAGCCGGGTGCTGCGATTGACGGCGGAGAACGCGCCGGCGAACTGAACGGCGGCGACCGGCGAAGAGGGCCGCGTCATGGACGGATTCGGGCACGCATCACAGTCCGAACGGAAGCGGAAGCCGACGTGAAGGAAGTCTGAAGAAAGTCTGAAGGAATTTGAATCGAAGGAAGCCGATATAGAATCTTTTGACAAGAGGAGGAGAGAAGCATGGGAGAAGTGCTGAAGGTGGCGATGCCGAAAGGGCGCATCTACAAAAAGGCCGCGCAGCTGTTCCGAGAAGCGGGCATCGTCATTCCGGACGACGTGGACGACTCGCGCCGGCTAGTCATTCCGATTCCGGAAGCGAATATGGAGTTCATCATGGCGAAGCCGGTCGACGTGCCGACCTACGTCGAATACGGCGTGGCCGATATCGGCATCGTCGGCAAGGACGTGCTGCTCGAAGAGAACCGCGACGTATACGAACTGCTCGATCTTGGCATCGCGCGCTGCCGCATGTCGGTCATCGCGCTGCCGGACCGGCAGCCGGGTATCCATCTGCGGGTAGCGACCAAATATCCGAACGTCGCGGCGCGTTATTTCCGCGAGCAGGGCGAGCAGGTCGAAGTGATCAAGCTGAACGGCTCGATCGAGCTGGCGCCGCTGATCGGCCTGGCCGACCGGATCGTCGATATGGTCGAGACGGGGCAGACGCTCAAGGACAACGGACTGGTGGAGCTCGAGAGCATCTTCGGCATCACGAGCCGCCTGATCGCGAACCGGGTCAGCTACCGGATGAAGAACGACGCGATCCAGCAGCTGTGCGACAAGCTGGAAAAGGTCATGCCGGGCGCCGGCGCGGCAAAAGTCTAACACGGTCGCCGGGGACGGGACGCTGCGTCGCGCTGCGCTGCGTGAAAGTGTACGCGGAGACTCTGCCCGACCCCGGACCCTGATTACAAGAAGCGGGAGGAACCCCCATGAAGATCGTACAAGCGGCACAGTTCGATCTGCGCCGGGACGTGGAATACGGCTCGGAAGAGCAGGTCGCGATCGTCAAGCGGATCGTCGGCGACATCAAGGCGGAAGGCGACGCGGCGCTGCTGCGCTACACCGAGAGCCTGGACCACACGAAGCTCGAAGCTTCGCAGCTGCGCGTCACGGACGCGGAGCTGCAGGCGGCCTACAGCCGCGTCGAGCCGTCCTTTATCGAAGCGATCGCGGCCGCGGCCGCGAATATCCGCGCTTTCCACGAACGGCAGAAGCGCAATTCCTGGATGGACCTGCAGCCGGACGGCAGCCTGCTGGGACAGATCATCCGGCCGCTGCGCCGGGTGGGCGTCTACGTACCGGGCGGCAAAGCCGCCTATCCGTCTTCCGTGCTGATGAACGTCATTCCCGCCCAGGTGGCGGGCGTGCCGGAGATCGTCATGGTCACGCCGCCGGCAACGGGCGGCCGCGAAGGGATCGATCCGTACATTCTCGTCGCGGCGGCGGAAGCCGGCGTGAACGAGATGTACCGCGTCGGCGGCGCGCAGGCGATCGCGGCGCTCGCCTACGGCACGGACAGCATCGAGCGGGTCGACAAGATCTGCGGGCCCGGCAATATCTATGTCGCGCTGGCCAAGCGCGAAGTGTACGGGCTGGTCGATATCGACAGCCTGGCCGGACCGAGCGAGATCGTCGTCCTCGCGGACGAGACCGCCGACCCGGAATACGTGGCGGCCGACCTGCTGTCGCAGGCGGAGCACGACGAACTGGCTTCGGCCATTCTCGTGACGACGTCGGAACGCGTGGCGGAATACGTCTCCGCCGAGGTGGAGCGGCAGCTGTCGCTGCTGCCGCGCGAGAACATCGCGCGGGCTTCGATCGAGAACTACGGCGCGATCATCGTGACCGGGAGCCTCGAAGAAGGCATCGCCGTCGTGAACCGGCTGGCGCCGGAACATCTGGAAGTGATGGTGCAGAATCCGGTCGACTGCCTGGGCCTGATCGAGAACGCGGGCGCGATTTTCCTCGGTCCGTACAGTTCCGAGCCGGTCGGCGATTACTTCGCCGGGCCGAACCATATTATTCCGACGAACGGCACGGCGCGCTTCGCTTCGCCGGTCGACGTGGACGATTTTATCAAAAAATCGAGTCTGATCCAATACAGCAAGCAGGCGCTGCTCGCCAATGCCGCAACGATCATGGAGCTGGCACGCCGGGAAGGGCTGGAAGGCCACGCGCGCGCGATCGAAGTTCGGGTGAACAAGGAAGGCGCGGCGCGCCGGGCAGACTGATCACACGGACGCCGCGCCGCCTGGCGGAACGCGGCGGGCCGAATTCAACAGACGAGAAAGCGGGGCAACAGGGATGACGGAAGCCAATCAGGCAGGGGCGCGCAGCGCAAGCATCGCGCGCAAGACGAACGAGACGGATATCAAGCTGTCGTTCGGAATCGACGGAACCGGCGTATCGGAAATTTCGACGGGGGTTCCTTTTCTCAACCATATGCTCGACCTGTTCGCGAAGCACGGCCAATTCGACCTGAACGTCGACGCGGACGGCGATATCGACATCGACGACCACCACACGGTCGAAGACATCGGCATCTGCCTGGGCGGGACGCTGCTGGAATCGCTTGGCGACAAGCGCGGCATCAAGCGCTACGCCAGCGTGTTCGTTCCGATGGACGAAGCGCTTGCGCAGGTCATCATCGACGTAAGCGGACGCCCGCACTTCGAGTACCGCGCGGAGTATCCGTCCAATCTCGTCGGCACTTTTTCCACCGAGATGGTGCATGAATTCCTGTGGAAGTTCGCGCTGGAATCGCGTATCACGCTGCACGTCATCGTGCACTACGGCCGCAATACGCACCATATGATCGAAGCGGTGTTCAAGGCGCTCGGCCGCGCGCTCGACGAAGCGACATCGATCGATCCGCGCGTGACCGGGGTGCCGTCGACGAAGGGAGTGCTGTAACATGACCGTCGCGATCGTCGACTACGGCATGGGCAATCTGCACAGCGTGAGCAAAGCGGTGGAGCGGCTCGGCTACGAATACCTGATCACCGGCGACGAAGTCGAGATCATGCGGGCTTCCAGCGTGCTGCTGCCCGGAGTGGGCGCGTTCGGCGACGCGATGAGCCATCTGCGCGACACCGGCCTTGACCTCGTCATGCGCCGCGCCGCGGGCGAAGGCCGTCCGCTGCTCGGCATCTGCCTCGGCATGCAGCTTCTGTTCGACGGAAGCGAAGAGCACGGCGACCACGAAGGGCTCGGGCTGCTGCCGGGGCGCGCGGTCCGGTTCCCGAGCGGAGAGCTCAAAGTGCCGCATATGGGCTGGAACCGGCTGGACTTCACGCGCGGCGGCGAGCCGCTGCTCGGCGGGCTGGAAGAAGGGCACGTCTACTTCGTCCATTCGTACCACGTGGAGCTGGGCGAGCCGGGCGACCTGATCGCGTCGGCGGACTACGGGCTGCCGGTCACGGCGATCGTGGGCCGGGAGAACGTCTACGGCATGCAGTTCCATCCGGAGAAAAGCGGGGAGCTGGGCATGAACCTGCTGCGCAATTTCCTGAAGCTGTCCGAAGGATCGGGCAGGTTCTGAGCGGACAAGCGGTTTGACAAGCATATGGAGGAAAAAGGAGAGCTGACGATGACGGCATTTACGATCTATCCGGCAATCGATATTCGCGGCGGCAAATGCGTGCGGCTGCTGCAGGGCGATTACGACCAGGAAACGGTGTTCAACGAAAGCCCGCTCGAAGCGGCGAAGCAGTGGGCAGATCTCGGCGGCCCGTACATCCATCTGGTCGACCTTGACGGAGCCAAAGCGGGCCGTCCGGTCAATCATGAGCTGATCGGCAGTATCGCTTCGGCGCTGAACGTGCCGGTGCAGGTCGGCGGCGGCCTGCGTACGTTCGAAGACGTGCGCCTGCTGCTGTCGCTTGGCGTGAGCCGGGTCATTCTGGGCACGGCGGCGATCGAAGACAAGGCATTCACGGAAAAAGTGCTGGCCGAATACGGCGACCGCGCGGCGATCGGAATCGACGCGAGAAACGGCTTCGTGGCGACGAGAGGGTGGCTTACGACGTCCGAAGTGCGCGCGGAAGACCTGGCGAAGGAATTGGCGGCCAAAGGCGCGGAAACGTTCATCTTCACCGACATTTCGCGCGACGGCATGATGCAGGGGCCGAACGTGGAAGCGATCCTGAGTCTGGCCAAAGCGTCGGGCAAAACGGTGATCGCGTCGGGCGGCGTGAGCGTGCAGGCCGATCTGGAGCGCCTTGCGGCGCACACGGCGGACGGCATCGGCGGAGCGATCGTCGGCAAAGCGCTGTATACGGGCAGCATCGACCTGGCGGCGGCGCTGCAGGCGGTCGGGCGTTAAGCGGACCGGCATTCAAGCGGATTCGCATGTAAAAAGAACGGGAGTCGAAAGGAGGAGCCGTATGCTCGCGAAACGAATCATTCCGTGTCTGGACGTCAAGGACGGGCGCGTGGTCAAAGGAGTTAATTTCGTCAATCTGCGCGATGCCGGCGATCCGGTCGAACTGGCTTCGGTCTACGACCGGGAAGGCGCGGACGAACTCGTCTTCCTCGATATTTCGGCGTCGGTCGAAGGACGGGCCACGATGGTCGAGGTCGTGCGCCAGACGGCGGGAGAGATTACGATTCCGTTCACGGTCGGAGGCGGCATCTCGCAGGTGGATGACATGAAGCGTATTCTGCGCGCGGGCGCCGACAAGACGGCGGTCAACACGGCGGCGGTCCTGCGTCCCGAACTGATCGCCGAAGGCGCGCGGCGCTTCGGCTCGCAGTGTATCGTGCTGGCGGTCGACGCCAAGTACAACGCGGAGTGGGAAGAATGGGAAGTGTACACGCACGGCGGACGCAAGCCGACCGGCATCCGTGCGCTGGAATGGGTGCGGCGCGCCGAATCGCTCGGAGCGGGCGAGATCCTGCTGACGAGCATGGACGCGGACGGCACCAAAGACGGCTTCGACCTCAAGCTGACGCGCGCGGTCTGCCGCGAAGTGTCGGTGCCGGTCATCGCCTCGGGCGGAGCGGGCACCTCGGAGCATTTCTACGACGTGTTCACGGAAGGAACGGCGGACGCGGGACTTGCGGCGACCATTTTCCATTACAAAGAAATCGCGATTCCGGACTTGAAGAATCAATTGAAGCAAAAAGGAGTCGAAATCAGATGAATAGAGAAAACGATGTGACCCTTGCGCCCGGGCAGTTTGCGGCGCAGGTCAAATGGGACGCGCAGGGGCTGGCTCCGGCGATCGTGCAGGACGCGCACAGCAAGGAAGTGCTGACGCTCGCCTACATGAACGAAGAATCGCTGCGCCGCTCGATCGAAGAAGGCGAGACGTGGTTCTGGAGCCGTTCGCGGCAGGAATTTTGGCACAAAGGCGCGACTTCGGGCAATGTGCAGCGGATCGTCTCGCTGAGCTACGATTGCGACGGCGACGCGCTGCTGGTCGGCGTCATTCCGGCCGGACCGGCTTGCCACACGGGACGGGTAAGCTGCTTCTTCAACAAGGCGGAGCTTGCGGGCGGAGCGGCGGAAACGGGCGTGATCGACGCGGCCGGCGCCGGTGCGGAAAGCGAGCGCGTGCTCGGTTCGGAGCCGGAATTCGCGCAGACGTCGGCGGCTTCTGCCGGAGCGCAGGAGTCGGCCGGACGTTTCGACGTGCTGGGCGAACTGGAAGGCATCATCGCCGAACGCGACCGCGAACGGCCGGAAGGCGCGTACACGACGTATTTGTTCGAAAAAGGGATCGACAAGATTCTCAAAAAAGTCGGCGAAGAAACGGCGGAATCGATCATCGCGGCCAAAAACGGCGACAATGCCGAACTGCGCCTCGAAGTGAGCGACCTGATCTATCACCTGCTCGTGCTGCTGCAGGAGCGCAAGCTTCCGCTGGACGAGATCATGGACGAGCTGGCGCGCCGGCACGAACGTCCGCGCCGCGACTGACCGGAATCGCCCAGACGCTTCGGGCCCGAAGCGAAGCCGGACGGCGATCCGCAGCCGGGCAGGCATGTGGATCACAACGGCGGACACCCGGCAGACGGCCGGTGCGGTCCGCTTTTTCTATCGGACAAGTGAGAGGAGAAAATCTGATGCTCATCGATTACCATACGCACCACGAGCGGTGCGGTCATGCCGTCGGCACGCTGGAGCAGTACGTGCTGCGCGGCATCGAGCTCGGCCTGGGACAGCTCGGTTTGTCCGACCATATGCCGCTGCTCCATGTCGACCCGGCCCGCTACTATCCGGAGATGGCCATGCCGATGGACGAGCTGCCTCGCTACGTCGAGGAAGTGCTGGCGCTCAAGCAGAAATACCGGGATCGTATCGATATCAGGCTGGGACTCGAAGGCGATTACATCCAAGGCTTCGAGAACGAGATCAAGGCTATCGTCGACGCCTATCCGTGGGATTACGTCATCGGCTCGGTGCATTTCCTCGGCGAATGGGACGTCACCGATTTTCGGCAGACGGCCGGCTGGGAAGGGCGCGATCCGCTGGACGTCTACCGGACGTATTACGACGCGGTCGGACGCGCGGCGGAGACCGGCTTCTACGATATCGTCGGCCATTTCGACGTGATCAAGCGTTTCGGCTACGGCCCCGCGCCGGAGCAGGCCGCGGAGCGGGAAGCGGCCGAGAACGAAGCGCTGCGCCGGATTGCGGACAGCGGCATCGCGATGGAGCTGAACGCTTCCGGCCTGACCAAGCCCTGCGCGGAGATGTTTCCTGCGGAAGGGCTGCTGCGCCGCGCGCTTGCGCTCGGCATTCCGCTGACGCTCGGGTCCGACGCGCATGATCCGGCGAAGCTGTCCGAGAATCTGGACAAGGCCCGTACGCAGCTGCTTGCGCTCGGCGTGCGCGAGGTGGCGACGTTCGATCGCCGTAGGCGGACGATGATCGCTTTAACGGAATAAAAAGCGGGAGACGCCGTTTTCGGCGTCTCTTTGCTTTTGCCGCTCCGGCGATTGGGGTATAATCAAGGCAAGTCCAAGGAACACTTTATCGATTCGCGGAGCAAGTCCTACGCGGTATACACAAAATAAGATTCGGGAGGGTGCCATGCAGCACAGGATGCGTGTATTTTCAGGATCGTCCAATCCGGGTCTGGTGGACCGGATCTGCAACGATTTGGGCGTTACGCCCGGCAAGGTCAAACTGACCAAATTCAAGAGCGGCGAGAGTTACGTACATTACGAAGAAAGCATTCGCAATCTGGACGTCTTTCTCGTGCAGTCGCTGTCCCATCCGATCAACGAGCATTTCGTCGAACTGCTCGTCATGATCGACGCCGCCAAGCGGGCTTCCGCCCGTACGGTCAACGTGGTCATTCCCTACTACGGATATGCCCGCCAGGAGCGCAAAGCCGCGCCGCGCGAACCGATCTCGGCCAAGATGGTCGCGGACGTGCTGACGACGGCCGGCGCGAGCCGCGTCGTCACCATCGAACTGCACGCGGCCGCCATCCAAGGATTTTTCAACATTCCGGTCGATCACCTCACGACGCTCGATCTGATCGCCAATTATTTGCGCAGCAAAAACATTACCGATCCGGTCGTCGTGTCTCCGGACGCGGGCCGCGCGAAGCTCGCCGAGAAGCTGGCGAACCGGCTCGATTCGCCGGTCGCCATCATGCTCAAGAAACGTCCGGCTCACAATCAGGCGATGATTACCCACGTGATCGGCGACGTCGAAGGGCGTACCCCGATCATCATGGAAGATCTGATCGATACCGGCTCCACGATTCTCAAAGTGGTGGAAGGACTGAAGGAACGCAACGCCAAGGACTCGATCGTCTGCGCGACGCACGGCGTATTCTCGGACGGCGCGCTGCAGCGCCTGGAACATCCGAATATCCAGGAAGTCGTGATCACCGACTCGATCGCGCTTCCGGCGGACCATTCGGACCGCTTCACCGTACTGCCGGTCGCTCCGATGCTCGCCCGGGCCATCCACATCATCCTGGAAGGCGGATCGCTCGCGACGCTGTTCAGCGACTCGGGGATCTGACCGGGATTTGACGGGGATCTGACCGTCCCGGCGCCGAAAAAAGGGACCGGGTCAAGGACCGAAGCGTCGGCCGCTTGGTTGGGAGCGACCGGGGAATTATGGTATACTGGTTTCGCTATTCGTTTTTAAGCGGTTAACAAAGGGGGCCTTGCTCAGGTGAACGGGAACAATCGGCGTGAAGAGAAGCCGCGGACCAATGTGGTTTCTTTATCGATGGACGAAAGCTTTTTTTTCGAAAGAGCCGTCCGCGCGCTGGATCGCTACCAATATGACAAGGCGTTGAAATATTTTCGCAAATCGGTCGAACTAAAACCGGACAATCCGGTGAATCATTGCAACATGGCGGGTATATTATCCGAGATGGGCAATTACGAAGCGTCGAACGAAGTGCTGCTGCACGTGCTGGACGAAGTCGATCCTTCCATGACGGAGTGCCGGTTCTACATGGCGAACAACTTCGCGAACATGGAACGGTTTGAAGAAGCCGAGACCGCGCTGCTGAAATATCTGGAAGAAGACGCTGCGGGGCAGTTCCTGCACGAAGCGGAAGAGATGATCGACCTGCTTCAACTGGAATTGAACCGCAAGATCCGCGATCACAGCGTGCTGGCCCGCCGCGGTTCCGACCGGCACGAACGGGCCCGGACGATGCTGGAAGAAGGCATGTTCGCCGAAGCGGCCGACCTGCTGGAAGAACTGCTGAAGGAGTATCCCGAATTTGCCGCCGCCGCCAACAATCTGGCGTTGGCCTACTACTATATGGGCATGACCGACCGGGCGCTCGGCGTGGTGGAAGACGTGCTGGAGCGCGAACCCGGCAATCTGCACGGGCTGTGCAATCTGGCGATCTTCCGCCGCCATTCCGGCCCCGAAGGCGCCGAGGAAGCTTCGCGCCTGGCGCGCCGCCTGACGGCGATCATCCCGTTCCATCGCGAACACGCCTTCAAGCTGGCGACCACGCTCGGCATTCTGGGCGAACACGAAGCGGCTTACCTGCATTTTCGCAGGCTGTTGACGGACGAGGAAGCGTCCGCCGACGCTTCGCTCCATCATTACTGCGCCGTGGCCGCCGTGCTGAGCGGCAGACCCGAAGCGGCCGAGAAGCTGTGGAAGACGACGCTGAAGCTCGATCCGGAAGCCGAAGCGGCGGCCTATTATCTCGATCGCCTGCCGGAGTGGCAGACCGACGGCATCGCCGAGCCGGTCAGCTACCATTACCGGCTCGAAGCGGTGCGCCGGTCGGAGCTCTGGCAGCGCTGGGAAGAACGGCTGCCCGAAGATTCGCCGGCGATTCGCGCCGCGCTGATCCGCACGCTGCGTACCGGCAGCGAGGAAGACAAGCACCATGCGCTGCAGGCGTGCCGGCCGCTGGCGGACGAAGAGATGACGCGGGTCCTGAGGGACCTCGCCTATGACGAGCGCGAATCGGAAAGCGTACGCGGCCTGGCACTTTCGATTCTGGTCGACAACGGATTTGAGCAGGCGGAGCCGGACGCCGAAGACGAACGGTCTTCGGCTCTGTTCTCCCTCGAACCGGCAGAACTGCCGGTGTGGGAGAAACGTTGGCAGGACGTGCTCGACGCGGCGATCCGCTCTTCGTGCGCGCCCGGCGATTTCAGCCTGCGGCGCGATCTGGAGTCGCTCTGGACCGATTTTCTGCGCCGGCTGTATCCCGAAGTTCCCGTGCTTTCCTACGTGGAAGGCTGGGCGGCGGCGCTTGATTACCTGACCGACAAGCTTCGCCGCGGCACCTCGACCTACGAAGAGGTCGGCCGGCGTTACGGCGTGTCGGCTTCGACCGTCGGACGCTACGTCAAACGGGTGGACCAGGTGTGCAGCATCAAGGAACGCATGACCCTGCACGGAAGAGATCACCGGAAAGGACTGTAACGTCCGATCCGTAGACACTGGAAGAAACGCAAAACCCAATCAACCCTGAGGAGGATGTCTGTATGCAAAAGCACAAAACCGTAGTCATCGGAACCGGCCCGTCCGGCCTTACCGCAGCCATTTACCTGGCTCGCGCCAGCTTGAACCCGCTCGTGATCGAAGGTCTTCAACCGGGCGGACAGCTGACGACCACGACCGAAATCGAGAACTTCCCGGGCTTCCCGAACGGAATCATGGGACCGGAACTGATGGACAATATGCGTCAGCAGGCGGAGCGTTTCGGCGCCGAGTTCATGAACGGCTGGGTCGATTCCGTCGACTTCTCCACGCGCCCGTTCAAGATTACCGTTGAAGGCGCCGAGCCGATCGAAGCGGATTCGGTCATTATCTCCACCGGCGCATCGGCCCGCTACCTCGGCATTCCGGGCGAGCAGGACAATATCGGACGCGGCGTCAGCACGTGCGCGACCTGCGACGGATTCTTTTTCCGCGGCAAAAAATTGATCGTTGTCGGCGGCGGCGACTCCGCGATGGAAGAAGCCAGCTTCCTGACGCGTTTCGCGACCGAAGTAACCGTCGTTAACCGCCGCGAAGAACTTCGCGCTTCGAAGATCATGCAGGACCGCGCGCGCGAGAACGAGAAAGTCTCGTGGGCGCTCAACCGTCAGCCGCTGGAAGTCGTAGCGGGCGACACCGGCCTCAAAGGGCTGAAAGTGCTCAACAACGAGACCGGACAGGAAGAACTGCTGGAAGCGGACGGCGTCTTCGTGGCGATTGGCCACACGCCGAACACGACGTTCCTGCAGGGCAAGCTTGAGCTGGACGGCCACGGCTACGCGATCGTCAAGCCGGGCACGACCGAGACGAACATCCCGGGCGTCTTCGCCTGCGGCGACGTGCAGGACACCAAGTACCGCCAGGCGATCACGGCTGCGGGCAGCGGCTGCATGGCGGCGATGGACTGCGAGAAGTATCTCGAAGGCAGCGTCGTGCACGACTGGAGCGAATCGCTCGATCGTTAATTGTTGGAATCCACCTTCTTCATGAAGCTTCAGGCGCGCAGGCGAAAATCCGTCACGGAATTTTTCGTCTGTGCGTTTTTTTGCGTATATGGAAAAAGATCGGATCGGACAGATGGGGACACGGGAAGGGGAGATCGACTCATGGGGATGGGCATGGACGGTGCGGGAGCCGGAAAAGTCGAAAAAGCCGACCGCCGCTATCTGCGGCGGGTCGAGCTGCTGCGCGGACAGATTCAAACGCCGGACGAATATCCGTTCAATCTGCCGGCGGTGCGGGAACTGGAAAGCCTCGAATTCCATCCACGTGTCACGTACATCGTGGGCGAGAACGGGGTCGGCAAGTCGACGCTGCTGGAAGCGATCGCGACCGCCTGGGGCTTCAATCCGGAAGGAGGCACGCTGAACCTCAATTTCGCGACCGCCGAGACCCATTCTCCGCTGCACCGGTATCTTCGGCTGATCCGGGGCACGGCGCGGCCGAAAGACGGTTATTTTTTTCGGGCGGAGAGTTATTACAATGTGGCGACGACGATCGATGAACTGGACCGGCAGCCGGACGCCGGTCCCGCGATCATCGACAGCTACGGCGGACGTTCGCTGCACGAACAGTCGCACGGAGAAGCTTTTTTCGCGACGTTCATGCACCGGTTCGGTTCGGGCGGCCTGTATATTCTCGACGAGCCGGAAGCGGCGCTGTCGCCTGTCCGGCAACTGGCGATGCTGACGCGTATCCATGAATTGGTGCGCAGGGGCGGACAGTTTATCATCTCGACCCATTCTCCGCTGCTGATGTCCTACCCGGACAGCCGGCTGTACAATCTGACCGCAAGCGGCATTCGAACGTGCCGGGTGGAGGAGACGGAACATGATATCGTGACGCGGCAATTTCTCAACAACCGCGAACGGATGCTGGCGGAGCTGCTGCGAGACGAATAGGGGAATCAGCGAATCCGTGAATCGGGAAATAAGCGAAGCGGGGAAGGAGGGCAAGACGCCGTAAACCCCGCCCCGCAAGGGATTCAACGCCCCCGGGCGTGCCGCGGTACGCGATAAAGACAGGCGAACGGGCAAAAGGGCGCGCCCCGAAGTCAAGAAAAGGCTTTCGACCCTTGCGGGACAAGGCTTTGCACGAAGGCGCGCTCGCTTGACCGAAACCGGGTGTTCGCTTATAGTGGGAGACGAAGGAAACGGATTTTGGACTTGAGCAAACAAAGCGATGAATTCCTGCATTCTCTATATTGAAGAAAAAAGGTGGCTTGTAACATGTCTGAAAATGTCTACGTCGGGATGGATCTGGGCGGCACCACGATCAAGGTCGGTCTGTGCAGCGAGAGCGGCGTTCTGCTGCATACTTATGAAGGGCCCACGGGAGTGGCGGAAGGTCCGGAGACGGTCATTGCCAATATGGCGGAATACGTTCGCCGGGTCGTCGAAGAATCGCCTTATGCCTGGGAACAACTGGCCGGAGTCGGCGCCGGGGTGGCCGGATTCACGAACGTTCGTGACGGAATCATCGTCATGGCACCGAACATAGGCCTCAAAGACGTTCCGATCCGCGCCATTCTGGAAGAGCGGCTCGGCAAGCCCGTCAAGATCGATAACGACGCCAACGTCGCCGCGCTCGGCGAAGCGTGGAGCGGCGCCGGAGCCGGCGTCGAGAACTGCGTATGCTATACGCTGGGAACCGGCGTAGGCGGCGGCATCATCATCAACGGCCGCATCTACCAGGGCTCTGCCGGCATGGCGGGCGAGATCGGCCATATCGACGTCGTGCCGGACCTGGAAGCGATCCAGTGCGGCTGCGGCAAGACCGGCTGCCTGGAGACCGTCTCTTCGGCGACGGGCATCATCCGCATGGCGAAGGAAGCGGTAGAGCGCGGCGAGCGCACCTTTATCGCCGACGCGAGCGAGATTACGGCCAAGACGGTGTTCGACGCCGCCAAAGCGGGCGACGAAGTGGCGCTGCGCATCGTCAAGCGCGCCGCGTTCTACCTCGGCAAGTCGATGGCGACCGTGGCAGCGGTATTGAATCCGCAGAGCTTCATCATCGGCGGCGGCGTATCGAAAGCCGGCGACATTCTGTTCAACCCGATTCGCGAGACGTTCGCGCAGCTGACGCCCGCCCCGCTTCAAGGAGGCGTGCAGATCGTTCCGGCGATGCTCGGCAATGACGCCGGCATGATCGGCGCGGCCGGCCTGATGATTCGTTAACGAAGCAAGCCAGGGAGGGAAAGCTCGCATGACCGATATCCAAAAAGAAGGCAGGGCGGCTCCGGCCGCCACGCTGATGATCATTACGGGAATGTCGGGAGCCGGCAAGACGATCGCCGTGCAGAGCCTGGAAGATCTGGGGTTTTTCTGCGTCGACAACCTGCCGCCGGTCCTGATCCCCAAGTTCGCCGAGCTGATCGATCAGTCCAACGGCAAGATCGCCAAGGTGGCGCTGGTCATCGACCTGCGCGGCCGGGAGTTCTTCGCCGCGCTGTCCGAATCGCTGTCTTTTATCAAAGACCATTTTACGATTCACAGCGAGATTCTGTTCTTCGACGCGGATGACGCCGTGCTCGTGCAGCGCTACAAGGAAACGCGCCGCCGGCATCCGCTCGCCCCGGACGGCATGCCGCTCGACGGCATTCGCCTGGAACGCAAAATGCTGGAAGAACTCAAAAATTCGGCGACCCAGATCATCGATACGACGAATATGAAGCCGGCCGTTCTCAAAGAGAAGATCATCTCCCGCTTCTCGCATATGGAAAGCCATCAATTATCGGTCAACGTCACGTCGTTCGGCTTCAAGTACGGCGTGCCGATCGATGCGGACCTTATTTTCGACGTGCGATTCCTGCCCAACCCGCATTACGTCGACAATCTGCGTCCGCTGACGGGTCAGAACAGCGACGTGTACGATTACGTCATGAAATGGCCGGAGACCCAGACGTTTCTGACCAAGCTGCTGGACATGCTGCATTTTCTCATTCCGCAGTACCGCAAAGAAGGCAAGAGCCAGGTGATTATCGGCATCGGCTGTACCGGCGGCAAGCACCGTTCGGTCGCCATCTCCGAATATTTGGGACGGATGCTGGGAGCAAGCGAAACGGAAAGAGTGCGCGTCAATCACCGGGACGCCGATCGGGACCGTCATTAGAATCGCAGCCGCCGGCTTTTTCGGAACATGCCGGAACGGCCGGCAAGCGATTCGAAGCGGTTAACGTACGGAGGAGTGAACATTCATGAATATTAAGCAACAGGCGCAGCGGCCCGTGCGTCGCCCCCGAATCGTAGTGATGGGCGGCGGAACGGGTTTGTCCGTCATGCTGCGGGGTCTCAAGCAGCAGCCGCTCGACATTACGGCCATCGTGACGGTAGCCGACGACGGCGGCAGTTCCGGCATTCTGCGCAGCGAGATGCAGATGCCGCCCCCGGGCGATATCCGCAACGTGCTGACGTCGCTTGCCGACGTGGAGCCGCTGCTCTCGGACATGCTGAGCTACCGCTTCAAGACCGGAAGCGGTCTTGCGGGGCACAGCCTGGGCAATCTGATCCTGGCCGCCATGACGGACATCTCGGGCGACTTCGTCACCGCCGTGCGCGAGCTCGGGCGGGTATTCGCCGTCCGCGGAGTCGTCTACCCCGCCGCCAAGGAAGGCGTCATTTTGCATGCGGAAATGGAAGACGGCACGATCGTGACCGGCGAGTCGAGCATTCCGGAATACGGCGGACGAATCAAGCGGATTTTCCTCGAACCGGCCGAAGTCGAAGCGCTGCCGGAAGCCGTGCTGGCGATCCAGCGCGCCGACGCGATCCTGATCGGTCCGGGCAGCCTCTACACGAGCCTGCTGCCGAATCTGCTCGTGCCGCAGCTGGCCGAAGCGGTCGTCGCGTCCAACGCGATCAAGATGTATATTTGCAACGTCATGACCCAACCGGGCGAAACGGACGGGTTCAGCGTGGGCGACCATCTTCAGGCCGTGTACGACCATGTCGGCAGCCATCTGTTCGACTACGTGCTCGTCAACAGCGGGCATATTCCCGAAGACGTGCAGCTTCGCTACGCGGAAGAAGGCGCGACGCCGGTCCGGTTGGACCTGGAAGAGATCGCGGGCACGAACTGTACCGTCATTGCCGATACTTTCGTGAAGTACGGCACTTATCTGCGTCACGACGCGGATAAATTAAGCGAACACATAAACAGGCTGGTGGCAGACTGGATGATACGGAAGGGGTGAACAATCCATGTCGTTTGCGGCTCAGACCAAAAAAGAATTGACGATGGTGGAGGCGGACGCCTGCTGCGAACAAGCGGAGCTGTCGGCGCTTATACGCATGAACGGCTCGATCCAGCTCTCCAACAAAAAAGTCATTCTGGACATTTCTACCGAAAACGCGGCGATCGCACGCCGGATCTATTCTTTGATCAAAAAGCATTACAGCGTCCATACGGAGCTGCTCGTGCGCAAAAAAATGCGTCTCAAAAAAAACAACGTGTACATCGTCCGGATTCCGGCCGGCGTGCAGGAACTGCTCGCTTCGCTCAAGATCACGTCGGAAGGGTTCCAATTCCTGCCCGGCATCAGTCCCGATATCGTCAAAAAGAACTGCTGCAAGCGTGCCTACCTGCGCGGCGCCTTCATGGCGGGCGGTTCGGTCAACAATCCGGAAGGGTCTTCGTACCATCTGGAGATCGCCTCCATGTACGAAGAACACTGCCAGTCGCTCGTCGACCTGGCGAACGAATTCCATCTGAACGCCCGCTGCATCGAACGGAAGAAAGGCTTCATTTTCTACCTCAAAGAAGGCGAGAAGATCATTGAACTGCTGAATATTATCGGAGCCCATCAGGCTCTGTTCAAATTCGAGGACGTCCGGATCATGCGCGACATGCGCAATTCGGTCAACCGGATCGTAAACTGCGAGACGGCCAACCTCAACAAGACGATCGGCGCCGCCGTGCGGCAGATCGACAATATCCGCTTCCTGCAAAGGGAAATGGGGCTGGAACGGCTGCCGGAGAAGCTGCGCGAAGTGGCGGAAGTCCGGTTGGCCCATCCCGAGATCAACCTCAAGGAAGTGGGCGAACTGCTCAAGGGCAACGTCAGCAAATCCGGCGTCAATCACCGGCTGCGCAAGCTCGATATTATGGCGGAGAAGATTCGGGGCGGCTGAGAGCCGCTCTTTTTTTTGCGGTCAGTGTGGAAAAGGGCGGAGTGCGAAGGTTTGCAAACGCCGCGCTCGGTTTTAGACTAGTGTGAGCAACCGAAGTTATGGTATACTGGGTACAATAATGCGTTTCGACAGGAACTTCATTTCGTATAGGGGGTAAGATTGCTCATGACCAAACACCCGGTAGTCGTCAGACTGAAGACGGGGCTGCACGCGAGACCTGCGGCTTTGTTCGTTCAGGAAGCCAATAAATATTCTTCCGAAATCTTTGTAGAGAAGGAAGACAAAAAAGTAAACGCCAAAAGCATCATGGGCATCATGAGCCTGGCAATCAGTTCCGGTACTGAAGTTCACATCAGTGCGGAAGGCGCGGACGCCGAGCAGGCTGTAAACGCTTTAATGAGCCTTGTCAGCAAAGAAGAATTGGAAAACCAATAATTCTTGTGCCAGCTTCCCGTTAGGCGATATTTTTGCATAGATACGCCGCCCATCGAACCTCCCGAACGTTTTCGGGAGGTTTTTGCGTACGCAAATTCGCCTGCCATCGATATTAACCAACAACTTCCAGTTTGCCGAAAAAATATTTGCTTTTCCTGTCCCCAAGATAGCGGTTTCGTGTTTGACAGCCGAGTCCAAAAGGGTAAGAATGAGTGCGAAGAGCTCGCTATGTAGGCTCATGAAGCCGCACCCATTTTATCAATAGACACAAGGGGGAAAAACATTGAAAAAATCGAATATCTGGAGATCGGCATCGGTCAAATGGACCAAAGCCGTGATCGCCTCGGCGCTTGCGCTGACGCTGCTCCCGCCTACCCTATCTTACGCCGCGGAGACGCCGACCGCGTCCGCATCGGCGGCAGCCCGGGACACCGCGCTTACGTCTTCCTCGGTCACCGCTTTTCTGGACGAGTTTTTTGCGTTGGAAGAAATACAGGAACTGGCTCCCGGAGCGGCGGTTGTCGTCGTGAAAAACGGCCGGGTGCTGGCGGAAAAAGGGTACGGCTACGCCGACGTGGACAGCAAACGCCGCGTCGATCCGAAAAAAGACGTCTTCCGGATGGCTTCCGTCTCGAAAACGTTCACCGCGGCCGCGGTCATGCAGTTGGTCGAGCAGGGCAAACTCAGCCTGGACGCGGACATTCGTACATATCTCGGCGGCATCACTTTTGAGAATCCGTTCGCCGAACCGGTTACCGTTGCCGATCTGCTCACGCATCGCAGCGGCTTCAAAATCCAGGACGCCCGCGAGGAAGACCTGAACCCTGCCAAAGGGCAGTCCGTCAGCATGGAAGACTATATCGCGAAGTATATGCCGGACGTCGTGCGCGAGCCGGGTACGGCTTACATGTACGACAACTTCGCTTTCCTGCTGCTCGGATACATCGTGCAGCAGGCGAGCGGCACGCCGTACGAGACGTATATGGAACGCAACGTGTTCGCGCCGCTCAACATGGGCAGCACCGACTTCACGCTGACCGCGGACCTGCGCAAGCGTTCGGCGACCGGCTATGCGGCCGAAGAGACGATCAAGCCTTATCCGGTCAGCGAAAGCTTCATGCCGCAGGGCGGCATGCTGTCGACGGCCGACGATATCGCCAAATTCATGACCGCCTTCTTGAACGAAGGCAAGACGGCTTCCGGCGCGCAGCTGCTCAAAGCCGATTCGGTAGCGGCCATGTCGGAATACCGTTCCGCGATCCATCCGCTGCTGCCGGACTCGACCTACGGGTTCGAATCGGCTTCGCAGCTTCCGGGCGCGGGCAGCAGCAGCAAAGTCATCACCAAGGGCGGCGACGTTCCGGGCGCAAGCTCGCTGATGTTTCTGATTCCCGAGCAGGATACCGGCGTATTCGTCGTCTACAACCAGAACGGCGCGCTGCGCGAGCAGCTGTACGCGGCATTTATCTACCGGTTCTTCCCGCAGTATGCGGCCGAAGCGACTTTCCCTGCGTTCGCGGCGGAATCGCCGGAGCAGCTTGAGCGCTATGCGGGATTGTATAAAGACCTGCGCGTCGAGAGCGTCGTCTCCAAAGTGGGACCGGGTTCGCGCGGACGCATGGTCATCTCCGACCCGCTGACCGGCGAGCGCGCGCTGCGCCAGGTAGCACCGGGGCTGTTTATGGATGCCAACAAGATGCTGGTAGCGTTCAAGACCGCTGCGGACGGCAGCGTCTCGTACCTCAAGGAACCTTACCTGAATCCGATGGGTTATGAGCAAAAAGGCGCGAAGCCGTCCGGCTTCAACGATATCGCGTCGACGCATCCGTACGCGAAGTACATTCTCGACCTGCAATCGCTCGGCTATTATCCGAACGATCCGAACATGGCGTTCGGACCGGACGAAGCCGTCACCCGCGGCGAGTACGTGGACATGCTGATGCGCACGTCGGCCATTCCGCTGTCGGAAAGCAAGCCCGAATTGAAAGATACGGTCGGACATCCGTATGCCGCGGCAATCCAGACCGCCTACGAGTTCGGCCTGATCTCGGGCAACGACAAAGGCATGTTCCAGCCGGACCGTCCGATTACCCGCCAGGAAGCGGCTCTGATCATCTACAATTCGACGGGCAGCCTGTATCCCGAAGAACTGCTGGACTCGGTCAAGCTTACGGGCAAGACCGACAAGTGGGCCGTATCCGCGGTCAAACTGGTCGTCGCTCTGGGCTACCACGGCCCCGAAGTGAAGTTCAGCGCTTCCGGCGCGGCCGACTTCCAGTCCAAGAAGACGCTGACCCGCGCCGAAAATGCGGCGATCAACGACATGCTGCTGACCAGCACCGTGACCGGTGCGGCCAGCCTCAAAGACGCGGCCCAACCGGCATCCGAGGAGCCGGCAGCCTGATCTGTCCGATCGTTTCGACGCTCCGGCGCGCCTCGTGCCCGGAGTGTCGCCGATCCGCGCCCAAAGCGCGTCAACCTTTCTGCCGTACGCGCCTTCCCGGGCGTGCGGCCGAAAGGTTTTTTGCGTTTGGGTCCGGACCTGCAACTTTTTCGGCTCCGGTGTCGTTTAGAGGGTAATCAACGATAACTTGGAGGGATAAACGATGAAAATGTGGATGAAACCGCTTGGCAGCGTATTGATCGCCGGATCTTTGCTCGTCGGAGGAGCGGCCGTGCCCGCGTCGCTCGGAATGAATCAGGCTCATGCCGCGGAGGTCGTTGCAATGAACGTTATCAATGTGGCCGGTAAAGGGGAAATCAAAGTAACGCCGGACGTCGCTTATCTGTACATCGGCGTGGAATCGAACGCGGCTACGGCAGCGGCGGCGCAGAAGAAAACGGCGACTTCGATGAGCAAGCTGAACACTCTGCTCAAAGGCGAGTGGAAAATTGCCGCCAAAGACATCGAGACGGAACAGTTCAACGTATCGCCGAACTACACGTACAGCGATGACAACGGCCAGACGATCAAGGACTACAGCTCCGTGCACGTGCTCAAAGTGACGTACCGCGACCTGGACAAGCTGGGCCAACTGCTGGACGCCGCTTCCGAAGCGGGAGCCAACCGTATCCAGAACATCAGCTTCGCGGCCGAGAATCCGGACCAGTACGAAGAGCAGGCCATCGCCAAAGCGATGTCCAGCGCCAACAAAAAAGCGTCGGCAATCGCCAAATCCGCCAACCGTACGCTCGGCGCGATCGTTTCGATCAGCCAGGACGACGCGGAAGCTCCGATCGTGTACGCGCAGTACGAACGCGCTACGGCGGACATGGCGGCGGGTGCCCCCCCGACTTCTATCGAACCGGGTCAAATCACGGTAACGACCCGTCTGACCGTGCAATACGAGATGAAATAAGAATGCCTTGATCCGGACGTTCGACCTGAAGCCGCCTTCGCCCTGTGCGAAGGCGGCTTTGTTGCTTAAATTCGCGCCAGCCGGGGCTTTTTTCGAGATGTGCCGATTGAATCTTTTACAAAAAAAGAACCGCTTAACTGTTTGGAATCGAATGTGAGGTTTATAAATGGAGTAAGCAAAGAACGTGACTCTCCCTTAGACTCTCCACACAACATCCCATATTCGGAACCGAGAAGCGAGGTGATTCCAGTGATCGAAACAATGAACATTCCCGAAGACCGCAAACAATATTACCGCAGGCTGCTGCACGAAAATCCCGGTCGCAACCTGTTCGAGCGTTATTCGTTGTTTTGCCAGGAGTATACGGACTTTGCACGCAAAAGACTGTCTTACATCCCCGAGCTCATGAACAAGGGGTGGATGCCGATCGTTTTGTCTGATGAAGGAATGAACTACGCGTTTACGATTGGATTGGAATACAGCTTTGGCCATCCCGAAATTTTGATTGCGTCGCCGAACCGTTCGGCTCGCCAGTTGAACCGCATGCTGGAATGGTTCGCGCAGCGCGTGGAAGAAGGCAGCCGCATGGAGACGGAAGCCGATTACGGCACCGAATTGAGACGTCAGCCGGATTTCAGCGATATCGAAAGCGAAGCCGCTTTTCGCCATTACGAGGAATCGGACGCGGACAATTACCCGTGCGGCTATCTGTATTCGTTCTACGGATACTTCGCCGACCGCACGCTGGAGACCGGCAAGCTGCCGATTCTCGTCATGGAACTGGATTTTCCGGTGCTGCCCGCGCCTCCCGGAGGCCGGCTGTCGAGCATCATGGGCGCACCCAGGTGGAATGAAGGCAACGAAGGAGCCGATGCGTAACCCGCGCATTTTGCAAGCCGCCAACCTTAACAATTTTGTAAAAAAGCCCGAGTAAGGGTTGCAATACTGTAACGCTCCTTGTCACCCATTTCCGCCGCGGCCCTTTTATAATCAGGATGGATAAAGACAAACCGCCAAGATGCGAAGGAGCTGAACGGATGATGACAAATCACAACGTGCAAGCATGGAAAAAAACGACCAAGATGATGACGGCCGCCGTCCTTACGGCAGGGCTGCTGCTGCCGGTCACGGCAGGAATCGGCACGAGCGGAGCCCATGCGGCGGCCGCCCCGGCAACCGCTTCCGCGACTGCCAGCGTCAAAGTGAGCTGGAACGGCAAAGCGCTGGGAGCGAACGCTTACCAGGCGGGCGGCGACACGTACGTGCCGGTCAAAGCTTTGGCCAAAGCCGCGGGCCTGTCGCTCGCTTTCGATAAAGAAACCGGTCTCTACGAGCTCGGCACGTCGCCGAACGCGCTGACGCTGTCGCCTTACGAGAGCAACATCTGGATCGGCGCGAACGGCGTAGGCCTCCAGGCGGAAGGCCGGACCAAAGCCGGCACGATGTACGTTCCGTTGTCCGTGCTGCGCGATTACGCGGGCATCGACGGCACGCTGAACGCAGGTTCCATCGCGCTTAAGCCGGCGGCAAGCCCGGGCGTTACCGTAACGGAGAAAACGCTCAAGAGCAGCGCGGCCGGCAAAGACGCGGTCATCAATATCCGGTATCCGGAGCTGGCCGGCAGCGGCGCGGGCATCGCGAAGATCAACGCGGCGCTCAAGCAGCACGCCCAGTCGTTCCTGAAGAGCTTCGAAGCCGACATGAAAGAATTCGGCCCGCTGTCGGGCGAGATGCACTACGAAGCGGATGCCAATTACATGATCTCCTACAACAAAAACGGACTGTTCAGCGCCGTGATGCAGGATTACTCGTTCTACGGCGGCGCTCACGGCGGCACGGTTCAGACCGGCTACAACTTCAACCTGAAGACGGGTGCAGAAGTGCCGCTGAAGCAGCTGCTCAAAGCGAATCCGAAAGCGTTCGGCGAGCTGGACAAAAAAGTCGCCGCGGCTTTCAAAAAAGCCGGTTCGCTGCTCAGCGAGGACGGCTTCAAGACGATCGGCAGCAAACCGGGCTTCTACGTCCGCAACGGCGGCTTCACGATCTTCTTCCAGCAGTACGAATACACGCCTTACGCGGCAGGTATTCCGTCCTTCGACTTCACGTTCGCTTCCCTGCTTCCAAAAGGCACCGATCCTTTTGCCGGCCTGTAACTTCGCGGGATCTTCATCCAGCGTATAATCCAGCGTAAGAAAAAGACCGGCGTCGCACATAAAAGCCTGTCCGTTCGGACCGGCAAGCCCGGTTGGAACACGCAAGCCCGGCCCGGCGGAGCGCGAGATATTCGCGCTTCGCCGGAGCCGGGCTTTTGCTTTGGGTGCGATTGCGGTTGCGTTCGTGCGCATGCACCGGAGAATTGCCCGTCCGCTTATTCGCGGGGTTCGCGGGGTTCGCGGGGTTCGAGCAGCTTGTCCATGAAGCGTTCCGCGCTTCTGGACAAATAGCGGCCCTGCAGCCAGACAAGACCGACATCGGCCTGCAGCACGGCGTCGCCGAGTTCCAGAACGCGAAAATCTTCCGAACGGAACGAAGCGAGGACAGAGCGGGGCAGCAGCGAAGCGCCGAGCCCCTGGGCGACGAGCGCGAGAATGACCGCGACGCTGGAACATTCGCAGAAGACGCGGGGCGCGGCGCCGCGCGCCGCAAACTCCTGCATGATCCGCTCATGCATGCCGGTCGTGCGGTCGGTCTTGAGCGTCAGAAGCGGACGCGTCGACAGTTCGTTCAGGTCCAGGCTGCGCCTGCCCGCGTATTCGGTCCAGCCGGCCGGCACGGCGGCGGCCAGCGGATCGGGCGGCAGCGGCGCGATGCCGTAATCGTCGGCGCCCGGCGGCGCCTCGAACGGCAGCCGCGCGACGATCAGCTCGATCCGGCGCTGGCGCAGCAGTTCGGCGAGCTGGAAATGGTCGCCTTCCTGGATATTGAACGTCACGGCGGGATGTTCCCGCCCGAACCGTTCGATCGCGCCGGGCAGCAGCGACACGCACGAGACGACGGCGCCGATCGACAGCGTGCCGCCGATGCCTTCGCCAAGCTCCCGGATCTCGAGCAGCGTCTCTTCCAGCTGCACGAGCAGCGCTTCGGAACGTTCGTACAGCCGTCTGCCGGCTTCCGTCGGGATCAGCTTGCGGCCGCTGCGGTCGAACAGCGGCGTGCCGAGTTCTTCTTCGAGCAGCTTCATCTGCCGGCTGAGGGGAGGCTGTTCCATATTCAATTTTTTGGCGGCGGAAGTGATTTGCCCGTCCCTGAACACGGCGGAAAAATAGCGCAGTTGGCGAAGATCCATCTTTTTTCTGCTCCTTTCATACTTTTGGGGTATGCAGAACCGACGAAAAGGATATTATTAATATAGGTAAGACGATGATAGGATTCAATATAAAAAGAGGAGCGTGCATCATGCAGGGTGAACTGAAGATTCAAGAGACGACGCAGCGCAAACCGAAACCGGATACCGCCAATCTGTCGTTTGGCGTTTATATGACGGACCATATGTTCACGATGGACTACAAAAAGGGCGAAGGTTGGCACGATGCCAAGATCGTTCCTTACGGACCGATCCCGATGGACCCGGCAGCCAAAGTGTTCCATTACGGACAGACCATTTTCGAAGGCATGAAAGCCTATATGGGCGAAGACGGCGATATCCGTCTGTTCCGTCCGGAGAAAAACTTCGAGCGCTTCAACCGCTCCTGCCGCCGGATGAGCATTCCGGAGATCGACGAGAGCTTCGTGCTCCAAGCGCTCAAGGAACTGATCAAGCTTGATCGCAGCTGGGTGCCTTCGGCGCCGGGAACGTCGCTGTACATCCGTCCGTTCGCGATCGCGACCGAGAATCATCTCGGCGCGAACCCTTCGCTTAGCTACAAGATGATGATCATCCTGTCGCCGGTCGGAGCCTATTACGCGGAAGGGCTGAATCCGGTCCGTATCCACGTGGAGACGCGCGACGTACGCGCCGTCGCGGGCGGAGTCGGCGAAGCCAAGACGGCCGGCAACTACGCGGCAAGCATGCAGGCGCAGGAGAATGCTTACGGAGCCGGCTACTCGCAGGTGCTGTGGCTGGACGGCGTACACCGCAAGTACGTGGAAGAAGTCGGCAGCATGAACGTCTTTTTCCGGATCGGAGACCGCATCGTCACGCCTTCGCTCAGCGGAAGCATCCTGAACGGCATCACGCGCGATTCGTCGATCCAGATGCTGCGCGATTTCGGCTTCGAAGTGGAAGAGCGTCCGGTCACGATCGACGAACTCAGCGCTTTCGCCGAAGACGGCACGCTGCTTGAAGCGTTCGGCACCGGCACGGCGGCCGTCGTGTCGCCGATCGGCGAGATCGGCTGGAACGGCAAAACGTTCAAAATCGGCGGCGGAGAGACCGGCGAATGGACGCGCCGCCTGTACGACGAGCTGACTGCGCTGCAGCGCGGCGATATCGAAGACCGTTTTGGCTGGACCGAAGTGATCTGCAGCGCGGAAACGACGCAGGGTTGACATTTTCCGGTAATGTAACTAGAATGGTTTCACCCAAACACATCCCAGAAACGCCGGAGGGAGGCATGCAAAGTGAATATCAGCACCAAATTCCCCGTGGCCGTGCATACGTTGATTTTGCTTAGCGTTTCGGAGCCGGGCACGGCGACTTCCGAATTTATCGCAAGCAGCGTAAACACGAACCCCGTCGTGATTCGGCGCATCACCGGCATGCTCGGCCGTGCCGGCCTGGTCGAAGCGAGAGCGGGCATCGCCGGAGCGCGCCTGCAGAAGCCGCTTGCGGACATTACGCTGTTCGAAGTGTACCGCGCGGTCGGAGCCGTCGGCGAAGGCGGATTGTTCGGCCTGCACGAGAGTCCGAACCCGGACTGCGAAGTCGGCCGCAATATCCAGGCCGCCATGAACCCGATTCTGCTCGCCGCCCAGCGGGCGATGGAGCAGGTGCTGCGCGACACGAGCGTCGCCGACGTAGCCGGCGACATCTCGCATCTTGACGGGCTGACGCTGCCCGAGTTCTCGCAGGCCGGCCGCTAGGCCGCCGCAAGCGAAGCCCCGGGCACATTCGCCCGGGACCGGCCGGCCGCATCGCAAAAGCCCCGTTCTCCATCTTGATGGAGAACGGGGCTTTTTGCTCGGCCTGCTCGGCCTGCTCGGCCTGCTCGGCCTGCTCGGCCTGCTCGGCCTGCTCGGCCTGCTCGGCCTGCGCCGCGAAGCCCGCCTTTAGAAAGGCTGCGCGCGCATCGGCAGCGTCGGGGCCAGCCACACTTCGCCGTGGCCGCGGAACGTCTGGAGCATGCCTTCGCCGGACGAAGCCGAGCCCATCAGCGACTTGGTCGAACGCTCGATAGAGAATTCGATCGTGCTGCTGCGCAGCACCGCGAACGTTCCGTCGACTTTGAGCGTCTCGCCTTTGAGTTCGTAGCGGACGAGTTCGTATTCCGGTACCGGCAGTTCCAGCACGACATAGCTGCTGTCCGTCGCCGTGATCTTCGTCTGGAACAGCCCTTCGCCGCCGAACAGCGCCGTCGAGGCATTGCCCTGTTTGGCGACGCCGACTTTGACCGTGTTTTCCGCACAGTAGAACAGACCGTCGTCCACGATGATCTCTTCGCCCGGCGCAAGCTCGATCAGCGTGAAGTCTTTGCGTTTGGGTTCCAGATAGATTTCGCCCGTGCCGCGGTAGACCGGCTTGCTCGCGGTCTCGCCCGTCACGGCGCTGCCGACGAACTTCTTGGCGAAGCCGCCCACGCCGCCGGAGCGGTTCTCCATCTCGATATTGCCGAACATGAACTGGAGCGCGCCCGCTTCGAGAATGGCCGAAGAGTCGTCGAGCAGGATGCGCACCTGCTGCCAGCCGAACCGTTCCGAATCGTGATGGTTTACGGATTTGGCCAGTTCGGCGTTATAATTTTCCGGCAGGCCGCCGGCCTGAATGACTTCGATGATCATATTTTCTCTGCGGAGCGAACTGAAGACGCGAAAATCGTTATGGCGAAATTGCATGGGCATTGTCCTCCTCGGATATAGGTGCGAATGGTTATGTATCTGCACCTATTACGCAAAGCGGGCGGGACGGTTGCGAAATGCGCGCCTAATGAACGCAAATGAACGACAATGACCGATACAGGCACGGCGATGACCGTAACTGACCGCAAATCCAGGCTGATGAGCGCCGGGTTGCGCCAATCTACGCAAAACAGCCGTCCGGCTTGCGCCGGACGGCTGTTTTTTTAAGAGATAATCGGTTTACTTCACGCCGGCTTCGGCAATCGGCTTCTCGATCACTTTGTCGATGATGCCGTATTCGGCTGCCGCAGCAGCTTCCATGAAGTAATCGCGGTCCGTATCTTTTTCGATGCGTTCCAGCGGTTGGCCGGTACGCTCGGAGAGGATGCGGTTCAGCTTGTCGCGCAGCGCGAGGATGCGGCGGGCACGGATTTCGATGTCCGAAGCCTGACCCTGGGCGCCGCCGAGCGGCTGGTGAATCATGATCTCGCTGTTCGGCAGGGCAAAACGCTTGCCCTTGGCGCCGGCGTTCAACAGGAATGCGCCCATCGAAGCGGCCATGCCGACGCAGATCGTGGAGACGTCTGCCTTGATGAACTGCATCGTATCGAAAATTGCCATGCCGGCCGTGATCGAACCGCCCGGGCTGTTAATGTAGAGGTAGATGTCTTTCTCCGGATCTTCCGCTTCGAGGAACAGGAGCTGTGCGATAATCGCGTTGGCCACGACATCGTTGACTTCGGTGCCGAGGAAGATGATGCGGTCTTTCAGCAGACGGGAGTAAATATCGTACGCTCTCTCGCCGCGGTTGCTTTGTTCAACGACCATAGGAATGTAACCCACAGTGAAAAACCTCCTTGTGAACGGATGGATTCCGCTCTTAGAATTGGAATGGATGCCCAGGCTGGATGAGCTGTCGAACCCTGCGCAAACGAAGGTCCGATAAACGTCTAGCTGGTATTACCCATATGATAAACAATCCCAAACATAAAGTCAAAGAAAGTCAAACTTTATGCAAAAAAAATAGCCGATATCGGCGTCAGGAATGAAAAATACAGTTAAATAATAACGGGCTGTCCCTTAACGGAACATTTCGATACACTGGGATGCTGTAAAAAATAATGGCGGGATGCTGTAAAAAATAATGGCGCGCCCGCCAAGAATCGAACTTGGATCTCAGGCTTCGGAGGCCTACGTCATATCCATTGGACCACGGGCGCACGCTTACAAACAGCAGCAATCATTATTATACTAGGCAGCAAGAGAAATTGCAAGCCCTAAGAAAGTTGTGAAAAAGGGGACAAAAACACCCCTACATCATGCGCTTGCTGCATGTCTTTTTCCCATATCTAGTAGGCCGTCGGCTACATTGGAAAAGCGCAAAATATACGCAGGGCAAAGCTTGCATCGCAGCGGCAAATTGGGTAAACTAGGTGTGGGACATAAAAAGTGTTCCCGGGACAATAATCGTCCATTGGTCCAACATTATACGGGCAGACGAAGTTTGCAGAGGTGGAACGCATGCAGAACATTCTCGAAATTCAGCAGCAGCTGCTTCCCGATCTCATGGAAACTCTCAAGAAACGGTATACGATCCTGCATCAGATTATGCTGACGGGCACGACGGGACGCCGAACGCTGGCCCACTCCCTTCAGATGACCGAACGCGTGCTGAGAGCCGAGACCGATCTGCTGAAAGCGCAGGGCTTGATTGAAACGGACACGGCGGGCATGCGGATCAGCGATGCCGGACAACTCCTTCTTGAGCGTCTGGAACCGGTATTGAAGGAATTGGTAGGATTGTCCAACCTGGAAGAGAAGATTCGCCGTTTCTACGGACTCCAGAAAGTCGTGGTCGTTCCGGGGAACTGCGAAGAATCGCCTCTCTCCAAGCGCGAACTCGGCAAGGCCGGGGCCAAAGCGCTGCTCGGCGTCATGCGGGGCGGAGACGTGGTGGCCGTAACGGGAGGCACGACGCTGGCCGAAATGGCCGAGCAGCTGACCTATCCGGTCAACGGTCCCCTCAAGGGGAGCTGGTTCGTTCCGGCTCGCGGAGGACTGGGCGAGAGCCTGGAAATCCAGGCGAACACGATCGCTTCCAACATGGCCAAGCGCGTCGGCGCCGATTACCGGCTGCTGCACGTACCCGATCTTTTGAGCCGGGAAGCGTACGAATCGCTCGTACACGACCCGAACATCCAGGAAATCGTTCGCGAGATCCGCACCGCCCGCATCATTGTGCACGGGATCGGGAACGCGGTGGATATGGCTAGAAGGCGCAAGCTGGACGAAGCTACCACCGACGGTCTTCGCGATAAGGGAGCGGTAGCCGAATCGTTCGGTTATTACTTCGACGAGAGCGGCAGCGTCGTACATAACATGCTGACGCTCGGACTCAGGCTCGACGATATCAAGGCGGCAGACGTCGTTCTTGGCATTGCGGGCGGCAAATCGAAAGCGAAGGCGATCCACGCGGTGCTGCGGTTCGGCCAGGAAGACATTCTGGTCATCGACGAAGCGGCCGCGATGGAGATTGTCCGGGTGCTGGAGAGCGCCTGATGAACTTGTTACTCATGGCGCCGTGTTTTCATCGATATGGAGACACACGCCTTGAATAAATGAAAACATTTCTTCAAAAACCATTTTCTTAGGAGGAACTGTTCAATGACTGTAAAAGTAGGAATTAACGGATTTGGTCGTATCGGACGTTTGGCTTTCCGCCGTATTCAAGACGTGCAAGGTATCGAGGTTGTCGCAATCAACGACTTGACCGATGCGAAAATGCTCGCACACCTGTTGAAATATGATACAACGCAAGGCAAGTTCAACGGCGAAGTCGAAGTACACGACGGCTTCTTCAAAGTGAACGGCAAAGAAGTAAAGGTTCTGGCGAACCGCAACCCTGAAGAACTTCCTTGGGGAGAGCTCGGCGTTGACATCGTGCTGGAATGCACAGGCTTCTTCACAACCAAAGAAGGCGCTGAGAAGCACATCACGGCTGGCGCCAAAAAAGTCGTCATCTCCGCTCCGGCAACAGGCGACATGAAAACCATCGTTTACAACGTGAACCACGAGATCCTCGACGGTACGGAAACGGTTATCTCCGGCGCATCTTGCACAACGAACTGCCTGGCTCCTATGGCAAAAACGCTGCAAGACCAGTTCGGCGTCGTTCAAGGTCTCATGACTACGATCCACGCTTACACCGGCGACCAAAACACGCTGGACGCTCCGCACCCTAAAGGCGACTTCCGTCGTGCCCGTGCAGCAGCGGAAAACATCATTCCTAACACGACTGGCGCTGCAAAAGCAATCGGTCTGGTTATTCCTGAACTGCAAGGCAAACTTGACGGCGCTGCACAGCGCGTACCGGTTGCTACAGGTTCCCTCACGGAGCTGGTAACGGTTCTCGAGAAGAGCGTAACGGTTGACGAAGTCAACGCTGCGATGAAAGCTGCAGCCGACCCGGAAACTTACGGTTACACGGAAGACGAAATCGTATCGTCCGACATCAAGGGCATGACTTACGGCTCCCTGTTCGACGCTACGCAAACCCGCGTAATGACAGTTGGCGACAAGCAGCTCGTTAAAACGGTAGCTTGGTACGACAACGAAATGTCCTACACGGCTCAACTCGTTCGCACGCTTGAGTTCTTCGCGAAAAAAGCTCAGTAATTCCGGACATTTTCGCACGGATTACGGCAAGTAAATAGCAATCTTTGGGTACGTTGGCCGTGTTCATGGGAACCCGGTCAATGTGCGACATGCGGATAAAGCGGAAACAGGGTAATTTTGTTTCCGCTTTTTCTAAGTTGCCGCGCTGCGAGAGTCGTATTCCTTGGAATCCTGAATTCTAAATTTGAGGGCATGGGGGATTTAATTTATGAATAAGAAAAGTGTACGTGACGTAGAAGTAAGCGGCAAAGTCGTGTTTGTGCGCGTCGATTTTAACGTTCCGCTCGAAGACGGAAAGATTACGGACGATACGCGTATCCGTGCAACGATTCCGACGATCGAATATTTGACCGAAAAAGGCGCGAAAGTGCTGCTGGCGAGCCATATGGGACGTCCGAAGGGCGAAGTTGTCGAGTCGATGAGACTGACTTCCGCCGCAGAACGCCTGTCCGAGCTGCTGGGCAAACCGGTTGCCAAAACGGACGAGTCGATCGGAGAGACGGTCAAGGCTAAAATCGCCGAGCTCAAAGACGGAGACGTGTTGGTACTTGAAAACGTGCGTTTCCACAAAGGCGAAGAGAAAAACGATCCGGAACTCGCCAAAGAGTTCGCTTCGCTCGCCGATCTGTTCGTAAACGACGCCTTCGGCGCCGCTCACCGCGCACATGCTTCGACAGAAGGCATCGCGCACCACCTGCCGGCCGTTTCCGGCCTGCTGATGGAAAAAGAACTCGACGTGCTCGGCAAAGCGCTGCTGAACCCGGAACGCCCGTTCACGGCGATCGTCGGCGGCTCCAAAGTCAAAGACAAGATCGACGTGATCGACAACCTGCTGAACATCGCCGACAACGTGCTGATCGGCGGCGGCCTGGCGTATACCTTCTTCAAAGCCCAAGGCTATGAAATCGGTCAATCGCTGCTGGACGACAGCAAATTCGACGTAGCGCTCGGCTTTATCGAAAAAGCCAAAAAGCTCGGCAAGAACTTCATGCTGCCGGTCGACATCGTGATCTCCGACGACTTCAGCGCTTCGGCCAACACGAAGATCATCAACGTTGAAGAAGGCATCCCTTCCGATTGGGAAGGCATCGACATCGGTCCGAAGACGCGTGCCCTGTACGCGGACGTCATCGCAAAATCCAAACTGGTCGTTTGGAACGGACCGATGGGCGTATTCGAAATCGAGCCTTTCTCCCACGGTACGCGTGCCGTAGGCGAAGCCTGCGCGAACACGGAAGGCTACACGATCATCGGCGGCGGCGACTCCGCTGCGGCTACCGAGAAATTCGGTCTGGCCGAAAAAATGAACCATATCTCCACGGGCGGCGGCGCTTCCCTGGAATTCATGGAAGGCAAAGCCCTCCCGGGCGTTGTCGCTCTCAACGATAAGTAAGATTCCCGTCTTCCCACCAAGAGCCGAGCGGGATCGCGTCAACCGATCCCGCCGCCTTTTCCTGCGAAGCGAGTGTTAAAGCGATTTTGAAAAATGATTCAAGTTCGGCATGCGCTTCGGAGCAGCGGAGAGTGATAGAGAGCCGAAGAAACGAAGTGGTCGCCTTTGAAATTCGATTTCAACCTCTGTTAGGCTTCAATTACAGAAATCGAATTTCAACACGCGATCGTAGGCCTCTATTACTCGAAGCGCCTCCCGACCGCAAACGCCAGCCGGAAAGTCTTTTTCAAAGAAGTCATTAAAAGGAGTGGATTATTTCGTGAGAACCCCAATCATCGCCGGCAACTGGAAAATGTTCAAAACCGTATCCGAAACGCTGGCCTTTGCCGAAGCGGTAAAAGGCAGCGCAGTCGTGGAAGGCGTGGAAACCGTCATCTGCGCACCGTTCACCAACCTTCCTGCCCTGACCGAAGCGGTCAAAGGCACCGGAATCAAAGTAGGCGCGCAAAACCTTCACTTCGAAGACAACGGCGCGTTCACGGGCGAAATCAGCGGCGTTATGCTCAAAGAGCTCGGCGTGGACTACGTCATCATCGGTCACTCGGAACGCCGCCAGTACTTCGGCGAGACCGACGAGATCGTAAACAAAAAAGTCGTGGCGGCTTTCCGCAACGACCTGACTCCGATCGTATGCGTAGGCGAAAAGCTCGAAGAGCGCGAAGCCGACCAAACCAAAGAAGTCTGCAAAGTTCAAACGGTAGGCGCGTTCCAGGGCCTGTCCAAAGAACAAGCGGCTGAAGTGGTTGTAGCGTACGAGCCGATCTGGGCGATCGGCACGGGCAAATCGTCGACATCGGCGGACGCGAACGAAGTGACGGCTTACATCCGCACCGTTCTGGCCGACCTGTACGACCAAGCGACAGCCGACGTGATCCGTATCCAATACGGCGGCAGCGTGAAGCCCGAGAACGTAACGGAATACCTCGGCCAAAGCGATATCGACGGAGCACTCGTCGGCGGCGCAAGCCTGCAGCCCGACTCCTTCACGGCCCTGGTTGAGGGGGCGAAGTAATGACAGCTCCAAAACCGGTAGCATTGATCATCATGGACGGCTTCGGTCTGCGCGAAGGCGTGGAAGGCAACGCGGTTGCCCAAGCCAAAAAGCCGAACTACGAGCGCTTTTGGAACAAGTATCCGCACACGACGCTGACGGCATGCGGCGAAGCCGTAGGCCTGCCGGAAGGCCAGATGGGCAACTCCGAAGTCGGCCACCTGAACATCGGCGCGGGGCGTATCGTGTATCAGGATCTGACCCGGATTTCCAAATCGATCCGCGAAGGCGATTTCTTCGAAAACGCGACGCTGGTCGGTGCCGTTCAATCCGCCAAAGACAGCGGCAAAGCGCTGCACGTGCTTGGCCTGCTGTCGGACGGCGGCGTGCACAGCCATATCGAGCATCTGTACGCTACGCTCGAACTGTGCAAAAAGCTGGACTTCCATAACGTATACATCCATGCCTTCATGGACGGACGCGACGTCGCTCCGGACAGCGGCAAGAAGTATATGGAACAGCTCGTGGCCAAGATCGCCGAAATCGGCGTAGGCGAAATCGCGACCGTACAAGGCCGCTATTACGCGATGGACCGCGACAAGAGATGGGAACGCGTCGAACTGGCTTACCGCGCCCTGGTCTACGGAACAGGCGAGATGGCCGACAGCGCGCTGGAAGCGGTGGAGAACTCCTACGCCAAAAACGTGATGGACGAATTCGTTCTGCCGACCGTGATTGCCAAAAACGGACAGCCGACCGCGAAGATCCAAACGGGCGACTCGATCATCTTCATCAACTTCCGTCCCGACCGCGCGATCCAGCTCTCCGAAGCGCTGACCGCTCCGGGCTTCGCCGGTTTCGATCGCGGAGACGCGCAGCCGGAAACGCTGAGCTTCGTCTCGTTCACGACATACAGCGTGAACGTGCAGGGCAGCGTGGCTTACTCGCCGAAGAACCTGAACAACACGCTCGGCGAAGTTCTCGTGCAGAACGGCAAATCGCAGCTGCGTATTGCCGAGACCGAGAAATACCCGCACGTGACGTTCTTCTTCAGCGGCGGACGCGACGTGGAACTGGAAGGCGAAACGCGCATCCTTATCAACTCGCCGAAGGTCGCCACTTACGACCTTCAGCCCGAGATGAGCGCGCGCGAAGTGGCCGACGCCTGCATCGCCGAGATCGAAGCGGAGAGACAGGACTGCATTATTCTGAACTTCGCCAATCCGGACATGGTCGGACACTCCGGCATGATGGAGCCGACGATCAAAGCGGTCGAGACGACCGACGAGTGCGTAGGCCGCGTCGTGGACGCGATCCTCGCCAAAGGCGGAGTCGCGCTGATCACGGCCGACCACGGCAATGCCGAGACCGAGATCGACGAATTCGGACGCCCGCAGACGGCGCACACGACCAACCCGGTTCCGTTCATCGTAACCAGCGAAGAAGTGACGCTGCGCGAAGGCGGCATCCTGGCCGACATCGCGCCGACGATTCTCGACCTGATGCAGGTCGTCCAACCGGCGGACATGACCGGACAATCCGTCATTTCCGCACGCAAAACTTCTCATTAAGCCTCGAATGTGGCATAGTTAACTTATAAAACCGAACTCAAAGGAGATTACTTAAAATGACGATTATTTCTGACGTTTACGCACGCGAAGTCCTTGACTCCCGCGGTAACCCTACTGTTGAAGTTGAAGTGTACCTGGAATCCGGCGCAATCGGCCGCGCAATCGTACCTTCCGGCGCTTCGACCGGCGTTCACGAAGCCGTAGAGCTTCGCGACGGCGACAAAGGCCGTTACCTGGGCAAAGGCGTAGAAAACGCCGTTAAAAACGTAAACGAAACAATCGCTCCTGAAGTCATCGGCATGGACGCTCTTGACCAACTGGGCATCGACAAAGCGATGATCGCTTTGGACGGAACGCCAAACAAAGGCAAACTGGGCGCTAACGCGATCCTGGCCGTTTCGATGGCTGTTGCCCGCGCTGCGGCTGACGCTCTCGACCTGCCGCTGTACGTCTACCTCGGTGGATTCAACGCCAAGCAGCTTCCGGTTCCTATGATGAACATCGTTAACGGCGGCGAGCATGCCGACAACAACGTTGACGTACAAGAGTTCATGGTTCTGCCGGTAGGCGCGCCTACGTTCAAAGAAGCTCTGCGCATGGGCGCAGAAATCTTCCACAACCTCAAATCCGTACTGAGCAGCAAAGGTTTGGCAACGGCTGTAGGCGACGAAGGCGGCTTCGCTCCGAACTTCACGTCGAACGAAGAAGCACTGTCGACCATCATCGAAGCGATCGAAAAAGCCGGCTACACGCCGGGTAAAGACGTCTTCCTCGGTATGGACGTCGCTTCGACCGAGTTCTACAAAGACGGTCAATACGTACTCGCGGGCGAAGGCAAATCGTACTCTTCCGCAGAATTCGTTGACCTGCTCGCTTCGTGGGTCGACAAGTACCCGATCATCACAATCGAAGACGGCTGCTCCGAAGACGACTGGGAAGGTTGGAAACTGCTCACCGAGAAACTGGGCGACAAGATCCAACTGGTCGGCGACGATCTGTTCGTAACGAACACCGAGCGTCTGGGCCGTGGTATCGAAGAAAACATCGGTAACTCGATCCTGATCAAAGTTAACCAAATCGGTACGCTGACCGAGACTTTCGACGCGATCGAAATGGCAAAACGCGCAGGCTACACGGCTGTAATCTCGCACCGTTCGGGCGAATCCGAAGACAGCACGATCGCGGACATCGCCGTTGCGACAAACGCCGGTCAGATCAAAACGGGTGCACCTTCCCGTACGGACCGCGTTGCCAAGTACAACCAACTGCTTCGCATCGAAGACCAACTGGGCGAACTGGCTCAATACAACGGCCTGAAATCGTTCTACAACCTCGACCTCACGAAATTCCAATAAGAGGTTCGGCCGATCGGCCGAAATCGATCTTGTGGACCGCTGACGGCTTCGATCCCGGGACGCCGGGATCGAAAGACGCAGCACAAAAAAGAGACGCCGGACGCGGCGTCTCTTTTTTGTTGTTCGCTCTCGTATAGCAAAAGCCCGGCCGACAGGGAATCTGTCGGCCGGGCTTTTCGGATTCACTGCCGTTTGTAAAGGAGAGGCGAAGAATCAATCTCCGCCCAACGTCGGCTCAAGCTTCGAACCGGCCTGTTTGCCGTGTCCTTCCGGACGGCGGGAAGACGGTTTGCGGTACAGCGTGTAGATCGCCACGGCGAAGGCCAGTACGACGATGCCGCCGCCGATCCACGCATTGAACGTCACGGCCGGCGTGTTGTCGATCACGACGCCGCCGATCGCCGAGCCGGCTGCGATGCCGAGCTGCAGGGCGGAGAAGTTGAAGCTCTGCTGGATCTCGGACGTTTCCGGTGCGGCGTCGATCAGGTAGCTCTGCTGCGCCGGCGAGAGCGCCCAGCTCAGCGCGCCCCAGACGAAGACGAGAATCGCGAACAGCGGCACGAACGAAGCCGAGAACGGCAGCAGGAACATGGTGAGCGCAAAAGCGCCGACGACGATCATGATGCTTCTTCTGGCGCCGAGGCTGTCGGACATGAATCCGCCGATCATGCCGCCGGCTACGGCCGCGAGGCCGAAGAAGAAGTAGACGATGCTGATCCACGAAGCGCCAAGGTTCATGACGTTCTCAAGGAACGGCGTGAAGTAGGCATACAGCGTGTAATGGCCGGCCAGCATGAGCGCCGTCACGAGATGGGCGCCGACGACGCGGAAGCTTTTGAGCGAAGCCAGCTGCGTTCGGAGCGGGATCGCCTGCTGCGGAGCGACAGGCTCCATGAACTTGTAGACGACGAACATGGCCAGCAGCGCGAAGATCGCGATGAACAGGAACAGGATGCGCCAGCCGAATTGGTCGGCGGCCAGCACGCCGAGCGGAACGCCCAGCACGATCGACGAGCTAATGCCCATCGAGATGATGCCGATGACGCGCGCGCGGTGGCTTTCCGGCACGACTTTGACGGCCAGCGTCAGCGACAGCGTCGTGATCAGCGAGCCGCTCGCCGCCGTGACAAAGCGTGAGATCAGCAGCACGCCGAAGTTCGGGCTCCAGTAAGCGAGCAGGCTGCCGAGGATAAACACGACGAGCGACCACAGGTACAGCTTGCGGCGTTCGAAGCGGGCGGTGAACGCCAGCAGCGTCGGCCCCGATACGGCGTAGACGAGTGCGTACGCGGTAATCAGCTGGCCCGCCGTGCTGACGGACACGCCCAGATCGCCGGCGATCAGCGGCAGGACGCCGCCAATGATAAGTTCGACGAGGCCTACGGTAAACGCGGCGATCGTCAGAACGAGAACTTTCAGATTCATCTTGATTCGGGTCTCCTTTTTTCCTTGAAAGTGCGGCGCGAAAGGAGTGCGGAAGTGTGCGAAAACGCAAAAACTCCCGACTGCAAAGGCGCCTTCGGCGCGACTTTGTAGTCGGGAGATATGGTTCCCGGTAGATACCCTCAAACCGTCTTATTGAGGTTATACAATGTCAACTCGTCTTACTCTAAAGGATCGGACGCGAAAGATCAAGAGGGAAGTTCCGGAATTCGCAAAAATTTGGCCTTCGGCCGCGCGGCGTTTATGATAAGGGAAAATAAACCCCGGCGAGCCGATCGCGGCAGGCCGGATCAACCGCGCCGACGGTTCGGCGCAGGCGGGAGGACCGACCGAAATGACGACATACGCAGGCATCGACGCGGGAGGCACGCTGATCAAGATCGCTTATGTGGACGAGGATTCAGAGGGGGAGAACACTGCGCAGCGTCAGGTGCCGACAGCCCGGCAGGAAGGGGCGGAAGCTTCCGCCCTTGCGCCGAAGCTGCTGAAGTTCACGACGTCGCGTATCGAAGAGGCGGCCGCCTGGATCGCGGCGCATCTGCCGCCCGGCACGCGGATCGGCTGTACCGGCGGGCAGGCGGAGAGGCTGCGCCGCCTGCTGCCGCAGCATGCGAACTTCGCGGACGTGCCGGAATTCGAAGCGACGGCCGAAGGCGCCGTGCGGATTCTGGAGGCAGAGAGCCGCGGTTCCGGCGGCCGGGCTTCCGGCGGCGCGGCAGGCGAAGGCGCCTCGTCCGGCGCGGCAGCGCCGGACAGCTCTGCCCCCGATAGCGGGGCCGAACGCTTCGTGCTCGTCAACGTCGGCACCGGGACGTCGTTCTATGTGATTGACGGGGCCGAGCGGCCGAGGATCGGCGGGATCGGTCTGGGCGGAGGCACGATCGTCGGTCTGACGGGCCTGCTGTGCGGGGTGCGCGATTACGCGGAAATCGCGCGGCTGGCCCCGCTGGGCGACCGGGAGGCGGTCGATCTGACGGTGGGGCAGATCTATGCCCCGGCGCAGCCGCCGATTGCCGGCGACCTGACAGCCGCGAATTTTTCGCGGCCTCTGCCGCCCGAAGGCGGCGCACGGCCGCAGGATTATGCGGCGGCGGTGATCGGCATGGTGGCGGAGATCGTCACGACGGTAGGCGTGCAGCACGCCAAGCTGCACGGAGCGCGCCGGGTCGTGTACGTCGGTTCGTCGTACGAGCACAACGCGCTGCTGCGCGAGCTGACCGTGCGGTTTACGGCGATGCTCGGCTCCGAGGCCGTCATCCCCGAGGCCGGCCCTTACAGCGGCGCGCTGGGCGCCCTGTATGCGGCGATGAGGCGGTGAACCTGACGCTTGGCCCGCTGCACGCCTGGGCAATCTGCGAGCCCTACAAGAGCGTCCAGCGGGCTTGTACGTCTCGCGGGCGAATACGCACGCGTGCCCCTGGCCGGTAGGCGTGCCGATAAGCGGGAAGCATGAGACAGCCGAATTCTAACGAATCGTCATAACGTTAAATCGGCTTTTAGAGACAATCCCGTGTTTTAACGAATTCTCATATCGCTATTTCGTGCGTAGAGGCTGCAAAAGGCGCTTTACACGCAATTAGCGTGATGACGATTCGTTAGATTTGAAAAAAGGTCCAAAACGCGCCTATAGCGTGATCAGGATTCGTTAGCCAAGCGCGGCGGCCGCGAGCATAATCCACTTTGGAAGTGGAAGTGGAAGTGGAAGTGGAAGTGGAAGTGGAAGTGGAAGTGGAAGTGGAAGTGGAAGTGGAAATTAGAAATGGAAAAGGAGGGCTCCCGATGAAGCCCGTGCAGCCCGCAGATTCGACACGTTCGTTAAATCCAACAAAACCGACAAAACCGGCACATCCATCAAATCCAGATAATCCGACGCATCTCACAAATCCGGCACAGCCGACAAACTCATCAAATCCATCACATTCGACAAATCCAACAAATCCGGCGCATCCAGATAATCCGGCACGGCCAGAACAACCAGCAAATCCGAAAAACCCGCCACAGCCACATCCAGCATATCCAGCGCGACCAGCATATCCAGCGCGACCAGCAAATCCGACAAACCCGCATCAGCCACCCGCGGCTTCCCGTCCGCAAGCCACCTCCAGCCAAGCCTTCCTCCAAGCCACTCACCAATCCGTGCTCCAAGCCTCCTCCCAATCCGTCCATAACGCTGCTAGCCAAGCCACTCACCAATCCGCGCTCCAACCCCCCGCCAGCCAAGCAGCCTTCCAAGCCACCCGCCAATCCGCGCTCCAAGCCTCCGCCCTCCAAGAGGCCCATCATGCGGCCGCAAGCATACGCGAGGCGCTGGGAGCCTGCGTGACCGGCCTCTACCTGCACGGTTCGCTGGCGATCGGCGGCTTCAATCCGGCGTCGAGCGATATCGATCTGCTGGTCGTCGTGCGAGAACGGCCGGAGTCGGAGCGGCTGTATGCGCTGACGCGCAGTACGCTGGAGACGCACGCCCGTTTTCCGGCCGGCCGCGACCTGGAATTCAGCGTCGTGGAAGAGGATGTTCTCCGTCAATTCAGGCATCCGGCGCCGTGCGTCTATCATTATTCCGGGGCGCACCGCGAACGGTACGCTTCCGATCCGCACTATTTGTGCGCGGACTACGCGGATGACGATCTGGCCGCGCAGGTCACCGTCGCCTACGAGCGCGGCGTCGCTTTGTACGGTCCGCCGCTGCGCGATTCGTATCCGCCGGTGCCCAAGCATGCTTATCTGGAGTCGGTCTGGAGCGACGTGCGCGGCGCCGAAGCGGAGATTACGGACAATCCGGTCTATCTGACGCTTAATTTGTGCCGGGTGCTGATGTTCCTGAAGACCGGGACGGTCGCTTCGAAAAAAGAAGGCGGAGAATGGGCAGCTTCGGCGCTCCCGGAATGGACGGACGTGGTGCGGCCCGCGCTTGAGGATTACGCAGGAGACATCCGAAGTGCCCCGGCGGTGTCGGAAGCCCGGCTGACGGCTTTTGCGCAGGACATGCTGCGGGCGATCGCCGAGCAGGCGGCTTTTCATGGCGTTTCCCTGCGGGGAGGGCTATAATAAGAGGCTGAAGAGACTCGACCGACGAGGCTCCACCAATGAGACCAAATCAACGAAACGGCAGGGGAAGCAGCATGAGCATCGCTTTTTTTGACTCGGGGATCGGAGGGCTGACCGTGATGCGCGAAGCGGCCCGCAGCCTTCCGAACGAGGACTTTATTTTTTTCGCGGATACGCTGCATGTCCCTTACGGGCCGAAGACCAAAGAACAGGTGACGGAATACGTCTGCGAAGCGGCGGAGCGCATTTTGGGCCAAAGCGTCAAAGCACTCGTCATCGCGTGCAATACGGCGACCAGCGTAGCGGCGACCGAGCTGCGGCGCACCTACGACGTGCCCGTGATCGGGATGGAACCGGCGGTCAAGCCGGCCGTCGAGATGAACGGGGCGAGCGGGCGGCGCGTGCTGGTGCTGGCGACCGAACTGACGCTCAGCCAGGCCAAATACCGGGATCTGGTGTCGCGCGTGGACGATCTGGGGATCGTCGATTCGCTGCCGATGCCGGAACTCGTGGAATACTGCGAAGCGCTGAAGTTTGATCCGGCCGAGCTCGGTCCTTACTTTTTGCGCAAATTCGACCGGTTCGACCTAAGCCGCTACGGCACGCTGGTGCTCGGCTGCACGCATTACCCGTATTATGCGGAGCTGCTGGAACAGATTCTGCCGCCGCATATCCGGGTCATCGACGGAAGCGCCGGCACGGTGCGGAGAGTGGCGCGCGTTCTCGAAGAGCGCGGGCTGGCCGGCGGCGGAAGCGGGCGCGTGCGGTTCATGAACTCCGCGGACGATCCGGCCTATCAGGCCAAGCTTGAGCGCGCGTGGGCAATTTTGAACGGCGTAATGCTTTGAGATTTGAATAGGAAAAGAACCCGAAAGAATCAATAAAAAGCTCCCGCCGCGTACGGTCGGAGCCTTCACGGAAGCTGCGCGGACTTGCGATCCGCCTTTCCGATCTTCGAAGCCTGCGACTCGTCTCAGGCTTTTTTCTCGCGCCCGCGCAGGGCAAATCCCGCTCCGAACGAACGTCCCGCAAGGCCGGGCAGGATGCACAAAACGACTTCGTTTCCGCATATGAAAACGGTAACAAAATCCGCTTTTCGACCTAAACGGCCCATCAAGCTCCGGCAAAGTGCCGCAGGCTGCTTTTTCAGCCGCATTTTCAGAGCTAAATCGAGCAAACGGGAGGTTTTCCGCGAAAAGGAAAGATCCGGCTTCGTGGGAGATTCCAATGTCAGCTTTTAACGCCCAAACCCGCAAAAAACGCTCAGGTTCATCCTTTACACGAGGTGTCAGAAGGGGTTAAGATACGGTTCATAAAAGCAGCATATCACCGCGCGAGGCGCGGGAAAATTGCCGCTTCTTCCCGGACTTTCGAAGCTTGGCACATCGAACGTTCCGGCATGCCGCCCACTTTTCGGAAAGGATGATGAGATTCGTCACTCGAACACGAAGACCCAGATTAGACTGCTGAATTTTTCGATAAAAACGGGGGAACCGATCGAGACGCCGCGCAGGCGCTCATGGGGTGAAGCCTGACGCTCTCCGGTACGCCGGATCTGCGGCAGGCGGGGCGACTCTTGCGTCCCAATCCGTCAGCTAACCTCGTAAGCAGAGCAGGAGAGGTGACCTTTTTCGCATCTTTCGAAAACCAGGCCATTCTCACACGTCACACCGGAGCCACATCAGCAGAGGAGGAAAAAGCATGTCGGATGCCATGATCATCATGGCCATTCTGGTCCTTACGGCCGTATCCGCGGGATACATTCTCTGGACCGACCGTACGGTTCAAGCCAAAGAGCAGCGCCGTTAAGCGCGAGCTTGTCAGGGCCGTACGTCCCCATACCGTCAAATGAACCGAAGCCGCGCCGCGGGAGATCCAGCCGCCGCGCGGCTTCTTAATGTCCGCTTGCAGGGATCGCCCATTCTTTTCCGCATCCGGTCTGCCCTTGGTCGATTGTCAAATACCGAGAACTATGGTAGACTAAAAATGCTGTTTTCCATTTTAGAAACTCTGATTCAATCGATACAGGATACGCGGCTTACGCTTAGGAGGTTAAACGACATGGAAATCTTTCTGAAGGTAGTTCTCTTGATCTTTGCTGTCGGTGTGATCACGGTCGTACTGCTGCAAAAAGGCAAAAGCGCAGGCTTGGCCGGCGCAATTTCCGGCGGTGCGGAGCATCTGTTCGGCAAAAGCAAAGCTCGCGGCATGGACTTGGTGCTTGAGCGCACGACCGTCGTACTGGGTGCCGGATTCGTAATCATGGCGTTGTTGACTACGGCTCTGACCAACTAACCCGGCGATCGGGGCGGTTGGACTGCCCGGGAAGCCTTCGTTGATCCTTGGATTCAAGGGAGACGAGGGCTTTTTTTTGTATATATTCAAATAAATGCGTACGAAAAAGCAAGCAAGGATTAAGCATGCGCCAGCGCGGGTACTTTTAACGTATAATAGAGAATGTAGAAGAAAAAATCGAGCATTCGCGATCTGCAGCCGATCGGGCGGTCTGTAGGCAGCCGGAGCCATTTTGAGGTGATAACCATGATAACGGAAGATATGCTGCTGGGCTTTATGCGCGAGAGCGCCTACAAGCCGATGACGCACCAGGAACTGGAGCAACATTTCGGCATCGACGATGCGGAACAGTTTCGGGAGTTTATGAACATGCTCAACGGACTTGAAGAAGAAGGCAAGATCGTACTGACGCGTACCCAGTGCTATGGCGTACCGGAACGTATGGATTTGCTGCGCGGACGTTTGCAAACGCATGCCAAGGGCTTCGGTTTCCTGATTCCCGAGGATCGCGAACACGCGGACGTATACATTAACGCGAACGACATGCTGAGCGCGATGAACGGCGATACGGTGCTGATTCGCATCGCGTCGCGCCGTTCTTCGAACGGACGCATGGAAGGCGAAGTGGTGCGGGTCGTCAAGCGCGCCGTGACGCAGATCGTCGGCACGTACCAGGACGAGGAATCGTTCGGCTTCGTGCTTCCGGACGACAAGCGCATCACGCGCGACATCTTTATCCCGGCCGGACGGTCCGGAAGCGCGCTGAACGGCCAGAAGGTCGTCGTGAGCATTATCGCCTACCCGGAAGGCCGCGCGGCGGCCCAGGGCGAAGTTATCGAAGTGCTGGGCTATAACAGCGACCCGGGCGTCGACATCCTGTCGATCATCCGCAAGCACCAGCTGCCGGAGTCTTTCCCGGACGAAGTGCTCGAAGAAGCGGAGCAGGCGCCGGAGACGATCTCCGACGAAGAGATCAACAGCCAGGGCCGGCGCGACCTGCGCGGCAAGCAGATCGTCACGATCGACGGCGAAGACGCCAAAGACCTGGACGACGCGGTCAACGTGGAACGCCTTGAGAACGGCAACTACGTACTCGGCGTGCATATCGCGGACGTCGGCTATTATGTCAAAGAAAACTCCCAGCTCGATCAGGAAGCGTATAACCGGGGCAGCAGCGTGTATTTGGTGGACCGGGTCATTCCGATGCTGCCGCCGCGCCTGTCCAACGGCATCTGCAGTCTGAATCCGCGCGTGGACCGTCTGACGCTGTCGTGCGAGATGGAATTCGACGCGTCGATGAAGCTGGTTCGCTACGATATTTTCAAAAGCGTGATCAAGACGGTCGAGCGCATGACGTACAAAAACGTGCGCCGCATGCTCGAAGAAGAAGATCCGGAACTGCAGGAGCGCTACGGCTATCTGGCCGACACGTTCCGCACGATGCAGGAGCTGGCGCTCAAGCTGAACGGACGCCGCATGAAGCGCGGCGCGGTCGATTTCGACTTCGAAGAAGCCAAAGTGCTGCTCGACGACCAGGGCAAAGCGATCGACATCGTGACGCGCGAGCGCTCGATTGCCGAACGTATCATCGAAGAGTTCATGCTGGCGGCGAACGAGACGGTGGCGGAGCATTTCAGCAAAGCCAAAGTTCCGTTCCTGTACCGCATCCACGAAGACCCGGATCAGGAGCGTCTGGAATTGTTCGCGGCCTTCGCCGCCAATCTGGGCTATCAGGTCAAAGGCACGCGCGGAGGCACCATCCAGCCGAGCGAGCTGCAATCGCTGCTGGAAGAAGTGCAGGATACGCCGGAGCAAAAAGCGATCAGCACGCTGCTGCTGCGCTCGATGAAGCAGGCGAAATACGATTCGGCCAATCTCGGCCACTTCGGCCTGGCGGCCGAATATTATACGCACTTTACGTCGCCGATCCGCCGCTATCCCGATTTGGTCATCCACCGGGTGATCGGGGAAGTGCTGGACCACGGCGGCAAGCTGTCGCAGTCGCGCGAGGAATACCTCAATATCCGCATGCCGGACATCGCGCAGCAGTCGTCGATTCGCGAGCGCGTGGCGGTCGATGCGGAGCGCGATACGGCCCAGCTCAAAAAAGCCGAGTACATGCTGGACAAAGTCGGCGAGACGTTCGAAGGCGTGATCGGCAGCGTAACGAGCTTCGGTCTGTTCGTGGAGCTTGAGAACACGATCGAAGGCCTGATCCATATCAGCAACCTGACCGACGATTATTACCACTACGACGAGTCCCGCCTGACGCTGGTCGGCGAGCGCACGTCGCGCATCTTCCGCATCGGCGACCTGGTCGAGATCCGCGTGTCCAAGGTCAGCATGGAAGAGCATACGATCGATTTCGAGCTGGTGGATATGAAAAAGAGCGCGTTCCGCGGCGGCCGTGGAGGCCGCGGCGACGGTGCGCCGAGCGGCGCGCCAAGAGGCGGACGCGGCGACAAGACCGGCAAAGAAAAGTTCGGCAAAGATAAAGGCAAAGGCAAGAAAAAAGGCAAAAAGCAGGGCGATGTCTTCCGTCCGAACGGAGCGGCAGCTTCCGCTCCGGCGGCGGGCACCGCACCTGCGGCGGCCGGCAGCGGCACGGCGGAAGCCGGCGCTCCGACCAAAAGCAAGCGTACCCGCAAGCGCAAAGGCAAAGGCGGCGGTGCCGCCCTGCCTGAAGGCACGACGGTGATCGCGCCTGCGGCGCAAGTACCGGGTGCGGGCGACGAAGCCGGCGCTCCGGGCGGCGGCAAGCGCAGACGCAAAGGCGGCGGCGTGCCGGAAGCAACCGGCAGCGGCGAAGCCGGCGCAGGCGCACAGCCACGCCAAGGCAAAGGCGGCCAGGATGGCGGCTGGACCTTCGGCGGCGTGCCGACCGGAGACGGCGGTACGGGCGCAGGCGCGGGTCAGGGCGCTCCGAGAGGCGAAGCCGGTTCCGAGCCGCGCAAGCCTGCGCGCACAGGCGGCATTCAGATCGAAGCCGGCCAGGGCGGCGCAGATGCGTACAACGGCTCGCCGGGCGAAGCCGGCGAGCGGGGCAGTCGTCCGCCGGCTTCGGGCGGACGCGGCGGTGCCCGTCCGGGCCGCCCTGACGGCTCGAACGGCGCAGCGGGCAGTTCCGCGGGCGCAGCGAGCGGGGCAGGCGCGCCGGAAGGCGCGCGCGAACCGGGCAAAGGCAAATTTGCCTTCGGTTCCGGCACGGGCGGCTACGGCGGCGAGACGGCTACGTTCTCGCGCAACGGCAACGAACGGCCGAACAAAGGCGGCCGTTCCGGCGGCGGAGGCCGTCCGGGTTCGACAGGCGGCAGCCGTCCGCCGCGCAAAGACAAGTAAAAAGGTTCGGAGCGGCGGCTAGGCCGCATGGAAGGTCATACAGCGGCGGCGGCTCGAGGATCGATCCGCCGCCGCTGTTGAAGCCCGAGAGCATGTCTTCGGCTGGGCAACCGCGGTTCCGGCCGCTAACGGATTGCATATCCGTTAGCGGCCTTTTTGCGGCATGAACCGGCGAGCCAAACGATCTCTCGACCCGTTAACGTATCTTCCTCGATCGCCCGCCGCTCCTTTTCTTGCCTTTTCCAAAGACGGCTTGTTACAATTCAATATAGAAGCGTTAAATAAAGAAGCAGAGGAGGTGCAAGACATGCCTAAAAATACGGAGCAGGGCAAAGTGCTCGCGCAGAACAAAAAAGCGTCCCACGATTATTTCATCGAGGATACGTACGAAGCGGGACTCGTGCTCACCGGCACGGAGATCAAATCGCTGCGCAAAGCCAAAGCGAATATCGGCGACGCGTTCGCGACGATCCGCGGCGGCGAAGCGTTCGTCCACAACATGCACATCAGCCCGTTCGAGCAGGGCAACCGCAACAACCCGGAAGATCCGACGCGCACGCGCAAGCTGCTGCTGCACAAAGTGCAGATCCGCAAGCTGATCGGCCAGGCCAAGCAGGAAGGCTACACGATCGTGCCGCTCAAAGTCTACGTGCGCAACGGCTACGCCAAGCTGCTGATCGGCCTCGGCCGAGGCAAGAAGCAGCACGACAAGCGCGACACGGCCGCCAAGCGCGACGCGCAGCGGGACATCCAGCGGGCGCTCAAATCCCGTCAGCGTTAAGCGGTACAGTCGGGCGTTCGACGGTCTGCCAAAGCCGGTGAGGCTGCGCGGCGAACGCGAGATCAGCCGAAAAGCGGCCGAAACGGCATTTTCCGGTTTTACGGTCGAGCGAGCAGGGTAATCTACCTTTACACCACGAAATGTGGTATAATCAAAGTCTGTGGGAAGTGCTTGCACTCCCGCGAACGGTTCTTTCTTTTATGGAGGGAAAGACACCGTGCGAACTTAAGGAACATACGGCTCGTGCCGGAACCTAGCGGTTCCAAGAACACGGCCCTTTAATCCGGAAGTTCCCTTTTATGAAAAATGCGCGCCGGCTTCGATCTTCGAAGGGCGACCTTTTTCCGACCAGGGGGCGTTTATGGATTCGACGGGGGTAGTTCGGGCATGGGTAGCGGGTAGTGGGGACGCGTCCGCTTTATCAACGCTAAAGCCTATTAAATGGCAAACAACAAACCAACTACGCTTTCGCAGCCTAAGAAACTGTGATGCGTGCTCTCGCCCGGCATCGCCTATGTGCCGGGATGAGGGCCCAACCCAATTAGTAGGCTACGCCGTCTAGTCTCCGCCTGGGGGTAGACGGAAGAAGACAATCAGGCTGACCCAACGCAGAGCCGGTTACGGGGCGCTGCTCGGGTGACATCAAAACTGTGACTACACCCGTAGAAGCCTATGCTGCGTTGCCTTCGGACAGGGGTTCGACTCCCCTCGCCTCCATATGTACGAAGAAAAGACACCTAACTCAGGTGTCTTTTTTTACATTATATCAACCATCTTTTCTTCTTCTTGTTTTTCACAGGATGAGCTGCGACAGAGTATCTGTATTATACAGGGCTCTCTGTAGTATGATTAAAGATCAAACTAACAAAGCTAAAAAGTATTGTAAAACAAAAAAACCAACTCTGCTAACGAAGCGGAGGAGGTTCTTTTTTTGAGTATAGTCAGCTCTAGCTAGCGAAGCGGAGAAGGCTATACTCATCCGTATTATTTCTATATAATTATGATAGTATTTATATGGAAGAAAGTCAAGACTGACGTTATAATTTTGATTGTTTAGGAAGTGTCCAATGATCTATAATATCTATTTCGATGAAGCAAATAAAATTGATCAGCCAGGAAAAGAAAATTCATATTACGGTGCTTATGGCGGCAGTGAACAGACAATGACGAACATAACGCAGACGATACAACGTATGTATGAAGAAATGAGCACTAAGAGCGAATTACATTTTAGGGAATACAATCATGACCAGTATCTGAAGAAATACTTCAAGGTTCTTCACTACATCATCAATCAGAATGTGAATATTAATATTTTCATTGTCGATAATACAAAAGCTCACAGCATTGCTCAAGAACTAAATCTTACAATGATGGAGCTACGAAATCTGTTCTATATCAAAATTCCCGAGAGGTTGTTCTACGGAGTTACACGTCACTTGAGTGGTCAAATAGAGGTGAATATTAAAATTGACCGAAACGATGAGTACGATTCATTACGACTTCATTCCAAAATTAAAGAGCAGATGAATGCTCATTCTGTATATCGGAGCAAAACGTATAAGATTGCATCTGTCGAGTCGGAAGAGTCTCATGAATCTATTCCTCTGCAAATTATTGATACGTTCATGGGAATTGTGGTGTTTCTGATGGAACAGAGTTACATGGGAGATTCAAATACAACATTGATTAAGAGTGATTTAATATATCGCTTTTTGTCTGAAGGTAGTAACATAAATCGGTTCCTAAAACAGATCAAATTGTACTCATGGAACGGTAATGAAAATCTGTCAGAACTGTCTATAGGTGATTACGTATCTCAATTTATGGTGTACAAGTCTCGTTATGATGTTTCAGAAATAGCCAAGCTTCAGGCGATCATGTGGAGAAATCCCGATCTATCAGCAAAAGAGTATCGTAAGCTGATGGGGTATCCGAATACATTGGTTCGCATGTTGCTGGGATACAAGGATGAAGTTGAAGGAAGAGGACGGAATTATTCCTTAATTGATTGATGGCTGACAGGCCAGAGTTAAAATAGTAGTATTCTCGTATTTCTCAACTTGGATCGCTTACACTTGGTTTGACATCAAGACCTTGACTTCACCCAGCGAAGCTAGGCTATGCCACTTGCCTTCGGACAGGGGTTCGACTCCCCTCACTTCCATATGTAATAAAAAAAGCGGATCCCATTAGGAATCCGCTTTTTTTCTCGTCTCAAAATATCAATAAGCTGCGCTATGCCCCACCTGCACGACTGTATTAATAGACCTTACATAAATTCTTGTCATATCTATTTTTTTCTTATAATATGATGAAAAACAGTTAGGGAGTTGGCAAAATGAAAAAATTATTGATTATGTTTTGTGCTTTGTTTTTGCTGTTAACCAATGTTGCAATCGCAGAACCCGGTGAAAATTCGAACGCGGATTTGATTCCCAAAATGACGGCTTCCGATGCGCCAAGCGGGAAAGTGACGTCATCAAGCGATACTTGGTCTGCCGCCCAAAATTATTATGCTTTCGATGACATAAATAAGGACGAGGCCAATTCTCCTTGGATAGCCAACAGCTTGCCGGCCTGGTTGGCTTACGAGTTTCAGGCTCCGACGGTAGTAAATACATATTCGATTACCGGCCAGATGTTCAGCAATATGACTTCTTCCGATAATATTATGAGAAGACATCCGAAAGACTGGACTTTTGAAGGGTATGACGAGTCGACTGGCAAATGGGTAACGCTTGATACTCAGTCCAACGTGACTTCTTGGACTATCGGACAGAAAAAAGAGTTTGCTTTTTCCAATTTAAAAGCCTACAAAAATTATCGCATTTACATCACCGCAATCATCGGACCAAATACCACAACGGGTGTCTATTGGACAGGGATCGGCGAATTGGAAATGATGAACAAAAAAGCGGCCAACGAAAATAACGCTATCTTGCTAACCGCAACTCCGGGCAATAAGGTTGTTACGCTCAACTGGACGAATGTCGGCATTTCCAAAAGTTACGTAGTTAAACGATCTACCAAGCCCGGAGGTCCGTATACGACACTTGTATCGGATGCAGCAGCCGTCTCTTATACCGACAACGACGTCGTGAATGGTACCGAATACTATTACGTTGTTACTGCAACGGATACCGATAGTACGTCTAACGAAGTAAGTGCCATCCCATTCGGCACGGACAGCAATGGTGGAAGAGCCCTTCTTACTGTTTACATTTTGGGAGGTCAAATCAAGGAATATGATCTTTCGATTTCCGAAGTAAACGCATTTATCGAATGGTACGATACCAAGGATAGCGGCGTAGGTCCTGCCAAATATAAGTTCGTCAAGACCTGGAATCCGGGGCCGTTCAAAAGCCGCAGCGAATACGTCATTTTCGATAAAATCCTTACGTTTGATGTAGATGAGTACGACGTCAAATAGTGAATCGAGAGAAGCGATTTACGTATCCATGACCCGCTCAAGCGAGCGGGTTTTTGCTTTTTTTCATCGCCCAATTCTCCTCAAACGTCCCCTTATACCCATCCCCTATAACCAGCCATACCTTCTTCGTCTACTCCACCCCCCTTGCACCCGTGCTACAATAACCACACATAATCAACCGAGTGCTTTGGCACAAATCATACACATCCAAGGAGGCACATCCCCATGACCGATAAATTTCAAATCGTAGGCAGCCTGCTGCGCCCTTCCGAGCTGCTTGAATACAAGACGCAGATCGAGCATCGCGACGATATCCAGTACCCGTTCTACCAGGAGTTCGACGGCTACGAGCAGTGCGAAGCGAAGGCGATCGACTCCGTCGTGCAGGACCAGATCAAGCACGATCTCTCGATCATCACGGACGGCGAATATTCCAAATCGATGTGGCATCTGGACTTTGTGTGGGGCTTCCAGGGGATTGAGCGGTATATTGCGGATCACGGGTACTTTTTCCGCGATACGGACGGCAGTTCCAAATACGAGACGCGCAAAGACATCGGGCTGCGCATCACGGGCGAACTCGGCGCGAAGAACCACCACTTCCTCAAATCGTTCGAGCAGCTCAAAAATAGTGCCGGCGACCGCGAGACGAAGCTGTGCGTGCCGTCCCCGTCCCATATCTTCGGCGAGCTGTCGTGGTCGGACAATATCGGCGGCACGGACTCCGTATACAAGGACGCCAAAGAGCTCAAAGCCGGTCTCGTCAAAGCGTACAAAGACTTCGTGCAGGACTTCGCGGACGCGGGCGGCGAGATTCTCCAGTTCGACGACTGCCTGTGGGAGCTGTTCGCGGACGATAACCCGAACTCCCCGTACACGGGCGAGAACATCGATCAGGAGCAGGTGCAGGCGCTGGCGGCCGAGTTTATCGACATCAACAACACGGTGATCGACTTCGGGCACGAGCTGGGTCTGAAAATGTGGACGCACAACTGCCGCGGCAACTACGATTCGCGGAACATGGGCGGCGGTTCGTACGTGAAGATCGCGAACCTGTTCCTCAAGCAGCTCAAATACGATCGGTTCTTCCTCGAATGGGACGACGACCGCGCGGGTTCGCTCGAAGCGCTGGAAGTGTTCCGGGACAAGCCGGACACGGAGATCGTTCTCGGCCTGCTGTCTTCCAAGACGAACACGCTCGATGACGAAGAACGCGTGCTGCGCCTGCTGGACGAAGCTTCGAGCATCATCGACAAAGACCGTCTGCTGCTGTCCCACCAATGCGGCTTTGCTTCCTGCGACGGCGGCAACGAGCTGACTCAGGCGGAGCAGTGGGCGAAGATCCATCAGGGCCAGAAAATCGCACAGCAGTACTGGGAGAGATAAGAGCCGCTTTCGGTACAGGGATTAACGTTTTCGATCTCTCTGGGTAACGTTACCTTTTACGCTCACAAGGTACCGGGGATCAAGCCTATATAAGCAAAACCAGCCTCCAAGCCGTGGAGAGCTGGTTTTTGCTTATATATAATCAGGCTAATGATACTACAGGGCATATAGACAACGGAGGGATGGATAGGGCGATAAGCCGGGAACAGCTGATGGAGCGGGTAAATCAGATAGAATAAGATGATCTATTGTGTGGATAAAGTACCGGAATGGTCGGAGAACCTTATTAAGCGGTATCGTTAAACGCGCTGCTTTCTGTGTCCGACTTTGATTCCGCCCCTCCCTATCCTTTATAATAAAGGCTTGTTCGATTATGCATCACCGGGCTGGGAGGGACTCATGAACTTTATCCGAAATCAACTGGAAGGCTACGGCATGAGCGAGACGATGATTGTGTACGTATCGAACATCGTCATGGTGCTGTTCATCGCGGCCATTTCCATTATTGCCAATCTGATTACGAAAAAAATCGTGCTGACCGTGATCTCGCGGGTAGTCAGCAAGTATCGGCACAACTGGAGCCAGATCGTGCTGGAGAAAAACGTGCTGCATCGGCTGTCGCATCTCGTGCCGGCGATCATCATTTATTTTTCCGCGTGGTCGTTTCCGATCTATCAGGTCTTGATCGAGCGATTGGCGGCGGTGTACATGATCGCGGTCACCATTATGGTGATCAATGCGCTGCTGAACGCTTTTGACGAAATTTACCGGTCGTTCGAAGTGTCGAAAGTGCGTCCGATCAAAGGCTATATCCAGGTTATGAAAATCGTGCTGTTCATCATCGGCGGCATTCTGATCGTGGCGGGATTGATCGGGCAGAACCCGTTGATTATCCTCAGCGGTCTCGGCGCGCTGTCGGCGGTGCTGATGCTCGTATTCAAAGACTCCATTCTGGGGTTGGTGGCGGGCATTCAGCTGTCGTCCAACGACATGGTGCGCGTCGGCGACTGGATCGAGATGCCGAATTACAACGCGGACGGCGACGTGGTTGACATTACGCTCAACACGGTCAAAGTCATGAATTTCGACAAAACGATTACGATGATCCCGAGTTACGCGCTGATCTCGGACTCTTTCCGCAACTGGAGAAGCATGCAGCTGTCGGGCGGCCGGCGGATCAAGCGCAGCGTTCAGGTCGATACGACGAGTATCGGGTTCTGCACGGACGAGATGATCGCCGAATTCAAAAAGATCCATTACCTGTCCGATTACGTCACGAGCCGGCTGCAGGAGATCGAAGACTATAACCGCGAACACCGGATCGACCGGGGCAGCAAAGTCAACGGACGCAGCCTCACCAACGTCGGCGTATTCCGCGAGTATATCCATCAGTATTTGCGGCATCATCCGAAGATCCACCAGGAGATGACGCTGATCGTCAGGCAGCTGGCACCGGGCGACAACGGGCTTCCGCTCGAAATTTACGCGTTCAGCAACGACACGGCGTGGGCGGTGTACGAATCGGTGCAGGCGGACATTTTCGACCATATTTTCGCCGTCGCTCCGATGTTCGGTCTGCGTCTGTTCCAGAACCCGACGGGCCACGACATTACGCGTCTGCAAGAACTCGAAGAGCGCCCGGCCGCGGCCGGCACCGAATCGAGGATCGGTTAGAAGATTAACCCAAACGAAGCGAAGGGGCGATTCTCCATGAACGAGTACGAAACGAATGCCGATCAGGTCGAGATTATGCAAGCTTTGCCCGAGCATTTCCCGCAGTTGGCGCAGCTCTGGCTCGATACGTCGCTCGCGGCGCATGCTTTTATCGATTCCGCGCATTGGACGACGAACAAGCAGGCGATGGAAGAGCGGTACCTGCCCGAATCGGACGTCCAGATGTGCCTGGAAAACGGCGAGATCGTCGGTTTTGCGGCCGTGAAGGAGAACCGCTTGGCGGCGCTGTTCATCGACGAATCGCGTCAGGGCCGGGGATACGGACGGAGACTGCTTGATCGGGTAAAAGAAGGCCGGGATACAGTCACGTTGAACGTATACGCGCAAAATGCGCAGGCCGGCGAATTCTACCGCAAGCAGGGCTTTAAGCTTGAACGCGAGCAGGTCGATGCTGCCACGAACGAACGCGAATACGCGATGGTGTGGAACCGGGACTGAATTTTTCCGCTTTGAAGGCGCTCCTTCCCGGAGCGCCTTTTTGCCGTGCAGCCGAATGACCAAGCCGAAAAAACAGGCATGTTGGCAATTTGCCCTGTATGCGTATTCAAAAATGTGTCATATTGAAGAGGTGGGCGGATAGATCCGCTTCCTTAACCGGCTTGACCTACCCCGTATTCAGGAGGAATTTGGTATGACGAATGAAACTAACCCGGCTGTTCTGCACACGCCGGAGATGATCTCCGCTTTGACCGCGCTGTACGGCGCAGCCAAGCTTGACGAACAAACGGTGCGCTACCAAAAAGTGCTGGACGCGTACGCCGACACCTACGGACCGGAAGCGGTGCGGCTGTTCAGCGCGCCGGGACGGACCGAGATCGGCGGCAACCATACCGACCATAACCACGGCAAAGTGCTGACCGGCAGTATCGATCTCGATACGATCGCCGCGGCGGCGAAGACGGAAGAGAACGTCATTACGCTGCGTTCGGAAGGCTACGAGCGGCAGTACGCCATTGATCTAGATCAGTTGGAGATCAACGCCGAAGACGACGGGACGGCGGGCTTGATCCGCGGCATCGTCGCCGGCTTCGCCGAACAGGGCTACCGGACCGGCGGATTCCGCGCCTACGTCTCGAGCAGCGTGTACAGCGCTTCGGGGCTCAGCTCGTCCGCTTCGTTCGAGATGCTGATCTGCACGATCCTCAGCGAGTTCTATAATGAAGGAAGCTTGGACGCGGTGCAGATCGGCAAGATCGGCAAATACGCGGAAAATAAATTTTGGAACAAGCCGTCCGGCCTGCTGGACCAGATCGCCTGCGCGCACGGCGGCCTGATCTCGATCGACTTCGAGAATCCGGACGAGCCGGTGATCGAGCCGGTTACGTACCGTTTCGATCAGGACGGGTATGCGCTCGTGATCGTAAATACCGGCGGCAACCATGCGGATCTGACCGAGGACTACGCAGCCGTTCCGCGGGAAATGTTCGCGGTGGCGGAGCTGCTCGGAACCGAGTTCTGCCGCGGCACGTCGGCGGACGAACTGTACGCGCGCCTGCCGGAAATCCGGGAAAAAGCCGGCGACCGTGCCGTGCTTCGCGCGCTGCACTTTTTCGAAGAAAACGAGCGCGTAGACGGCATGCTGGAAGCGCTGCGCCGCGAAGATCTGCAGGCGTTCCTGCCGCTGATTACGGAATCGGGCAATTCGTCGTGGAAATGGCTGCAGAACGTCTATCGTCCCGCAGCGACGAGCGGACAGGAAGTGGCGATCGCGCTGGCGATCACAGAGCGCTATATCAAGCAGCTCGGAGCGGGCGCGTGCCGCGTACACGGCGGCGGATTTGCGGGCGTGATTCTGGCCGTGCTGCCGCAGGATGCGGTCACGGCGTATCAAGATCTGATCCAGCGCACGCTGGGCACGGAGTCGCTTGAGATCCAGGTCCGCGCGCACGGCGCCGTCTGCCTGGATCGAGTGAAGTAGCCTTCAATACACGCTAAAAAAGAAACGAGCCGCCGAAGAGATTCGGGAGGCTCGTTTTTTACATTCCGTCTTGTCCGTCGAATTACCGCTGGTCCGCTCGTTTCCACCAAGATATCGTCCCGAACGCACCAAGCTCAAATACCAGGATCAGAATCACATAACTGGCTGTACCCAGCGGAAACAGCGTCAAGCCGCTCATCGACAGATGCAGTGCCGGAATCGACCAGGGCAGATAAGGGCCGAGTGCGGTCGGTCCTGCAGTCAGGGCGACCATCAGCGTGGTGAACGCGTAAGCGATCGGAACCAGATAACCGCGCGAGATGCTGGCCAGCAGCGCGATCGGCGAACAGAGCAGCAGATGAAACACGGCTATCAGCAGCAGTTCGACGAACTGATGGGCGATAATAGGCCAGGAAAAACCGGGAACGCCGATGAACAAGCCGATCAGCAGCGAGAAAGCGAAGATCGTCAGCGCGGCGACCAGCCACCAGAACGCGATAACGACAGCCTTGGCGATCACAAGGGTGGTGCGCGAGACTGGCAGGGCCAGCAGATCTTTCACGGTCCGGTCCGTATATTCCCTCCCGAAGGTCCAGGCGGTAATCGTCCCGAACCCCATCAGACCGAATACGGAAGCGAACAAGAAGGTCATGCTTCCCAAATGCTCGTTCCAGTCCGCTCCGCCGGAGCGAATGCCGGTCACGAACAACAGGAAGACCAACATCCCCCACAATACCGGTGAACGGCTCAATTTTCGATTTTCCACGTAAACGGCATTCCCTAATAATCTCATATTGGATATCCTCCCTACAGCCATTATTCGCTTACCCGCTGTAAAAAATACGATTCAAGCCCTTCTTCTTCAACCGTCAGCCCGGCCAGTGAAAGGTTGGCGTCCACCAGCAGCCTGGCTACCCGTTCCGGCTGCCGGATCGCCTGTTCGTCCGCAATCTCGATACTGCCTTCAGCCGAGATTTGCGCACGGTAACCGGCTTCCAGCAGCAGTCGATTCGCGGTTTCCCCATGATCTTGAACCTTAACCATCAGCCGTTTACGCCGAAGCTGCTCGAATTCCTGCGAGCTGATCTCTTGAATCAGTGTGCCGCCGTGAATGATGCCGATCCGCGATGCCAGCTTGGACATCTCTTCCAAAATGTGGCTGGAAATAAATACGGTCATCCCTTCCTCCCTGGCCAAGCGGCGCAGAAGTTCGCGAACCTGAACGATGCCTGCCGGGTCGAGCGCATTGGTGGGTTCGTCCAGAATCAGAACGGAGGGGTTATGGATCAAGGCTTTGGCCAGGCCAAGCTTCTGGGCATTGCCGAGCGATAGATTTTTGGCTTTGGTATCGGCATAAGGCGTCAGCTGCAATTTTTCGATGACGGATTCGGTCGCGCTTTTTGCCGGCAGACCCCGCAGTCTGGCGATCAGCCGTAGATTGTCGCGTACCGTAAAATTCGGGTATGCATAAGGTGTCTCCACCATGTAGCCGATCTGTCGCCACAGATCGGGCTTGGCTTCGATGATGCTTCGACCGTTGATATAGGCGGCTCCGGAAGTCGGCCGAATCATGCCCAGCAGCATACGGATCGTCGTCGTTTTTCCGGCTCCGTTCAGACCCAGAAATCCGTAAATTTCTCCCCGGTGCACATTCAGCGATACGTCCTGCAGAACCGAATGGGCGCCGTACCGTTTGGTCAAAGATTCCGTGCGAATGATCTCCTGCATCATCAACTCTCCTTTTTTTTATTTCATTTACCGAACGTTCGTTGAGTCAAATTGTCAAAAAAAGAAGCACCGAAGTGCCGCTTATTCGCTGATCGGTTTGGCCCACAACTCCATGTAGAATTGCGATAATGTCCGGGCTTCCTCCTGCTCCATGCGGTTTCCCCTCAACAGCTGCTGGATCACGGTAAACACGATATGCGCCAAAAACTGCGAGGAAGCGAGCGAGAAATCCATGTACCGAATATCGCCCTGCTCCGCGCGCTGCGACAGATAATCGGACATCGCTTCGAACGGAAGACGGGTGACGCTGTCGAGCGCTTCTTTCTGTTCGTCGCTCAGCAGAGAGCGCTCGCGAAGCAGAATCTGGAAGTAGGCTTGGTCTTCCGTCAATTTCTGCGCCAGTCCGACAATCAGTTCCGTTAATACATGGGACAGGGGCAGATCGGTTTTTGCAAAAATCTTTTGAAAAAACAAAACGATGCCGCCGATCCGTTCTTCCTGCGCCGTTTGCAGCACGGTGGTCAGAATTTCGAATTTGCCGCCGGGAAAATAGTGATACGTCAGGGCATCCGCCATGCCGATCGCTTTATTCAGCTCGCGCATCGATACGGCATGATACCCTTTGCTCGCAAAAAGTTGCTTGGCCGTCTGGAGGATCTGCTGTCTGCGATGTACAGCTTGAAGATCTCGACTTGTCATACGTTTGCCGGGCTGTTTCGATTCCATAACCGTTCCTCATTTCACTAAACGTTCGTTGAACCAATAATAAGCGCGTTTGCCGGCAAAGTCAAATCCAAAGCAAAAACAAGCCGGACGTTGAACCGCCGGCTTGTGCATTGGAATGAAATCACAGAGGCTTCGATGCCGCCAACGCCCGGTTCAACTCGCGGAACCGGTCATGATGCGACGACACGCCGGCCATTTTGCTGGCGTTCGGATCGAGGTACAGCTTGGCGTGGTTGACCGCCAGCACGGCGTCGTTGAATGCACCGGCGATCAGGCGCACCTTCGTGCCGAAGGTGACGAAGTCGCCCGCGCCGAACACGCCCGGAATCGACGTGGCCATGCTGTTGTCGACCGTCACGCCGTAATCCTGCCGCTCCAATCCCCATTCGAGCAGATGTCCGTAATTGCGGCTGAAGCCGTGGTTGACGAGAATTTCGTCCGCTTCGATCCGCATTTCGGCGCCGGTCTCGGCATCGGACAGCTCGACGGCATGGATCCGGTCGCCTTCGCCGATCAGGCGGGAGACGTTGAACGGCGTGCGCACTTCGGCGCTTGCGTACATACGCGTTACCTGGCGCTCCAGCGCGTCGAACTCGCGGCGCCGGTGGACGACGGTGACATGCGAAGCATAGTCCGCAAGTTCGACGGCCCAATCGACCGCGGAATTGCCGCCGCCGGTCACCAGCACTTTTTTGCCGCGAAAATGTTCCAGATCGGTGATCGTATAATGCAGATTCGCCAGTTCGTAGCGGTCGGCGCCTTCGACGGCAAGCTTCTGGATCTGCGTGATGCCGCGTCCGGCGCACATCAGGAGCGTGCGCGTGAGATGCAGCTCGCCCGTATCGGAAGTCAGCATCAGCACGCCGTCTTCCCGCCGCTGCAGGCCGCGAATCTCCTGTCCGAACACGATCGTCGGATCGAAAGTCCGCGCCTGCCGCTCCAGATCGAGGATCAGCTGCTCGCAGCGGATCGGGTTGACCCCGCCCACGTCCCAGATCATCTTCTCCGGGTACATGCGCATGAATCCGCCGAGCTCGTGCTTGGCCTCGATCAGCTTGGTGCGCATCTCGCGCATGCCGGCATAGAAAGAAGCATACATGCCCGCCGGGCCGCCGCCCACGATCGTCAGGTCATAAATATCGGTCATTGCGTTCACTCTCCTATTCGGCCGCGGAAGCGTGCCGTCATTGTAGGGCCGTCAGCCGCTTTACCAGTTCGTCCGTGAAGTTGGCGTACCCGATCGGGCCTTCGCCCTGCACCAGATCCTGCGTCGTGACCGGAATGACATGGCCTTCCTTGACCGCGCGCAGGCCTTTCCACAGGCTGCTCTTCATGAGCTGGTCGTAAAATTCGGTGCCGTCTTCGCCGTCGACGACCCGCTGCTCCAGCAGGATGTAGTCGGGATCGATCTCCGGCAGAAATTCGAGCGAGAACGGGGTGAACCAGTCTTCGGCGCCGGCAATCGCCGGCGGCACGTTCAGGCCGAGATCGTGATACAGCAGCTTGATCGCGCCGCCCCGCTGCTCGTCGTCGCCCAGATAGCGGTACTGCTTGGCTTCGACGCGCAGCACGAGCACGGTCCGGTCGCCGAGCGCCTGCTCCAACTGCGAAGCCGCTTCGGCGGTCTTCGCGTGGTAGGCGGCCATCTCGGCGTCGCTCTCGCTCTGCTTGTCGAACAGCTGCGCAAGCTTCGGCATCGATTCTTCCATGCCGACGGTCGAATCGAGCGCGACGGTCGGAGCGATCTTGGTCATCTGCTCGTACGTGCTCTCGTCGACCGAGATGCCCGGCGCGACGATCAGGTCGGGAGCCAGCGACAGCAGCAGCTCGAAGTTGTGTTCGTACTGCGGATATTCGATGATCTCGACGCCCTGCTCCTGCAAATACTGCGTGCGGTATTCCGGCTCGACGCTGCTCGTGTACAGCACCATGTCCGGCGCTTCGCCCATCGAAGCCAGGTATTCGGCGTAGCGCGAACTCGTCACGAGCACGCGCTGCGGATCGGCCGGAATACTCACTTCGCCGTACAGATCCGTATAGGCGCGGGGCGAAGCTTCCTGCGCGGGCTTCGCTGCGGCTTTGTCGGCGGAGACTGTATGGGCCGGCGGCGCGGCTGCGTCCGGAGAAGCCGCGTCCGCGGAAGCGGAAGGCGACGCCGGACTTGCATCGGTCGAGCAGGCGGCAAGCGTAACGGCCAGGAACAACGTTCCGAGCAGGGGAATCAAGCGTTGGGACATAGGGAATCTCTCCTCGTCTTCTGTGTAATAATGATAATCATTGTCATTTACACAGCATAGCAAAGAGAAGGAGAGGGCTCCATAGTCGAACGTGCGAAAAGAATAGGACGATTGTGCGCGGGCTCAAGACTGCGCATGCGCGCTGCCGGTCAGGCAGGCGACGACGTAAGCGATCAGGGCGGCATGTCCGGTCGTGCCGAGCCCCGCGGCCCACAGCCGCGTATCCGCGTCGTAGACCCGGCCGCGGCGAACGGCGGTCAGCTGCGGCCAGAAGGAGCTGCCGAGCAGGCGCTCCATGTTCTCGTCCGCGGCGCCGGCTTCCGTCAGGCGATTCTCGACGAACAGGTAATCCGGATCGAGCCTGGCGAGCCGCTCCGGCGCCACCGGATTGAACCAGGCCTGCCCGGCGTCGAGGGCGGCAGGCAGGGACAAGCCGAGTTCGCGGTACAGCACGCGCGAAGCGCCGCTCGAATGCGCGCCGAGATAGCGGCAGCCCGTGCGTTCGACGCGCAGCACCATGACGGAGGCGCCCGGTTCGAGCGCTGCGGCGAGTTCCTGCCGGGCCTGCGCGGCTTCGGCATCCATCTGCCGCAGCCGTTCGGCCGCTGCGGCTTCCCGGCCGAACAGGGCGGCGAGCCGCTCGACCGTGCCGACGAGGTCGGGCGAGATCCGCACGAGGGCGGGCGCGAGCGCGCGGAGCCGATGGAGCGTATAGTCGTCCGTCGGTCCGCAGAGCAGCAGTTCCGGCCGGGCTTCGCGGATCGCATCGATCTGCAGCGAATGCTGCGGGGAGCGGATCACGCGCACGCCGTGCCGCTCGAACCGCTCAAGCTGCGCGGCGGGAACAAGCTCCGGGGTGAGCGCCACGCTGTGGGGCGTCACGCCGAGATCGAGCAGAATCTCGGCGCCGCGGGCGGACGTGACGCAGATGCGGCGGGAAGAGACCGTGCCCGCGTAGTCGCGCGGCGCACAGCGGGCGAATTGTTTGAAGCGGCGGCTGAAGTACGACGCGTCTTCGAAGCCGACCCGCGCCGCGATCTCGCGGGTGGGCAGGCTGGAAGACAGCAGATGTTCCTGCGCGCGGTAGATGCGGTACGCGGACAAATAGTCTAGCGGCGGCTGTCCGGCATAGTCGCGGAATTTGCGCGAGTAATGCCACGGGCTGAGACCCGCGATGTCCGCAAGCGTCTCGCGGGTCAGATTGCGGGCGTAATGCTGGCGGATATGGGCCATCGAGCGGCGCAGCCCTTCTTCGGTGCCGTCTGCGCCCGCGCGGTTCTCCGGCCGGTAGAACGATTCGATCAGCGTCAGCAGCAGCCGCTGCCGGCGGATCGCCTGCCCGGCGCTGCCTCCTTGGCCGCGCCGCAGTTCGCCGCTCAGCTCGGCGAGCGTCTCCGCCGGCACGGAAGACAGCTGGAAGCTGTCGCCGGAAGGCAGCTCCCAGAAGCGCGGATGCAGCTCCGGCGCTCCGCCTTCGTCGCCGCGCAGCCCGTACAGGCGCACCGCGATGACCCAGCCTTCGGCGCCTTCCGCCGCGCTCGAAGGCGCTTCGATCCGCACGCCTTCGAGCGCGGCGAGAGCTTCGCCGGAGCGCAGCGTCACGGAGCGGCCTTCGATGCTCCAGGCCATCGCGCCCGTGCCCAGCAGAAACAGGAAGTTCGTATCCAGGTTGCGCGCCTGCGGCGCTTCCGCCAGCCAATCGGACAGCCGCCAGCAGCCGATCCATTGAAACTGCACCGGAACCGATGCTTCGCCGTATTCCAAAAAATTCGTCATGGAACCTTCCTCCTGTCCGGGCTTTAGCCTGCCGCGGCGACGGGCATGTTCCGGCCCGGCTGCGGCATTTCGATCTTTTTATCATAAAGGCGCATACGCTCCAGGCCAAGCACCGATTTTGATCGCCGCGCCCAAAAGTGCTATCGTAGAACCATACGAGAGGAGGGCTTTTTCATGTCAACGCATATTCCGAACATCCGCCTGAACGACGGTCTCGACATCCCCGCGATCGGGCTCGGTACGTACTCGCTGAACGGCTTTTCCGGCGTCGAATCGGTCAAAAGCGGTATCGAAGCCGGCTTCAGGCTGATCGATTCGGCTTTTAACTACGAAAACGAAGGAGCGGTCGGCCGCGCGGTGCGCGAAGCTTCCGTTCCCCGCGAACAGCTGCGCATCTGCTCCAAGCTGCCGGGCCGCCACCACGCGTACGACAAAGCGCTGCGCACGATCGAAGAATCGCTGCTGCGTACCGGGCTCGACTACTTCGACCTCTACATCATCCACTGGCCGAACCCGAAGCAGGGCAAATACGTGGAAGCGTGGCAGGCGCTGATCGAAGCGCGCAAGCGCGGTTACGTCCGTTCGATCGGCGTGAGCAACTTCCTGCCGGAGCATAACGAACGTATCATCCGGGAGACGGGCGTCGCGCCGAGCCTCAACCAGGTCGAGCTGCACCCGTACTTCGAACAAGCGCATCAGCGCGCGGAAGACGCCAAGCACGGCATCGTCACCGAATCGTGGAGCCCGCTCGGCCGCGGCAAAGGCGACGGCGTGCTGGAAGACTCGGCGGTGCGCGCGATCGCGCAGGCGCACGGCAAGACGCCGACGCAGATCGTACTGCGCTGGCATACGCAGCTGGGCGCCGTTCCGATTCCCAAAGCCGGCTCGCGGGAACATCAGCAGGAGAACCTCGACATTTTCGATTTCGAGCTGAACAAGGAGCAGATGGCCGTCATCTCCGCGTTCAGCCAGGGCAACAAGCGGTTGTGGGATCAGGACCCGGCGGAATATGAAGAGTTTTGAACGGAATCTTGGCGTGTCCGCAAACCCTGCTCTCCTCTTGGAGAGTCGGGTTTCTTTGTTGAAGGGCGGAGCCGGTTTGCTCTTTTTACCGAGAGGCAGGCCCGGAAGTGTAACCCAATCCCCCGACCCGCCGTATAACCCCTAACGATTTCATACACGACACAAAACCTAAGGGGAATGACCAATGAGTTCGACATCCGTAACTGTAGACCCGGCCGAGCCGATCGATCCGATCGAGCGTCGGGCCAAAGAAGCGTACCGCAGGGCGGAACGGCGCGCGGCGGAATATCTGGAAGAGCTGATCGCGAGCGTGCGGGGGAAAACGTACGCGGCGGCGCTGACGGAAGATTTTCGCATGTGGAAAAAGAAGCACGTCCGCCCGTGGCCGGCGCGTCTGCTGCGCGGCGGCGGGAGTCCGGACAACCGCGATTACGACCGCTACCTTCACTGGATGGAGACGGCGGGCAAGCTGGACGATTACCTGGAGCGCAGCGTGTCGTATCTGTATATGCGCGATCTCGGCCGGGCGCTGAACGATCCGGATACGCAGCGGCGGGTGCGCCATACGGCGGCCGGACTCAAGCGCTCGCTGCTCAGCGGCGGCGATCCGCAGGAAGGCATGCCGACGGACGGTTTCGACACGGCGGCGCTGTACCGATGGGGGCAGCAGGAAGGAATCGAAGACGCGGTGATCTGGATGATCGCCAAGATGAAGCGGGTATCGGAGAACATTCCGGAAGGGCTCAGCGCGGAACACGCCCAGCGCAAGCTACTCAAGATCATCGCCGGCGTCGTGCTGCATACGCGCGAAGAAATGGACGAGCGGACGCCGAAGGCCGAACGCTCGCGCCGGCTGGACGAAGCGGTACGGCTCGGCTATTCGTACGGGCTGACGTATCCGTTCGTCGACGACCTGCTCGATTCGACGCTGCTGACGGACGAAGAGAAAGAGCGGTATTCGGACCTGATCCGCGGCGCGCTGCTGAGCGGGGCGGTGCCGAAATGGGACGAGTGGAACCATGCTTTCGAGAGCGACGGCGGACGCAATCTCGACCTGATCCGGTATATCCACAGCGAACTTGGCGAAGCGTTTTTGTATATCAAAAGCCGGCAGGCGGACGGGCTTGGCAGTTTGTTTTTCGAGCAGGCGTACGTCTTTTTCGAAGCGCAGGACACGGATCGGCGAAAAGTGCTGGCGCATGACGGTTACGACAGCCGCCAGCTCTACGTCCCGGTCATCTTGAAGTCGTCCGGTTCGCGCCTTATCGCGCGTTCGGTCGGTCAGGAAGGCGAAGACGGGGGATTCGAGCGGCGCACGTTTTTCTACGGCATCTACAACCAGCTCGCCGACGACTTCGCGGATCTGTTCGACGATCTGGAAGCGGGCGCGGTGACGCCGTACACGTATTATTGGAAGCATCGCGGCCAACGGCCCGATCTGCAAAGCCCGTTCGAGATGTATTGGGGCGTTATCGCCTACCTGATCCGCGACGTATACGACGGCGACGCGTATACGCGCGAAGTGCTGCTGGACCGGGCGATCAACGGACTCAAGCGGGCGCGCCAGCGCCTCGGCATTCCCCGCTACGAAGAGCTGATGAACGTGCTGGCTGCCGGCATGCCGGAGCTGAACGCCGTCATTCAGAACATGGTGCGCCGGGCGGAAGACGTCGAGTTTTTCGACAAGCTGCTGCGCGACCGGATGCTGACCGAGATGAAGCGGGACCGCGAAGACCGCGAACGCTTCCGTACGCTGCTGAGCGAAGTGCGCGCGGAGATCGACGCCTCGCTGCCGATCCCGTCCGACTCGAACGTTCCCCACGTCGGCGACTCGCTGATCGACGCGGCCAACTACAGCCTGGCGGGTTCCGGCAAAAGGCTGCGTCCGGTGCTGGCGCATCTCGTAGCGACGGAAGGCTACGGCCTGGAAGCGGCCAAGCTGCGCCCGCTGCTCAAATCGCTGGAATATCTGCATACCGCGTCCCTGATCTTCGACGATCTGCCTTCGCAGGACGACGCGGATACCCGGCGCGGCCGGCAGACGCTGCATACGCGCTACGACGGCGCGACCGCCGAGCTGTCCGGGCTGCTGCTGATCCAGCAGGGCGTGCGCGAACAATCGCGCCTGCAGGGCTTCAAGGCGGAGACGGTGCTTGAGCTGATGCACTATTCGGCGCACAAAGCGGAAGAACTGTGCATGGGCCAGGCGCTGGACCTGAAGTCGCGGGGGCGGAAGCTGACGCTGGAACGGCTGAACGAGATCTGTTTTTACAAAACGGGGGTCGCGTTCGAAGCGTGCCTTATCATGCCGGCGATGCTGGCGAACGCGCCGCAGGATCAGCTCAAGCTGCTGGAGAAGTTCGCGTATCACGCGGGCATCGCGTTCCAGATCCGGGACGACCTGCTCGACGCCGAAGGCGAAGCGCTGCTGCTCGGCAAGCCTGCCGGACAGGACGCCGCCAACGGCAGTTCGACGTTCGTGACCGTACTCGGCCTCGGCGGGGCGAAGCGCGCGATGTGGGATCACTACTGCGACGCCGCGGATGCCGTGCGGGAGCTGCCGGAAAGCCTGCGGTTCCTGAAGCATCTGCTGGATTATTTGGTGCAGCGGGAACGGTAAGGCCGGGCGGGGCTGGACGAGATGAAGCGAGCCGGGCCGGGTCGGTTCGCATTGGATCGGATGAGAAAAGAGTACAAAGAAGCGTAGATCAAAAGACATGGAAAAAGCCGTTTGGTCCCGGGACCGGGCGGCTTTTTTTGTGCGTTTTGCCTATTCACCGATACTCGCTGCCGCAAACCCGTTCGAACATCCGCTTTTTTTGCCGAAAAAAAGGTCCAAATCGGATAATTCAGGGAAAAAATCGGTTTCCGGGACGAAATTTTTCTATTTTTTGTCGGAAAATAAGGTTTAAGCGCGGAATTGTTCAGAAATTGTATAGTCTTGTCCATTATAATGACCAAGCAACTGGATAGACACATTTTATCGGCGGAGGGGACTTGGCAGGGTGAAGGCAGCGGGAGTAGGCAAGAGGGGAATTACGGGAAGAACAGGCAAAAGAACGACAGCCGCATTGCTTGCGCTGTTGTTGGCGGCAGGTCCGGTATGGCCGAACATGCCTCACGCATCGGCGGAGACGCTGGGCGCGACGTCGTTTAACGATATCGACACCTGGAACGGAGACGTCGTGGGAACAGGCGTGCCGACCGGTGCCGAGATGCAGCTCGATTACGACAAAGGCATCGGCAAGCGGATCAGCAACGGATACGTGGACAGCACGACCAAAACCGCGCTGTATCCGATCGAATCGAAAATCGACGGCGTGGCCCAGGCTCCGCGGGAGAGCGCGTATCTGCTGATGCGGGCGTTCGACGTGGACGAATACGACGGAAGCAGCGGCACGGGAGAATGGGATCGGGTCTACCTGTCCGAAGATCCGGCGCTGCTCCGTCTGGGCAATCCGTATACGGCGTGGCCGACGTCGGGCACTTTCTGGTCCAACAAAACGGCCGATTACAAAAAAGAATTTCCGCAGCAGACTTACGTCGGCGCGCTTTCGGGCAATAACGAAAAGTGGAACACGACCGTCATGAAGCTGGATGCGTCCAAGATCCAAGCGGACGAACCTTATTATTACGGCGTATCGACGCATCATTACGTCAATGCCGCTTCGAGCGGCTCCACCCCGAACTGGGAAGTTATCGTCGATTGGGCGCAGCTCATCGTCGACGGCGGAGCCAAAGAAAGCGGAGCGATCGACAAAGGCGACATTTCGGTCGAAAAAGGCGGAATCACCGTCGATACGAGCTTCGTACCCAAGCAAAACGGCAGCTTCGCGATGGAAGTCAGCGTCGTGAAGCCGGCGGCGAGCAAAACGGAAGTCGACCAGAACCTGGACACGAAAAAGAAACTGTTCAGCGGCGCCGAAGCGAACGTGCCACAGCCGTGGAGCGGCGTGCAGCTGGTCGATCCGAGTATCGATCCGGCCAAAGAGTACGACGTCAACGTGATCTTGTTCGACGATCGGGGCGACGGCAAGGTCGGGGAGAGCTACACCAATCCCGGCAAAGCGCAGCATATATATACGGTATCGACGTTCGATCCCAAGCTGCGCGACTTCGCGACCTCGGTCGCGCAGTACGACGCGACGGCGCTCGATCCGAACGAGTTCAAGGAAAATTACCTCAAAATCAACGGAGCCGCGAACGGCGCCCATCTGGACAAAGTTCGTATCGTGACGCTTCCGGATTCTTCCGCGGGACGTCTGGTGCTCCAGAGCGCAAGCGGCGTTACGACCGATATTGCGGCCGGCAGCGAGATTGCGGCCGCCGATCTGCCGAAGCTGAAGTTCGTTCCGGCCGAAGGTGGCTTCGACGGCTCGGCCAGCTTCGAATGGAACGGTTATGACGGCGACGAATACGCCGTCTATCCGGGCAAGGTCATGCTGACGGCCAACCACGCGCCGCGGCTCGACCCGATCCTGATCGAAGCGAACAAAGGCGAGACCGTGCCGCTGCCGCAGTCGATCTTCGATGCGGCTTACAGCGACGGCAAATCCGGCCCGCCGAGCAAGCTGCGGTTCGATACGCTGCCCGATCCGTCCAAAGGCCGTTTGGTGCTGGACGGAGGAAGCAGCAGCGCTCCGATCGACGTGCAGCCCGGCGGCGAGCTTGACGCTTCCGAGCTGTCGGCGCTGAGATTCGTGCCGGCGGAAGGGTTCACCGGCACGGAAGAGTTCCGCTGGAACGGCTACGACGGCACCCAATACGCGCTCAAAGCGGGCAGCCTGACGATTCGCGTGAACGCGCCGCCTGCGGCGGGACATGTGGGCAAGTCGGGTTCCGCCGGCGAAGCGGTGTCGTTCGGCCGGGACGACTTTTCGTTGAAGCCGGCCTATGCGGACCCGGAGAACGACAAGTTAACGAAGATTCGGATCACGCTGCCCGAAGATTTCGGCGCCAAGCAGGGCGAACTCTCGTACACCACGGTGACGGGGAATGTGTATCTGCCAAGCGGTACACGGACCGAAATCGCGGCAGGCGAGCTGGACACGCTGCGCTTCACGCCTTCGGCGGGCCTGCCTAACGGCGGAACGGCGATGTTCGCTTGGGAAGCGTACGACGGCAAGATGTACTCCGAAATTCCGGGTACGGTCTCGATCGCCTACAGCGGCGTTCCGAGCGGAGACGCGGTAGGCGTCGGCGCGGAAGAAGGCGCCGCGTCCATTCCGGTCACGCTGCGCGGCAGCGATCCGGAAACGGTCACCGGGCTCGTGTACGGCATTGCGAGCCAGCCGCTCAAAGGAGTGCTTACGCCGGCCGATCCCGCCGATCCGAACGGAGGGAATTGGACCTACGTGCCGAATCCCGACTTCATCGGCGGCACGGATACGTTCATGTATACCGTAAAAGACGCAGACGGCCAGGAAAGCGCTCCGGCGACCGTGACCGTCCGTATCGATCGGACGCTCGACGGATGGCCGGGCGACAAGGAAAGAGGCGATACCCGTCCCGCGAAAGCGATCCCGGGCCAATCGCTGAAGCTGTCGGCCGTCAGTTCGCTGCTGGCCGAAGGCGTAAGCGCGACGGTGGGCGGCGAGGAAGTGCCGCTGCTGCTGGCCAACGCTTCGACGTTCGCGCAGGACGGCTACAAGCAGTGGGAAAAATCGACGTATGCGCTGGACGCCCGCACCCTTCCCGGCCGCTACGCGGTCGCCTATACGGCCTTGGGGTCGGAAGGCATGATCCTGCCGGCGGAACCGGAAACGCGTCTGGCCGATAACGGATTTGAAGTGTTGGCGGTCGATCTGACGCTGACCGCCGATCCCGCCGCCATCGTCGGCGACGGCACGTCGCGGACCGAACTGACGGCGCTGTTGAAAGACGCGGAAGGCGTCCCTGTCCAGGGCGTGGAAGTGTCGTTCGATTCGGGCGGCATCGGCTCGTTCCCGAACGGCGATCGCGCCGTGACGGGCGCGGACGGCAAAGCGACCCTGACGTATCAATCGGCGAATATTACCGGCGTCGAGGAGCAGTCGTTCCCCGTCACGGCGACCGTAAACGATCCGGTCCGCGGCTTGTGGGGACAAAAAGAGATCCGCGTCGTCTTCCTGCCCGCATCCGTAAAAGGCGTGCTGACGGAAGGCAAAAACAATACGCCTGTCGTCGGAGCCACTGTCCGTATCACGCTTGACGTGGACGGTAACGGCTCGATCGAGCCGGGCGTCGACTTCGACCGCACGGTGAACACCGACACGCACGGCGCTTACTCGGTGCCGGTTCCGTTCGGCGGACGCGAATACACGCTGACGGTGACCCGCCTGATCGAAGTCGGCGGCGTTCCGACGCCGGTGACGTACGAGCAGAAAGCCCAGGTCGGCATGGCCGGCACGACGGAAGAAGAAGTCTACGAATCGCAAAAGACCGCGGCCGGCATCGTCATGTTCAAACGGCCCGACGGCAGCAGTTCGTTGATCGACAACGCGTTCATCGCGCATACGTCGGTCTACCTGCAGGACGCTTCCGGCCACTATGTGACCGAAAACGGCAGTCCGAAGTCGTTCTCGCTCGGCAAGCAGGGCGTATTCAGCGCCCCGGGCTTGACGATCGGCGATTACAAGCTTGAGATCCGCTACGAGCTTGAACCGGGCAAGGCGATCACGATCGGGACGAGCACCGTCCACGTGCAGGCCAACGGGGAGATGAATATTTCCCAGGAACTGGTCGATCCGTACGGCACGATTCGCGACGCTTCGACCAAAGCGCTGATCGAAGGAGCCACCGTGACGCTGTATTACGCGGATACCGCCAAAAATCGCGGCAGCGGCGTCGCTCCGAACACCAAAGTCGTTCTGCCGGCCATTCCGGGCTTCGCTCCGAACGACAATGCGAGCCCGGTCCAGCTGAGCGACGTGAACGGCTTCTACGCCTACATGGTCTACCCGGAGACGGATTACTACCTGATCGTCACGCAAAAAGGGTACGATACGTACACAAGCCCGACCCTGTCGGTCGGTCAGGAGATCGTGCGGCACGACCTTGAACTGACGCCGCAGCGCTCCGGCAGCCCGGCCGCGGTCGCGACGACGGAGCCGGTACAGGCGCCGCAGCTTGAACTGAAGCTGACGGTCGACCGCAATCCGGTCGAAGAAGGCGGACAATCGACGATCAAGGTCGATTACAAGAACGTGTCGGGCGTAACGCTCGGCGAAGGCACGATTCGCGTCGCCCTTCCCGCGGGAGCGGAAGTGATCGACGCGGCGGGCGGAACCCGCAGCGGCGGTAGCCTGGTATGGACCGTCCGCAATCTGGACGGAGGCAAGTCCGGCAGCTACAATATCGTGCTGAAATGGCCGATGCAGCAGGGGCCGGAAAGCAGCTACCCGGTGACGGGCAGCTTCTCGGCCGGCGCTTCGCAGGCAGGCGTACAGGCGGCGGCGCAGTCCAACGTCAACGTCCGCGTCCTGTCGCCGCGCTTCGAAGAACTGCGCCATCAGCGCTACATTCTCGGTTATCCCGACGGCGAGTTCAAGCCGGACCGTTCGCTGACCCGCGCCGAACTCGCGGCGATCGTCGCGCGCCTGACCGAAAACGTCAACCTTAACGATCCGATCGGATTCCGCGACGTGCCGACTTCGCATTGGGCGGCCAATTATATCCGCATCGCCGTCAAGCACGACTATTTCGACGGGTTCCAAGACGGGACGTTCAAGCCGGAAAGCCAGGTGACCCGTGCCGAACTGGCCGCCGTCGCCGTCCGCTTCCTCGGACTGGAAGGTTCGGCCGCGAGCGGTTCGACCTTCACGGACACGAAGGGACACTGGGCGTCCTCGGCGATCGAGCGGTTGAGCCAAGACGGCTTTATCGCCGGCTACCCGGACGGATCGTTCCGTCCGAACCAGGTGCTCAAGCGTTCCGAAGCGGTAACGCTGATCAACCGCATGCTGTCCCGCGGTCCGCTGACCGGACTGAAGCCGCAGTTCCCCGACATGCCGCAGACGCATTGGGCGTTCGGCGACGTGCAGGAAGCGACGATTTCGCACACCGCGAAACGCGGCGCTTCCGGCGAGATCTGGACGGGAACTTTGGCAGACGACGTGCAGTAAAATCAAACGAAGTCCGCTTCGCGGACAAGAAGAAAAACGGACGCCGATCACACATCGGCGTCCTTTTTTTTGCGTGCGTAAGGGAAGAGGGTTCTTTTTCATGACTCCTTTTTTTGAACCCCACGATAGAATCCCTTTATTCCCTTCGTAGTATACAATGTCGGTACGGATTCGAACGGGGTCGGTACTTGGAACGGAAGGAGGGACGAGCGGGATGGAGCAGGAGTCGGAAGACAGGCAGCAGAAGGAAAAAGAATTGGTCGACCGTATTCGCCGCCGGGACGAACGGGCGCTGCGCGAGCTGATCGACCTGCACGGTGCGCTGCTGAAAGCGATCGTGTATCGGCATTTGCCCGGCAGTCGGCAGGACCGCGAGGAATGCCTCGACGACGTGCTGCTGGCGATCTGGACCCATATCGGGTCGTTCGACGCGGAGCGCAATACGCTGCGGCAGTGGTCGGCGGCCGTCGCCAAATACAGGGCGATCGACTATCGGCGCAGAGAGCTGCGCGAACGCGGGCGCCGAGCCGGCGGAGAGCTGGACCCGGAGCGGCTGCCCGGGACGGACAGCGATCGCGTGGCGGCGAAGTCGAGCGTGGAAGACGTGCTGGAGCAGCTGCCGGAAGACGAGCGCAGGCTGTTCGAACGCTACTATCTGGAAGGCGTTCCGGCGAGAGAGATTGCGGCGGGACTGAACGTGCGGGAATCGTGGATTCATAACAAGCTGTCGCGCGGCCGGCGGAAGTTGAAAAATAGTTGGATTTCGCGAAACGGGGTGCAGGAGAAATGAGCGTGTACGACGATTTGAACGAATGGAAGCTGGATGCCGCGGATTACGAAGAAGAAGCGTTAAGCGAGGCGGAGCGGCGCGAGTGGACGCAGCGAGTAGGCAGCAGGCTGCCCGGCGGCTTGCAGTCGACGGGGGGCGTCCGGCAGCGCGGTAGAAACCGAAAAGCCAAAGGGTTGATGTCTGCCGCCGCCGTTCTGCTGCTCGCCGGAGCGGCATGGACGTACAGCCCGCAGGCGCTGGCCGAGATGCCCTGGGTAGCGGGACTGATCGAGAATTTCGGCAGCACGTCGGGAGGCGAAGCGGCGGATTACTCGTCGTACAAAACGCAGATCGGACAGACGGCGGAGAACGAATACGGGAAGCTCACGCTGAACGAAGTGCTGTTCGACACGGACCGGCTTCTAATCAGTGCCACGTTCGAGCCGACCGCCCAAGCCGACTTCGATTACCGGACGTTTTTGTCGGCTGCGGTCGCGATCGACGGGCGAGACGACCTTCAACTGACGACGGGCACCCAATCGATCGAAGAAAAGGACGGCACGTATACGATCTACGGCGAAGTGAACCTGAGCGAACTTCCGAATGACGGTCCGATGAATCTGTCCATCATCTACGACGAGATCAGGCACGGTCAGACCTGGCTATCGGACTCGTCGATCATCGAACCGAAGCGGCCGTGGACGTTCGATATTCAAGCTTCGGCCGGAGAACTTGTGGCGGACACGCAGACGATCGAACTGGAACGGAGCATGAAGCTGGCTACAGGCGAAGAGATTCGGGTAGAAAAAGCGATCGTGAGTCCGGTATCGACGCTGCTGTATTATCGCGTGCTTAACGAGAGCGAATTTGCGAATCCCGAGACGCCGCGAATGACCGCTTTTCTTCTGCAGGACGAGCACGGCACGGAGATTCCTTTTATCGAGGCAGGCAGCCGTGAAGCGTCGGGCCGTTCCGGAGAAGCCTGGCATTATGCCCGTTATGCGACCATAGATCCGGCTGCCCATGCGTACACGCTGACGCCGTATCAGCATTTTGACGGTGAACCGCATGCGGTCGGGGAATCTTTTGCGCTGGAAAAATAGAACGTTTCTATGGAAAGCCCGCTGTTTCGGCACAATCGGCCGCGTATGGAGGAAGGAGGAAGGTTCGGACAGACCCGGCCGCGGCGGCCCGGGTCTGTTTAGGCGGACCGGAGTGCTTCCCCGTCTTTTTTCACAGATAAAGCTTTGCTTCTTGGGGCGGAATTCTTTATAGTGGAGGGAGATGCGCGGCGTGTTTCCGGCATTTACGAAACTGTTTTCGGAAAGCGCGATCATGCAATCGGAAAACATTCGGCAGCCGACCGGAAAGCGCAGGGAACGTACGCGCACGTGCAGCATTCACACAGAATCGGGAGGGAAAGCTTTGAATAAAGTAATGGGTGCAGGACCTCTAAAAGGCTTCGCGGAATTCAGCAGAACGGTGGCCGCTCAAGGTGCCGTATTGATTCAGAACGAAGGACAGGCACTGCCGATCCGGGAAAACGAGAACGTGGCGATTTTCGGACGGGTACAGCTCAACTATTACCGCAGCGGTACGGGATCGGGCGGCAGCGTGCATGTGTCGCATACGACGAACCTGCTGGACGGACTGCGGAGCAAGCCTTCCGTCACGGTCAACGAAGAGTTGGCGTCGGTGTACACGAAATGGATCGAAGAAAATCCGTTCGATAACGGCGGAGGCGGCTGGGCGGCGGAACCGTGGCACCAGGCGGAAATGCCGTTGAGCGACGAACTGGTCGCAGGCGCGCGCGACGCATCGTCCAAAGCGATCGTCGTCATCGGCCGGACGGCCGGCGAAGACCAGGACAACGCCGACGCACCGGGCAGCTACCGCCTGACGCCGGAAGAACTGGATATGCTGACGCAGGTCACGAACCATTTCGAGCAGACGATCGTCGTGCTTAACGTGTCGAACATCGTGGACATGAGCTGGGTCAAAGACGCGGCGCACAAACATCCGATCGCGGCCGTCATCTATGCGTGGCACGGCGGGATGGAAGGCGGCAACGCTATCGCGGACGTGCTGTCCGGCGACGTGACGCCAAGCGGCAAATTGACCGACACCATCGCCTACTCGATCGACGATTATCCGTCCACGAGCAACTACGGCAATGAGTTCAAGAGTGTGTATGAGGAAGACGTATACGTCGGATACCGGTATTTCGAAACGTTTCGACCGGAAAAAGTGCAGTACGAATTCGGTTTCGGCCTGTCGTACACCACTTTTGAGCATGCACCGGAACCCGCCCAAACGCTGCAAAAAGACGGCGCGGAATGGATCGAAGTCGGCGTAACCGTGACGAATACGGGCGATACGTTCGAAGGCAAGGAAGTCGTGCAGGTCTACGTGGAAGCGCCTCAGGGCAGACTCGGCCAGCCGTATAAAAAGCTCGTGGCATTCGGCAAAACGAAGTCGCTTCAACCGGGCGAATCGCAGCGTATTACGGTCGGTTTCCCGATCGACAAGCTCGCTTCGTACGACGACGCCGGCACGACCGGACACGCGCACGCCTACGTGCTCGAAGAAGGTACGTACCTGCTGCACGTCGGATCGAGCGTCAAGCAGACCTCGGTCGTGCAGGTGGACGGAGCCGGCGGTTACATCGTGAACGAACTGCGCGTCGTGGCCCAGTTTGAAGAAGCGATGGCGCCGGTCGAAGCTTTCAACCGCCTCAAGCCGGGCGCCCGCCAAGCGGACGGTTCGTACGAGATGGACAGCGAGATCGTGCCGACCCGCAGCGTCGACATGGCGCGTCGTATCCAGGACCGTATGCCGCAATCGCTGGCGGAGACCGGAGATCAGGGCATCAAGCTGCAGGACGTCAAAGCCGGCAAAGCTTCGCTGGACGCTTTCGTGGCGCAGCTCAGCAACGACGAACTGGCGACGCTCGTGCGCGGCGAAGGCATGAGCAGCCCGCTTGCGACGCCGGGTACGGCATCCGTGTTCGGCGGAGTCAGCGACACGCTGCTCGGCTACGGCATTCCGGTCGCCTGTACGGCGGACGGCCCTTCGGGCATCCGGATGGACAGCGGCCAACAGGCGACCCAGGTGTCGATCGGCACGCTGCTCGCAGCGACCTGGGACAAAGATCTGGTCGAAGAACTGTACGTGCTGGAAGGACAGGAGCTGGTGCTCAACGAAGTGGATACGCTGCTCGGACCGGGCCTCAACATCCGCCGCAGCCCGCTGAACGGCCGTAACTTCGAGTATTTCTCCGAAGATCCGATCGTGTCGGGCGAATTCGCGGCAGCCTGCGTGCGCGGTATCGCCAAAGGCGGTTCCAACGCGACGCTCAAGCACTTTGCCTGCAACAACCAGGAGCAGTACCGCAGCAAAGTGAACGCGGTCGTATCCGAACGCGCGCTGCGCGAGATCTACCTCAAAGGCTTCGAGATCGCGGTCCGCGAAGGCGGCGCCAAATCGATCATGACTTCGTACAATCCGATCAACGGCCACTGGGCGGCGTCGAATTACGATCTCAATACGACGATCCTGCGCGGCGAGTGGAACTTTGACGGCATCGTCATGACCGACTGGTGGGCGATCATGAACGATTCGGCCAACGGCGGCGAAGCGGATCGCAAGAACACGAACTTCATGATTCGCGCGCAAAACGATCTGTACATGGTCGTGATGAACTACGGCGCCGAGACCAACATCTGGGGCGACAACACGATCGAATCGCTGGCGGACGGCACGTTAACCCGCGGCGAGCTTCAGCGCAGCGCCAAAAACATCTGCCAGTTCATCATGGACGCGCCGGTGTTCGGAAGAGAACGCAAAACGGACGAGTCGTTCGAGAAATTCGCAGCGGCAGGCGTCACCCAACTGGACAGCGCGCAGGCGTTGGCCGGCCAGGGAGACATTCAGCCTTCCGTCGATTCGCCGGTCTACCTCAAAGTCGAGCAGCCGGGCGTGTACCGCGTAGCGGTCAACGTCATGTCGCCGGAGCCGGAACTTTCGCAAAGCGCCTGCAACCTGCTGCTCAACGGCAAGATCATGACGACCGTGCAGATGAACGGCACCCAGGGCCGCTGGCTCAAGCAGCGCCTCGTGTCGATCGAGCTGGAAAAAGGCACGTACAAGCTCGAAGTCGAATTCACGAAACCGGGCCTGCAGCTCGGTACGGTGGAGTTTAGAGCGGTTTAAGAGCTTGGAGCAGGTTAAGAGCTTGGAGCAGGTTAAGAGTTAGAGCGATTTAAGATTGCAAAGTGTGGGGAGTTCGGTCGCCCCGCGTTTGTAAGGCGAACGGCACTTGCCTCTTTTCGCGTTCTTTTCTACACTTGATGCCATACGGACGCGAAGCACGCGCCGCTTTAATCCTTCGGGGTTGAAGCGGCTTTTTTGCGTGCTCGCGCGTCTCGGGAGAAGGAGGGAGAGGCTGTAATGACGGAGTTTGCAAAAGAATACGCCGGTTGGATAGACGCCCAACTTGCGGCCGAGCCGAATCCGAGAAGAAGAGAGCGGCTCGAAGCGGGATTGGGGCACGGGAGCGTGGAGTTTTTGCGTTCGATCTGGCTGCCCGCGCTCAAACATTTCGACCATCTGCATGCCGAATGGGAAGTGCGCGATCTGAACGGGGGATACCGGTATATCGACTTCGCGTACCGGCCCGGCGGCGCGAAAGGCGCGATCGAAATCCAGGGCTACGGTCCGCATGCCCGGGATTTGGATGTGCGGCGGTTCAAGGATCTGTGCTGGAGGCACAGCCTGCTCGCTCTGGACGACTGGACGCTGCTGCCGATCGCGTATCCGTCGATTGCGGAAGAGCCGGGCCGCTGCCGCCAGCTGATCCTTGCTTTTGCCGGGAAATTCACCGCTTCGGCTGCCGAACCGTCTCTATCCTGGTTGGAGGCGGAGCTGCTGCGGTTTGCTCGCACGACGCCGATCCCGTTTACGGCGGCGCGCCTTGCGGAGCATCTGCGAATCAGCAGCCAGCACGCCAGGCGCCTGCTGCATGCGTCCGTATCAAGCGGACATCTCGTCGTGGCGAGCGGCAAAGAAAGATTCCGAACGTACCGGCTGCCGGAGTGGAAATGAGGGTTTGGGGAGATGGGATAGGTGGCAGAACGACAAAACGACAAAACGGCTCGCACAACGACCCGCAGACGGGTTTCGCCGGCTCTCGGGTAAAAGCTAACGAATCCGTATAACGCTACATTGGCGAAAACGGGGATTTTGAAAATCTAACGAATCGTAGTCACGCTATAGGAACAAAAACGTGCGAAATGTGCGATATGGGGCCGAATAGCGTTACGACGATTCGTTAACATTCGGAAAACGGCTTTTTTTCCGGAATAGCGTTATGAGGGTTCGTTAGCTGCATCATTGGGACGGGGGACGGGGGACGGGGGACGGGGGACGGGGGACGGGGGACGGAGAACGGGGAACGGGGAACGGGGAACGGGGATTCCCCGACCCGACTTGAAGTTGTACGTACAACAGGGTATGATAAGCATATAACGCATATCTATTACTAATTAACAATTATATTAATTAAATTAAGAAATCCATTAACGATAGGAGAATTCATCCATGACTTCAACGCCAATCCCTAATCCAGCCCAGGCTTCGTTCCGCGATCGCCTTCTTGCCCACTATACGTTCGATGACGCTGCCGATATCGGGCGGGACGCTTCCGGGCACGGGCGAGACGCTCGCGCCGCCGGCAGCGTGCTGCCGCGGATCTCGCAGGAGACCGGCAGGCCGGCGGTCACGTTCGGCGGAGGGCGCAGCGGCACCTCTTACCTCGAACTGCCGTCCGATCTGCTGCAAGATGTAAGCGATCGCAGCGGTGTGACGGTGACGGCCTGGGTGCGTTTTGACGCGGGCACGAGCGTGTGGGAACGCATTTTCGATTTTGGCCAAAATGAAGGCGGACCGTCGCTGTTCCTGACCCGCAGCCTGCGCGGCACGCTGTCAGGGGGCGGCGACCTCGTCGTCGATCCGGGCCGAGGGTTCGTGCGCGGCGAATGGATGCATGTCGCGCTGAGCGTGGTCGGCACGCAGGGCGGAACGCTGAGCAGCGCGGGCCCGGTCGCGTACGTCAACGGCGAACCGGTCGCCGACGGCACGATCAGCCAGACGTCGAGCGGCCATTACGCGCAGCTGCGCCGCTGGTTCGAGACGTTCGTCGAAGAGGGCAGCTACAGCCGCAATTTCATCGGCCGTTCGCAGTACGCCGCAGACGACGATTTTGCCGGCTCGATCTCGGACTTCCGCGTCTACGCGGCGGGCCTGTCGGCCGACGACGTGATCGAGGTGCTGTGCGAATCGCTGACGGACGAAGAGATCGTGCGGCTGGCGGCGGACAAATATTTGTCTTTTCCGACGAGCATTTTGACGGGCGACGTCAGTCTGCCTACTTCGCTGATGGGCGGCAAAGTCCGCGTGAACTGGACATCCAGCCGTCCGGAATTCGTGTCGGGCGACGGACGGATCTGGCCGGACACCGGCGCGCGCACGCAGGAAGCGGGCGGCGGGGCGGCTTCGAATTCTCCGTCCTCCGCACCGCGCAGCCCGCAGGCCGCGACACTCACCGCAGCGCTTGAGGTCGGCGGCAGCGAAGTACGGCGCAGCTTCGACGTCTCCGTTCTTCCGCCGGAACTGCCTCCGTATACGGTGACGATCCACGGCGAAGAGACGCTGGACGGCGTAGTCGACGTCAGCGAAGTGATGTACGGGCTCTTTTACGAAGACATCAACAATGCGGCCGACGGCGGCATCTATGCGGAGATGGTGCAGAACCGCTCGTTCGAAGCGTTCGAGTTCGATACGTATTCGCACGCGTCCGGCGAATGCGGCTGCTCGACCGGCCGCAACCGTCAGCCGCTGCTGTGGTGGTACGGCGATATCGACAAGATGACGCCGCGCAGCACCGATACGCTGGGACAATTCCTCGGTTCCTCCGATCCCGACGTGAACGGGTATTACGTCACCGTCGCGGACGGCGCGACCGTGTACAACCGCGGCTTCAACGACACGAACGGCGGGTGCGCGATGCCTATTCGGGAAGGCGCCGCGTACGATTTTACCGTGTGGGCCAAAGCGGCGCAGGCAGGCTCCGTCACGCTTCAGCTGCAAGGGCCGGACGGCGAAGCGGCGAGCGACGTCGTCACGTTCGCGGTCGAAGGCGGCGATACGTGGCAAAAATACGGCGTGCCTTACCCGGCGGACGGCAGCGCGCTGTCGACGCTCGTGCTCACCGGCTCCCGGAACGTGCTCGGCCAGCTCTCGCTGACGTTCGACGGCGACATTTCGATCGAACTCGTGTCGCTCGTGCCGCGCGGCGTATGGGGTGCGGCAGAAGAAGCGGGTTCGCCTTCGGCGCGCGCCAACTATCTCGGCAACCCGAATTACCGGCTGCGCCGGGATCTGGTGGAAGCGCTGGCGGGGATGCATCCGAAGTTTTTGCGGTTCCCGGGCGGCTGCATTTCGGAAGGTTCTTTTATCTGGGACAATGTGTACGATTGGAAAGATTCGGTCAACGACATCGAGCTGCGTAAAGAAAACTTCAACGTGTGGGGCTACATGATGACGATGGGCCTCGGTTATATGGAATATTTCCAGCTGGCCGAAGACCTGAACGCGACCCCGCTGCCGGTCATGGCGTGCGGCGTGCTGTGCCAGGCCCGTTCCGACTACGCGCATCCGGCCGGCGGCGAACTGCGCGACCAGTACATCCGCAATTTCACGGATCTGATCGATTTCGCGATCGGCATGGACTTCGAGCATAACGAATGGGCGGCGATGCGGCGGAAAATGGGGCACGAAGCTCCGTTCGACCTGCGCTATCTGGGCGTGGGCAACGAGAACTGGGGCACGGAGTTTTTTGCCAACTTCGAAGTGTTCAAAGCCCGGATCGACGAGTACATGGCCGAGCATTATCCGGACCGCGAGCTGCACATCATCTCCACGGTGGGCGCGCAGGCGGACGACGACGCGTACCAACAGGGCTGGAAGTTCCTGAGCGGCGGCCTGGAAGGTTCGGCGGACGTGCAGTTCGCGGATCGGGATCGGGTCATCTCGGAAAAAGTGTCCTGGTACGCCAAGCAGCCGAACTATATGGACACGATCGCGGACGAACATTACTATCGGTCGAACGAATATTTGCTGGAAAACGCGGACCGCTACAATTATTATTTCCGCGCCTACAACGAAGACGGCAGCCTCGACTGGCCGGCCACGTCCAAAGTGTTCGTCGGCGAATACGCGTCCACGGACAAAAACACGCTGGCGGGCGCCGTGGCGGAAGCCGCGGTGATGACCGGATTCGAGAACAATGCCGACGTCGTGCGGCTGGCCGCCTATGCGCCGCTGTTCAACAAAGTGCTTACCGACGGCACCTACCGATGGACGCCGGACTGCATCTGGTTCGACGACGAGAGCGTCTGGTTCACGCCGAACTATTACGTGCAGCAGATGTTCGCCAAATATTTGGGCGACCGCGTGCTGCCGACTTCGTTCTCGACGTACCGCGGCGGCCAGCCGGTCGACCTTATTCCGCGCGGCGGTATCCACGTCGCGGCGGGTCGGGCGGAAGTGACGGTAAGCCGCGTCACGGTGACGTCAAGCGACAGCGGCGAGGTGCTGCTGGAGACGGACTTTACGCAGGCGGCGGAACTCGATCCGGTCTGGCAGGTCATCCCGGGCTCGGCCGGCTATGCGCTTGAAGCGGGGCGCGGCCTCGTGCTCAAGCCGCAAAGCAGCGGCCTGAACGGCCTGTACGTGCCGAGCGGAGAGTGGACCGGGTATACGGTCGAAGTGATCGCCTCCAAAGCTTCGGGCGAAGACGGCTTCTACGTCGGCGTCGGCCTGACCGACATCTCGCCGGATCGCAAAGACGTGCTGGAGTACGCGATCGGCTACGGCGGTTCCGCGACCGGCCTCAAAGTGCACAAGCAGGGCGTGGAAGGCTATACGCTCGGCGATTATTCGTCCAGTACGGCGGCAGGCAACCTGCGGGCGGCGAACTACGAAGGGCTTGAAGACGGGCGTCCGTATGCGATCACCGTCGATTTCGGCGGCCCGCGCGGCCGGAACCTGATCTGCTCGTACGCCGATCCGGCCGGCGGATGGCGCAGCAAAGTGCTGGATTACAAGCTGGAAGCCTACAACCGCGACGTATTCCATTCCGTGACGGCGGATGCCGGGCACGTCTACGTCAAGCTGGTCAACGCCGACGGCGTGGACAAAAACACGCGTCTGAACCTCGACGGTCTGGAAGTCGCGGCGGAAGCCAAACTCGTGACGCTGACGGGCGATCCGGCACTGCTGCACGTGCCGAACGTGAACAAAAAAAGCGGAGAGCCGGTCGTGCCGGTCGAGAGTGTCTTCGCGCTAGAAGACGGCACGGGCGTGGACGGCTTCGCTTCCGGCCAAGCCGCAGGAGGTACGGGCGGGACAGGCCGAACGGGCCGCACGGCGGTGCTGAAGCTGCCGGCGAACTCGGTGAGCGTCGTCGTGCTGGAACGACGGGTGTAGCGTTTGGCGGGGCGGTGGTCACGCTAACGAATCCTGCACACGCTATATTGCGCCTCAGCGCGCTTTTATCCAAACTAACGAATCGTCATCACGCTATCGGCTCGAATTCGTCCCAAAACGGCCTGTTAGCGCTCAATAAGGATATGACGATTCGTTAGATAGCGGAAAAAGCGGAAAATGGACAAATAGCGGTATGAGGATTCGTTACGATTCGCTTCCTTCGCACACGGGGCGGGAGAGACGCAGGAACGGAGTTGGAAAGGTGCGAAAAGCGCCAAAAAGGAGACGGGGAAATCCCCGTCTCCTTTTTGGCGCGTGCGCAGCATGGAGCGGCCAGGCATTGGCTATACCCGCCGGGTCGCCCGCACCCCGCTAGCCCCGCCTCGGCCGCCCTGCGCCTTGCCCGCCTGGCCGCGAACCCGCCCCGCGCCCTGCTTGCCCGCGTCTCGGCCGCCCGCGCCTTGTCCGCCTACCCGCGAACCCGCCCCGCTCACTCCTCCCCGTCCCCGCGGCCCGGCCGACCCGGCGGCGCTTCCGAATCCGGATTCGGAGGCTCGGCAGGCTTCTTTTTCCGCCCGACCGGAATGCCGATCCGATTCGCCGTCTCCATGCGCCGCAGGCGCCGATCTCTTTTTCGCTGTAGAAGAGGATCTTCTTTGGCCAGTTCCTCATACTGCTCCATCTGCTCCCGGTAATGCTGCTCGGTCTCGCTCGTCGAAGGCAGGAACGGTTCGTGATTGTATCCGGTCCGTCTGCCGTAGCGCAGCATCTCGTAGATGATCATGCCGTTGTTCGGCTTGCCGTTCGTCGTGCGCATCGGGATGACGTCGAACAGGGCGTAATAGAAAGCGTAAAAAATAAGCCGTTCCCAAAAGGTCTGCTGCGAATCGATGATCCCGTTCGCCAGCAGGGCGTTGAGGACGAAAGCGAGCGCCAGATTGACCAGAATCGGCCCGGCGTACAGGCAGGCGTAAGCACCCCGGCTCTCGCGCCTGATCTCGTCGTAGGAGAACCAGCTGTACAGATGGTAATGGCGGCGCACGTCCAACACCCCGAGCTTGAACAGACGCGGCCCCGACCCCAACGTGATACGCGGATTGCGCACGCCGAACAGCAGGCTGCCGAGCAGGTAACCCGATTCGCGTAGAAAAACGACGACGGGCAAAATGATAAATGCCGATATGATCAGCGAGACCAGATCCGCAAAACCGAACATGGAATCCGCTCCTTTTGCTTTTTTGCCTAATTGCATGTCTATACAAATGTTTTTCGGTCTCTCTACTAATACCCGTGTGGAAAAAGGCTGAACAAACGACAAGCCGCAGAAGGTAAAGAATAAAGTGAAACGAAGACTCATAAAATACGTTTTCGAATACAAAAAAGTTAATCTAAAGCAAGTTATATCGCAAAATAGAGTGCAAAACTAAATGTTTAGGCTTATTTAGTTAATGTTTTTGTTATTTATTTTCGAAAACAAGAAGGATACCGGCAAAGAACGGCGAAAAGGTTAAAAGTATCTTCATGCAACCGCTATCATTCTTGAATCCCACATCCGAAGGAGGAACATACGTACATGAAAAGCAACAAGTTTACCCGAAGTTCCGTACTGCTGCTGTCGCTCGCCCTGCTGGTGCCGGTCTCCGCCGGCTGCGGCCCCGATATGCGCGCCTCGGCGGCAGGGACGTCGTCCGACACGCCTCCGACGTTCTCGAACGTCTCCGTGCACGATCCTTCCATCGTCAAGGACGGCGACACGTTCTACGTCTTCGGTTCGCATATCGATGCGGCGAAGTCGACCGACCTGATGCATTGGACTTCTTTTGCAAACGGTTACAAAACGCCGGGCAACGCCATCTACGGCGATCTGTCCAAAAACCTGGCGGGTTCGTTCGCATGGGCCGGAGAGAACGATTCGGACAGCAAAGGCGGCTTCTCGGTCTGGGCGCCGGACGTGTTCTGGAACAAGGACTACGTGAACAAAGACGGCTCCAAAGGCGCGTACATGACCTATTACAGCGCGTCTTCGACCTATATCCGCTCGGCGCTCGGCTTTGCGGTATCCAAGCAGATCGAAGGTCCGTACGAGTACGGCGGCACCGTCGTCTACTCCGGCTTTACGGAGAACGAAGCGTACGACAAAGACAGCAAAGTGAACAAAAAGTGGACCAGCACGCATATCGACGAACTGATCGGGGCAGGCAAGCTTGCCGGCGAGAAAGACGACTGGTTCAATGCGGACGGTTCGTACAACAACCAACAGTATCCGAACGCGATCGACGCCGCTCTTTCCTACGATAGCCAAGGCAAGCTGTGGATGACGTACGGTTCGTGGTCGGGCGGCATTTTCCTGCTGGAGATCGATCCGAAGACCGGCCAGCCTATTTTCCCGGGCAAAGACGGCACGACCAAGGACGGACGCCCGATCGACCGCTACTTCGGCACGAAGATCGCGGGCGGGTACGGCAAATCGGGCGAAGGCCCGTACATCGAATATAACAAAAGCACGCGCCAGTATTATCTGTACGTGACCTACGGCTGGCTGGGCGCGGACGGCGGCTATAATATGCGCGTATTCCGCTCCAAGAACATCGACGGCCCGTACACCGACTCGCTCGGTCAGAACGCGGTGCTGCCGGCGGCCACGGAGAATACCGAGATCGGCAACAAGCTGATCGGCAACTTCCTGTTCGAACGCGAAGCGGGCGATCCGGGCACGGGCGCCGGTTACGGATACGTCTCGGCGGGACACAACTCCGTCTACACGGACAAGAACGGGCAGATGTTCCTCGTGTTCCATACCCGTTTCCCGCAGCAGGGCGAACTGCACGAGCTGCGTATCCACCAGATGTTCATGAACAAGGACGGCTGGCCGGTCGTGGCGCCGTACCGGTATGGCGGAGAAACGCTGGACAAGGTGAAAAAAGACGGGATCGCCGGCGATTACCGCTACGTGAACCACGGCAAAGCCTATTCCGGCGCGATCGAGGAACCGGAGTCGATCACGCTCAATGACGACGGCACGGTCACGGGCGCGCTTGAAGGCAAATGGCGCAAAAACGCCGACAACAAAGCCAAGCTGACGCTCAGCGGCGAAGAATTCGACGGCGTCTTCCTGCGCCAGTGGGACCCGGTATCGCAAACGAACGTCATGACGTTCACCGCGGTATCGGAGTCGGGCGAATCGGCGTGGGGCACGCGCCTGGCCGATCTGAACGACGAGCAGGTCGTGGCGAACGTGGCGGCAGGTCTGACGCTCGGCGATACGAGCCGGGTCACCGCGGACCTGAAGCTGCCGACCGTCGGCAGCCGCGGCACGTCGATCTCGTGGAGCAGTTCCGAAGAAGGCGTCGTCTCTTCGACGGGCAAAGTGACGCGTCCGGCCGAAGGCGAACCGGCCGGCCAGGCCGTGCTGACCGCGACGATCGTCAAAGGCAGCGTGAGCAGGGCGGTCACGTTCGACATTACCGTCGTGCCGTATGCCAATGCCGCCTTGACGGCTTCCTATTCGTTCGAGAACAACCTGTCCGACGGCCAGGGCGCGTTCGCGGCCGGCACCGTCATCGGCGACCGGATCGGCAAAGAAGGCGGCCGCGTCAGCTACGCGGACGGCGCCGCCGGACAAGCGCTCGTGCTGGACGGCGCTTCGGGCGTGAGCCTGCCAAGCAACCTGATCGAGAGCGCGTCGTATTCCGTCTCGCTCTGGGTGAAGCCGGAGCAGCTGACGTCCTTCACGCCGACGTTCTTTGGCGCCAAAGACGAGACGCATTGGCTGAGCCTGCTGCCCAAAGGCTCGGTCGGCGACCAGACGATGCTCTGGTCCGGCAGCGCCAGCTGGTACGACGGCGTGACCGGCACGAAGATTCCGGCCGGCACCTGGTCGCATCTGGCGTTCTCGGTCGACAAAGGCACGCTGACCGTGTACGTGGACGGCGAGCGCAAGTTTTCCGGCACCGGCTTCCCGGACCTGTTCACGGAAGGCGCGAACCGCACGTTCGCCCTCGGTGTAAACTGGTGGGATGCCGCGTTCAAAGGCCAACTGGACGAATTGAACGTGTACGCAGGCGCGCTGACGCCGGAGCAGGCGGCAGCTTTGGCCCAGCCGGCGAAGTAAATCGTAAAGGGAACGCCGCCGGAACACTTGGGAAGCTTGAGCTTTCGGTACAGGAACGCGAACGGAAACAGGAAGAAGCGGGCTGCCGTTCCTTCCTGTTTTTTTATTTAACCCTTTAGATCGCCGCAGTGTGGTATAATAGAGAGATTCATACCCGAGCGTTCACATTTTCCTAAACAGGAGGTCGATCTATTGAGTACATTCCAGGATTGGAATCTAAAGGTCAAAAAGACGTTCAATGCGACAAGCAACGAACAGGTGCTGACGGTTACGGAAGCGGGCAGCCTGCTTGGCCTGACCAAGGATCAGATGAAAGTGTATGTGGACAAAAACAAGCTGACCAAGGTGCCGATCATGCGCAGTACCCATCGTTATCTCGTGCTTGAACAGGAAATTAACGAGATTCTCAAAAAAGTTTAACAAGAATGCTTGTCAACTTCTTCGGATCGTGATATATTATTTCTTGTGCTCGCGAGGTAATCGCAGCCATCAAGATATGCGGTCGTGGCGGAATTGGCAGACGCGCACGGTTCAGGTCCGTGTGGGCTAACCCCCGTGGAGGTTCGAGTCCTCTCGACCGCATCCCTTTTAAGAAAAGGTCCGAATTTTCGATGGATAATCGAAGGTTCGGGCCTTTTTTTGCGTGGTCAGACGTTTGACAGTCAGATCCCCGACGGTTATAGTCTTGACATAGTTAGCCTTCTAACAGTATGAGGATCTACAGTATAGGGATCTAACCTTACAATCCGCAAGCACCCGGGAAGGGGCGATCGAGCATGAGCGACAAAGACGGACCTTCGAAAAAGACGAAAAAGTCCAAAAGCGAGAAAAACGCCGCCAAAGCGAAAAAAGCCAAACAGGCGGAGCTGGCCGCTCTGGAAAAGGCCGGCGGCGCAGGTTCTCCGGATGGGAGCGATCCCGCGGCAGAGCCGTCTGCGGCGCATTCGCCGGAGCCGGCGGGACGGGCGGACGAATCCGGCCGGGAAACGGGCGATGGAGCGGAAGCGGCGACGCCGGTGTCGGATCTGCTGCGCGAGATCGGGACGAAGCTCAAGTCGGCATCGGACGGCAGGCTGGCCGAGCTCGGCATGAACGCGCAGCAGGGGCAGATGCTCGGCCACATCTACCGGTTCCGGGAAGACGGCATCATCCAGAACGAGCTGGCCAAGCATTTTAACCGGACCGGCGCAAGCGTCAGCAGCATGCTGCAGGGGCTGGAGAAGAAAGGGTACGTGAAGCGGATCGTGCCCGAAGGCAACGAGCGCCAGAAAAAGGTGTACGTGACGAAGAAAGCGAAAGCGCTGATCCCGGAATTCGACCGTATGTTCGTCGAACTCGAACAGCGGATCACGGCAGGGCTGAAGCCGGAAGAAACGGAAGCGCTGCATGCGCTGCTGGAGCAGGTCAAATCGAGGCTGTAACCCGCGCCTCGCAAGCGGATAGCGGAGATTTCCGCGTGTCCGAACGCCTTGTCCTTTGCGCGGAATCGTGATATATTTGCACACGTGGCGGAACTGACCCAGGGTCGCACGCGGCTTGCTGCAAGCCGATTTCGCGGGCGGGATGCCGCTTCGGCATCCGCAAGGAACGATTACGAGAAGTCAGTCACGCCCTACGGCCGCATCGGCGAGCAGGGCGTTTTTTTGTTTGGCACAAGCAAGCGGTCAAAATACGTGAAAAAGAAGGGTTGGAGATGGCGGAAAGCGGCATACGAACGGGATGGGGCGTCAGGCTTCTGGAGAAATATTTGTCGGGCCGGTCGATCGATTACAGGCAGATCATCGGGCTGTTCGTCCCGCTGCTCGTCGATCAGGTGTTTATCGTCGGGCTGCATATGATCAACACGGCGATGATCAGTTCGGCGGGAGTGGACGCGATCAGCGCGGTCAACATGGTCGATTCGCTGAACATTTTCCTGCTCAGCATCTTCGTGGCGGTCGCCACGGGCGGGACGGTCGTCGTCGCGCAGTACAAAGGCAGCGGCAATTCGATCATGGTGTCCAAAGCGACGGCCGGAGCGGCTTCGGTCGTCTCGGTCCTCGCGCTGTTTATCGGCTTGTTCATGATCGTCTTCCACAATCCGCTGCTGAACCTGCTGTTCGGCTCGGCGGAACCGGCGGTCAAGGAACTGGCGCGTATCTATATGATCGGCAGCGGGTTTTCGTATATGGGCCTTGCGTTTGTGGAAGCGGTCTGCGGCGCGCTGCGCGGCATCGGGCGTTCCCGGGCTTCGCTCGCCCTGTCGCTCGTCATGAACCTGCCGTATGTCGGCTTGAACCTGCTGTTCATCAACGTGCTCGATATGGGCGTGTTCGGCATGACGCTGTCGGTTAACATCTCGCGCTACCTGGCGGCGGCCTGCGCGGTCTATTACCTGATCCGGATCGACGCCGAACTGCGGCTGCGTATCCGGGATTTTTTCCACGTCGGGCTCGATATGTTCAAAAAAGTGCTGGGCATCGGCATGCCGTTCGCGGCGGAACAGATGTTTTTCAACGGCGGCAAAATCCTGACCCAAATCTTCATCGTCAGCATGGGCACGTACGCGATCGCGACCAACGCGATCAGCGGTTCGCTGGCCGGCGTGATGCAGATTCCGGCCAACGCGCTGTCGCTGACGCTGATCACGGTCGTCGGACAGTGTATCGGGCGGCGGGATTTGAAGGATGCGAAAAAGCTGACCAAATCGTTCGTCGCGCTCGGCTCCGTTTTTTACGTCCTGATGACCGTGCTCGTGATGGCGCTGTTCTATCCGCTCGTCGGGTTGTTCAATCCGCCGGCAGAGATCGTGGACGACATCTTCCTGATCGTGCTCGTCAACGCGCTCGCGCAGATTCCGCTGTGGTCGATCAGCTTCATGATTCCGTCGGCGCTGCGCGCGGCGGGAGACGCCAAGTTCACCTCGCTCGTGTCCATGCTGTCGATGTGGCTGTTCCGCGTCGTGCTGGGCTACATTCTCGGCATCGTGCTGGACATGGGCATCCTCGGCGTCTGGATTGCGATGAACGCCGAATGGGCGATTCGCGGCGGCGTGTTCGTCTGGCGGTTCATGGGCAACAAATGGTATCGGCATAAGCTGATCTAGTGCGTTGTCCACGTACCGGGTCGGATACAGGGGCCGAAGCCGGAATAAGGCAGACCCCGGCATTCGGCTTGAATGAATCCCGAACGGCAGAAGAACCGTGCAGCTGCGGACGTGCAAACGTCGGGGCGCGCGGTTCTTTTTACATACGTGTGATACAATCAGGCCAGCGCAAGACAGGAACGATACACGGTATACGAGAGGAGAGAAGCAGATGACGCAGAAAATAACGGCGCCCCGCCTTCGGGAGGAGCAGCTGGAAGCGGAGACGGACGTGTATGTGGAGTCCCGGGCCGAAATCGCGGACCGGTTGATCGAGCAGGCGGAATGGACCGGGTTCGACGCCGATCGGGCTTCGTTCGACCGGGTGATTTTCAGACAGATGACGATCTCCGAATCCGCGCTGCGCGAAACGGAATTCACCGACGTCCTGTTCGACCGCTGCGATTTTTCCAACGTGAACTTCGCGGATATTTTTCTCAACCGGGTAGAATTCCGCGACTGCCGGCTGATCGGCAGCGACTTCGGCGGCGGCCGGATGCAGCACGTCGTGTTCGCCGACTGCATCGCGGACTACGCCAACTTCCGCCTCGTCAAGTTCAAGTCCGTCCGCTTCGAAGACTGCTCCCTGATCGGCAGCGACTACTACGCCGCGTCCGTGCAGCACTTTCAATGGGAACGGTGCAAGCTCGATCAGGCCAACCTGTCCGAAGTCAAACTGAGCGGCACCGACCTGAGCAGCTCCACGTTCGACTCGCTGACCGTCAACCCGGAAGACCTGGCCGGCTGCCGGATCTCGTCTTCCCAGGCTTCGGTGTTTGTGGGGCTGCTGGGGTTGATTGTGGACTGAGCGTGGACTGAAGGCGGTGCGTGTTACTTTTTTCTTCCGAATATCGGTTACACTGGAATGACTTAATGAGCAAATCATCCAAGAGCTTTTTAAAAACATGTCCGAACCAACAAATCATTATCGTCAAAGCGTTAAAAATAATGATACTGGAGGGTTATATGGGTCTCGTGGATGAGGAGCGCAAAGAAAGTGGTTCCAAGGAACAGTATGATCTGCTTTGGAGCCAAATTGTGGAGAAGGATGAAGCCGAGCGGCAAGCCATTATCGAAAAAATGAACTTTTTATTGCTTCCGCGTCATCAGAAAATCAATTTCCGTTTAAAAAAGTTCAAAACCCCTCTGTTATGGATCGTTCCCCTTTGTTCCATTTCGATCGTGCTGCTCTTATATGTCGTGTTTATTTTGGCTGCTTTGTGGACGGAATAAAACCGTTTAATAAATCGGGTATCGTTCCGTAATGCAGGATTCAAGTGAATGGATTTACCTTTACGGATATTACCGGGCAGCGGAAGGAGGAACTTTCGGATGTACAGTTTTATTTTCGATATTGACGATACCGTCTACGACCAGATGCTGCCGTTCAGGCAGGCGTTCGAGCGGAATTTTGCCGAGCATGGGGATTTGCCGCTGCACGATCTGTACCGGCACAACCGCAAATTCAGCGACGAGGTGTTCGAGCTTACGGTGCGCGGGGAGATGACGCTTGAGGATATGCAGGTGTACCGGATCACGGAAGCGATGAAGGCGATGGGGATCGGGATTACGCGGGTGGAAGCGCTCGGTTTTCAGGACGGTTACGCGGCGGCGCAGCAGGAGCTTCGACTGACGCCCGACATCAGGGAGGCGCTCGATTACTGCCGCGACCTCGGGATGAAGATCGGGGTCATCACGAACGGCCCGGGCGAGCACCAGCGCGGCAAAGTCGAGCGGCTCGGCGTATACGCCTGGGTGAAGCCGGAGCATGTGTTCATCTCCGGGGAACTCGGGTGTATGAAGCCGGATCGGCGGATTTTTCGTCATGCGGAGGAGACGCTTGGGCTTGAGCGCGAGCGGACGTATTACGTCGGCGATTCGTACGCCAACGACATCGTCGGAGCCAAAGGCGCCGGCTGGAAGTCGATCTGGATCGACCGCCGCGGGCAGCGCATACCGGAAGGCGGCGCGCAGCCGGACGTCAGGATCGCCGAAGGCGATTCGATCGCGGCGACGATTCGGGGGATTTGCGAGAGCGGGCACGAAGGCGGGCGCGAGTGAGCACGAGTAGCGGTTGCACCGCCAAGTATGGAATCAAGACTCGGCATGCCAAAAGCTCCAAAAGGGCTTTATTCAAAAGCGGCGCCTCTGTAAAGAGGTCTGCCGCTTTTCCATGTCCGAGAGTCTGGAAAGCGTCTTTGGCGATAGGTTCTTGTCTCTAACGGGCTGCATGTTTGTTGATCTTCAGCAGCCCGATCATCGCCGCTCCGACCAGCCCAATCGTTCCGATCGCCGGGAACTGGCCCGGTAGAATGATGCGGGAGCGAAAATGTGATCATTTTGTACGCTTTTTACGCATATATTCGATCTTTTCGCAAAAATGTGGTCATTAGGGCAACAATTCAGACGTAAAAAGCGGATTTGGAGCCTTATACGGCAAAAATGTGATCAAGAAGACAACATTAATGCGGATTAGTTAGAAAAACGAGGAAAATGTGATCAAAAAGACAACATTTGCGCCGCCCTAAACAGTCATTCGGCTGTTTCGGTAGCGGGAGGGGCTGTACGGTCCTACGGTCCGTTAAAATCGAAAAACGCAGCGAAAAAGCCCGCCAACGGATCGGTGATCCGTTGGCGGGCTTTTCGGCGTGCGCGCCGCGCCGCTTTTCGCTAGGCGTCCTCAGCCTGACGCTTACTTCGCTCCGTCTCTTCGCGGATGCTGCCCGCTTCCCGCTCCGCCACATCCCGCCCCGACCGCCGCGCCTCCGCCTCCGCGTCTTCCAGCGCGGCGGTCAGCAGGGCAAGGGCGAGGCCCTGGCCCCAGCCCTGGGCCCATTTGCGGTCGATGCCGAGGTAGCCGTCGAGGTCGTTCATGACGGCGGTGCCGCCGGACACGTTCAGGACGCGGCCGGTATCGGAGATGTTGGCGATGACGCCGTCCAGCGCTCGGCGCACGTATTTGCCGTGCAGCGGGTTGCCCTGCACGATCATCGCGGCGGCGATGCCGGCGGTCGCGGACACTTCGCCGTAGGCGTCCGGACGGTCGAGGATCGTGCCCCAGAGGCCGTCGTCTTTTTGCAGCTTTTTGATTGCGGCCAGTTGGTCGCGCAGCGAGCTCCAGATGTGCATCATCGGCGGATACAGGTACGCTTCGGGCAGTCCGCGCGCCGCGCGGGACATCGTGTAGGCGCCCCACGCATTGGCGCGCGCCCAGTGGAGGCCGGACATATGATCCCGATTGACGTTGTTATAGCCGTGATACCACAGCCCGGAGTCTTCGTCTTGCAAGTAGTTGATATGCCAGAAATATTGGTGCAGCGCGTCGTCGATCAGGTCTTTGCGGTCCAGCATGACGCCGGCGCGCAGCAGGAAATAAGCGGCCATGAACAGCGTGTCGGCCCAGGCCTGCTCGGGGAAATCGTTTTTGGCGGATACCGTATGCTGAAGCACCCGATCGCCGAAACGCAGGGCGTCGCGCTCCAGATAATCGATTTTGCTCAAAATCAGATCCAGATACTTCTGCTCCTGCGTCTCGGCGTACAGCGTCAGCAGCATATGGCCCATCGCGCAGGCGTTGACCGTCCATACCGGCGGCAGGCCCGCTTCGATGTATTCGTCCACCCACGTCTCCATCCGTTCCAGATACGCTTTGTTGCCTGTCGCTTCGTACGCCCGGCTGACGCCGTAATAAGCGACGCCGCACGGCCAGTCCCAGGTGAGATCCATGTCGAGGGTGTACGTCGTCACGCGTTCGATCAACTCTTTTAAATGTTCGGTCGGGGTGTGCAGTTTCATCGGGTTTCGCTCCGTTTCGGTAGATTGGGCAGTCCGCCTACGCTGATGTAAGCGCTCTATACGAGTCCATCGTAGCACAACGAACGGTACGTATTTTGCCGATTGATCGGTATTCCTCTTAAATCTTGCACACCTGCGACAGGTCGATATAATGGAGAAAAGCAGGGGCGAGAGGAGGCACAAGAGATGCGGGAGCTGTATTACGACAACGGCAAAGAAACGTTTCTCGTCCATTATCGCAGCGGGACGAGCTACCAGATGTTTACGAGCCATTTCCATACGACGTACGAGTTTTTCCATATGCTGTCCGGTCAGCGCAAATTTTTTATCAAAGACCGCACGTTCGTGATCGAAGCCGGGGATATCGTCGTCGTCGCCCCGAACGTGCTGCACCGGACGACCAACGCGGACACGCCCGATTACGAACGGCTCGTCGTCAACGTGCACGAGAGTCATCTGGCGGCGGTCGGCGGCGCGGCGCGAATCCCTGCGCTGCGCCCGCTGTTCGAGCGCGATTACGTGCTGCTGCGGCAGGGAAGCTACGATCCGTCCGCTATCGACGCGCTGTCCGCCGAGATGGTCCGCGAGGTGCGGGAGGAGCGTCCGGGGTACGAGGATTACGCCCGCGCGCTGATCGTCCAACTGCTGATCGCCTGCTGCCGGCAGCTGCCCGAACAGGGCGGCGAACAGCCGGCGTCCGCGAATCCGGCGCACGAGCGGATCTTCGAGGTGGTGCGGTACATCAACGCGCATTACCGGGAAGAGCTGACGCTGCAGCACTTGGCCGAGCGGCTGTACATGAGTCCTTACTCCATCAGCCGTTCTTTTAAGGAGGCGACGGGCTTTACGTTCGTGGAGTACGTCAACAGCGTCCGGGTCAAAGAAGCGATCGCGCTGCTGCTGCATTCTTCGCTGAAAGTGAAAGTGATCGCGAGCAAAGTAGGCTTCGGCAGCGTGACGCATTTCGGGCGGGTGTTCAAGGAAGTGACGGGGCGAGCGCCTTTGTTTTATCGAAAAGAGGGCTGAAGACGAGTGTTTTTGAGCAAAAAAGGCCGGATCACGGCAGGTGGCAGGCAGCAGGCGGAACACAAGAACAACTGCCGGAAAACAAGAACAGCTGACGGAAAACAAATCAGGAACAACTGCCGGAAAACAAATCAAAAAGACGGTTCCCGCCCATGTCGAATGAGTGTCGGAACCGTCTTTGCGTGAAACGCTTTTACGCGGTCGGCTATCGGAAATCATGCGGGAATCTCCCGTGAATCGCGGTTACAGCGCCGCCTCGACGGCCGCCAGCGCGCCGCGCCAGCCGCCGTGCTGCGAAATGTCGGCGTCTTCCTGCGCCGCATACGCTTCGCAGACAAAGCCGGATACGAGCTGTCCGTCTTGCAGTTCGATTCGGCCGATGCCGAGCGGAGCCGGAATGTCGGCGGTGAAGCGTCCGAACGACGACAGCGGCATGCTCCACAGCTCCATTTCGATCGCGGAGCCGCCTGCATGCACCCGGACGAGGCCCGGCTTGGGCGGCGAGGTCGGCAGACGGTACAGCTTGTACGCCGGAGCGGTGCGGACCGTCTCTACAAAAGACGCGCCCAGCCCGATCATCTGCGGCTCCAGCGTCATGCCCCGCATATGCAGGCCGCATACCGCGACGGTGATGCGGTTTGTTTCCCGTTCGATCAGCCGGGCGGCGGCGCCCAGATTCGCTTCTTCGGACGGCCGGGCGAACAGCGTAATGCCGAAAGGCAGGCGCTGCGCGGCTTCGCCGGCCGGAATGGCGAGCGCGCTGAGATCGAGCAGGTTGCAGTGATTCGTGTACAGCCCCATCCGGCTGTTGGTGGCGATCGGATCGGCGTCGACCTGCTCCCGCGTCCACGTGCCGCCGGCGGTCGGCAGGATCAGCACGGCTTCGTGCAGCAGCGTATCGGCGCTGCGGCGGATCTCGGCGAGCCGGTGCTGCGAGCGGAACAGGGCGGACGCGGTAAAAGAAACCTGTTCGCCCGTGCGCAGCACCGTCTCGGTCACGGGCAGGGTCGAACCCGGATGTCCCTCGATAAACGGCTGGAGGTCCGACCAGCGTTCGGCCACGAGCGGGCCTTCGTAGAGCAGCGCCGCCGCTTCGCCCAGCATGGAGAGGTCGATCTCGACGACCGGAATGCCGGTCTGTGCGATCATCGCTTTGGCTCGTTCCCACGCCGCCCGGTATTCGGCTTCGAACGGTCCGTAGAACGTCGGCGGATCGGCCGGAAGCAGGAAGCGTTTCGGCAGGGCTGCCGGCGCCAGCGGACGATCGAACGAATACGGATCGTCTTCCAACCGGCCGCGAATATGGCGGTCGACGGTTTCCGCGTCGTCCAGCGTATTCGCGAAAGCGGTGACGCAGTCGATGCTGCGGCAGGCGGGGACGACGCCCCGCGAAGGCCAGGCGCCGACGGCCGGCTTGTAGCCGACGAGCCCGTTCAGCGCGGCCGGCACGCGGCCCGAACCGGCCGTGTCCGTGCCGAGGGAGAAAGAGGCCTGGCCCAGCGCCACGGCCACGGCGGAGCCCGAGCTTGAGCCGCCGCTGATCAGCTCCGGCCGAAGAGCGTTGTGGGCCGCTCCGTAGGGGCTTCTCGTGCCGACGAGACCGGTAGCGAACTGGTCCAGATTGGTTTTGCCGACAGGAATCGCGCCGGCGGCAACCAATCGCTCCACCACGCCTGCATGGCGTTCGGCCGTATAGGCGTAATCCGGGCAGCCCGCGGTGATCGGCCAGCCGGCGGCTTCGATATTGTCTTTGATCGCGAACGGAATGCCCCACAGCGGATGGTCTGCGGGATTCAGTGAGTGCAGCCGGTCCAGATAAGGACGGATCCGTTCGTCCGTCGGCGGCAGGATCCAGATGTTCTTGTCGGTCGTGTGCCCGGCGCGCGCGATCACGGCGGCGATGACGTCTTCCGGCGTGAACAACCCGCTGCGATAGCCGCTCAGCAGCACGTCGATCGTAAGTTTGGCAGGGATGGATGATCCGGTCATGAAGCCGCCTCCTCTTGGTCGGATTGAATGGTGACGATGCAGTCGCCGGCACGAACCTGGTCGCCGGGCGACACGGTCACGGAAGTGACGATGCCGCTAAACGGCGCGATCTGATGGAACTCCATTTTCATACTTTCTTCTATTATAAGCGTCTCGTCTTTGTGCACGAATTGGCCCGGTTCCACGAGCACTTTCCATACGCTGCCGGACATGGCGCTGTTCACCGCGAGGCTGCCTTCCGGCACGGCATTGGCTTCCTGCCCCGAAGAGACCTCCGGTTCGGATACGTGCTCGGCGATGCCGAGCGTCTTCCACAATTCTCTTTCCTGCTGGAAAGCGGACTGCTGGGAATCGCGGAAGACGGAAGAATCGGTCTCGATCGTCGCCAGCCACTTGAGGTAATCGCCGAGATTGAACGTCGTCTCTTCCATATCGACCGTGAAGTCGCCGCGCGGGAAGTCTTCGCGCATCCGCAGCAGTTCTTCTTCGGACACCGGGTAGAACCGGATCTGGTCGAAGAAGCGAAGCAGCCACGGCTTGCCCGGCTCGAAGTTTGCGGTATGGCGGATTTTGTTCCACATCTGCACGGTGCGGCCGACGAACTGGTAGCCGCCCGGTCCTTCCATGCCGTAGACGCACAGGTAGGCGCCGCCGATCCCGACCGCGTTCTCCGGCGTCCAGGTGCGGGCCGGGTTGTATTTGGTCGTCACGAGGCGATGCCGCGGATCGAGCGGCACGGCGACCGGCGCGCCGAGATAGACGTCGCCCAGTCCCATGACCAGATACGAAGCGTTGAACACGACTTCGGCCACTTCGTCGATCGATTCCAGTCCGTTCATCCGGCGGATGAATTCCAGATTGCTCGGGCACCACGGCGCATCGGGCCGCACATTCTGCTGATACCGCTCGATCGCAAGCCGGGTTGCCGGATCGTCCCACGACAGCGGCAGCTTGACGATCCGCGACGGCACTTCGATCGAATCGAGCGGCGGAAGCGCAAGGTCCAGCTCCATGATCCGCGCCGCGGCTTCCTTGACCGAGATCCGCGAGCGGTCCAGATGGATTTGCAGCGAGCGAATGCCGGGCGTCAGCTCCTTGTGGGGGATCAGGCCGCTATCTTGGATCGCCTGCATGAGGACGTATACCTGGAACCGGTACAGCAGATCCAGCTCCCGCGCGCCGTATTCGACCAGAATATTCTCGTCGCCGGAGCCGCGCACCGTGATCGGGAACCGGCGATTGTCTTCCGCATGGGCGAGCAGCGGCGCATACTGGCCGCTTGAGCGTTCCGGCAGCACCGGAAGCGGCGCGCCCTGCGGCAGATGAGCGAGAAATTGCTCCTGCTCCTGCCACAGCTGCTCGGCTTCTTCCACCGTAATCAGCCGGAACGCGACCTGATCGCCGGGGCGAAGCTGGCCCAGCTTCCACAGTTCGGCGGAAGCCGTCGTCACCGGACAGACGAAGCCGCCGAGACTCGGACCGTCCGGTCCGAGCATGATCGGCATATCGCCGGTCAGGTCGAGCGCGCCTACCGCGTAGGCGTTGTCGTGGATATTGGACGGGTGCAGGCCGGCGTCGCCGCCGTCTTCCCTGGCCCACAGCGGCGCCGGGCCGACGAGCCGGACGCCGGTGCGGGAACTGTTGAAGTGTACTTCCCACGTCGTATCCGTGAGCTGGTCCAGATAAGCGGGCAGCAGGTATTCCTGTGTGCAGTGCGGGCCGGGAATGACGCCGATCGTCCATTCGCGGGACACGGCCGGCCGCGAAGCCGCCGCCGCCGCAGGCAGCGGCTTGCCGGCGGACGGCTTCACGCGCAGCACGGCGCCGGGGCGCAGCGCGCCGCCGCCGTAACCGCCGAAGCCGCCAAGCGTGAAGGTTGCGGCGCTGCCCAGCGTGAGCGGAATGTCGAGCCCGCCGGCGGCGAGCAGGTAAGTGCGCATGCCCGAGGCGGCTTCGCCGACGGTCAGCACCGAGCCGGCCGGCGCTTCGGTCGGCGCGTACGGCAGGACGGGCACGCCGTCGAGGTCCGCGGTCATGGCAGCGCCGGTTAGGCAGAACCGGATCGTATCCCGGAAGCGGTAGCTGCCGCCGCGGAACGTCATCTCCAGGCCGGCGGCTTCGTCTTCGTTGCCGAGCAGCCGGTTGCCGATCCGGAACGACAGCGCGTCCATCGGTCCCGAAGGCGGGACGCCGATATCCCAGTAGCCGGTGCGTGCCGGGTAGTCCTGCACCGTCGTCTGGATGCCGCCGTCGATCACTTCGATCGCGCGTTCAAGCGGCGAGAAGCCGGCGAGCATGCCGGTATGGACCTGCCCGCCGCGGAAATCCGGCTCCTGCAGCAGGGCGGCCACGTACGACTGGTTCGTCGTGAGGCCGTAGACGCGCAGTTCGCCGAGGCAGGCGATCATCGCCTCGATTGCCGCGTCCCGATCGTCCGCATGCACGATAATCTTGGCCAGCATCGGGTCGTACAGCGTCGTTACGTCGACGCCTTTGGCGATCCACGTCTCCACGCGGGCGCCCGCCGGCCAGACCACGTCGTCGATCACTCCGGCGCTCGGCCGGAAATCCTGGCCGGCGTCTTCGGCGTACAGGCGTACCTGCAGGCTGTGTCCCTGCGGACGCCGCACGAGATCCGGCAGGTTCCGCAGATCGTGCTTCGCTTCGCGCACCATCCATTCCACAAGATCGAGACCGAGCACTTCTTCGGTCACGCCGTGTTCCACCTGCAGGCGCGTATTCACTTCGAGGAAATAAAATTGCTCCGAAGCCGCGTCGTATAGAAACTCGACCGTGCCCGCGCTGCGATACTTCGCCGCTTCGGCGAGCATCCGCGCGCATTCCAGCATGCGCCGGCGCACGTCTTCCGGCAGCCGCGGAGCCGGCGTCTCTTCGACGACTTTCTGGTTGCGGCGCTGCACGGAGCAGTCGCGTTCGCCGAGCGCCACCGCTTCGCCGTGCGCGTTGCCGAAGATCTGCACTTCCACATGCCGCGCCTGGGTGATGTATTTTTCCAAAAAGACGCCGCCGTCGTTGAAGTTGGCCGCCGCCAAACGGGTGACGGAAGCGTACGACTCCTGCAGCTCCGCTTCGTTTTCGCAGATGCGCATGCCGATCCCGCCGCCTCCGGCCGTGCTTTTGAGCATGATCGGATAACCGATGCGCCTTGCATGCAGCACCGCTTCCTCCAGATTCTCCATCAAGCCGGTGCCGGGCAGCAGCGGAACGCCCGCCGCTTCGGCCATCGCCCGCGCGGTATGCTTCAGGCCGAACAGCTCGATATGCTCCGGCTCCGGCCCGATAAAAGCGATTCCCTGTTCGGCGCACGCTCTGGCGAACGAAGCGTTCTCGCTCAGGAAGCCGTAGCCGGGATGGATACCGTCCACGCCGTGCTCCAGAGCCGTCCGCAGAATCAGCTCTCCATTAATGTAGCTTTCTTTGGCGGGACCTTCGCCGATCAGCACCGCTTCGTCCGCCAGCTCCACGTGCAGGCTGTCGCGATCCGCCCGCGTGTACACGACGAGCGACGCAATATTCATCTTCTTGAGCGTGCGCAGGATGCGCACCGCGATTGCGCCGCGGTTGGCGATCATCACTTTGTTAAACATGGGCTTCGCCTCCTTGGTCGTTCCAGATCAATACCTGCGCCGGTGTCGGGTTGTAGGCGTTGCACGGATTGTTCAGCTGCGGACAGTTGCTGATCAGCACGGTGACCGGGCAGAGCGCCACCAGTTCCACGTAGCGGCCCGGACCGGATACGCCGTCGGCAAAAGACAGTCCGCCTTCCGGCGTCACCGGCACGTTCATGAAGAAGTTGACGTTCGGCGCGAGATCCCGTTTGGTAAATTCGGGCCGTCCGGCCAGCATGAGCATGAACGTATCGCGGCAGTTGTGCATCGGCAGCGTGTCGTGCGAATAGCGAACGGTGTTGCTCTGGGCGGAGCAGGCGCCGCCGATCGTGTCGTGGCGTCCGCACGTGTCGGCCGTGATCCGCAGCAGATCGCGGCCGGATTCCGCTTTGAGTACGGAGCCGGTCGTCAGGTACAGATTCCGCTGCCCGGTAATCGTGCGGATGGCGCTGTACCGGTCGGCCGGATCTTCGCTGGCGTAGAACAGCGTATCGACGGCCTGATTGCCTTCCAGATCGACGAGGCGGAGCGTCTGCCCCGGCAGCAGGTCGTGCAGCCAGCCGTCGCCGGCGGGAATGATATGGGAGTAGACCGCGTCTTCCGGACGCAGCGGGCTCAGGGCGGGCACGAATTCGTAAGTGTTCATTGGACGTTCGCTCCTCTCAGCAGCGCCTGGGCCTGCCATGTATTCTCGAAAGCGCGGCGGTTCTCCGGGCAGTGGCGGACACAAAGGTCCTGATCCGTGACCGGCGCCGCTTCGCTCACTTCAATCGCAATCGCGGCGTCCGGATAGAGAGGGGAGGGGTTCAGCGGATTGGGCGTATTGGAGAAGACGAACAGCACGTCCATCTCCGTGCGCAGCGTCACGCTGCGGCCTTCCGTGTCCTGCTCGGCGTAGCGCATGCTGCCGTCGAGTTCGCACACCACTTTGGAAAAAAGGTTCACCGGCGGAATCAGGTCGCGCGCCGTCAGACGGCTGCGGAACAGCTCCACCGTGAAATTCTCCGCTCCGCTGCGCAGCCAATCGTTGCGCTGCTGCTGGTAGCGGGTGAAGCCGTAGCGGTCGTCCGTGGCGCTTCGGGTCGTATAGCCGCCAAGCGGATCGTGCCAGCCCGCCGTGTCTTCGACGATCGAGGCGAGCACGCGGCCCTGATCGCTCATAAGTACGTGGCCCGCCGTGAAAAAGGCCGTGTGCTGCGCTTTTAACGTATCCGGCATGTTGTAGCGTTCGGCGGAGTCGGCCGCGGAGTAGAGCAGCGCGGACAAATTGGCCTGACGGCCGGCGGCTTCGAACCGAACCCGTTTTCCTTTTCCGATGATGCCGGACCATTTGCCGCCCGGCTGAATCGTGAATGCCTCCATGCGAAACCCTCCTCGAATCTGAATATGAACGGGAACAGGGGAGCGGGAAAAACAAAAAACCCGGGAGAAACCGTCAAAGCTGTTCGCTTTGACGTTTCTCCCGGGCTTTTGTCCCGCCGTGGACATCGGAATGATTGCGGCCGATGCGTTTTCTCTCGGACCAGTCGGCCTTAGACAGCACCCGGAACCCTAGAAAACAATTTGTATGCAGTTGGTGTGTCACAAACATTAACATAAGGTGACGAGTCGAGCAAGGTTTTTTTCGAAATCCAGCGTAAAAGTCGGTTTTTATAATCTTTATGTTAGGTTTAGATATTAAATGCGAATGAATGTTCCTATTTACAAACGAAAAAGAAGCTTGTTATAGTCGGTCTACTCTGAAAGACGCAGAAAACCTGACACATGATTCCGGCATGCTCAGAGACAATCCCGAATGGAGAGTGGATCCACATGTCCAAAGAAATCACGTTAAAAAGAGATTTGTCTTTATCGCATGTTGTCACGATGGGACTGGCCTGGATGTCGCCCATGATCTTCTTCACCAGTTTCGGAGTGCTGCACGAAGGGGCCGGCGGGATGCTGCTTGCCGCTTACGTGCTGGCGTTCGTCGCCATCATCTTCACCGCGCTGAGCTACGGGCAGATGGCCAAAGCGTTTCCCGTGTCGGGGTCGGCCTATACGTACGTGTCCAAAGCGATCAACCCGTTTCTCGGCTTCGTCGTCGGCTGGGCCATTCTGCTCGATTATTTGTTCTCGTGCATCGTCGCGGTGCTGATGTTCGGCGTGAACCTGCATGCGCAGTTCTCTTCCGTGCCGTCCGCCGTCTGGATCGTGCTGCTGACGCTGATCGTCATGGTTATCAACATCATCGGCATCAAAACGTCGGCCAACATCAACAAAATCTTCGTCCTGCTGCAGCTGCTCTTTATCGCCGGATTCTGCGGCATGCTCGTGTACAAAGCGGTGGCGGGCGGCGTCAGCGCCGGGCTGAACCCGTTCCCCGCCTCGTCGGGCGTCAGTTTCTCGACTATTCTGGCCGGCGCTTCGCTGGTCTGCTTCTCGTTCCTCGGCTTCGATTCGATCACGACGATGGCGGAAGAGACCAAAGACCCGAAGAAGACGATCCCGCGCGCCATTTTCATCATCGTGGTGACGGCCGGGCTGCTCTATTTCATCACCGCCTACCTGATTCAGCAGATCTATCCGAACTTCGCGTATACCCACGTGGACTCGGCCGGTTACGAACTGATGCAGTCGATCGGCGGCGGGCTGCTTGCGGGCATCTTCACGTTCGTCATTATCTTCTCCGTGCTGTCGCAGGGCATGTCGTCCATGACGACCGTGACCCGGCTGCTGCTCGTCATGGGCCGTACGTCGCTGCTGCCCAAGCCGTTCGCTTCGCTGCACGCCAAATATCGCACGCCGGTGTTCAACATTTTGCTGATGAGCCTGATCTCGTTGTCGGCACTGTTCATCAGTCTGGAGACGGCGATCAAGTTCGTCAGCTTCGGCGCTTTGACCGCGTTCCTGTTCGTGAATATTTCCGTGATCGCGCACTATATCGTTCGTGAGAAACAGCGCGCGCCGCGCGACCTGCTGATTCGGCTGGTGTGTCCGCTGTTCGGTTCGCTGTTCGTCCTGTACCTGATTACGCTGCTCGGCCGATCTTCGCTGCTGCTCGGCACCGGCTGGTTGATCGTGGGGCTTGTCTATTACGCCGTGCGGCGGGTGAAGTTCTCGTCGCTCGACAAAGCGGCCGCGGCGGCGCCCGAACGTTCGGTGTGAACGGAGACGGACGGACTGCCGGGGAAAAGGAATTCGAAAACAAAAAGCGCTCAAGTCCGCGGTCTGGACTTGAGCGTTTTGGTTTGAGCGCTTTTGCTTGAAAATTCAGGCGGTTGCGGTTGCAGCGGTACGGCGCCTCAGAGATCGAAATGATTGATCGCCGACAGCCGCCGGTTTACGGCGAAGATTTTGGCGTTGGCCCGGTCGATTCCGAAGCCGGCGAGCCGCCGCAGGTGGAAGTCCCGGTAGCTTGCGGCGTTTGCTTCCGTGTCGAAGAGGTAAATACCGCCGGCCTCGGCGGTGCTTGCGTTTTCGGTCCAGATCTTTTGCCGGAAACCGGGCGCTTCGTTGATGCTTTCGGCCATTTCCCTGAAAGCTTCGGCCATTTCGTCGCCGTAAGGTCCGGCATATTCGAAATCGATTTGCAGAATAACGCTCATGGTCGATGACCCCTTTCTCTTGCGTCTCGTGGAGGACGGTCGTCAGATATACAGTTCGCCCAAGACGTGCCGAATACGGGGCGACCGGCCGCTTAACTGCTCGGCGACGAACGCTTCGGCCTGATCCGGCCGCAGGTCGTACATCACTTCGATTTCTTTGGAAAAGAGATGCTCTTTGCCCGAGAACCAGTCCGACAGAGCCGGAACTTCGGCCGGGATCACCGGTTTGTTCAACACAGATTCAAGACCTTTGACGTAGGTCTCAAGCGGCTGCGCCCCGACGATTTTGACGCCTTGACGGTCTTCGTTCATCATGACGATCGTCGGAAAACCGCGGACCCCGAGCCGGGCGGCCAGGGCAAAATCTTCTTCCAGCAGCGTCTGGGCGGATTCCTCGGCCGCCTGCGCGACGAGGTCCCGGCCGTTCAGGCCGATCTCGTCGACGAGGCGGATCATCGCGGCTTCTTCGGCGATATTTTCGTTGAAAGCAAACAGCCGCTCGCGGGTCTTGCGCAGATATTCCCGTTCTTTGCCGGGATGGTTTTGTTGAATGATTTTGAACACGCGGGACGGAGGGAAAGAAGATTGGATCGGATGATCCAGCCACAAGCTGCCGTCGATCGGCATGCGGGAATGTTCGCCGACTTCTCTCCAATGCCCGGCGACGTCGGACGGCTGCCGAATCCCGTTCGCCCGGTCGCCAAAACCGTTCCAGCTTGGGAGCAGTCCGCCCATGACGACGTTGAATTCAAAATGATGTCCGTACTGGAGCTGAAAACGGTTCAGTACCGGTTCCAGCGCCCAGCAGTGGGAACAGATCGGATCGGTGACGTAATGGAGCGTCAGCTTGGACGTTTGCGGCGAGAAATCGAGCCGCTGGATCGCTTCTTCGTCGCTCGGTCCGCATTCGCCTGTGCTTAAATCGCATACCGTATTCGGATTCGTTTTCATGCCTGCATTCTCCTTATGAAGGTTATTAGCTTTCTTTAGGTTACATGGTATTATTATAAGACTTGGGATTTGAACTTCAATTACTGTCTTTTTTCATACCAGGTATCCCTCAAGATACTTGGGCTAACAACCCGGAAGAACTTATGGACAAGAACTTCTCAAAAAGGAGCGAAAAATATGAAATACGATTCCGACATGCAAAGTTTGTGCCCGGCCGCGTTTTCTTTTCAAGTCATCGGAGGCAAGTGGAACCTTCCTCTTTTGGCCGTTCTCGCCGGGAACGAGACGATCCGCTACAACGCGTTGAAAAGAGAACTGAACGGCATTACGGCAACCACGCTCGCGAATACGCTGAAAGAACTGATCGCCCACGGCGTCGTACGGCGCGAAGCTTTTGCCGAAGTGCCGCTTCGGGTCGAATATTCGTTGACCGAGTCCGGCCGCGAACTGGTCCCGCTGATCGAAGCGATCGTCGGTTGGGGCGACCGGCATCTGGGGAAGTGAGGGTTTTAGTACATGCTGTACGCAGGCCCAATCCATTTTCCCGAAAAAGATTACTCCAAAATGTCCACGCCCAGCGCCGGAAGGATCAGCTGCCGCTCCAAGCGCTCGCCGGTCAGCAGGCTGACGCAAGGCGTGTCCAGTTCGATTACCCGCGGCTCGTTCGTCAAATTGATCAGGAACCGGAACGCGGCTTCGCCTTTGGTTCGAACCGACAGCTCGACTCCTTCGGGGAGACGGAGTCCGGGCGCCAGCCCTGTTTGCGCGAGCAGTTCTTCGAACAACGCATGGAAGTAGGCCGGTTCCGGCCAGGTGCCGACATAGTAGACCTGGCCGGCGCCGAACGCGTTGACGGTCACCGCGGGCACTCCTTCGTAGAAGTCGTTGTCGTACCACGCGATCGCTTGCGCTCCGCGCAGTTCCAGCAGGTCGCACCACTGCTGCGCGGCGAAGATGCGGCCTTGCGCGTCGCGAATCGCATGCTCGCTGCGGCCGATCGCGTCGTATTCGCTCACGACGACCCCGGCTGCTTCCGCCAGCAGGCCGGGGAGAGGGCGCATCTCGCATACGTTCCGCATGTTTTTGACGCCGGTGCGATTCGTAAGTACGACGGTGCCGCCCTGCTCCGCGAATCGTTCCAGACGCCGCGCCACTTCTTCGCTTAACAAGAAGAGGGAAGGGACCACGACGATCTTGTACCCGTCGAGCGGTTCCGTCCAGTTGATCACATCCGTGCCTACGCCCATTTTGAGAAAGGCATTGTGCATTGAGGACAGATTGTCGATGTAGGACATGCCGCCTTCGGCCTGAGCCTGAAGGGACAGTGCCGTATGCTGGTCGTGCGAATGGAGAATCGCCACCGTATTCGCGACGACCGAACCGCCGAGCCGTTCGCCGAGCCGGTTCACTTCGCGGGTCAGTTGGGCGAATTCCCGGAATCGGCGGCCGGGCACGTTGCTGTGGTCGATCAAGCCGTGCCAGAACTGCTCGGCGCCGACCGTGGCGCTGCGCCAGCGGAAATGCACGATCCGGTCGGCGCCGCGAGCGATCGCCTGCCAGGAACGGGCCCGAATCAGGCCGGGATAAGGCGTGCGCTGAATCGGCATCCAGGCGCCCTGCGCTCCGCTGAGCTGCTCCATGACCCAGAATCCCTGCCGCTTGATGCCCCGGACCAGATCCAGCGTGAGCGCTCCGTTTCTCGGGAACCGGTCGCCGTAATCGCGATACAATTCATTCGGATAATAATCGAACGAGACGAAGTCCAGTTCCCGATGCAGATCGTAATAATCGAGCGTGTTGGGATACTGCCACATATTATGCGTCACGAACTGCTCCGGGCAGTTGCGGCGCAAAATCTCAAGCTGCCAGTTCAGCAGATGGCCGACGCTGTCCGAGCAGAACCGTTTGTACTCCAGCATGTAGGACGGATTCATCGGCCTGCCGCCGCCGATCGGCGTCGTGATCTCGGCCCAATCGCCGTATTCGCCGCTCCAGACGACCGTTCCCCATTCCCGGTTCAATTCTTCGAGGTCCGCGTAACGCTGCCGCAGCCAAGCGACAAAAGCCTGATTGCACGTGTCGCAATGACACTCCTGGTCATGCATCTCGTTATCGATCTGCCAGCCGATAACGGCCGGATGCTTCGCATAACGACGTGAGATCGCTTCCACGAATGCCGAGCCTACTCTTCGCAGGGAAGGGCTGTTGTTGCAGCGGTGCCCGCGCACGCCGGGGCGGACGACGTGAAGCTGCTCGTCCAGAGGCAGCACGTCCGGATAACGGGCCGTCAGCCAGTTCGGCGGCGTGTTGGTGGGCGTGCACAGCACGATCTGCATGCCCCGCGAAGCGAACGTGTCGATCGCCGCGTCCAGCCATTCGAACCGGTAATCGCCTTCCGCCGGCTCCAGGCGGCTCCATGCAAACTCCGCCATGCGCACGGTAGACACGCCCGTCTCCTGCATAAGGTTGGCATCGCTTTCCCACAATTCCCGGCTCCACTGCTCCGGATAATAATCGATCCCTATCTGGATATTCATCGCGCAGTCTCCTTCTTCTATCAAGATATTGCGATTATAGGGGAACCCGATTAGACTGGAAATCTCAAATAATTAATCCGGTATCCCGATATTAAGATGAAGGAGCGTCGCTCTTATGTCCCGTCCCAGACCTCTGTTCCCCGTCTTGTCCGCCCGGGACAAGCGCCTGCCCGTGTACCTGCTCGGCATTGGCCTGCAGCATGAACAAGAACCCGTTTTTCGCGATTCGGGCATCCGCGATTACCAATGGATTCAATGCCGCAGCGGCACGGGCAGGTTCAAGCTGGGCACCGCCGAACACCTGATCCAGCCGGGCATGGGCATGCTGCTGTTTCCCGGGCAAAAACACGAATATCGTGCCATATCCGGGCAGTGGGAAGTCGACTGGATCATCTTCGACGGCAGCGGCGCGGCGAATCTGTTCGATACGGTCGGCATCGTCGGGACGTCCGTCTACACGCTTGATGCGCCCGATTCCCTGTCGGAGCGAATGCGCGAACTGCTGCAGGCCGCCGCGGCGCCGCAGGAACGAACGCTCCGCAATTTCGCTTGTTCCGCGGTGCTGTACACGTTGTTGACCGAAATCCTGCAGCGCGTGTCCGTCGAAGGCAAAGAGACGGTCGGGCAGCAGTATGCACGGTTGAAGCCGGCTCTCGACTATATCGAGCGGCATTACGGTGAAGCGATCCCTTTGCAGGCGCTTGCCGCAGAGATCGGCGTAACGCCGGAATATTTTTGCCATTTGTTCAAGAAGACGACCGGCGTCCGGCCCATGAGCTACGTCAACCAGGTCAGGGTGAACAAAAGCAAAGAGCTGCTGCTCGACATCCCGCAGCTCGGCATGGAAGAGATCGCGCGGCGGGTCGGCTTCGAATCAAGCAGCTACTACGGAGCGCTGTTCAAGAAGCTGGAACGCGTCACGCCCGGCGCTTTCCGGCAGAGCGGCGGAAAGCCTTGATCCGGGGCGTGGAGCGCGGCTATTTTCTTCGGGGTTCGGGATTCGGGTTTCGGGATTCGAAATTCGGGTTTGAGGCTTGTGTCGTGAATTTGGACTTGAGGCTTGTGTCGTGAAATGTGCTCATTTTGCTCGCTTTTTCTTCATTTGCTCGATCTTTTGCCCGAAATGTGGTCATTAGCGCAACAATTTGAGCCGAAAAAGCGGTTAAACGATCTTTTGCAGCAAAAATGTGTTCAAAAAGGCAATATTACTGCGAATCGGCCGAGAAATCGCAGGAAATGTGTTCAAAAAGACAACATTCGTCGGGTATGCTGTTACGTACGAAGCCAAGCGCCGGTGACTGACTCTTGGCGTTTACTCCGCTCCGAATTGACAACGGTATCAACCTTGCCTATACTCGGAAAATGCGCAGATATATGAGGGAAAAAGGAGCTGCATCTCGTTGAAATATACGATAAGGGATATTTCCAGATTATCCGGCGTGTCGATCAAAACGGTCTCCAGAGTCATCAACAACGAACCGAACGTCAAGCCGGCTACCCGCGACAAGGTGCTCAAAGTCATTGCCGACACCCGTTACAAGCCAAACTTGTACGCGCAGAACCTGAATACGAAGACGCACAAAACGCTGCTGATCTCGGTGCGCAAAAATCGCGATCAGAATACGACCAAATGGCTGGATATCCTGTTCTCTTATCTAACGAGCGTCTCTGCCCAGAACCGGTATACGATTCTGCACGAAGTCATTTACGACGACAACGATCTGAAAAACTCCATTCTTGAAACGTCAAGCGGCTATGTCGATGCGGTCGTCTTGTTATACATCGAGGAGAATGACAAACGGGTCCAACTTGCGCTGGACAACCAAATTCCGTTCGTATCGGTCGAGAAGCACGAACAGGCCGCTTTTTCCGTATCCAACAATAACCGCAAAGGCATGCTGGACGCGGCCGACTATTTGTTCGGACGGGGCCTGACCCGGATCTGCCTGCTGCTTGGCGCCGACATGGCGGTCAATCGGGAGCGGGCGAACGCGATGGTTGAAGCGTACCGCCTGCAGGGCATCTCGCTCGATTTGTTGGAAGTGGTGTATCATATGAACGAATTCGAGAAAATAAAGCGGTTCGTCGATTGGAAAATCGAGCAAAACCTGCTGCCGGAAGTGTTTTTCGTATCGGGGGACGAGAAAGTGGTGGCTGTATACCATTCGATATACAGTCATGGCTTGACCATTCCGGGCGACGTCTCAGTTATCGGGTTCGACAATATTCCGATTTCGAATTATTATTATCCTCCCCTGACCACGGTCGGACAGGATTTTGAAGAATTGGCGAGACAAATTGTGCAGACGGTAGACAAAATCATCGACGGCGACACCGATCTGGTATCGGTCGAAGTCGATCCGCAGCTCGTCATTCGGCAAAGCGTAAAATAACCCGACAGCTATCGCTCCGATAGCGTCCCGCTTGTTAAGTGGCTAATTTCACTAATAAGAAAATATTACATAAATCTTGATCGTAATTTATACAACAGCGTTACAGTGAACCTATCCTAGGAAGGAGGAGCCAAGCAGCGCTTGTTTGCGCATAATGACACCGGTGTCATAAAAAAGTACAGCAATCCCCGGAAAAGCCCAATTCGATCAAGCGAGGTGTATGGGAAAGTGGACAACTCTTATCCGACTTATGCGGTGGAGAACCGCAAGTTCAATGCAGACGGAAGCCGTAACGACTTCCCGGGCAGCACGATCGTATGCGATTTAACCCGAAATGAGACCGTCATGCAGCAAATTGCCCACGTTCAAGCGATATTCCGCCGGCTGCCTTTCGCAGCACGGTTCGCGCTTCTGCCGCCGGAGTCCGTGCATATGACCGTGTTCGAACTGCTGTGCGATCACAATCGGGAACAAGCGCTTTGGTCCCGGCATCTGAGCACGCAGGCATCGCTCGAAGACACCGACGTTTTTTTGGCTCGAAAATGGCAGGAAGTCGACGTGCCGGAATCGTTCGCCATGACGGTGGACAGCTTCGATGCGTGCCGCATCTGGCTTCGGCCGGCCGACCCGGCGACCGCCGAGCGGCTGCGGCAGTTCAGGGACCGGCTTGCGGAAGTGACCGGCGTGAAGTTCCCGAACCATGACCGTTATCGGTTTCATATTACGTTTGCTTACGTGGTGCAGCCGTTGACGCCCGAGGAAGAACGTCACATCGGCGAGCTGTGCGGGCAGCTGACGATCGATGCGGCGGACCCGCCGATTATCGTGCATACCGGACCCGCGATCTATACGATTTTCAGGGACGTGTCGAGGTATGTACCGTTTACGCCGGAAGCCAGAGCCCTGCTGGAAGCCGGGCGCCCCACATTCGAGGAGGAATAAGCTTATGAAAAAGAGGATCGGCGCCGGCTTGACGGCCATGATGATTCTGCTGGCCGGATGTTCCGGAAATTCGGCGCGGCAGGCAGGAAGTTCGGACGATTCGCAGCAGGTCACGCTTGAATTCATGTCCAACCTCGGACAGCATTCGTTAACCGAATTGCAGAAGATCGCTGCGGGCTTCGAGCGGGAGAACCCCGGTATCGCGGTCGATATTTCGAGTCAGGGCGCGGATTTTGAAGCTCTGATGAAAGCCAAGATGGCTTCGGGCGATCTGCCGGATCTGTGGACGACGCACGGATGGTCCGTGGAACGGTACGGCGATTTGTTGACGCCGCTCAATGATCGTCCCTGGTTCGGCGGGATCAAAGAGACGTTCAAGCCGATCATCGCGGACGATAAAGGCCAGGTCTATGTCCTGCCCATGACGATTGCTCAAGACGGGATGATGACCAACAAAACGGTGCTGGAAAAGTCGGGCGTCGATATCGACAAAATCGAGACGTGGACAGATTTTCTGGACGCATGCGAGAAGATCAAAAGCAGCGGATTTACGCCGATCGGCATGTGGGGCAAAGATCCCCGGTCGTTTGCCAGTTTTCTGAACAATCTATCCATGCCTTTGTATATTACGAGCCCTTCGCATGATGACAGCCGCGCCTTGGAAGAGGGCACGTTCGATTGGCAGAAATGGACCTTGATCGCCGGGATGTTGACCGAGTTAAAAGCAAAAGGGTATTTGAACGAAGACGTGCTGACCGCGACCGAAGAAAGCGTCGATCAAGCGATAGCGAAAAACGAAGTCGCGTTCAAATTCAGGGGCGGCATCAAATCGATTCTGGAGTTCAATCCGGAAGCCGACTTGGGCATCGCTCCCCTGCCCGCCTATTATTCGGACGACCGGCCGTTTTTCGTAGGCGGAGAAGGAACGGCGATCGGCGTCTGGAAAGATTCCGCACATCGGGAGCAGGCGATCCGGTTTGTCGATTATCTGGCCAAGCCGGACAACGTCAAGCGGCTTGCGGAAGTCGAAGTCAACGTGGCGGGATTCACCGATGTGAACAGCGATATGGGAATGCTGACGGATGATCTGAACAAATATGCGAAAGTGCCGATCAACGGCTACTTCGATCGGTCTTATTTGCCCGGAGGCATGTGGAGCATTATGCAGCAGGTCGGCTCCGGTCTCGTATCGGGTCAGATGACGCCGGATGACGCCGTGCAGACGATGCGAAGCAATGCCGTCCGGTTGAGAAGCCAGAACGACTGACTGCGCACCAGAGCTTGCGGACAGACACAGCAGATTGCTGCCCTGTCCGTCAGGCTCTCATTTTAAAAAGTCGGGAAGTGAATACCGTTGCGAGTTAAAAATTGGGACATGTATCTGATGCTGCTGCCGGCCGCGCTGCTGATCGCCGTCTTTCATCTTTTTCCGTTTGTGAACGGAATGCGGATCTCGCTCACGAACTGGGACGGGTTTTCCCCGGATTTCGACTTTGTCGGCTTCGCCAACTTCAGGGAGATCGGGGCGGACCCCATTTTCCTGATCGCTTTGAAAAATATGCTGATCTACGGCGTGGCCTGCTCGTTGATCCAAAATGTGCTGGGGCTTGCCTACGCTTTGTTCGTGAATCAATCGTTCCGTCTTAACCATGCGGTCCGGTTGTTCGTGTATCTGCCGTCGATCATAGCGGGCATCATCATGGGCTACATGATGTACGGAATGTTTCAATACAACGACGGCGCCATCAATGAGCTGCTGGGTCTGTTCGGCGTGGAACGGACAGACTGGCTGGGCAGCGGCAATCGGGCCGTTTTTATCATTGCGGGTTCGTTTGCCCTGCAAAATATCGGCGTCACTATGCTGATTTATCTGGCCGGATTGCAGGGAATCCCGCATTCGCTGCGCGAGGCGGCCCTTGTGGAAGGCGCGGGCAGGTGGCAGATGTTCCGGCGCATCACGCTTCCGCTGCTGGTTCCGGCCATGACGACAACGTTCATTATCGACACGATCGGCGGATTGAAAATGTTCGACATGATCGTCACCCTGACCAATGGCGGACCCGGCAATGCCACTTACTCTTTGGGCTTTCTGGTCAATCATCTGTACTTCTGGAATCAAAATGCCGGACAAGCCTCGGCGGTCGGATTTGTGCTCGTGCTGATCATCTTTGCGGTCGCTTATTTGCTCAGAGCCTATTTCAGAAGCAAAGAAGTGGAGTATCTATGAGAAAAGAGAAGCTTTTCTTGAACGTCACGGGCTTGTTGATTATCGCTTTTCATCTGATCCCGATCTATCTGTCGGTCGTAGCCTCGTTCAAAGCCAAAAGCGATCTCAGCATCAAATGGGCTTTGCCGCGGGACATTCATTGGGACAACTATCTGATGGCGCTGCAAGACGGAGCTTTCTACGCCGTGCTGATGAATACGCTCCTCGTTACGTTCTGCACCGTCGCTTTGACGCTTGCGGTCGGCTCTCTGACGGGCTACGTGCTCGCCCGGCTTCAGAACCGCATCACGAATACCGCCGCCCTGATCTTTATCGGCGTGATGATGGTTCCGAGCGTGACGCTGATCGTGCCGCTGTACAAAACGATGCTTCAGCTCGGCGCGATCAACACATATTGGGGCATCATCGTCTTGTCGACGGCTTTCCACCTGCCTTTGTGCATTTTCCTGTACACGAATTTTATCAAAACGATCCCCAAAGAATTGGACGAAGCCGCCCAAATCGACGGCTGCCGCAGCTTTTCCATCTTTTATAAAATGATTCTGCCTCTGCTCGGTCCCGTCACGGCCAGCATGGCGATCATCACGTCTATTGCCACCTATAACGAATATCTGTTTCCGCTGTATTTTTTGCAAAAATCGGAGATGCGCATGATCACCACGTATATTACGACTTTTTTCAGCGAAAATTCTTATCCGAACGCCGCTTCCGCCGTCGCCATGCTCGGAGCGCTTCCGCCGATGATCCTCTTTATCGTTTTCCAGAAACATTTTGTCTCGGGCGCTTTGAGCGGCCTGACCAAGTCGTGACACCTATAGCTTTCGTGGGAAAAACAAAACGCCCTGAACAGGGCGTTTTGTCGTTTAGCGTATCGATTTCGGACGCAGGCCGAGCAAAAGCGGAAGCAGCAACAATGCCACCAATCCTCCGGCATAAGAAAGCGCCGCATAGCTGGAATAGGCGACGACGACTCCCGACAGGATGCCGCCGGAAGCGCCGGCCAGAGCGATCAGGACGTCTACGGACCCCTGGACTTTGGCCCGGTTGGCGGTAGTCGTCGCGTCCACGACCATTGCCGTTCCGCTGATCAATCCGAAATTCCATCCCAATCCCAGCAGCGAGAGCGCCACGATCAGCATGAACATCGAATCGGCGGGCGCCAGCGCAGCGGTAATCCCGGCCAGCAGCAGCGTGACGCCGGATGCCGCGGCCATCGCGGTCCGGCCGATTTTGTCCACCAGCATTCCCGTGATCAGGGAAGGCAGATACATGGCCCCGATATGAAACCCGATTACGAGGCCGACTTCGGCCAGTCCGTGACTGTGGTGCCGCATATGTACGGGAGTCATCGTCATGATCGCGACCATGACGATCTGGGTCAGGATCATGACCCAGGCGCCGATCGTCACGCCTCTGCGGCTGCCTTGAGCGGCGGCAGGCGGGGTGCCCGCCTGCGGTACGTGCCGGAGTGCCGCCGCTTTGGCGACGAGCAGCGGATCGGGCCGAAGAAAGAGCAGCAGCGTGGCTCCGGCCAACAGGTAAGCGGCGGCCGCCAGCACAAAAGGCCCGGCCAGGCGCGGGATCTGCATGGACACCGCGACGTCGCCCATGACCCCGACCAGATTGGGACCGGCTACCGCCCCGATCGTCGTGAACACCATCGCCATGCTGGCCGCCGTGGCTCTTTGCCTGGGTTCGGCGAGATCCGTCCCGGCGTAACGCGCCTGGAGATTGGAAGCCGTCCCGGCCCCGTAGACCAGCAGCGACACCAACAGCAGCGCCGCGCTGCCCATGACGGCAGCCAGCACGATGCCGATCGCGCCGAGGCCTCCCGCCACGAATCCGAGCCCCAGTCCGAGGCGCCGCCCGTACTTTTGCGAGAAGCGCCCAATCCCAAAAGCCGCCGCCGCCGAGCCCAGCGTGAACAGAGCCGTCGGAACGCCCGTGAAGTTGTCCGTGCCAAGCATGTCCTGGGCCAACAGCGCCCCTACGGTGACCCCGGCCGCGAGCCCGGCCCCGCCGAAGATTTGCGAGAAAATGACCGTAACCAGCGTCCGGCGGTACAGCTGTCGCTGTTTCTCCGGGGACTGGGCGTACCTATCGATTAACGCTTGCTGCTTGGATAAAGCTTTTGTCGGGTTCATAGAAATCGGTCCTTTTCGTCTGCCGTGGATTTTCTTCTATGGTATATGAAAAGGCGTGACGGGTGAAGGACGAATCGATCTCCGGACGGCTGATTTTCTCATATCGAACACTTCTTATCGGAAAATAGAATCGGCCTAGCCAGACCGGTTTTCTATATGGACGTGCCCCTATTGTAAAATATACTTAAAACATAAAATAATTTTAAATTCGTCTGGTATAATGTTAATGAAGGGGTGAAGTTTGATGAACAGAAATTTACGACCTTTAGCGTTTCTTCTTATTATTTTGCCTATTGTTGCCGCTTTGTATTTAACCTTTAATAGCGAATTTTTTATTTCAGGAGGATACCAGTTGGCGTTAGACGGATACGTGATCTCCCGAACTCTTATCGTGATTTTTAGTTTTTATTTAGTGACTAAGCTCGGGTATTATATTTTGACGAATCATAAAAAGGATTAGTGCTGCAAACATCCATAACCATAAAACTTGTGCAATCCGCACTATAAACAAGCTTAAAAGAACGGCTCAAACACGAGCCGTTTTTTTGTTTTTAACTGCATGACTGGGGACTGAATTTGGCTTTAATCTGCTGACCTGAAGTGTCTGGGAAAGTGTACGATTACAAATGGACGTCTATTTGTGAAGGTTTTAGACTCATTCCATAAGTTGAAGCAAGTCCTGGACAGAATTTGGCGCCACTGTGTAAGTAATCCCTGTATCGTTTACGTTCGCTAACATACCTTGCTTATCCTCAGCATTGATCCAGTAATGAAATGAAACAGATGTATTATTGTTCAGAGAAATAACACAATCATAATCGGGAATTTTTGTATCCGCTATACCCAACTGCTGGCTTGCCGTCGACAAAGATTGAACGATAACAGAAAATTCTTCGTCATTGGATAGTTTTTTTTAGTAACACACTACCTATGAAGCCGTGCCTCTCTGACTTGAAAATATTGATTTCAGTTATTTGTTGCTTTTGTATTTCTTCAACAATTTGTTTAAGAGTCATTTTAGAATCAGCTCTTACTGGAGGTGGAGGTGCTCCTTCAGTATTTCGGTCGGAACATGCAGTGAAAACAAAAATACACCCGATGATCACAATTGTTCGAAACATTATTCTCAATAGTAAGACCTCTTTTCATCAAGATAGCATTCTAGCCTTCATATTCTACATGACTATAAGAAACAACAATATCCGTTGGTTTGTTTCTTGTGTTTCTATGATCGAGAATAACAAACATTCCAGGAAGAGACGCTACAAGCGGAGGAACGCCGCGGCACGCTGACAGCCATGAAAACCGTCGTTACGGGAGTGGAGCTGCTGCCGCTGAAGGAAGGAAGCAGTGAACAGCGGTGGATTTGGTTGGGGACCGGGCAGTATATCCAATTTTGGCGAATCCGATATTCCGGCGCAGTTCTTGCCGATCTA